>NZ_JBEPPZ010000001.1:0-609128 GCF_040547565.1 Marinobacterium sp. MBR-109
AATAAAGCGGCTCATGATGACGTTCCGGTCATAGCTCGATCTCGATAATAGGGGGATTATCTCACAGGGCTATCGAAAACCCGACAGACTGCTAGAGGAATTCGTCCAGATTGGGGAAAGTCTTCCAAACGCCCGGTCTTATCGAGAACGTTCTGAACCAGATGACCTGCAGCAACTGGATTATCCAGAGCAATGTACTCAGCGATGGCATCCAGTTCTTGAAGCGCAGGCTCCGTCCAGATTACTTCAGCCATTTACTCATTTTCTCCCTGGCCTCAGTTTGGCTGTACGTTCTTCCTTCAAGTACAGCACGCTCTCCCCGTGAGAGCCCTTCAAGCAACTCAAGGCGACGTTGCATGAACTCGTAATCCTGCACATCGACAAGGTATGCGGATGGCTGACCATGCTCGGTGATCAGTACCGGCTCTTTGGACTGGTGCAGGTCAGCCAGGATTTTCGTGGCTTGGCGCTTAAGGTTTGTAACAAGCTCAACTTTCATGGGAGCACCCTGAATCAGACTGATAGTGGCACTATAGTATCACTTTTGCGGGCGAGGAAATCACAGCTAACGCCCGCGATCACCGGTGACAGAATCGCAGCGTAGCAGAGAGCCTGGCATCCGGTGCATGGCTGATTATGTTGCGTTTGCTGGTAATTCGAGCTGCCTCTCACTCCGCCAGACGCGTATGAGCACAACCTCTCTCGGCTGCCTGAGATAGACAACTCGAAACGGCGCGTGAATCAATTCTCGAATCGTGTCCATGTTGAATTCAGGCACAACTCGGCCAGCATCGGGGTGGATTTGAAGCATTTCACAGTGCTCCAGGATAGCAGCCACGAAATCATCACCGACATGTGGCACATCCTGCTCTTTGTAATACGCCTGAATAGCCTGTAAGTCCTCAAGAGCGGACTGGGCGATGCGTAATTCCATTTACTTGATACCCAACGCTTTCCTGGCGTCATCCAACGATAGGGTGTTGCCCTCGCGAACATCCACAAGCCCCTGCGCCACCGCCTTTACAAACCGCAATTCCTCTGCGGTTCTCTCATAATCCTCGAGTCCCTGAACAACAGCTATGCCGCGACCACGACTGGTGAGCAGGATGGGGCGATGCGTATCTTGCGCTCGACCAACCACCTTTCCGGGGTTGACCTTCAGGTCTGATAGAGGAACGACATCCTCGGAAAATTTCACTTGCATAGTGATTACCTGGCCAACGATTTGGTGCTATAGATAGCACCTGTTAACAGGTGCGGTCAATAAATTTAACGACCGGCTCACGCAACCGTTTAGAGCCGTGTTGATCTTTGGCACTGTAAATAACCCGATACGTACCGAATATCAGCTCCCTGATACGGGGCGATCCTAGCTCGGGAACCATTCGTCCACTTTCAGGAAAGTCGGCTAACCGTTCTACCGCAGAGAACAAGTCCTCCACCCAGCGCACCGCAGCATCCGGGTTATCTTCTGCTATATAGCGGGCTGTATCTTCCACACGCACAAGCGCGAGCGGGGACCAAACAATCTTCATGGAGCCAGCTTGCTCAAAACCCTGTTTTTCGCGTTTTCATGCGCAATGCCATCACCGGATGCTATCTGTTCTTCCGCCTTATATAGCTCTTCCAGAATTTCAAGGCCCTCCTGCATCCTTTCGTACTCGTGAACATCCACCAATACGGCGACTCCGCGGCCCCGCTGCGTCAGCACCATAGGGCGGCGGGTTTCATGGATCTGTTTTACAAATGAGGCTACGCCTGCCCGGAATTCGGACAGGGGACGGATATCTTCATCGACACGAACTCTAGACATGGGAATCATCTCTGTACGATTTAGTGTACGTTAAAGAGTACGGCCTCTCATGAAGGCAGCCAAGGTGCCTGAGAGAACAAACATAACATAGAGCTTTGCGGCAATTTTGTAGCCGCGAAGCGGTGGAGAAATTGTCCGGCAACAGCGACTGGTTATGCATCATTCGTAGTGGCTCCAGAGACGGAGGACTTTTACCACTTTCTCGTCTTCAAGCACTTGGTATACCAGACGGTGCTGGATATTGATTCGGCGTGAATAGGCACCCGCAAGATCACCAATCAACTTCTCGAACGGGGGTGGCTTGCGGTACGGATCTTCTGCAATGAGTGCCAATAACTCTTCGGCTTTTGGTTTGAGGCCGCTGGAGGCCAGCTTCTTTGCGTCCTTCTGGGCTTGTTTGGTGTAAACCAACTTCCATGTCACCAGTTCAGCTCCTCATCGCATTCATCCACGGGAGTAACCATACCCTCACGAATAGACTCCCGCATACCGGGTACGGAGAGTAGGTAAAGTGTTTCCTGAATTGCAGACCAGTCTTCCTCGGAAACCAGGACGGCTTTATTCCGCTTACCCATGATGACGATTGGCTGGTGGGATTCGGCGGTCTCGTCAATCAACCGATAAAGGTTGCTGCGCGCCTCAGTGGCTGTGATTCCGGTCATGACGCACCTCTTGCGTGTTCAACTTTTCACCAAGTGTACGCTTTTGAGTACGTACGTCAAGACGAACGCCCGCAGTAACTGTCAAGGTATCTGTCGTCCTGTCTGATTTTTATGCAGCCATTCGCGCTGCCACAGTGATCGCTTTCCACTCTGGATTCAACGACACTAATGCCCCGGTTCCCAGTCACGGGTGTCTCACAACAGCGGAGACACCGGCGCGCATGCGATGCAAAGGCTAGATGCCATTGCGCGTTTCAATTGCCTCAATGGCCTGTTGTAACAGCGCATTAAAGGCGTCGGGCCTTTCCAGCATGGGAAAGTGGCCTGAATCCTCAATATAGAGAAGCTGATAGTCTTTAATATGCTTTTGGTTTTCTTCAAATGCGGTCGGCCATAGTCGTGCATTTATTGAGACCACAGGAACACTGACATCCTTGAAGACAGCGGCGGCATCTCCGCTGACATACTGGCCCAGGTAGTTACGAAAGGCACTCATGGCCGGCGCCTTGGGCGCTGATGACATATCTTCCATTATCCAGTTCATCAGCTGTTGATCGGTGCCTGCCGGGAACATTTGTGAAACAAAACCCTGCGTCGCCGTTCTGAAATCAGACTCAAATGGCGTTACCATCTCCTCAATGACGCTCTCTGGTGTACGCTCCCCTACGTTTTGCAGGGTATCGACCCCGACAATACCCACAACCCTCTTCGGCATGAGCCTGGCCGCCTCGGCAATCACGCCACCTCCCATTGAATGCCCGATCAGAACCGCGCGACCAATATTTTCCCTGTCCATAACGGCCTTCACATCCTGCGCGAAGGACAGCATTGAATAATCGGATCGCTCCAATGAGGAATGCCCATGCCCTGCCAGGTCGACCGTAATGACCCGATAGTCTTTCGCGAATACCGGGACCTGCTCTTGCCAGTAGCGCCCGTCACAACTCCAGCCGTGAACGAAAATCAGCGCCGTTTCGCCCTCTCCGGCCACATCATAGGCGATACGCTCGGTGTCATACGACACGGCGACATCATGTCGGAGAGCAGACGGGCTACTCGCACATCCTGCCAACAGCAGGAAGGGTATCAGTAAGACCAGCAGCTGTTTTTTCATGTTTTTTCCTGTTCATGACCATTTTTGATTTCGCGTCAGGGATACACCCTTAAACCCGGGGCGGCGCGGGAGCGCGCACTCCCGCATGCCTGAGGTCAGGCAGAGTCAGATCGCCCGAGCGACAATAAAGGGACGGTAGTCACTTTTCTTCGTGCCGTGCCGTTCGTTTTCAAGTATTTCAAACCCCGCTTCACCGATCGCTTGTACCAGCGAACCCGAGGAGCATGTGGTCACGACGCTCGGGGCCTTGCCCACGAGACGCATAACCGGGATGGCAAGGCGGATAAGAGGATTCATATCACCGACACAAGGGGTTTTGGCGATGAACAGCCCACCCGGCACAAGCATCGAATGAATTTGAGCGAGCACCACAGGCAGGCTGCCTGCCAAATGCAGGTAGTTAAACCCCAGCACCACATCATACTGTACACCCTCACGGGCCAAGGTATCAGCGGTTGCCTGGCGGAACGCCAACGTCGCATTCAAGCCGCTTTGGCGGGCTGTTTCCAGCTTAACTTGTGCAATGGCGATCATGCCCGCTGAAATGTCCGTGCCAACGTAGCTTTTCACAGAATCAGCCAGACACAGGGCTGCCGTACCGGTGCCACAGCCAAGTTCCAGCACCCGTGCCTCGGGCGGCATCAACGCACGCGTGCGCGCCAGCGTCCTCTCGAACCCCGCCTCATCATCAATTGGAGAGGCTGCATATTTTTTGGCGGCCCGGTCCCAAAACCGTGCATCGTGCTCGCTCATCTGCCTTTCTCTCGTTGTTGCTCTTAACTGACGGCCAGCGATCCCACCGTCCGCACCGGGGTAAGTCCACCTAACTATAGAAGGTGTCTACTGTTCGTGGGTAACTCGGAAGCCTAACGCCGCATTCAGCAGCTTGTCCGCTGCAATGCTTGTTATCGATATACAATCCGATACATCCCTGTCTTTTCTAAAAAATCAGTTCCTATCAGATAAGGCCTGTGATATCCAGATTTCGCGCTTTCTTCTTGGTTTGGATCAACGAGCATTATGCATTTATGGGCAGGATGTAGACCGCGCTTGAAAAGGAGATCAGCATGTGCCTCTGCAGTACAGTCTAAAATCGTACCATCTGTAAGGGTCAGCCAAACATGAGCCTTAATGTCTCCACCAATACTCGGCTTCTTCAGTTCACTTTCTATAGAATCTTTAGACATCTCACAATAAACGTAATCATTCCAATATCTATCACCTACCGTAATAAAGCTTTCAATGTTCAGGTCACTTTTAAGATGAGACATTAGCATTAAATGTACAGGCGTACATTCACCAGCTAGATCTTCTGAAGTTTGATAACCATAGTGGTATAACGCATCACCACATAGTTGAAAAATATCTTGCATAGTTGAAGATTCAATCTTTTCGCCTAGCGGTATCGGAGATTTTTCAACCTTCAATCCTAAGCTGTGCGTGTAGTCAACCGCATTTATTAATCTTTCTATATAATTCAAGTCTTACAATCCTTTATTGGTAGCCACTTAGGTCTCAGAACCCATAACGCCTCGAATAAGCCGCCGCTTGGAGCGTCAGCTCAAAGCGGTCGACTTGATGCACTGGTTATGCAGAAAAAATCTAGAACCGCTTTGCTATTGAAGCAATCTGTTTTGCGTTTTCAGCCTTTAATGTATCATCACCGCTCCTAAAATAGGTATCATCGCCAACATATGACATTTCCTTTTGAGGCGGAACGGTGATTGTGATCACTCCGAGACCAAAGAAGTCATTGTAATCTATATTGGAAAGAACAGAGTCCTTTAACGTCAAAGATAAGTCAGAATTTCGAATACCATCTTTCCAAACAGAGAAGTACTGTTCTACTGAAAGCCCAAGACTTTCAGCTTCTCTTCTTACCCCTACAACATACCTCTTACCAATCGGCTTCGGCTCTATATGGTCGAGCTTCTTAATTCTTTCTTTATCCGACTCCTTATCTGCAACTCCAATTATTATTTTTCCAGAAGATTGAGGCCCATTGTTAGCCATTGCACAAATAGTTTTAATTACTTTATTTATGACATTAAGATCTCTTTCTCTATTTTCAGAAAGGCTCAAAAGACCTTGTTTTAACTCATAATATGGATGTTCAATCTCTGACCTTCGAATAGAGGTTTGGATCTCAACAGTTGAGTGAGTTCCATATATATGTTGCGTGCCTTTAGCATCAATAAGGCAGCTCGCCAAAAGTCCCTTCACGGTGTCTATATTTTTTCTGCGCTCTTCTGGAGACCCAGCCTTTCGGCCCGACTCAATTCTTATTATCAAATTATCTAAAGAGTTTTTAGCTTTCTGATAATCTGATATTAATTTTTTATCAACTACAAATATCTCGTGCAGCGATATAAATAAGGTAGCAAAAACTGATGGGAATGCGTTAGTCGTTCTCTTGGCAAATAGCAAGTCCCTCAATTTTGTTTCTTTTCCATCATTACAAATTTTTTGCACTTCATCTATGCAAAATTTAAATTCTTCAGAAATCCTATCCACCCCATAAACATCTAAAGCATCTATTATTCTTTTATTTTCGTCACTTCCGTCGATATATATTTTATCTAGTGCATCTTTGGATCTGGTGATCAATTGCCCACCCACAATCGACGCCACAATATCCGCTATACACTGCTCATCCTCACTATCCCTTAGATCAGTTGATCTCAAAATCCCCTGCTGCACCCAAAATACTTCTTCGGCACGAACTTCATAACCATGCTTGGTCATTGGCAAATCGACGCTTACGGATGGCATCAAATTGAGTGTTAATATATCTGAGGAGTCATCCCCCCTAATTTCAGAAGCTATATGCCTAACAGCCTCAGAGAAGTCATTTTTTATGCCTGCCTGCCTTCTTTCTTGATCGCTTAGCCTATGACCGTACGTGTTAATCCTGTCAAAAACATCGTTTACTTCCTGTTCCGTTGCATTTCTCATGACAGATAATGCCAACGAGTAATCAAGTATCGTAGTAACTTGTTTTTGGTCAATAAGATCGGCAGATTCAGTTTGCTCGAAGTTGCCAGCCTCAGCGTTACTTTTGGCAGTTGGAAAATAGTCTAGATTAAAATAATCTCCTTCCAATGTAGGAAAAGATGTCTCGATAAAAGAAACTATCGCATGAAGTCGCTGAAGGCCATCTATTATTTCGTACGTGCCACTTTGATCTCGTTCCGAAATCAATATTGCAGGAATTGGATACTTTTTAAGTATTGACTCGATCAATCTCTGTTTTTCTTCTTGAGTCCACACGAGCTTTCTTTGGTACCGCCGATTGACAAACAGCTTATTATCCTTGTACCAACTGTATATTGACTGAATTGATGTCGGTTGCGAAGCAAGATCTGCCATTAATTACTCCTTTATGTCCTTATTTTCTGTTTTTTGATCGGTCGGTCTGTATAACGCCTCAATCTGCTGCCGCGTCAGCGGTCTGCTGCATGATTTGTTAGGACTTTTTATGATGTGTGTTTTCCGCTTAAATGCATAACTGAAAGCAACCCCATACAAAAACATCATGAAAGCGAAAAGCAGTGATAGCGCAGCAAATCCTTTTGCCGAAGTGCCTTCTGCCGGATTCATATAGATAAACAAAGAAATTGCCAACATCGTTCCCGTTGCAGATGATCCGAATACATAAATAGTATTTGGCATTTCACATAAAACTTCATTAACGTAAAACTCGACATATTTATTATCAAATATTCGGCCTAGCGCAGAGAACAGCCCAATAACTACCAGAATTGCTAAAAACGTCAGCCCTACTTCTGTGAGAGATCCATCGTTTATTTTTTGATTAGCAAATGCTACAAGCTTATCTTCACTGTTCAAAAAGTTCGACGTAAAAACTGCAACCATGAAAAAAACCAAGACCTGCGACATAAAAATGACAAGCTCACTGAATACGAACTTACCGATGCTCTGTTTGTACTGGTCAACCTTATCCACTCAACCTCCTTATAGAGCCTAACATCTAAGCATTTATACGTTCTGCCCCGCAGACGTATAAATGTCTGTTGAACTCAAGCGCCCATCCGGGTGGCAGTGGCTTCTGTTTATAAGGGAAAAGCTTTTCAAGGGCACGGGGTCGCCGGATGCTCGAAGCATCCCGTCCCTCGTGATGTTGGTGGTCCCTGAGCCCTCGCTGGCCATATGCGGCATCCCTTTGTCGTCCCATTGCCTCAAATCTAGCGCGGTTTTCGGCCCACGTCCACGCTGCGAACGCACTGAACCCCGGCACTGCCGAGGCAGACCGTCGCGTCCTGTCTCCCCACCCTCGCTCAGATGCCGATTATCGTCGTCGACTACGCGCCAATCGGCCTGAAATATCAGCTCCGCTACCCAATGCAGCGCAGTGGCCCCGCACAATGGACAGATCGGCCAGTGGCAGTTTCAACAACAAAACTAAAAGATCTGTCCCCTTTACCAACGGGCCTGACCCGAATGGCAGAAGAAATAAATGTTCGCTTTATCCTGTAGTGTCAACAGTGCTTACTCAACCACTCTGAAGAATCAATGTGGATACAATAACCGAAGTCATCGGAAGACATGATTTATAGTACGCGGCACCTCATCACAATGGTGTATGAGGTTTGACAGGCTACCCGTGCACCGCTTTGGAGCTGCGGAACTGCTGAACTGCAGAACGGCGAAAAATTGTGCAGCCACTGGTCATTCTTCATCAGCACCGATCTCGGACATACGCAACAACTGGCTACTGCGACGCACGGTCAGAATATCAACGCGACCTTTGGCACTGTAAATAACCCGATACGTTCCGAATATCAGCTCCCTGATACGGGGCGACCCTACCTCGGGAACCATTCGTCCACTTTCAGGAAAGTCGGCTAACCGTTCTACCGCAGAGAACAAGTCCTCCACCCAGCGCACCGCAGCATCCGGGTTATCTTCTGCTATATAGCGGGCTGTATCTTCCACACGCTCAAGCGCGAGCGGGGACCAAACAATCTTCATGGAGCAAGCCTACTCAAAACCCTGTTTTTCGCGTCTTCATGCGCGATGCCATCACCGGAGGCTATCTGTTCTTCCGCCTTATATAGCTCTTCCAGAATCTCAAGGCGCTCCTGCATTCTCTCGTACTCATGGACATCCACCAATACGGCGACTCCGCGGCCCCGCTGCGTCAGCACCATAGGGCGGCGGGTTTCATGGATCTGTTTTACAAACGAGGCTACGCCTGCCCGGAATTCGGACAGGGGACGAATATCTTCATCGACACGAACCCTTGACATGGAAACCACCTTTGTACATTTGGATGTACATAAAAGGGTACGACATCATATGAAGGCAGGCAAGCTGACTGGATAAATGACAGAAAAGATGGGGTAGGGATAAAAGGCCCCGCCGAGCGGCGAGGCCTTACACGCTTACAACTGCGTATGCAGTCCGCACTCGCGCGTTTCGAGCGCTTTGGTGGGGTCGAAGTAGTCGTGTTCGTTGGGCAGATTGTGTTCGGCCAGGTAGGCGTCCATGTCGGCTTCGGTCCAGTTGAACAGCGGCGCCACCTTGATGATGCCGTCCTTGCTGGCCGTCACGATATCCAGTGACTGGCGGAATTCGGTCTGGTCCTTGCGGATCGCGTTCAGCCACAGGTCGGGCTTGAGTTCGGCCAGGGCGCGCTGGAAGGGTTCCAGTTTCACCTGACGGGTGAACTCGTCATGCTGAGGATCGTCCACATCCGGGATGCCGCCCATCAGCACGTTGCGACGGGCTGCGCTCATCTGCGGGATGAAGGTGTGGATGTTCAGGTTCAGGTCCTTGATCAGCTTTTCCGCGAAGCGGTAGGTGGCCGAGGTGTTGTAACCGGAATCGACCCACAGCACCTCAATGTCCGGCTTGACCTGCACGGCCATGTGCAGAATCACCGACTCATACGGGCGGAAGTTGGTCGTGACCAGCGGCTTGTCGCTGTGGGCGATGGCCCAGGCGATGATCTCCTGCGGGGTTTTGCCCGCCAGTTCCGCGTTGGCGGCAGCCAGATCGATGCTCATTGGTTGTCTCCTGATTCCGGTTCAGCTCTGAGGATAGGCCGGGCGTGCCAGTGACGCACCGCCCTGGTAATGGACGCCGATTTCGTCAAACGCCTGCAACACGTCCGGGCTGTAGCGCTCGTCCGGTACCTGCAGGGCGTTGAAGCCGCAGCGTTCCAGATGCGCCAGACGGTCACGGGTCACGTCGCCAATGGCGCGGATTTCACCCTTGAAGCCGCCGCGTCGCAACAGGCGTGCGATGCTGAAGCCGCGGCCATCGGTAAAGGCCGGAAATTCCACCGCAAACAGGCTGACACGGTCCTGCAGTGCCAGTACCTGTTGCAGGTCGTCGTCACCGTTCACCTGCACACCGGTTTCACGGCCTGCCAGTGCATCGGCTTCGTCCAGCCAGCGTGCCAGCGGCAATACGACCGGACCTTCGGCGGGCAGCGCCTGATCATCCGCCAGCCACTGCCAACGGTCTTCGGTTACCGGTTTGCGATCAATGATCAGCGCCATATACAGCCTCCTTGAAGGGGTCCACACCCACACGGCGTACCAGATCGAGGAAGCTTTCCTCTTCGGATTCACGCTGTTCAATGTAGGTCAGCAAAATCTTTTCGATGGTGTTGGCCACCTCGTCGGCGGCAATCGCCTTGCCCAGTGCCTTGCCCAGCGCCGCATCCGCCTCGGACGAACCGCCCAGGGTGAACTGGTACCAGTCCTCGCCCTTCTTGTCGACGCCGAGGATACCGATGTGGCCCACATGGTGGTGCGCACAGGCGTTGATGCAGCCGGACATGTTCAGACGGATGGTGCCCACGTCATGCAGGTAGTCCACCTGTTCGAACTTCTCGTTGATCTGCTCGGCGATGTTCAGGGTATGGGCGTTGGCCAGACCGCAGAAATCAAAACCGGGGCAGACGATCATGTCGGTCAGGGTGCCGATATTGGGCCGCGCCAGGTTGTTGGCGTTGAGGATCTTCCATACCTGCAGCAGATCGCCCTGCTTCACGTCGGCCAGCACCAGGTTCTGGTGATGGGTGGCGCGAATCTCGCCAAAAGAGAAGCGGTCCGCCAGATCGGCCACGGTATCCATCTGCACGTCGGTGATATCGCCCGGCGCCTTCAGGTAGGGCTTGAGCGATACCACAACGATGCGGTAGCCCGGCACCTTGTGCTCAACGGTGTTGCGCTCGTACCAGACGCGGAAGTCATCGTTCTCGGCCAGCTGGGCGTTCAGGTCATTGTTGACCGCATCCGCCGCGTAGGCCGGCGGTGCAAACTGGGCCTTAACCCTGTCAATCTCGTCCTGCGACAGGCGCAGATCGGATTCGCGGATCTCGGCCCACTCGGCTTCGACCTGCTCGCGGAAGGCATCAATGCCCATGGCGTTTACCAAAATCTTGATGCGCGCCTTGTACTTGTTGTCACGACGACCGTTCAGGTTGTACACGCGGATGATCGCTTCCAGATAGGAGAG
The DNA here is from genome assembly GCF_040547565.1 of Marinobacterium sp. MBR-109. Taxonomy (NCBI): domain Bacteria; kingdom Pseudomonadati; phylum Pseudomonadota; class Gammaproteobacteria; order Oceanospirillales; family Oceanospirillaceae; genus Marinobacterium; species Marinobacterium sp. MBR-109. Next base: position 11,081 of record NZ_JBEPPZ010000001.1, read on the forward strand.
CAGGTCACGCCCTTCCAGGAAGGGACGGATCTGCTTGCCGATCACCGGGGTACGGCCCAGGCCGCCACCGACCAGCACTTCAAAGCCGATCTCGCCCTGCGCGTTCTTGACCAGATGCAGGCCGATGTCGTGAACCTGCGAAGCGGCACGGTCTTCGGGACCACCGGTGACGGCGATCTTGAACTTGCGCGGCAGGTAGGCGAATTCCGGGTGAAGCGTGGACCACTGACGGATGATCTCGCACCAGGGACGCGGATCTTCCAGCTCACTGGCGATGACGCCGGCGTAGGGGTCAGTGGTGGTGTTGCGAATACAGTTGCCCGAAGTCTGGATGGCGTGCATCTGCACTTCGGCCAGCTCGGCCAGAATATCCGGTACCGACTCCAGCGTAGGCCAGTTGTACTGAATATTGGTACGGGTGGTGAAGTGACCGTAGCCCTTGTCATAGGTGCGCGCGATGTGCGCCAGCTTGCGCATCTGGATCGAAGACATCAGACCATAGGGAACCGCCACACGCAGCATCGGTGCCTGACGCTGTATATAAAGGCCGTTCATCAGGCGCAATGCGCGGAACTCTTCGTCCGGCAGCTCGCCTGCAAGGTAGCGACGGGTCTGGTCGCGGTACTGCGCCACCCGTTCGTCTACCAGCTTCTGATCCACTTCGGTGTACTGGTACATGTCAGTTCAACCTTTCTACTGAGCGTCATTGAAACAGGTCGTCATGTTACCGACCTGTCTTTATAACGTAAAATACTAATTGATAATTTTGTTATAACCTTTAGTCAAATAGGCTGCATATCTCCATAAGGAATATAAAAATTCATATATATTCTTTTTTATTTTATTGGCGGTTCGACATAATGCCATCCAGTTATTAGCCCTCCGGGGATTTCGTGTCGCAACCAAGTGAAAGAGTCGAATGATGAATCTGTTGCCGGAACACCGCCTGACCCATCTCAAACAGCTCGAAGCCGAGAGCATCCACATCATCCGTGAAGTGGCTGCCGAGTTCGACAATCCGGTCATGCTCTATTCTGTCGGCAAGGACTCTTCCGTGATGCTGCATCTGGCACGCAAGGCGTTCTTCCCGGGCAAGCCGCCCTTCCCGCTGCTGCATGTGGATACCACCTGGAAGTTCAAGGAGATGATCCAGTTCCGTGACCGCATGGCGCAGGAAGCCGGTATGGACCTGATTGTGCATATCAACCCGGAAGGGGTCGAGATGGGGATCAGCCCCTTCACCCACGGCTCGTCCAAGCACACCGATATCATGAAGACACAGGGGCTGAAGCAGGCGCTGAACCAGTACAAGTTCGACGCCGCTTTCGGCGGTGCACGCCGCGACGAAGAGAAATCCCGCGCCAAGGAGCGCGTGTTCTCCTTCCGCGACAAGCACCACCGCTGGGACCCGAAGAACCAGCGCCCGGAGCTGTGGAACACCTTTAACACCCGTGTCGACAAAGGCGAGAGCATCCGCGTGTTCCCGCTGTCGAACTGGACCGAGCTGGACATCTGGCAGTACATCCATCTGGAGCAGATCCCCATCGTACCGCTCTACTTCTCCGCCGTTCGCCCGGTGGTTGAGCGCGATGGCATGCTGATCATGGTCGATGACGAGCGTCTGCCGCTGGCGGATGGCGAAGTGCCGATGATGAAGAATATCCGTTTCCGTACGCTGGGCTGTTACCCGCTGACCGGCGCCGTGGAATCCGATGCCGACACCCTGCCCGAGATCATTCAGGAGATGCTGCTGACCACCACGTCAGAGCGCCAGGGCCGCGCCATCGACCACGACAGCAGCGGCTCAATGGAACAGAAGAAGATCGAAGGGTATTTCTGAGCCGCCACCGCCATCTCGTTAACGGATATTTGAGTACAGCATTATGAGTCATCAATCTGATCTGATCGCCACCGACATCGACGCCTATCTGGACCAGCACGAAAACAAGGAGCTGCTGCGCTTTCTTACCTGCGGCAGTGTGGACGACGGCAAATCCACCCTGATCGGTCGTCTGCTGCACGACTCCAAAATGATCTATGAAGATCAGCTGGCCGCGATTCATAACGACAGCAAGAAAGTCGGCACCACTGGCGACGACATCGACCTGGCACTGCTGGTCGACGGCCTGCAGGCCGAGCGTGAACAGGGCATTACCATTGATGTGGCCTACCGCTACTTCTCCACCGCCAAGCGCAAGTTCATCATCGCCGATACCCCGGGGCACGAGCAGTACACCCGCAACATGGCGACCGGTGCGTCCACCTGTGATCTGGCGATCATCCTGATCGACGCCCGTCACGGGGTACAGGTGCAGACCCGCCGTCACAGCTTCATCGTGTCACTGCTGGGCATCAAGCACACCGTGGTGGCGATCAACAAGATGGATCTGGTGGAGTTCAGCGAAGAGCGCTTTGAGCAGATCAAGCGGGACTACCTGGACTTTGCCCAGGGCCTGGGGCTGAAAGATATTCACTTCGCGCCGATCTCGGCCCTGAAGGGCGACAACGTGGTCAACCCGTCAGAGCACATGCCCTGGTACAGCGGCGATTCGCTGATGCAGACACTGGAAAACGTGGAGATTGCCGGTGACGCCAACTTTGATGAACTGCGCTTCCCGGTGCAGTACGTCAACCGCCCCAATCTGAACTTCCGTGGCTACTGCGGTACCCTGAGTGCCGGTATCGTGCGCCCGGGTGATGCGGTGACGGTATTGCCCTCCGGCAAATCCAGCAAGGTGAAATCGATCGTAACCTTTGATGGCGAGCTGGCCGAGGCGTTTGCCCCCATGTCGGTGACGCTGACGCTGGAAGATGAAATTGATGTATCCCGTGGCGACCTGATCGTACACAGCCATCAGGTACCGGAAGCAACCAACCGCTTTGCAGCCCACCTGGTCTGGATGTCGGAACAGGAACTGATTCCGGGGCGCAACTACGAAATCAAGCTGGCCAGCACCCGTACCGCGGGACGTGTCAGCGCGATTCGTCACCGGATCGACGTCAACACGCTGGAACAGAGCCCGGCAGCGACTCTGGGTCTGAACGAGATCGCTCAGGTCGAGATCAGCCTGGAGCGCGCTGTGGTGGCCGACGACTACCGTCGTCACAAGGGCACCGGCTCGTTCATTATTGTGGACCGGCTGACCAACGCCACCGTTGCAGCGGGCATGATTCAGGCCGAAGCTGAAGATGACAGTGCGGTTGAGCTGCACGCCGAGTCCATCATCAGCACTCAGCAGCGCGCCGAGCGCTTTGGCCAGAAAGCCGCGCTGGTTCAGATCAAGGCCACTGACGCGACTCAGGGCGCAACGCTGCTGTATACGCTTGAGCAACAGCTGTTCAATCGTGGCCGTCTGCCGCTGGCGTTGACCTTCCAGAGCACTGAGCAGGTCAACGCACTCAAGGCTGCCGGTCTGTTGCTGCTGACTCAGCGTGATGACCTTGAGGCGGATCTGGTGCTGGAGACAGACTCAGATCTCACCCCGACAGCGCAGGTCAAGACGCTGTTGCAGCAAATTCAGCAGGCAGATCTGATCTGAGTCGGGGGTCGAGCGCTTGCGCTCGGCCTGCGGATCTATACCCTTAGGTTATAAATCCGGTAAAATTCAGCGGAATCTAATACGCCCTGCCCGGTTCTGCCGGCAGGGCTTGAGGCATTGACAGGGGCTATGACTGAATTTCTGCTCATCCTGATCAGCACCGTACTGGTGAATAACTTCGTACTGGTCCAGTTCCTCGGGCTGTGCCCGTTCATGGGTGTTTCCAACAAACTGGAAACCGCCATGGGCATGTCCCTGGCCACCACCTTCGTGCTGACGCTGTCGTCCGTCTGCAGCTATCTGGTTTACTCAACCCTGCTGGCCCCCTTCGGGCTGGAATACCTGCAGACCATCGCCTTTATTCTTGTGATCGCGGTAGTGGTGCAGTTCACCGAAATGGTGGTGCACAAAACCAGCCCGCTGCTATACAAGCTGCTGGGGATCTTCCTGCCGCTTATCACCACCAACTGTGCGGTTCTCGGCGTTGCCCTGCTCAATATCAAGAAGCAGAACGGCTTCCTTGAGTCGATCGCCTATGGTTTCGGTGCTGCCGTCGGTTTCTCGATGGCACTGGTACTGTTCTCTGCCATCCGCGAGCGGATCGCCGTGGCCGATGTCCCCGTCCCCTTTCGCGGTGCGGCCATCGGCATGGTCACCGCCGGTCTGATGTCGCTGGCCTTCATGGGCTTTGCCGGCCTCGTGCAGTTCTGAGGCGGAGGCAACAATGACTACCGTTATTACCGCTGTTCTTATCCTGTTTAGCCTCGCGGTCGTGTTCGGCGTGATTCTGGGTTATGCCTCAGTGCGCTTCCGTGTCGAGGGCAACCCGATCGTGGATCAGATTGATTCCCTGCTGCCACAAACACAGTGTGGCCAGTGCGGCTATCCGGGCTGCCGCCCCTACGCGGAAGCGATCGCCAATGGTGAAGCGATCAACAAGTGCCCGCCCGGTGGCCAGAGCACCATCGAAGCACTGGCTGACCTGCTCGATGTGGAAGCGGTTCCGCTGGATGCCGAGCACGGTGAAGAACAGGTCAAAAAGGTCGCCTTCATCCGCGAAGATGAATGCATCGGCTGCACCAAATGTATCCAGGCCTGCCCCGTGGACGCGATTCTGGGCGCCGCCAAGCAGATGCATACCGTCATCGTCGACGAGTGCACCGGCTGCGATCTGTGTGTTGAACCCTGCCCCGTGGACTGTATCGATATGATTCCGGTGGAAACCACCATCACCAACTGGAAATGGCCTTCGCCTACTGAATCGTCAAGCCTGAGCCTGATCGCCACCGACCGTGGGCGCGGCGTTGAACAGCAGGAGGCACACTGATGGGCAAAGTATTTGCGTTCCACGGTGGCGTTCACCCGCCGGAAAACAAGAAGCAGTCTTCCCGAACCCCGATTGCCCATGCGCCGCTGCCCAGGATGTTCTACATCCCGCTGCAGCAGCATATCGGCATTCCAGCCACCCCTGTGGTCAATGTGGGCGATCGTGTACTCAAGGGGCAGTTGATTGCCGAACCGGTGGGCCGTATCAGCGCGTCCCTGCACGCCCCTACCTCAGGCATTGTGCGCTCCATCGGGCCACACCCGGTGCCGCACGCATCAGGCCTTGAGTCTGACTGCATTACGCTGGAAGCCGATGGTCAGGATGAGTGGATCGAGCATCAAGGCCTGGAGGATTACACTCGGCTGGAGCCTTCGGCGCTGATCGAACACATCCGTCAGTGCGGTATCGCCGGCATGGGGGGCGCAGGCTTCCCCACTGATGTGAAACTGCATCTGGGTGATGACCATATCGTCAACACGCTGATCATCAACGCCGCCGAGTGTGAACCCTACATCACGGCTGATGACATGCTGATGCGCGAGCGTGCCGCCGACATTCTCAGCGGCATTCGCGTCATCAGCCACCTGCTGCGCCCCAGCCATATCATGATCGGCATTGAGGACAACAAGCCCCAGGCGATCCACGCGCTGGAGGCGGTACTCAAGGGATGCGACCTGAATATTGATATCCGCGTCGTGCCCACCAAATACCCCTCGGGCGGTGAGCGCCAGCTGATTCAGCTGCTCACCGGGCTCGAAGTACCCAGTGGGCATATTCCGGCGGATATCGGCATCGTGTGTCAGAACGTCGGCACGGCAGCGGCGATCCACCGTGCGGTACATTTCGGCGAGCCTCTGATTTCACGCATCGTCACCGTGACCGGCGATGCCGTGGCTCAGCCACAAAACTTTGAAGCCCTGATCGGCACGCCCTTTGCCGACCTGCTGGAGGCTGCCAGCCTGTATGAAGGCCGTCTGTTTCGGCTGGTGATGGGTGGGCCGATGATGGGCGTTACGGTCGCGCATGATCAGATTCCGGTGATCAAGACCACCAACTGCATCATCGCCGCCAGCGATGAAGAGATGCCCCCGGCACCACCAGAGCAGCCCTGCATCCGCTGCAACATGTGCGAGCAGGTCTGCCCCGTCACGCTGCTGCCACAGCAGTTGTACTGGTTCTCCAAAGGGCGTGAGTTCGACAAGGCACGCAACCACAACCTGTTCGATTGCATCGAATGCGGCGCCTGCGCCTATGTCTGCCCCAGCAGTATTCCGCTGGTACAGTACTATCGCTTTGCCAAGTCCGAGATCCGTAACGAAGAGACCGAACAGCGCAAGGCCGACCACGCTCGCCAGCGCTTTGAAGCCCGTCAGGCACGACTCGAACGTGAACAGGCCGAGAAGGAAGCGCGCCGCAAGGCCCGTGCCGAAGAGGCCGCACGCGCACAGCAGGCACGCAAGAATACCGAAGCGGACAAGGCACAGGCCGAACCCGGCAGCGCCGCTCCTGCAGCCAGTGCTGCACCGGACCTGAAGCAGCTGAAAACCGCTGCAGCGGTTGCCCGTACCAAACTGAAGAAGGCCCGCGATGCGCTCAAAAACGCTGAAGACAAGGGGCTTGATGGCATTGATGCACTGCGCGCCACTCTGACTGAGTTGGAACAGAAGTCGAGTGCGGCCGAGCAGGCCTTCAAGGCAGCGGAGCAGGCAGAAGCCGCTGCGGCCGCCGAAAAAGGGGTCGACCTGAAGCAACTCAAGATTGATGCTGCCATGGCCCGCGCAGCGGTGACCAAACTGGAACGCGCGCTGACAAAAACGGAAGACGAGCAGGCACGTCGAGAGATGGAAACCGAACTGGTGGAAGCCCGCAAGAAATCCGATGCCCTGAACGAGAGCCTGAGCGAGCATTCGCCAGCCTAAACCCAACTGATACTGAAGACAGGATCGCACACCGATGTCACTGATCCGACTGAGTTCACCTCATGTCTACAAGGCCAACAGCACTGCCAACGTGATGCGTCTGGTGATGCTGGCGATGCTGCCCGGCATTCTGGCCATGACCGTCTTTTTCGGCTGGGGCACTTTAATCCAGATCGTTTGGGCCGGCCTGCTGGCACTGGGGCTTGAAGCCGCGATACTCAAGCTGCGCAAGCGCCCGGTTCTCTTCCATCTAAACGATGGCAGCGCCCTTGTCACCGCCATGCTGCTGGCCGTAGCGATTCCGCCCTTCGCGCCCTGGTGGATGACGCTGGTCGGTGTATTTGTTGCCATTGTGTTGGGCAAACATCTTTACGGCGGCCTGGGCCAGAACCCGTTCAATCCCGCCATGGTGGCCTATGCTCTGCTGTTGATCTCGTTCCCAGTGGAGATGACCCGCTGGACAGCCCCCTTCGTGCTCAACGGCGAAGGCTGGCAGATTGCGCCTCTGATCGACACGTTGAAGGCCATCTTCGTGTCGGCGGATACCCTCTGGTATGACAGTTTCACCGGTGCGACACCTCTGGACGAAATCCGTCACCGCGGAGGCCTGACTACTGAAGAAACCTGGCGGCAGTCAATTGTGCTGTCACAGGGCATTGGCGCCTGGCATGCGGTCAGCGCCGCCTGGCTGATGGGCGGCATCTTCCTGCTGTACCGCAAGGTGATCACCTGGCATGCACCCATCTCCATGCTGGTTGCACTGGGCTTGTGCGCCAGCATGTTTTTCGGTTTTGACCCGGACAGCTACGCTGATCCGTTCTTCCACCTGAGTACCGGCGCCACCATGCTGGCGGCGTTCTTCATCATTACCGATCCGGTTTCAAGCGCCACCAGCAACCGGGGGCGCATCGTGTTTGGCGCCAGTATTGGTGTTCTGATTTTCATTATTCGCACCTGGGGCAATTACCCCGATGGCGTCGCGTTTGCGGTTCTGCTGATGAACCTGGCTGCACCCTTCATTGATATCTACACCCAGCCACGCAGCTATGGCCACAACAGAGCCAACAAGGGACGAGGGGACAAGGCATGAACGAGATCTTTCAGGCCATTCGCAACAACGCACTCGCCATCGGCATTTTTGCGATCGTAACCGCGGCTGTCATCGCCTTCACTCAGCTCGGCACGCGCGACAAAATCGCCCACAACAAGGCCGAGTTTCAGGCCCGTGCACTGTATGAAATTGTGCCCAAGACGGTCGATCCCGAGCTGCTGTCACACGAGATTCAGTTCCGTGCCGCGCCTGAACTGGGCTATCCTTCCGGAAGCACAGGCTGGCAGGCGATCAATTCAGGCGAAGTCGTTACCGTACTGCTGCCGGTGATTGCACCGGATGGCTACAGCGGCAACATCGAGCTCCTGGTCGGGGTGAATGCCGACAGCTCGCTCGCAGGGGTGCGCGTACTCAGCCACAAGGAGACACCCGGGCTGGGTGACAAGATCGAACTGAGCAAATCCGACTGGATTATGGCTTTTGAAGGTGCTCGCATGGCGGTTAATCGTGACGAGAACTGGGCGGTTAAAAAAGACGGTGGCAAATTTGATCAGTTCACCGGTGCCACCATCACGCCGCGTGCGGTCGTGAACGCCACCGCCCGCGCCATCGAATTTTTCCGGGCTCACCGCGCACAGCTGCTGCAACCCGTTACTGCTGACGCCGCTTCTGCGGCAGGAGTCACACAATGAGCGTCGACTACCGCAAGATTACGCTGGACGGCCTTTGGACCAACAACCCTGCGCTGGTCCAGCTGCTGGGCCTCTGCCCCCTGCTGGCCGTCACGGCTTCCGTGGTGAATGCACTGGGTCTTGGGCTGGCGAGCACACTGGTGCTGGTCAGCTCCAACCTGACCGTATCCGCCTTCCGCAAGCTGGTACCGGAAACCGTGCGCCTGCCGATTTTTGTCATGATCATCGCCTCGTTCGTGACCGCAATCGAACTGCTGATGCAGGCATTCACCTACGAACTTTACCTGATTCTGGGCATTTTCATTCCGCTGATTGTGACCAACTGCGCCATCATGGGTCGCGCCGATGCCTTTGCCAGCAAAAATCCGGTGCGTGCCTCGGTACTGGACGGCCTGATGATGGGTGTCGGCTTCACCGCCGTGTTGATCCTGCTGGGCGGCATGCGTGAGCTGCTGGGCACCGGCGCCCTGTTCAGTGACATGCACCTTCTGTTCGGCGAAGCCGCACGCAACTGGAAATGGCTGATATTCGAGGATTACCCCGGCTTCCTGTTCGCCATCCTGCCGCCGGGTGCCTTTGTTGGCCTGGGACTGCTGATTGCGCTGAAGAACATCATCGATGCGCGCCTGGAAGAACGCCGCAAGCAACAGACCCCCAAAACCTTGACGGGCAGCAAAAGGGTACGCGTTACCGGTTGATGACATTTTTTAGTCATTGTAACCCAAGCCCTTTTTCATTAACCTCGGCTGAACCTGCATCATTTTCGATCAACAGGAGCCAAGGTGGGCAAACCGCTATCCGTCGTAATCTGTGATGATTCCCGCCTCGCTCGCAAGCAGATGGAGCGAGCGCTGGTACAATGGAATGTAGACATCACACACGCCAGTCATGGTCTTGAAGCGCTTGAGGCGATCAGAGCCGGCAAGGGTGAACTGCTGTTTCTCGACCTTAACATGCCGCTGCTGGATGGCTATCAGGTACTGGAGCGCATCCGTGCCAACGACCTGCCCACCCTGACCATCGTTGTATCCGGCGATGTTCAACCGGAAGCGCGTGAGCGTGTGATTCAGCTCGGTGCGCTCGACTTTATCCGTAAACCGCTGAATACCGACCTGCTGACCCAATCCCTGCGCTCATTCGGCCTGCTCGAAGAGCTTTCCGTAAGCTCAACCAATCACAGCGACGAAGCTGAAACCCACCTTGAGGGTGCACGTCCACAGCCGCTGAACCGTACTCGCAGCCTTGGCCTCGACCCGGTATCGCAGGCATTTGAGCTGACCGAGTGCTACCAGGAGCTGGCCAACGTCGCCATGGGGCAGGCAGCCGACCGTCTTGCCCGACTGCTGAAGGTCTTTATTGAGCTGCCAATCCCGCGCGTACAGCTGGTTGAACTGTGCGAACTGGATATGGCGCTGCATCAGGCAACCGGCGACAACCCGGTGACCACCATCTGTCAGGGCTTTATCGCCCCGGGCATTGCCGGTGAGGCCCTGCTGATGTTCAGCGACTCCAGCAGCCAGGATCTGGCTCACCTGCTCGGCCATGAAGGTGAAATTACCGATCAGATCGAGCGCGAGTTGATGATGGATATTGCCAACCTGTTGATAGGCGCCTTCCTGAACGGGCTCGGCTCACAGCTGGACCTGAGTTTCGGCCAGGGCTCGCCGCTGATTCTGGGGCAGCACTGCAGTGTGCCCAACCTGCAGCAAAACAACCGCTGGACCCGAACGCTTAGCATCGATATCTGTTACCGGATCGAAGGACGTGATCTGAGCTGTGACCTGTTGCTGCTGTTTACCGAAGATTCGCTTCCGGCCATGAATGAATTAGTGAGGCACCTGTGATGACCAACCCGCCGGAACACACGCTGAGCGTGGATGAGTTCCACTGGCAGCTGGGACTCCTGCAGCATTTGGATGTGGGCCTGATCGTACTGGATGCCGATCATCGCGTGCATCTCTGGAACAATTTCATGACCAACCATTCCGGTGTACGTGATGCCATCGCCTATGGCAAACGACTGGAAGACCTGTTCGATGATTTCCCCGGTCAATGGTTTCAGCGCAAGCTGGAAAGCGTGTTCATGCTGCGCAACCGTGCCTTTATCACCTGGGAAGAGCGCCCTTACCTGTTCCGCTTCAAGCCCTATCACCCGATCACCGGGCTGGCTGAATTCATGTATCAGAATGTGACGCTGATCCCGCTGTCCTCCCCCAGCGGCAAGATCGACCACGTCGGCATCATGATCTATGACATGACCGCCGCCGCCATGAGCCAGCTGGCACTGCGTGAGGTCAACGCTGAGCTGGCGCTGCTGAGTCGCACCGACAAGCTGAGTGGCCTTGCCAACCGTGGTTACTGGGAAGAGTGCCTGCGCCAGGAATACGAACGCTTCCGCCGCACCCAGACTCCTTCCAGCTTGGTGATGATGGATGTGGACCACTTCAAGGCGATCAACGATACCTACGGCCACCAGGCCGGTGATGAGGTGATACGCGTGCTGTCTGAAACCCTGCGCCACCACGCCCGCGCCACCGATACCCCTGGCCGCTACGGCGGCGAGGAGTTCGGCATACTGTTGGTCAATACCTCTGCGACCAATGCAATGGTGTTTGCCGAGCGGGTTCGTCGCGCCATCGAGATGCTGGAGGTGAGGCATGGCCCCAACCGTATCCAGTTCACGGCCAGTCTCGGCATTGCCCAGCTGGGCAATCAGCATCAGTCTCACGAAGAGTGGATGCGCGATGCCGATACGGCACTGTATTACTCCAAGGAGAATGGCCGCAACCGTACCACCCTGGCCGAGGATCTGGAATAATCGCAGTTTTGCCCGCAACCGGACAGACTGCGATGAATGCCGACAAGCGATACCAGATTTTCAGCCGCCTGCAGGCCGAAAACCCCAACCCCGAAACCGAACTCGAATACAGCAACGCCTTTGAGCTGCTGATTGCCGTCATGCTGTCGGCACAGGCAACCGATGTCAGCGTCAACAAGGCTACCCGCAAGCTCTACCCCGTTGCCAATACGCCTGAAGCCATTCTTGCCCTCGGGGTGGATGGGGTGAAGCAATACATCAAGACCATCGGCCTGTTCAATACCAAGGCTGAAAACGTCATCAAAACCTGCCGCATCCTGATCGAAGAGCACAACAGCGAAGTCCCCCATACACGTGCCGAACTGGAGAAGCTGCCCGGTGTTGGCCGCAAGACCGCCAACGTGGTCCTCAACACGGCGTTTGGCCAACCGGCCATGGCGGTTGACACCCATATCTTTCGCGTCGCCAACCGCACTCGCATCGCGCCGGGCAAGACCGTACTGGAAGTTGAAAGGAAACTGCTGCGCCATGTGCCCAAGCCTTTTCTGGTGGATGCACACCACTGGCTGATCCTTCACGGACGTTATGTCTGCACTGCACGCAAGCCCCGTTGCGGTGCCTGCGTCATTGAGGATTTGTGTGAATACAAGCAGAAAACGGAGCCTGTCTAGGCCCTTTCGTTACCCACAATTTCTGTGGATAAAACTGTGAGTACTATTGGGAAGAATGGCTCAATCCAGCGTATTTCGAGGCCTTCAGCAAATTGGTAAGAAAAGCGTCAGTTTTCGATCAAATCCATAAAAAACAATAGCTTATATATGTCAATAGAGCGATACAGCTTTGCTGAGAGAGGTTATGCACCGACCTGAAGCAGTGCACGTCAGGCATGTGCACAAGTTCAAAAAAAAAGCGCCCTGTCAAGGCGCTTTTTTCACTTCATGTCGATTTTATGACCCGGTTCAATCTTCGGGTAACTCGATCTCGATATGTGTCTTCGGTCGGCAACAACAGGTGAGTATTTCATCGCCCTGCAGGTCTACCAAACTGTCCTGCACATACTCCACCTCACCATCCAGCAGGCGCACCTTACAACAGCCACAATAGCCACCCCGACAGTTGTAGGGGGCGGGAATTTCCTGGGTTTCGAGTGCATCCAGCAGGGAGAATTCATACTGATAGAAGAATGTGTGGTAATTGCTGACCTTAATTCGTGGAATACCTGACATGCGTCCCTCGCTTACAGGTCAAAACCGTCAAAATCGTCGCTGCCGACATCATTGTCGATCTGTCCGACCAGATAGGAGCTGATTTCCGCCTCCTGAGGCGCCACCTGCACGTTGTCGCTGACCAGCCAGCCATTCATCCAGGGCAGCGGATTCTGCCGCGACGGGAAGATTTCACTCAAGCCCAGTGCCTTCATGCGTACGTTGGTGATGTACTCGACATAGTCGCCCAGAATGCGTGCATTCAAGCCGATCATGGAGCCTTCACTGAACAGATACTCGGCCCACTCCTTCTCTTGCTGTGCCGCCTCACGGAAAATGGCGTATACCTGCTCTTCACATTCAGCCGCGATCTGCTTGAAGTCCGCATCTTCGGCCCCTGATGCCATCAGATTGAGCATGTGCTGGGTGCCAGTCAGATGCAGTGCCTCATCACGCGCAATCAGCTTGATGATCTTGGCATTGCCTTCCATCAGGGCACGCTCGGCAAAGGCAAAGGAGCAGGCAAAGCTGACGTAGAAGCGGATTGCCTCCAGCACGTTCACCGAAACCAGCGTCAGATAGAGCTTTCTCTTCAAATTGTAGAGTGAGGCATCGTAGCTGATGCCGTTGATCTGGTGTACACCGGCACCGTGCACAGAGTAGATGCTGACCAGCTGAATGAACTCGTCATACAGCCGGGTAACGGTTTCGGCCCGTTTGATGATTTCCGGATTGGTCACGATGGTGTCAAACACCTCGGACGGCTCGGTAATGATGTTGCGGATGATGTGGGTATACGAACGACTATGAATAGTCTCGCTGAACGCCCAGGTTTCAAACCAGGTTTCAAGTTCCGGCAGAGACACCACTGGCAGAAATGCCACGTTGGGCGAGCGCCCCTGAACCGAGTCCAGCAGGGTCTGGTATTTCAGGTTGCTGAGAAAGATGTGCTTCTCGTGGTCCGGCATGTCCATGAAGTCCTTGCGATCATTGGTCAGATCGACCTCTTCGGGACGCCAGAAGAAAGAGAGCTGTTTTTCGATCAGCTTTTCAAAGATCGGGTATTTCTGCTTGTCATATCGCGCCACATTGACCGGGCGACCGAAAAACATCGGTTCACGTGTGGCATCGTGGTTACTCGGACTGAAAGTGGAATATGACATCGGTGCTTTCCTGAAAGAAACAAAACCTGAGCAGGCGCTCACCGATTGTGAGCGCCTGTTGAAACATGAACATCAGAGGGTCTGATCAGAGCTTGCAGGCTCCGCCTTCACACCCGCCGTCGTCGGCCTGATCAGAGGCGCCGTCACGGGTGTTGTGGTAGTAAAGGGTCTTTACACCGTTTTTGTAGGCGGTCAGCAGATCCTGCAGCAACTGCTTCATCGGCACCTTGTCACCCGGGAACTTGGACGGGTCGTAGTTGGTGTTGGCCGAGATCGACTGGTCTACGAACTTCTGCATGATACCTACCAGCTGCAGATAGCCGGTGTTGTTCGGAATGCTCCAGAGCAGTTCATACTGGTTTTTCAGCTCAAGATACTCAGGCACCACCTGCTTCATGATGCCATCCTTGCTCGCCTTCACCGAAACAAAGCCACGTGGCGGCTCGATACCGTTGGTGGAATTGGTGATCTGGGAGGAGGTTTCGCAGGGCATCAACGCCGTCAGCGTGCTGTTGCGCAGACCGAATTCGCGAATGTCCTCGCGCAGGGTCTCCCAGAAGTAATGCAGCGGCTCCTGACAGTAGTCGTCGATATCACGCTTGTAGGTGTCTGTCGGCAGCAGACCCTTGGCGTAGGTGGTCTCGTTGAATTTCGGGCAGGGCCCCATCTCCTTGGCCAGCTGGTTGGATGCCTTGAGCAGATAGTACTGGATCGCCTCAAACGTACGGTGCACCAGACCGTTGGCACTGCCATCGGAGTAGCGTACACCGTTCTTGGCCAGGTAATAGGCAAAGTTGGTCACGCCCACACCCAACGTACGACGCGACATGGTGGCGTTGCGGGCAGCCGGAATCGGGTAGTCCTGGTAGTCCAGCAGACTGTCCAGCGCACGCACGATCAGATCCGCCAGGTCTTCCAGCTCGTCCAGATTGGCCAGCGCACCCAAATTGAATGCCGACAGGGTGCAGAGCGCGATTTCACCTTCGGGATCATTCACATCCTTCAGCGGCTTGGTCGGCAGTGCAATCTCCAGACAGAGGTTGGACTGCTTCACCGGCGCCACGGCCGGGTCAAACGGGCTGTGTGTGTTGCAGTGGTCCACGTTCTGGATGTAGATACGACCGGTAGAGGCACGCTCGGACATCATCAGACCGAACAGTTCGACCGCCTTGATGGTTTTCTTGCGAATCGACTCGTCCTGCTCATACTGCACATACAAACGCTCGAACTCGTCCTGATCAGCGAAGAACGCCTCATACAGGCCCGGTACTTCATGCGGGCTGAACAGGGTGATATTGCCGCCCTTGATCAGACGCTGATACATCAGCTTGTTGATCTGCACGCCATAGTCGATGTGACGCACGCGGTTCTCTTCAACACCCCGGTTGTTCTTCAGTACCAGCAGGGATTCCACCTCCAGATGCCAGATCGGGTAGAACAGCGTGGCCGCACCGCCACGCACCCCGCCCTGGGAGCAGGATTTGACGGCGGTCTGGAAGTGCTTGTAGAACGGTATACAGCCAGTGTGGAACGCTTCACCGTTACGGATCGGGCTGCCAATGGCACGGATGCGACCCGCGTTGATGCCGATACCGGCACGCTGCGAGACATACTTGACGATAGCTGCAGCCGTGGCATTGATGGAATCCAGGCTGTCATCGGTTTCAATCAGCACACAGGAGCTGAACTGGCGCGTCGGGGTACGTACTCCGGCCATGATCGGCGTCGGCAGCGACAGCTTGAACAGCGAGGTAGCGTCATAGAAACGCTTGACGTATCTCAGTCGCGTTTCACGCGGGTAATTGGAGAACAGGCAGGCCGATACCAGCATGTAAAGCTGCTGCGGGCTTTCAAAAATCTTGCCGCTGACACGGTTCTGTACCAGATACTTGCCTTCCAGCTGCTTCACGGCCGCATAGCTGAAGTTCATGTCACGCGCATGATCGAGATAGGCATTCAGCTCGTCAAACTCTTCACGGCTGTAGTCTTCAAGCAGATGGCGGTCGTAGCGGTTGTCTTCGACCATGCGTACAACGTGGTCGTAGAGATGTGGCGGCTCAAAGTCGTTGAAGGCCCGCTTGCGCAGATGGAAGATCGCCAGACGTGCAGCAAGGTACTGATAGTCGGGTGCCTCTTCCGAAATCAGATCGGCCGCTGACTTGATCAGCGTTTCGTGGATATCCGAGGTTTTGATGCCTTCGTAAAACTGAAGGTGAGCGCTAAGCTCGACCTGAGAAACCGAAACGTTTTCGAGCCCTTCGGCAGCCCAGATTATCACGCGGTGGATCTTCTCCAGGTCGATCGGCTCGCGGCGTCCATCACGTTTGGTAACCATCAGATTCTGCTGCATATGACGCTCATCCCAGTTTCAGTCAGTATTGTCGTTCAGGCGTGGCTCTGCCTGTATTCCCTGAAGCAGCCCGCCCGGCCCGGCCAGTGGCTGTGACAGCATGTGTCGCCATCAGTACGCACCCAACGAGAACGCCTGATCACTTTTTAGACGGAAAGCACTATATATAGTGTGGCACTGCTTACAGGGCACTAAATATAGATATCGGGGGAAAGATTTCAATCTTGATTTTAAGCCGTTTGGAGTGTAGCCGATACCGGCTGGCGGCCACAAATGCGGTATGACAGGGGCTACAGGGGAGCGAACTCAAAAATGAGTTTTTTTCATATGAAAAACCATCACCAAGAAAAATCTGCATAGCCAAAAAAGCCTGACCCACCTCAGGATACTGCCGCTTTACAAGCATCGACCTGATCATTAGAATGCGCAGCTCGCTGGTGGGGTTCCCGAGTGGCCAAAGGGATCAGACTGTAAATCTGACGCGCGAGCTTCGGTGGTTCGAATCCACCTCCCACCACCATCTGATTGAAACGAAAGAGCCCTGCCCTAACCGGTGGGGCTTTTTTGTAACTCAAAACGCGACAGTGGATGAGAGCCACCGAAGGTGGTTCGAGCCGAGCCACGCAGTGACGAGACGACGTTGCGGCGCAGACGCAACGGCCCGAAGGGGTACAATCCACCTCCCACCACCATCTGATTGAAACGAAAGAGCCCTGCCCTAACCGGTAGGGCTTTTTTGTTTTTCCGCCTGTGCCATTTTGACCAGCCAGCGAAACAGGCGCAGTTGCGACGGCAAGTAAAACAGATACTCCGGGTGCCACTGCACACCGATAATCGGCTGTCCCGCCGTTGACTCCACCGCCTGTGTCAATTCGTCCAGATCGCGCCCTACCACCCTGAGCCCCTCGCCCGGTACACGCACCGCCTGATGGTGCAGACTGTTCACACGCAGCTTTTCGCGCTGACAGATGCGCGCCAGTGCCGAGCCCTGCTCCAGCCGCACCTGCTTGGTGGGCAGTAGGCCGGGGCGGTTATAGGTCAGACGGCGCAGGTGACGAATGTCCTGATACAACTGACCACCCAGCACCACATTGATCAGCTGAGAACCGCGGCAGATACCCAGCATCGGCAAACCGGTATCCAGCGCATGATGAATCCAGCGCATTTCCAGTTCATCCCGTTCCGGATCAAGCCGTACCGGCTCACTCAACTCGCCGCCGTAATGCTCCGGGCTGATGTCATCCCCGCCACCAATGATCAGGGCATCGACGGCGGTTTCAGGTACCTCATGGCGCACACTGACCCGCACCGCCTCTGCACCTGCCAGACGCAACGCCAGCCGGGTACACCACCAGGAAGGTGACCAGCGTCGACTGTTACCGGTTACCGCCACCCGCGTTGTTGCAGCCATCCATCCACCTGTAAAACCCACTGTTTTCGGTTAACCCCCAGCAATGGCCGGTAAGCCTGCAACCAGGCTTCACTCAGCTCGGCTCGCGCCTCGGCATCTGCCGCCAGCTGTTCAACCATCCACCACTGGTTCCATTCGCTCGCCAGCGACCAGGCCGGATTTTCAATTTCACAGTTGGGCAGGCGGTAGTGAAATGTCGGCCGCGACTTGATGCGATCATCCGGCACTTTGGCCTGCACACGATCGGCATCGAGATGCGACAGCAGGGGCAGCAGGTCAAGCGCCCGATTTCGGGTGGCGTTATGTGTAAGGTAATGCTCGAACAGCCAGTCAAGGTCTGGGTCTGAGGCTTCCAGCAGCTCACGAATGAAAACCTCGGGGTACAGGTCAACATAGGGGGAGATCTTGCGGGCAATATTGACCGCATGAGACTCAACCAGCCACCACTGCAGCAAGCTGTAGGCCACGATGTAGGCCGTGATGGTTTCGGCATCCAGTGCAGGCAGCTCCGCGTTGATATGCACGCCCAGTGCCGCCACCAGCGAGTCACTGGTACCTTTCGCCCCGGAGCGACGCAACACATCAACCAGTGCATCCAGCTCGTCCAGTTTATCCAGCGGCAAGGGAGGACAGACCACCTCAACCGGCACCAGCAATGCCGCCGCCTGACTGACCATCCCGATCCATTCAGGTTCGGGCTCATCCGAGTCAACGGCCTGCTGCGCTTCCGCAGCCGTTCGCTTGAGCAGCGCCCAGTCCAGCTCCAGATTGTAGCTGCCCGAAGCCGTTTTGAGTTTGCGTTCGGCGGCCGAGACCTGCTCCACCTCGGCCTTCAGCACCCGCTGCATGGCCACCAGCGCTTCATCGACATTGAGCCCGGTAAATTCAAGCTCAAACCCGATCCGGCGCATCTGGCCGTCATCCCTGTTAATCACCGCTGGCATACGAAACGCCGTAGGCATGGGCTACCTCCAGTTGTCAGGCAGTGTTCATTTCACCCTAACGCAAGTATTGCGTCATGCAAAGGCTCTGTAGTCGGCTTTAGTGCTATGCAGTATGCGCCAGCTTCGTGCTAGTCTTGCAGTAACAGGTGATTCAGGACCGGTCTGAAACGGTAATGACAAACGATAACAACAAGCCTACACGCGACAGCCGCAACAACCGCACCCTGCCAAGCCAGCAGGAGTTGATGCGGATTCTGAACGAACAGCGGGTCATTCTGGACAATGCCAGTGTTGGCATCTGTTTTATCCTGCAGCGCCAGATTCAGCGTTGTAATCAGCGCTTTGCCGAAATTTACGGTTATGAAAGTGCTGAGCAGCTGGTGGGCACCAGCAGCGAACGCCTCTATCCGGACAACCTCAGCTTTCGCAAACTCGGCGTTGAAGCCTATCCCTCTCTTGCCCGAGGCGAGCGTTTCAGTACCGAGCTGCAGATGCGCCGCGCCAGCAGTGAGCTGTTCTGGTGCCGCGTTACCGGCAAGATGATCGACCCTTCCAGCCCTGAACAGGGCTCCATCTGGATCGTGGACGATATCAACCAGCAGCGCCGTGCGGCCGACTCACTGGAGCAGATCACCCGCCAGCAGCAGTTGATACTGGACCATGCGATGGTGGGTATCGTCTTTCTGCACAACCGCCATGTGACCAGCTGCAACCGTCGTTTTGCCGAGCTTTTGGGTTATCAGGCTGATGAGCTGATCGGCGCCAGCTCCCAACTCTGGTACGCCGACAAGTCGATCTGGGAAGCGGCGGGTGAGCGTTACAACGCGGTACTGTCTTCAGGCCGTGCCTTTGAAGCGGAGATGGAGTTGATCCGAAAGGACGGTACCCGGTTCTGGTGTGACGTTCGCAGCAAGGCGGTAGACCCGAACGATCTGAGCAAGGGCGGCATCTGGATCATCATGGATATCTCCGATCGCAAGGCGACCGAAGCCGCTCTGGTGGCCGCCCACCAGCAGCTGGAACACCGGGTTGAGGAGCGTACCCGTGAGCTGGAACAGGTGGTCGCCAGCCTGCATCGCGAGATAGAGGAGCGCAAGATTGCCGAAGAGCGCATCCGCCATTTGGCACAGCACGACAGCCTCACCGGCCTGCCCAACCGCAGCCTGTTCGAGAACCGGCTGCAGGAGCAGATCGAACAGGCCCAGAGCAGCCGCGATGCCTTGGCGGTGCTGTTCGTAGACCTGGACCGTTTCAAGCACATTAACGACTCCCTCGGCCATCACGAAGGCGACATGCTGCTGCGCAGTCTGGCCGAGCGCCTGCGCCAGGCAGTGGGCCAGCAGGGTACCCTGTCACGCATCGGCGGTGATGAGTTTGTCATCATGCTGAGTGACATCAAGCCCCGCAGCCGGATTGAGCAGCTGATCATGCGCATACAGACGGCGCTGGTGCCGGTTTTTCGCGTAGGGGTGCAGGAGTTCAGAATTTCATCCAGCATCGGTGTAGCGGTTTACCCGGAAGATGGCCATACGCCTCAGGCACTGATTCAGCATGCCGATGCCGCCATGTATCGCGCCAAGGCCAATGGCCGTAACCGTTACCACTTCTACAACCACCGACTCGATAATGAACAGAGCGAGCGCGTTGAGCTGGAAAACGCGCTGTTTCATGCCCTGCGTCACGAAGAGTTCGAGCTGCACTACCAGCCCCAGGTCGAGATCCAGAGCGGTCGCGTTGTAGGTGTTGAAGCGCTGATCCGCTGGCAACGACCGGGCCACGGCATGGTATCGCCCGCGAATTTCATTCCGCTGGCGGAAGAGAACGGTTTGATCACGGAGATCGGCAGTTGGGTGCTGGAACGTGCCTGCGCCCAGCTGGAGCAATGGCAACAGCAGGGGCTGGACCTGCGGGTGTCGGTCAACCTGTCGGCGCGCCAGCTGGATGATGCCCATTTCTGTGACAAGGTGGCGCGTTGCCTTAAACGTTACCGGCTTGACCCCAGCCAGCTTGAGCTTGAGCTGACCGAAAGCATCATCATGAAGCATGTGGACCAGACCATCCGGTTGCTGGAACAGCTGGACCGCATGGGAGTTCATCTGAGCGTGGACGATTTCGGTACCGGCTATTCAAGCCTGAGCTACCTCAAGCGCTTCCCGCTCAACAAGCTCAAGATTGACCAGTCCTTCGTACGTGAAATCTGTGTTGATTCTGATGATGCCACCATCTGCCGCACCATCATCTCCATGGCGGACAACCTCAACCTGACGGTCATTGCGGAAGGGGTGGAAGATGCCGATCAACTGGCACTGCTGGCCGAGTTTGGCTGCCACCAGTATCAGGGCTATTTTTTCAGTCGTCCGGTGCCGGCGGAACAGATCCCGGATCTGTTCGCCAGCATTTCGCAGCCGGAGCTGTGGAACTACCAGATCTGAGCTATTTGCTCATGCCACCCATAATGCCACGGACAGCCGCCGGGATGTCGCCGGGCAGCAGTACAATCTTGGCATTTTCACCCGCTGACATCTCCTTGATCGCTTCCACATACTTCTCGCCCAGCAGGAACATCACCGGCAATTCATTGCCCTGGATCGCTGAGGTCACTTTCTCGATGGCCGCCTGACTGGCTTCAGCCAATACCACCTTGGCCTCGGCATCACGACGCGACGCTTCCAGTCGTCCTTCCGCTTCCAGTATGGCGGCGGCCTTTTCACCACCGGCCCGGGTGACGGTGGCTCGACGCTGACGTTCGGCCGCCGCCTGCTCTTCCATCGCTGTCTGCATGGTCTGAGACGGATTGATGTCCTGAATTTCAACCGTTTTCAGGGTAATGCCCCAGTCAGCGATATCGTCCGAGATCGCGCCCTTGAGCTTGGCCTTGATACTGTCACGATTGGACAGAGCCTCATCCAGACTCATCTCGCCCACAATGGAACGCAGTGAAGTCTGCACCAGATTCTGGATCGCAAAGCGGTAGTCCTCAACACCGTAGACCGATTTTTCCGGCGACACGATATTGATGTAGGCCACTGCATTGGCGATGATCACGGCGTTATCGAGCGTGATCACATCCTGTGACGGAATATCCAGCACAATGTCCTTGGTCGTGACCTTGTAGGCCACACTGTCGATATAGGGGAATATGATGTTCAGCCCCGGCCCCAACGTCTTGTGGTACTTGCCCAGCCGCTGTACTACATGCTTACTGCCCTGAGGCACAATCTTGACGCCCAGAAACAGGGTGATTACCACCAGCGCCAGAAATACTCCGGCCATTGTCAATCCATCGATCAGCATCCGTTTATCCTCATGCAGTGACTTGAAGGTTTGGTTGTATCAGCGTTTTCTGACAATCAGGGTGTTACCGGAAATTTCCGTAATCACCACTCGATCACCCACTTCGACCGGCTGTTCACAGATGAACTCCCATTCATCATCACCCAGTACCGGTGTGGTAAATCTGACCCGCCCTCGCCGTTCGGCCTGCGGGGCCTCTATTACCTGCCCGGTTTCGCCCAGTGCCGCCTCGCGTGAAATGCCGGCCTTGGTTCGATCCAGCATCATCGGTCGCAACAGGCGAAACCAGGCCAGCGCAAAGAGGCCAGAACCTATCGCCCACAGCACCAACTGCAGGCTCAGCGTCAGGTCCGGCAAAAGCCAGGCCAGCAGGGCCATCAACAGAGCACCCAGACCAAACCAGAAAATGGTAAAGCTGGGCACCACCAGCTCGGCCAATATCAGCAACATGCCAAACACGACCCAGTGCCAGTATTCGATCTGAAACTCCATGATGCGTCCTTGTATGGAAAGAGATGGGAGGGATTATGCAATACCTACCATAGCAGGTCGATATGAGTAGCACTAATTGAGGATGCCCTGATATTACGCAGGTGCAGCATTATGATTAAACCCGGCGTATAATTCGCCGCGATAAAAACAACTCAAACTGCATGACAGCCCCTACGGCTGAGAGAGAAACCTGCCATGTCGACAAGCACACCCGGTGCGCTGGCGCACAATTTTCTGGGCAATGCCCCTGCCTGGTACAAGCAGACCATTGTACTCTTCCTGATCATCAATCCGGTTTGTCTCTGGCTGTTTGGCCCTCAAGCCACCGGCTGGCTGCTGATCGCCGAGTTCATCTTCACCCTGGCAATGGCACTCAAATGCTATCCGCTGTTGCCCGGTGGACTGCTCGCCACCGAAGCCCTGCTGCTGGGCATGACCTCTCCGGAGACCCTCTATGCCGAGATTCAGACCAACCTGCCGGTCATTCTACTGCTGATGTTCATGGTGGCCGGAATCTATTTCATGAAGAGCCTGCTGCTGGTGACCTTTACCAATATTCTGCTGCATGTGCGCTCCAAATACCTGTTGGCGCTAATGTTCAGCATGACCGCGGCCCTGCTGTCTGCCTTTTTGGATGCGCTGACCGTTACTGCCGTTATCATCAGCGTGGCAGTGGGTTTCTACTCCGTTTACCACAAGGTCGCTTCCGGCAAACCTCATCACCATAAAAGCCATGACCATGTAACCGATCAAGACGTAGTGGATCTTCACCGCGAGGATCTGGAGGGCTTTCGCGCCTTCCTGCGCAGCCTGCTGATGCACAGCGCCATCGGTACCGCCTTGGGGGGCGTTTGCACGCTGGTGGGCGAACCACAGAACCTGTTGATCGCCAAAACCGCCGGCTGGGACTTTGCAGATTTCTTTCTCAAAATGGCCCCCATCTCGATGCCTGTGCTGGCGGCCGGCCTGATCACCTGTGTGCTGCTGGAGAAACTCAAGCTGTTCGGCTACGGCGTCAAGTTGCCCCGGCCCGTTCTGCAGGTGCTGAAGGAATTTGCCGATGCCGAACGCGCCAAGCGGACACCGAGCCAGAAAGCCGCATTGATCGTCCAGGCAATTGCTGCTGTCATACTGGTCGTGGGCCTGGCCCTGCACTTGGCGGAAGTGGGGCTTATCGGCCTGCTGGTGATCATCCTGATCACCTCCTTTAACGGCGTGACCGACGAGCACCAGATCGGCAAGGCCTTTCAGGAGGCGCTGCCCTTCACATCACTGCTGGTGGTCTTTTTTGCCATTGTGGCGGTGATACATGAACAACATCTGTTCAGTCCGATCATCACGGCAGTACTGGCACTGCCGCCAGAACAACAGCCCGGCATGTTTTTCCTCGCCAACGGCGTGTTGTCGATGATCTCCGACAACGTGTTCGTCGCCACGGTCTATATCAGTGAAATCAAGCAGGCGCTGGACAACGGTTTGATCAGCCGCGAGCATTTTGATCGACTGGCGGTTGCCATCAATACCGGCACCAACCTGCCAAGCGTTGCCACGCCCAACGGTCAGGCCGCTTTCCTGTTCTTGCTGACGTCGGCAATCGCACCACTGGTACGGTTGTCATACGGCCGCATGGTGATCATGGCGCTGCCCTACACAGTGGTTTTGGGCGGGGTTGGCCTGCTGTCGGTGATGCTGTTCATCAAGGCCTGAAGGCGCTGCGCTCGCCCTGTCGCGAGCGCATCAGCGTACCAGCGGCCAGCCCAACAACAGTGTGGTCATCGTGACCGCACCAACCAACAGGTTCATCGGCACACCAACCTTGAGAAAGTCACTGAAGCGATAGCCGCCGGGGCCGTACACCATGAGGTTGGTCTGATAACCCAGCGGGGTCGCGAAGCTGGCCGAGGCCGCGATCATGATGGCGAAAATGAACGGCTCATGCTGCAGACTGGCGCGTTCGGTCACCTCCAACACGATCGGCAACATCAAAACTGCAGCCGCGTTATTGGTGATGATTTCCGTAAGGATGGATACTGCCAGATAGGTCAGCAATAACAACAGCCAGGGCGTGCCTGCACTCAGGTCGACAATGGCGTGGGCAATCCAGCCTGAGACACCGGTTTTCTGCAGTGCAGCCCCCAGTGCAAAAGACGCGGCGATGGTCAAAATTACGGTCAGATCGAGGCTCTTTTCCGCCTGAGACACACTGCAGCAGCCGGTCACCACCATCATGCCGGCACCCACCAGCGCCGCATTGAGCATACTCGTCACACCCGTACCGGCGGCAAGTACAATCGCCGCCAGAATGCCCCAGGCCAACCAGGCGCGTTCATGGCGTGGCTGCGATTTGTCCAGGTCGTTAATCAGCAGGAAATCCTTGTTGTAGCGCTGGCGGCTGACAAAAGCCGGACGTGCCTCCAGCAGGAGAGTATCCCCCGCTTCCAGTACGATATTGCCCAGGTTGCCCTGCACCCGCTCTCCGTTGCGTGCTACCGCCAGCACAACAGCACCGTAGCGATCCCGAAAACGGGCATCACGGATCGCATGGCCGACGGCATCACAGTGGGGTGACACCACCGCCTCAACCAGACTGCGCTCGGCGCGATCCAGATTGAGCGTATCGGAGTGGCCATTTTCCGGCGAAGGGACGATTCCATTGATGCGCAGCAGATCTGAAATGGCCTCGGTATCGCCGGCAAACACCAGCCGGTCACCATCGCGCAGCTTCTCTTCGGACGGCACCGCAGTCACGATATTGCCGTTGCGTTCAATTTCGACCAGATAGACCCGATCGAGGCTGCGCAACCCCGCCTGCTCCACGCTTTGCCCCACCAGCGGCCCACCCGGTGCGACGGCGACCTCAAGGGTGAACTCGCGCAGATTGGCAAAAGCACGTTTTTCGCTGCGATCCGGCAACAGGCGCGGAAATACCAGCCAGATGAATGTCAGACCCACCAGCACCACCGGCAGCGCTACCGCCGTAATCGAAAACAGGGACAGACCCGGTTCCCCGGTCAGCTGCTGATACTGGCCGTTAACAACCAGATTGGTACTGGTTCCGATCAGCGTCAGCGTACCGCCGAGAATGGCACTGTAACTGAGCGGAATCATCAGCTTGGACGCGGGAATATTGATCTTGCGTGACCATGCATGGATCGCCGGAATCATGGTCGCAACCACGGGGGTGTTGTTGAGGAAGCCGCTGAGCAGAACCACCGGCGCAAAGATGCGAGCCAATGCACCACGCACCCCTTTCGGTTTGCCCAGTACACGGTTGACCAGCATGTCGACCCCACCGGAAGAGTGAATCCCGGCCGCCACCACAAACATGCAGGCAACAGTGATCAGGCCCGAGTTGGAAAAGCCGGCCAACGCTTCATTGGCGCTCAGTACGCCACTGATGCTGAGCAGCGCCAGCACCGCCATCATCACGATGTGCGGCCCTATGCGTGTCAGTATCAGCACGGCCAGTGCCGTAATCATCAGACTCAGTGCAAACCAGCCCTGCCATTCCACAGCAATAACCCGTATCCGTTAAAAACCACCAAGATACAGGGTTATTTTGATTCTATAAAAGAATAATAGATAACAGATCTATTCGATTATTGAATATAAGATAACAGCGGGAGTGCTGCCTCCCGCATCTCCTTACACATCAACAGAAGTCTTGAAGCGGGCGATCAGACCACGCATGGAGTCCGACTCCTGGCGCAGGGCATTACTCACTTCCCGCGCGCTGCCAACACTGGCCACCAGCGAGTCGGCACTCTCTTCCAGTGCCTGGGCACGGCGGCCTACACGGCCGGTTTCATTACGCTGGGTCGCAATCGCATCACTGATGCCGGTACTGTGACTCTCCAGCTCCACAAACTGCTCCTGCAACCGCTCCAGGAATGCGCGCAGGGCAGTAATATGGGAGCGGTTTTGGCTACCGGCATCGCGCATGCCATCCAGTTGTTGTTCGACCTCTTTAACACCGGCCACCAGCTCCTCAACCCACTGACGGATATCACGAGTGGAATCCGAAGTGCGCTGCGACAGTACCCTGACCTCATCTGCCACCACGGCGAAGCCTCGCCCATGCTCACCGGCACGGGCGGCTTCGATGGCGGCGTTCAGCGCCAGCAGGTTGGTCTGTTCGGCGATATCGGCAATGATGCTGATCACCTGACTGATGCGCCCGCTGGATTCGGTCAGGGTTGTGATCGACTCACTGACCCGATTGATAATGCTGACCGCATGGTCAGCCGCCTGTTCACTGCTGCTAATACCCTGCTGTGCTTCCGCATTGGCCGCCAGCGCTTCGCGCACCGTATTCGCGGACTGCTCACTGGCCGCCTCGATGGCGGTCGATTGGTGCGCAATGTTGTTCATCGACTGGTTCACGTCATCGATCAATCGGCGTGTCTGGGTTGAGGTGCTGTGCAGGGTTTCCGCTTCCCGGTCGAGCTGAGCGGAACGCTCGGTCAAGCCGCTCGCAGCGACACGCACATCACCCACAAAATGCTCGAACCGTTGCACCAAGCCACTGAGAGCCCGATTGACGCCAGCAACTTCATCATTGCCATCAACCACAGGCACACCGGTCAGATCACTGTTGCGGTCCATGGCGCTCAAGTCCTGTTCCATCCTTTGCAGACGCAGGATCACGGTATGCCGCAGCCAGAGGGTCATACTCACCACAATGACAAAAAACAGAGCAGAACCACCGAACAGATAGTTCTGCTGCCCGGCGAGAAAGGCCAGCAGGTCCTGGGCGGCATCCGACAGCCCCTCACGACTGGTCTGCTGACGTGCGGCAATGGCCTTGAGCATCGGCTCAAGAGCCGGCACCAGATCAAAATCGACCACCTGCCCGACTCGGTAGTAACTCTTTTCGCTGATACCGGATGCCATGGCATCCAGATACGCCATCACACGATCAAACTCGGCACGATGCGCTTGAGCCCAGTCACTGAGCCCGGCATTGCCTTCGATACGTTTCCAATGGCTGGGCAGCGCCTGCTTCAACTCGGCATGGGTCGGTTCAATTTCATCCCACAGCAACAGCTGGGCCTTGGTTTTGTAGGACAGATCCTGCAGGCGACGGTGATCCTGCTCCAGATCAACCAACAACCAGGTTTCTTCAAGACTGGTGTGAATCAGGTTATTGGAAGCTTCCTCAGCCTTGAGAATAATACTCCAGGCCAGCGTGGCCAGACCGGCCAGCGCCAGCACGCAGAGGAAGGCGAAAAACAGAATACGAAAACGGACTGTGCCAAGCATAATGACTCCAAATGCATACTACGCCCGGCAGGATATGTCTGAGAGATGACTGTTTGATGACAGCACCACAGGCCGGTGCAAAACTCACCGGCCTGCAATACTCAATGAGCGTTCAATGACGCTCAGTCGCGTGCGAGATCGTGCCTTGCAACCGAGGCAAGCCAAGGGAGATCAATAGCGTCGTGACCAGCATGGCGGTCGAAATCCAGAGACAGGCCTGCAGGCCACTGCTGCCCATGCCCGCCAGCTGAAACACCCAGCCGGACAGCAGCGTACCGATCAGACGCCCCATGGCATTGGCCATGTAGTAGAAACCCACGTCCAGCGATACACCGTCACTGCCGGCGTAGCTGACGATCAGGTAACTGTGCAGCGACGAATTGACGGCAAACACTGCGCCGAACAGCAGCAGGCCGCCGATCAGCAACACCGCAGGATCCAGTTCATACAGCAGCCCAAGCGCGATCAGCGCCGGCAGCAGAGCCAACAGAGCCACCCAAAGGGTCGCCGCAGCACCATCGGGTACCTTTCCCGCCGCCTTGCCGGTCAGCCGGGGAGCAAGTGCCTGCACAATGCCGTAGCCGATCACCCAGAGCGCCAGAAAGCCGCCGGTCTGGCTGTGATTCCAGCCCAGTGTCTGCGACAGAAACACCGGCAGGGCGACCACAAACCAGACATCACGGGCACCAAAGAGGAACATCCGCGCCGCTGATAGTATGTTGATGGCACGGCTTTTGGAAAAAATGTCGCGGAACTTCGGCTTGTGTTTCGCCTTGCCCAGATCCTGCTTCAGCAGCACCAGACTCAGCAGCCACACCAGCGTCAGTGCCACTGCCATCGCTGCCACGGCCCCGGCAAAGCCCAGCCACATCAGCAGCGCGCCGCCGAGGAAAAAGCCCACGCCCTTGAGCGCATTCTTCGAGCCGGTCAGCAGCGCCACCCATTTATAGAGCGTGCCCTGCGCATCCGTCGGTACCAGCAGCTTGATCGAGCTTTTGGCGCTCATCTTGTTCAGGTCCTTGGCGATGCCGGACATCGCCTGCGCCGCCATCACCCAGGGTACAGTGAGCCAGACAGCGGGCACCAACAGCATCGCCAAGGCGATCACCTGCAGCGCCAGGCCGATGTTCATGGTGCGGTTGAGACCCAGATGGGCCCCGAGCCAGCCCCCCACCAGGTTGGTGATCACGCCGAAGATTTCGTAGAACAGAAACAGCAGCGCGATCTCCAGCGGCGAATAGCCCAGACCATGAAAGTGCAGCACCACCAGCATGCGCAGAGCGCCGTCGGTCAGGGTAAAGGCCCAGTAGTTGCCGGTGACCACCAGATACTGGCGGATGGCGGGGGAAAGCCGGCTCAGCATTTACGCGCGCCCGACCTTCAGTGCCAGTTCAGCGGTGCGGTTGGCGTAGCCCCACTCATTGTCGTACCAGACATAGAGCTTCACCTGAGTGCCGTTCACCACCATGGTCGAGAGCGCATCGATGATGCCTGAACGCGGATCGGTCTTGTAATCGATCGATACCAGCGGGCGTTCCTCATAGCCCAGGATGCCTTTCAGCTCACCCTCGGCTGCGGCTTTCAGCAGCGCGTTGACCTCTTCCACGGTAGTGTCGCGGGCAACTTCAAACACACAGTCGGTGATGGAGGCGTTGGCCAGCGGCACACGGATGGCATGACCGTTCAGTTTGCCCTTCAGCTCCGGGAAAATATGGGTGATCGCGGTAGCGGAGCCGGTGGTGGTCGGGATCAGGCTCATGCCGCAGGCGCGGGCGCGGCGCAGATCCTTGTGCGGCGCATCCAGAATGGTCTGGGTGTTGGTGATATCGTGGATGGTGGTCATGGAACCGTGCTTGATGCCCAACTGCTCATGGATCACCTTTACCACCGGCGCCAGACAGTTGGTGGTACAGGACGCCGCCGTGACGATGCGATGCTGCGCCGGGTCAAACAGGTGATCGTTCACGCCCATCACCAGATCCAGCACGCCCTCCTGCTTCACCGGCGCGGTGACCACCACCCGCTTCACGCCCTGATCCAGATAGGCCTGCAGCACCTCTTTCTTTTTCATCTTGCCGGACGCTTCGATCACCAGGTCACAGCCGGACCAGTCGGTCTCTTCGATGGTTTTGTTGCGGCTGATGGCGATACGCTGGGTGCCAATCAACATGCTGTCACCATTGGCCAGCGCTTCATGCTGCCAGCGACCGTGCACAGAATCGAAGTTCATCAGGTGTGCCAGCGTCGCGGCATCACCGGCCGGATCGTTGATCTGTACGATTTCGATGTCGCTCTGCTCAAACAGCACCCGCATGGTCAGGCGCCCCATGCGCCCGAAGCCGTTGATCCCCACCTTGATGGTCATGATGTAAACTCCCTCACTGAAAATCGGTTAAAAATGCACAGGTGAAAAATGAAGTGGACACTAGCATCCCTGTGTTACGTTCCGGTGAACCAGTGCCGAGTGCGATTGACAATTGCCACCAGCGACAGCATCACCGGCACTTCTACCAGCACCCCGACCACCGTGGCCAAAGCTGCGCCCGAGTGCAGGCCAAACAGGGAGATCGCTACGGCCACGGCCAGTTCGAAGAAGTTGGAAGTACCGATCATGCAGGCCGGAGCTGCCACGTTATGCGGCAGCCGCAGCCAGTAGGCAGCGGCATAAGCGATGATGAAAATGCCATAGGTCTGGATCAGCAGCGGGATGGCGATCATGCCGATACTGAGTGGCTGGGCGATGATGGTTTCCGCCTGAAAGCCGAACAGCAGCACCACCGTAGCCAGCAGACCCAGAATCGACCAGGGCTTGAGGGTATGCAGAAAGCCGTCGAGTCGGGCACCATCGCCCTTGCGCTCCAGCCAATGACGGGTGAATACACCCGCTACCAGCGGCAGCACCACATAGAGCACCACTGACAGCAGCAGGGTTTCCCAGGGCACATGGATATCGCTGACACCCAGCAGAAAGGCGGCGATCGGCGCAAAGGCAAAGACCATGATGATATCGTTCACCGATACCTGCACCAGCGTGTAGTTGGCATCACCCTTGGTCAGCTGGCTCCAGACGAACACCATCGCGGTACAGGGTGCCACACCCAACAGGATCATGCCGGCGATATACTCGCCCGCCGTTTGCGGATCGACCCAGTCGGCAAAAATCACCCGGAAAAACAGCCAGCCCAGCGCGGCCATGGTAAAGGGCTTGATCAGCCAGTTGATGATCAGCGTCAGCACCAGCCCCTTCGGCTTCCTGCCCACATCCTTGATCGAGCTGAAGTCGATCTGCACCATCATCGGGTAGATCATCACCCAGATGAACACCGCCACCACCAGATTAACGTGGGCAAATTCCAGCTCGGCAACCGCACCAAAGAGGCCCGGAACCAGGTTGCCCAGCACCACGCCGGCGAGAATGCACAGTGCAACCCACAGGGTCATATAACGTTCAAAAATACCCATTTCGTTTTTGCTTACCCCAGCAGTTTCTGAATCTCGTCCGGACTGGCCACTTTGCCTTCGACCATAATCTCATCATCAATCGCCAGCGCCGGTGTGCGCATGACACCCGCATCGATGATGGCATTGGTATCGGTGACCTTTTCGATCTCGAAGTGGATTCCCTTGGCGTTGGCGGCCTGCTCAGCGTTTTCAGTCAGCTGTTTGCATTTGGCACAACCACTGCCGTAAATGGTGAATTTCATCCTGTCTTCCTCATATTCAACGTTTCAGATCAGCCTGACCTGTTCAGGCATGCCAGAGATTGCCGTATACATAACCGGTGATGGTGGCCATCACGACAACCAGTGCACAGTAGACCAGTGTTTTCTCGGTGCCCAGAATGGTTCGAATCACCAGCATGTTGGGCAGTGACAATGCCGGACCAGCCAGCAGAAGGGCCAACGCCGGCCCCTTGCCCATTCCGGCCCCCATCAACGCCTCCACAATCGGCACTTCAGTCAGTGTCGAGAAATACATCAGGGCACCAAGGAAAGAGGCGAGAATGGTCGACATCAGGCTGTTGTCACCCACTGCAGCCGCAACCCACTGCGATGGAATGATGCCTTCACTGCCCGGCCGCCCCAGCGCAAAGCCGGCAACAAACACCCCGGCCAGCAGCAATGGCAGGATCTGTTTGGCAAAGTCCCAGCTTTGCACGGCCCACTCCCGATCCTGTTCGCGCAGGCTCGCAATGATCATCAAGCCGGCAATGCCGATGGCAAACGGCAGTTCGGGGGCCTTAGGCACAAGCCAGGCCGCCACCAGTACCACGGCGCCCAGCAGCAACAACTGATGAGCCGGCCAGTGCCAACGCCAGACCAGCAGCGCAGCCAGCAGTGATGCCAGCACAGCGGTGATCGGCCACTTCCATTCATAAATCGCCATCCATGTCTCACTGTCGGCCGCCGCCCAGTTGGCAAATACCAGAATCCCGACCATCAGCGCAAAGAAGCCGACAATAACCCCCATGGGGCGATCGCCCGACTCACCCTCAAAACCGCGACTGCTTTTAACTGAACGCTCGGCTTCTTCCCTGCGGTAAATCAGATGCATGATGGTGCCGATCACCAGCGCAAACAGAATGGCACCCACAGCACGGGCGATACCGATCTCGGCACCGAGTACCTTGGCCGTCACCACCACCGCCATCACATTGATTGCCGGGCCGGAATAGAGAAAGGCGATCGCGGCCCCAAGACCCGCACCCCGCTTATAGATGCCACCAAACAGCGGCAGTACCGTACAGGAACACACCGCCAGCAAGGTGCCCGAAACAGAGGCCACACTGAACGCGACCGGCTTGGATGCATCAGGCCCGAGGTAACGCATCACGGCACCCTGACTGATATAGACCGCCATGGCGCCGGCGATCAGAAACGCGGGGAGCAGACAGAGGATGACATGCTCACGCGCATACGAGTTGGTCAGACGCACCGCTTCAAGTACGGCGTTGTCAAAGCGCGCGGTACCCGCCGGTACAAAATAGATGGCAAGAAAGGCCGCCAGCATGAGAAACAGCAGGTTGCCTTCACGCCGGTTACTGTCATAGAGCCCTAACAGTTGCTTGTACACGACAGGTACCTCGGTATTCAGATGTATT
Source organism: Marinobacterium sp. MBR-109 (assembly GCF_040547565.1). Lineage (NCBI taxonomy): Bacteria > Pseudomonadati > Pseudomonadota > Gammaproteobacteria > Oceanospirillales > Oceanospirillaceae > Marinobacterium > Marinobacterium sp. MBR-109. The sequence goes on from NZ_JBEPPZ010000001.1 coordinate 43,649, forward strand.
AACCGGCCAACGCCGTACCGCAGACATTGCCACCCTTGCTTGGGCGATCACCCATTGCGTCCAGACGCGCCAGTGGCTGTTGCAGCATGCGAGTGCCGTGTTCACGTGTCTGGCGCAGCACCTCCCGCATCCAGTCATGCAGCAACGGATGCAGGCGGTAAAAGACCCACTGCCCCTGGCGACGATCCAGCAGCAGCCCCGCCTTGCGCAGCTGACTGAGATGGCGTGAGATTTTCGGCTGTGGCAGGTCCAGTGCGGCCATCAGTTCACACACACACAGCTCTCCTTCCTGCTCGATCAGCAGCAGGCTGAGCAGGCGCGTTTCATCCGCCAGTGACTTGTAAAACTCCAGCGGCTGCAGCACTTTCACCGCCGAGTTCACGTCCTTGCTGTTCACCAGCACGAACAGCCGGATTCGCTCGCTGATCTCCTGCAGGGTGCGCGCAAACGCTTTCGGGTCATTGCTCGCCTTGGGGTCCGGGAAATCCCAGGCCATCACCACACCACTGCCGGGCCAGTAGCGGCACTCACGGTGCGCCTTGTCACACAGACTGATCACATAGTCGAAATGCTGATCTCCAAGGCTCTCGACTGACTTGGAGACAAGTCCCTGTGCTTGAAGCCCAAAGCCCTTCAGTGCCTCCAGGGTACGGGGGTCGACCGTTGAGGGCTCAGTGCCGGCACTGAATGCGTCAAATTGATCACCGCCGAAATGACGCAGCAGCACCTCAGCCATCTGTGAGCGAGCGGAATTGGCCGAGCAAAGGAAAAGGACGCGTGTTTTCATATCACCCCCTGAATATCTACATAGCACTATATATGAAAAAACACATATTCAAAACACGCCATCCACTTTGAAGACTGATCTGGTTCCTTTGCAGTTAATGTAATAAATGCTTCCATCGCGCGACTAACCATTAAGTCAACTTGAGCAGCCAGAACCGGAGGTGCGTCATGTGTAGTTCACCCAAAACACAGCAGGCCCAACAACCGAAACAGAACCAGTTTACAAACAGCAGCCTGTCCAGTTCTCAAATGGCCTCGTTCGCTGCGGTGGCCAACGCTGCACAGGCAAGACGCGAGCAACGCGAGAAGCGCAAGAATGCTCACCCCACATCCACCAATGTGGCTGAAGTCAGACCGCAGGCGCAGCAACGCGGTGGAGAGTCATACTTTGCCACGCTGTTACGTAAATGGCTGAAAAAGGCACACCTTGCTTGATGGCTTCAACTCTGTACCCCAGCCACTCCTTTAATTAAGAACACACCAGGCGCACTGCTTCCGCTGGGTCTATGATCAGGCAAGGCGTTGTCAAAATAATGGAAAGCCGAGCACTCGGCCGGTGGCCCGGCCGGGCAAGCAATTTTTAACGCCCTTAAGCCAGTAGAGGTTAAACCATGAAGCTATTGAGATTTTCAGCAGTTGCCGCACTCATATTCGGCACTTCTTTCGCTTTTGCAGCCGAAGGGCTGATCCAGATAAAAAGCCCTGACTCGGTTGCAGTCACGGCCGATCGCTTCGAGCAGGCAGCAGAAGATCGTGGCCTGAACATTTTCGCCCGCATTGATCATGCGGCGGGTGCCGAAAAGGTGGGCAAAACGCTCAGGCCGACCGAACTGCTGATATTCGGCAGCCCCAAGGCGGGCACACCCTTCATGCAGTGTGCGCAAAGCGTCGGCATTGACCTGCCCCTCAAGGCGCTGGTCTGGGAAGATGAGCAAGGCCAGGTATGGCTGGGCTATAACGACCCGGACTATTTGGCCAGCCGCCATCTCGCAGAAGACTGTCCTGTGGTAACAGGGATTGCCGGCAACCTGTCTGAGCTTGCCGCCATCGCCACAGGCAAAAGCCGCTAACCGGCTTCAACAGGCTTCTGGACCGACAGCCAGTGCAGAAGCCTGTCACTATTCATGGGCCTTGCAATGCCATAGCCCTGCAACAGATCACAGTCATGGGCGATCAACCACTCCGATTCAGATTCGGTCTCAACACCTTCAGCTACCACCCTCAAACCCAACTCTCGACAGAGCAGAATGGTTGACCAGACGATTGCGGCATTACGGGACGATTGATCAATGCCGGAAACGAAGGCGCGATCAATCTTCAGTTCATCGACTGGCAAGTCTCTTACATAGGCCAATGATGCATGGCCGGCACCATAATCATCAATTGATAACCTGACACCCAACCCCGAGAGCTGTTCAAGGTGCAGCTGGGCCGTTTCAGGGTCGTTCATCAGGGCGCTTTCGGTTATTTCCAGACACAGCTGTGATGGCGGCAGGCTATGGCAGACAAGTTGCTGTTGTATCTGAGTAACCAAATCAGCGCTCATAAGATCCAGGGCGGAGATATTCACTGATACGACCAGTTCGACTCCCTGCCGACGCCACTCGACAAGGTCACCGAGGGCACGGCTGATAACCCATGGCGTTATATTACGTACAAAACCGGTTTGCTCGGCAAAAGGAATAAAAACACCAGGTGCCACCATCCCCCTCTCTGGGTGTTGCCAGCGCACCAGAGCCTCAACTGCGCTGACACGCTTTGAACGGGCGTCATACTTGGGCTGATAGTGCAGCGTAAACTCATCACGCTGCAGTGCCTGACGCATCTCCCCCAGCAACGACAAATGCTCATGCGGCTCGGGCAAGGTGAATTCTGCAGCAAAAGCACAGCTTTCATGCCTGCGCTTGGCTGCCTTGAGGGCAATGTTGGCGCGCTTAAGCAGCACGCTGGCTGACTGACCATCTGCAGGGAAACAGGCCACGCCCACACTCGCGTCCATATCCAGCCGTTGCCCCTGCAGCTCAATCGGATCACGCAATTGCTGCATGATGGCCATGATTTCCGGCTTGGCTTTCTCAACCTCGATATCCCGCAACAGGATGGCAAATTCATCACTGTCGAGCCGTGCCACCAGGTGAGGCACCTGAATGCACTCGCTCAAGCGACCGGCTACCGCCTGCAGCAGCTCATCCCCGACTTCATGGCCCAATGCGTTGTTAATCTGCGCAAAACGGTTCAAATCCAGCAACGCCAATACTCCGCAGCCCTCCTTGACAGCCTTGGACAACTGTTCCAAAAACTGCGTTCGGTTAGGCAACTCCGTCAAGCTATCGGTGTAGGCCAATCGCCAAATACGCTGCTCACGCTGCACAATACTGTCACGCATGCGTGACAGCGATCTCAACAGCCGTCTGATTTCAATTAGATTTGATGTCGGTATCTGTTTACTGTAATTCCCCGCTGCAACAGCAGCTGCCACTTTGACTGCCCGTTGGAGTGGATCAGACAAACTCTTGGCGACCAGTACAGCCAAACCGGCACTGACCAGTAATGAACTAAACAGAATCAACATAATGATCAGTCGGGTATCGCTTATCATGACTTTCAGCCTTTCGGCTTCCGCGTGCATGAAGTCCTGCTGGTTTTCTGCAAGCCTGAACGTTGCAGCCAACAAATCCTGCAGCACCTGATCCGTATGTTGTTCAAAATGCTGACGTGCAGTCTCCAGCCCACTGATTTCAATCTGCTCTACTGTTAGCTGGAACAATTCACCATATTGTTGACGCAATGTGACAACTTCAGCGGTCAGGCTTGAGGGCGTATCCCGCGTCAAGGTTCTGATTGCAGCATCTGATGCAGCGAGTGCAGCATCCATGTTCAGATAAAGTGGCACACGCTGTTCACGGGTGGGCGTTTGTAGCAGTCGCAGTAGATAGATACTGGCATTTTGTGCCTGATGATTGGCTTTTTGCGCCAACATGACCCGTCGCGCACGGTCATCGACCAGCTCTTCGATGGTTGTTGTCAGCTCATCAAAACGCTGCAGCGACAAAACAGAAACCAGCAGCAAAAAAGCCAGCAATACTGAGAACGCCTGCAACAGGCGAGTTCTGACAGATGTTCCAGACTTCCGTTCAGACGTTAGTGCATTCATCTGCTTCTCCCGGTCTCATTGCCGGCATATTGAGGGGTCAGTACAGTTTGAAGGAGCCAACTACAGTCTCAGTGCCCTTGGCTGTTTGCAGTAACTGATCCGTGAGTTGGGCCAACTGCTCTGCAGCATCACGACTGGTACTGGCCATCCCTGCGATCTGAATGACTCTACCACTGATTACTTGACTTTCCTGAGCCTGTTGCTGCGCCAGCTCCGTCAAGTTTTCAAGGCTATCCAGTGATCGCTGCGCATCAGTTTGCAGGGTTTCCAAGGGGGCAACCAGCTTTTGTATCAATCCGGCCCCGCGCTCCATTCCGGTTCGGCCTTCAGCTATTCTGGTGGCTGACTCCTCAGTTTGGTTATTAATTGTAGCAATCACCGTATCGATCTGTGCAGTCACCTCAGCCGTTCTGCGCGCCAGATTCCTCACTTCGTCTGCAACAACGGCAAAGCCTCGGCCACTGTCACCGGCCCGTGCCGCTTCAATTGATGCGTTGAGCGCCAACAGGTTAGTCTGATCAGCAATTTCACGGATCAAGCCAACAGAGCCAGTTACCTCTTCTGCACTCAGGGTCAATCGCGTAACAGACTTGGCAGATTCCGCCACAATGTCAGCAATACGCGTAATTTCAGCTGCAGCTACTCCAATCTCTTGCACCCCCTGTTGTGCCAGGTCACGAGCCTTGAGCGCCTGGTCTCGCGTGATGTGCAAATCATCGACCATCGCTTCAGCACCTTTGCAGGACTGGACGACAGAGCGTTCTATTTCAGCAGTCTGCTGGCTCTGTCCATCGGTATCCGCTCGAACATCTCCCGCAACATGGCGCATCTGATCCGCCGCATGGCTGACTGCAGCAGCACTCTGACGAATCCTGTCAATCACTCTCAGAAGGTGCTCACGCATTTTCGCCATGCTCTGCAACAGAGTTCCCAACTCATCCGATATGCCCTCCGGTACCTGAGCACTCAAATCCCCGGCAGCAATCTGGTCGGCAGCCAGCACAGCCGCATTCAGAGGTCTGATAATACTGCGTGTGATCAGGACTGACATCAAGGCACCCAGAACCAGTGCACCGATTCCGATCAAGACCATCGTGTATACAGACCGTTCCGCCATAACGAGTGTTTGCTGCTGGCGCGTCTGCATACTGGCACGCTGTTGTGCCGCCAACCTTTCGGTAAACGCAAGCAGCTGATCGAGTGCCGCACGGGTTTCCCGTGCCATCATGGCACGCGCTTCGGCACGCCGCCCCATTTCGAGGGTTTCGACGGTGGCTTGCAGGTGATTTTGGTAAACCGTCCTTAGCTGCTCCAACTGGGAAAGCACCTCTGTTTGATCAGGGATCAGCGCCTGTAGACGTTCAGCTGCCTGATCCATTTCCTGATTACGGCTGTCCATTTCTCTGTAAAGCGCTATTCGCTGCTCTCTGTCCTCCAGAATGAACAGCAGCAACAGGCGACTGGCCACACTTTCGGCATTCAGGTTAATCACGCTGGCTTGCCGTGCCGTGGCTGCATCGTGATTGACCAGCTCACTGAACTCGCCTGACAACTGATCAAAGCGGACAACCGCAACCGCCAATGTCGCAACTATAAACAGCAGTAACACACCATAACTGATCGTCAAGCGGCCTCTGATCTGCATCTGTTTCTCCTGAGTGACAATCTATACTGGATATATTTGAGCACATGCTCAATAATCATGGCACCAGCGTCAAGCCATTTGACTGATTCAGCTAAGGTTTTATTACAACAAGAGAGTTATCAAGACGGCTTAAAAAAACTGTAAGTTTTGGCGGCTTCAGCATGACTAATCAGTGAACGTCAGGGACGCTCAAGATAAACCCCAACGGATGGGGCCTGAACAAAGAGGTGATCGACATGAATACCTTAATCAGAAAAATGTTCACTGCATCAGTTGTCAGCGCTGTTCTAAGCAGTGGTGCAGGCCTTGCTATGGCTGAAACCACAGCAAACTCAGCCTATTTGCAGCACTCGGCTGAAGTCGGGCACATCGGCTGGAACTGGTGGCAAAACAGCAGCCCAAGCACTCACGCCAGCGTCTGTGCTGATACTGAAACGAAGGCTCGCTTTGCCGAAACCGGCCCCATTGCATGGGACTGGTGGCGCAGCAGTCACACCCATCAGCAGATGGAAGAGTCACATGTACCCTTCCAAACGACAATTGCCAGTAACAGCGAACTGGGACACGTCCACTGGAACTGGTGGCGTAATCAGTCTTCGGCTGAACAAAACGGCGCACAGCAATGCTGATGCCAAAAATTGCGTGTCACGCAACATTGGTCAGGTGGCACGCAATTTTTTTGAAACAGGGTGTAAGAAAAGCTGACCTTATGCGACCAATGTCAGCGTTTTGAACACCCCACAAAAATGAAGAATGAGGTAACAACAATGAACAAGACCCTTTCGAAAGCATCACTTGCCCTGGCACTCGGTGCTGCACTTTCTGTTTCAGCTGTTCCCGGCACCGCTCAGGCGGCTGAAGTCGAGCAGGAAAAATGCTATGGCGTTGCCCTTAAAGGTCAGAACGACTGCAAGGCCGGCCCCGGCACATCTTGTGCAGGCACCTCTAAAATTGATTATCAAGGTAACGCCTGGTCTTTGGTGCCAAAAGGTACTTGCGAGCAGGTCGAGTCCAAGACCTCTCCAACAGGCTATGGTCAACTGCAGGCCTTTACCGAGAAACGCGGCTGATCGCCAGCCAACCTGAGGAAGGAGGCCACCGTGTCAGACTTGATCCATGTAAATCCTCTCTCGGCCGTGGGCAAATATATGCCCTGCCGAGCCGGCATCGGGCTCAAACCCGAGCACTTCGACGTGATTCTCGACACCCTGCCGGACATCGGCTTTTTCGAGATTCATGCCGAGAACTACATGGTCGACGGTGGCCCTTTCCACTTCTATCTTGAACGCATTTGCAGTCACTACCCCTTGTCGATTCACGGCGTTGGCCTCTCGATTGGTGCAGCCGCCCCTGTCGATGAGCAGCACCTGAGTCGTCTCAGACACTTGCTGGACCGTTACCAGCCCGCACTTTTTTCAGAACACCTTGCATGGTCAACGCATCAGGGACACTTTCTGAACGACCTGTTGCCCGTACCCTACACCCAGGAAACGCTGCGCCACGTTTGTGAGCAGATTGACCACATTCAGAACCGGCTCGGGCGGCGCATGCTGCTTGAAAACCCGGCTACCTATCTTGAGTTTGAGCAGTCCGAAATGTCGGAAACGGAGTTCATCACCCAGGTGGTTCGTGAAACCGGCTGTGGTCTGCTTTTGGATGTAAACAACGTGCATGTTGCCTGTACCAATCACAACCGCCGTGCTCTCGATTACATCCAGGCTCTGCCGCTTGAGGCAGTCGGCGAAATCCATCTGGCCGGTTTTGCCATCGACAGTGACAACGATGGCTCCCCCTTGTTGATTGACAGCCACGATGCAGACGTTGCGCCTCAGGTCTGGTCACTGTATGCCGATACACTGGCTCTTACCGGCCCGCGCCCCACGCTGCTGGAACGCGATGGCAACATCCCATCCTTGCAGACGCTCTGGGCTGAGGCTGACCAGGCGGAACAGCTTTTGCGCGCTCATCGGGAAGCGGGGACACTTCGACATGCATAAACCCTTCCATGATGCATTGTTGGATGCAGAGCTGACACTGCCTGCAGGTCTGACAAGCTGGAACCGGACGGGGTGTGAACGCCGTTTTGCGGTGTATCGCAATAATGTCGTGACATCTCTGATCGATGTACTGGCCGGAAACTTCCCGGTGGTACAGCAACTGGTCGGCGAAGCCTTTTTCCGCGCCATGGGGCGCGAGTTTGTTACGTTGAACCCACCGACAACTCCTATCATGGCGCTCTACGGTGAGCACCTTGCCGATTTTATTGCGGCTTTTCCGCCCGCTGCCTCTGTCCCCTACCTGGCGGATATGGCACAGCTTGAATACGCCATCCAGACAAGTCGTCACAGCGCCGACTGTGAGCCCATCTCAGCCGACAGACTGGCAGGCCTGGTTGTAGACGAGGAGGCACTCACACATACCGGGGTCAAATTGGCACCCGCAGTTCAGGTGTTGAGTTCAAATTTTGCCATTGCCTCACTCTGGCATGCGCACCAGGGCAGTTCAGGAGCCGATTTAAGCCAGATCAGGCTTGATCAGCCCGAAATCCTCATGCTGTCACGGCCTGCATTGGAGGTGGAGCTGCATATCATTGATGCCGGAGCGGCCGAGTTCATCCGTAACTTGAATCAGGCGACACCGCTGGCGCAAGCCGCAGAAACGGCTCAGCCCTTTGACCCGGTTGCTGTACTGCAGCTGTTGATTCAGCAACAGGCAATTACAGACCTGGCCTCTTTCTCATTCAGCAAGGAATCCGAGTATGAATAGCCTGATTGATGTTTACAGCCGCCTACTGAAACTGTTCGGGTGCATTCCGCATTCTTTCATTGCATTGCTGGGCCGCTTTTCCATTGCCGCCGTATTCTGGCAGTCCGGTCAAACCAAAATAGAAGGCCTGGTCATCAATATCGTCAGTGGCGAATTCAGTCTGGGCTGGCCCAGACTGGCAGGTTCAACGGTATTTCTGTTTCGTGAAGAGTATCAGCTCCCGCTGATTGCGCCGGAGATCGCCGCCGTCATGGCCGCAACGGCAGAGCACCTGTTTCCGATACTGATACTTCTGGGCTTTGCGACTCGCCTCTCGGCCCTGTCACTGTTGATCATGACCGCCGTGATACAGCTGATGGTGTATCCGGGCGCGTACGCGACCCACGGTGTATGGGCCGTGGTGTTGCTGTATTTGATGGTATACGGTGCAGGAAATCTCTCTGTGGACCACTTGGTAAAATTGAAGACGAAAGCTTGAGCCCTGTAAACACACTGATCGAGAACCTGCCCGGATGACCCCATGACTCAGCCAGAACCGACTGAACAGAGCCTGACTGACCCGGTCTTTTTGACCGAACTGCGACTGCAGATGAACAAGTTTGCCACCCTGCAGTTGCAGGATCAGAGCCTTGCCGAGGATGCGGTACAGGAAGCCCTGTTGGCGGCGCTGAAAAGCGCACATGCCTTCAACCGCCGTTCAGCTCTGAAAACCTGGGTGTTTGCCATCCTCAAGAACAAGATCAGCGATCTGTTGCGCAAGAATCAACGCTATGTCAGTACCGACAAACTGAAAGACGGTGAGGAGACATCGGATGATGCTTTGTACGATACACTGTTCAACCAGCGCGGTTTCTGGCATCCACACGAGCGGCCCGTCAAATGGAACCAACCTGATGCCGACATGGAAAACAGCCATTTCTGGCAGGTGTTCGATGCCTGCTTGAACTGCATGCCGGAGAAGTATGGACGCCTGTTCATGATGCGCGAATTTCTGGAGCTGACAACCGATGAAATTTGCAGCAATGAGATGATCAGCGCCAACAGTCTCAATGTGACGCTCTACCGCGCCCGACTCAGGCTGCGCGAATGTCTGGAGAACCGCTGGTTCCAGAAGGAGGCCATATGATGATGAACTGCAAACAGGCGACCGCCCTGCTGTCACAGCAGATGGATCGCCCGTTAACACTCAGGGAGCGGATGTCGCTCAGGTTCCACACGATGATGTGCTCAGGCTGCAGTAATTTCGACGACCAGATGCACGACCTGCGCCATATTACGCGAGTCTATGCAAAAGGCAGAGACATAACGGAGGACGAAGAAACCGGGCGCGGTTCAGAATAACGCGTCGATCATGGCACGGATCGCAGCAGGGTCTCCACCGCAGGACCGATAGCTGCGCAGGCCCATCATCTTGATCTGCAGCTCTTTCGCCAGTGCATCAACATCTGTGTCAGGCCCAAGCTCATGATCCACTACCGCCTCCTGCAGCAGGCGAGCGAACAGCCGTTCGGTCTGCTTCAGCAGCCGTTCGGCCTGCGCAGCAAGTTCCGGCTGGCTATCGGCCAGCTCAACCAGTGTGCGAACCAGCAGGCACATGGGGGCCTGCCGCTCACTCGAACCGCACAGCCCCTGATAGAAAAACTCACGAAATGCAGCCGTCACGGACCCCGTCTGCTCACGGGCAGCCAGCAACCGGGACTCTGTAGCATCGGCATAGAAGTCGAGTGCCTGACTGTAAAGCCCGGCCTTACTGCCAAACGCGCTGTACAGGCTGCCCGGATTCAGGCGTACCTGCTGCTGAAGATCTCGGGTCGATGTACCGGCAAAACCCTTTTCCCAGAACAGCAGCATGGCGCGCTGAACAACCTCATCCGGTTTAAATTTGATGGTATTAGCCATGGAGTTCCATCGTGACAGTCAAAAAGGCCATTATACCCCAGAACCCTCAGGCAAAATCTGCAAACCGCTCATCCAAGGGCGTGTCGGCCAAGTGGTTGATGTAGTTACTCATTGTCTTTTGCGCCAGCCCCAACACAATTTCCAGCAACTGACGAGTACCATACCCTGCCGCGAAGAAACGCTGTTTGTCCTCTTCCGACAACACTCCGCGATTGCGCATCAATGCCAGTGTCGTGTCATGCAGCACTTGCAGCTTTTCCGTTGGCATCGGCTTGCCATTGCGCAGCGCATCGGTCAGCGCATCGTCAACCTTCATCATGCTGGCAATGGCTGCATGCGCAGGTACACAGTAATGACAGTTATTTTCGACATTGATGGTTTGCCAAATAACCGTCAGCTCCTGCGCATCAAAATCAGACTGTTGGAAAAGCTTATGCAGCAACTGGTATGCCTCAAGCGTGGCCGGTGATTCAGCCATTACACCGTGCAGATTGGGAATCACACCGAAGCCCTTGATGGAATTTTCAAGCAGCGGCTGACTGTCGACAGGTGCCGACTCGATATCATGAATCTTGAAATGGCTCATCGCATTACTCTCCTTTTTGAAGAACACCTTCAAAATTGAGCAATTGCTCAATTATCATTAGCAGGCTAAGTGACAATCCTCAGGCTGTCAAACTAAGCAGATGAAGAAAAAATGACTGAAGTGTTGTAATAAAACGCATGCTTGCGTTGACTAACAAACACCTGAACTCATTTTTCACCGCATGGAGCCTGCAATGCTGTCGACCATTGAACTGCTGGAAGTGACCGACTTCCCGAATATACGCCGCGACAGGACACAGACCCTGCAGGTCAACCTCGGCTATCGCTGTAACCAGACCTGCCTGCACTGCCATGTCAACGCCGGCCCCAACCGTACCGAAATGATGAGTGACACACTGATCGAGTTGATTGTGCAGGTCCTCAAGGCGCGCAATATCGGCACCCTGGACCTGACCGGCGGCGCACCTGAAATGCACCCGCGCTTTCGCGAACTGGTTCGCGCTGCACGCGCACTGGGCGTGAAGGTGATCGATCGCTGCAACCTGACCATTCTGTTTGAAGCGGATCAAACAGGCCTGGCCGAGTTTCTCGCCGAACATCAGGTGGAAGTCGTGGCCTCCCTGCCCTGCTACTCGGTTGAAAACGTGGACAAACAGCGCGGCAAGGGGGTGTTTGACCTGAGCATTGCCGGGCTGCAGAAACTGAACGCGCTTGGCTACGGCCAACCCGATACCGGTCTTGTACTCAACCTGGTCTACAACCCGCAGGGCCCTTCGCTGCCGCCGCCGCAGCAGGCACTGGAAGCCGACTACACGCGTGAGCTGGCAGAACACTTCGGTATTGTCTTCAATCAGCTGTTCACCATTACCAACATGCCGATCAAGCGGTTCGGCTCCATGCTGCTGTCCAAAGGTCAGTTTGAGCCCTACATGCAACTGCTGAAGGACAATTTCAGCCAGACCAATCTGGACAATCTGATGTGCCGCAGCACCCTCAGCGTTGACTGGCAGGGTCAGTTGTATGACTGCGACTTCAACCAGCAGCTGGAAATGCCTGTACCGGGCACGCAACGCCACCTTGAGGATCTGCTCAACGCCGATCTGGCCGGCAGCACGATCTGCACCGGCGACCACTGCTATGGCTGTACCGCCGGTCAGGGCAGCAGCTGCGGTGGTGCCATAGGAGACAAGGGATGAAAAAACTGCTGATAATCGTCATCATCGCCGCCGTTGCCGGCGCCTTCTTTATGCTCGATCTGCACCAGTGGCTGACACTGGATGGGCTCAAATCGGGCCTGGGCCAGTTCGAGCAGTGGCGCAGTCAGTTTCCGCTGTTGATGGCCGGCGGTTTCTTTCTTCTGTATGTGGTCGTGACCGCGCTGTCACTGCCCGGTGCCGCCGTGATGACTGTTGCTGCCGGCGCCCTGTTCGGTCTGCTTCAAGGCACACTGCTGGTATCCTTTGCATCCACCATCGGCGCCACCCTGGCGTTTCTGGTGTCGCGCTATCTGCTGCGTGACTCGGTACAGCAACGGTTTGGTTCACGGCTGGCAGCCATCAACCGCGGCATCGAGCGTGATGGAGCATTCTATCTGTTCACCCTGAGGTTGGTGCCGGCATTCCCCTTTTTCCTGATCAACCTTCTGATGGGCCTCACCCCGATCAAGGCCTGGACATTCTACTGGGTCAGCCAGATCGGCATGCTGGCCGGCACCTTTGTCTACGTCAACGCCGGCACCCAGATTGCACAGCTTGAAACCCTGTCCGGCATTCTGTCGCCTGACCTGCTGATCTCCTTTGCCCTGCTGGGACTGTTCCCGCTGCTGGCGAAGAAGGTGATTGGATTGATTCAGCGCCGCCGGGTTTATGCCCGCTGGCAAAAACCGGCTCGGTTTGACCGTAACCTGATCGTGATCGGTGCAGGTGCCGGTGGGCTGGTGTCGTCCTACATTGCCGCCGCCGTGAAAGCCAAGGTGACCCTGATCGAAGCCAACAAAATGGGCGGCGATTGCCTCAACTACGGCTGCGTCCCCAGCAAGGCGCTGATCAAGAGCGCCCGTGTCGCCCACCAGATCAAACATGCCGAACGCTATGGCCTTGAAGCGGCAACACCCCGGTTTTCCTTTCGTGCCGTCATGGCGCGTATTCATGAGGTGATCCGTCAGGTAGAGCCCCATGACAGCGTTGAGCGCTATACCGGGCTGGGTGTCGAAGTCCTGCAGGGGCATGCCAGCCTGATTGATCCCTGGACGGTGGACGTTCGCCTGCACGATGGCAGCCGCCAGCGCCTGACCGCCCGCAGCATCATTCTCGCCACCGGTGCCAGCCCGGTTGTGCCACCACTGCCGGGACTGGACGAGACCGGCTATGTCACCAGCGATACCCTGTGGGACAGGTTTGCTGAACTGGACACCCCACCGAAGCGGCTGATCGTGTTGGGTGGCGGTCCCATCGGCTGTGAGCTGGCACAAAGCTTTGCACGTCTGGGTTCAGACGTGACCCAGGTGCAGCGAGGCCCACGCCTGCTGCCGCGTGAGGATGAGGAAGTGGCGCAGCTGGTGCAGGCCTCCATGCAGGCCGACGGCGTACAGATTCTGACCGGGCACGCCGCCCTGCGCACCGAGTTGCGCGAAGGGCGCAAGTTCCTGATCTGCGAGCATCAGGAACAGGAAACAGCACTGGAATTCGATCAGCTGCTGATCGCCGTAGGCCGACAGCCACGCCTTACCGGTTATGGACTGGAGACACTGGGGATCGAAACCAGGCGCACAGTCGTCACCAACGACTATCTGGAAACCCTCTACCCCAATATTTATGCCGTGGGTGATGTGGCCGGCCCCTATCAGTTCACCCATACGGCGGCCCATCAGGCGTGGTACGCCGCCGTCAATGCCCTGTTCGGGCAGTTCAAGCGCTTTCGCGCCGACTACCGCGTGATCCCCTGGACCACCTTCACCGACCCTGAAGTGGCACGGGTGGGCCTGAGCGAGCAGGACGCGATTGAACAGGGCATCGCCTATGAGGTGACCCGTTACGATCTGGATGACCTGGATCGCGCCATTGCCGAGAGCGAACGCACCGGCTTCGTCAAGGTGCTCACGGCACCGGGCAAGGATCGCATTCTCGGCGTCTGCATCGCCGGCAGCCACGCCGGTGATCTGCTGGCCGAATTTGTACTGGCGATGAAGCACGGGTTGGGCCTGAACAAGGTGTTGGGCACCATTCATACCTACCCCACCTGGGCCGAAGCCAACAAGTATGCGGCCGGTGAATGGAAAAAGGCACACGCCCCCGAAGCGGCCATGAAATGGCTGCAGCGCTACCACAGCTGGAGGAGGGGCTGAGATGTCCGCCCGGGCCGATCTGGCGATCGTGGTGCCGGTCCTGAACGAGATCGAGACACTGCCCCTGCTGTTGGAGCATCTGCGTCACTGGCAGCAGCGCGGTGTCGAGGTGCTGCTGGTCGATGGCGGCAGTCGTGATCACACCGCTGAAACCGCTCGGGCATTGGACTTCAGAGTACTGGATGCCGCGCGCGGTCGCGCCACTCAAATGAACAGCGGCGCGCGAGCCTGCAAAGCGGACAACCTGCTGTTCCTGCATGCCGATACACGTCTGCCGGATGGGGCGGATCAGACCGTTCTGGCCGAGCTGGCACGCTCACCGCTCGCCTGGGGTCGCTTCGATGTGCAGATTGAAGGGCGTTCACGGATGTTGCCGCTGATCGCTCGCCTGATGAATCTGCGTTCCCGCCTGAGCGGCATTGCCACCGGCGATCAGGCGCTGTTCATGAGCCGTGAGCTGTTCGAGCGGGTCGGCGGCTTCCCCGAACAGCCGTTGATGGAGGATATCGAGATCAGCAAACGGCTTAATTCGATTGTTGCCCCCACCTGTTTGCGTCAGAAAGTCACCACCTCCGGCAGGCGCTGGGACAGCCGTGGCAGCTGGCGCACCATCCTGCTGATGTGGCAACTGCGCTGGGCCTACTGGCGTGGCACCCCGGCACAACAACTGGCGGAGCGCTATCGATGAACACTGCACGCATCATCATCATCGCCAAGGAACCCAGGCCCGGCCTGGCCAAAACCCGGCTGATTCCAGCACTGGGTGCGCAGGGTGCCGCCGAACTGGCCGACCGGCTGTTACACCACGTGGTTACACAGGCGCTGGCGGCGGATGTGGGGCCGGTGGAACTGTGTGTGACCCCGGACCGACGTGCCGACTACTGGCACCACTGGCACCACTGGCATGACAATGACCGGATCGAGCTGACCGAACAGTGTCACGGGGATCTGGGCCATCGCATGGCCACAGCGGCTCAACAGGGGCTGGCATCAGGACGGCCGGTGATGCTGATCGGCACTGACTGCCCACAACTCGAAGCACCACGGCTGAAGACCATGGCCGCCGCGCTGATGAAACAGGATGCCTGCCTCTGCCCCGTGCTGGATGGCGGTTATTCCCTGTTGGGGCTGCGCCGGTTCAATCCCCTGCTGTTCAGCGATATTCCCTGGAGTTCGGATCAGGTGATGGCTCTGACCCGTGACCGCCTCAAGCAACTGGGCTGGGTTTGGCATGAGAGTGAACCGCTCTGGGATCTGGACGAGCCGGAGGATCTGGCTCGACTGAAGCACTATCCACCTCTGTCAGGAGGCTCGATATGAGAAGCCGCTTGCTGTGCGCCACTGTTTTGAGTGCATCGCTATGCACCCCGGCCCTGTCGGGGGCTGAAGTCGTCATGCTGGGCGATTTCAGCCGCTACAACAGCCTGCCGAAGGAACCCTGGCAGCTGGTGCGTTTCGATGAAAAAATCCCGGCAACCCGGTACAGCCTGAGCAAACATCAGGGAGTTGCAGCCGTTGAAGCCCGTGCCGATGGAGCCATGGCGCTGCTGGCGCGCCCGTTACAGGTGGACCTGGATCAGACGCCGGTACTCTGCTGGCGCTGGTGGGTCGACAGCCCCATCGAACAGGCTGACATGACCACCAAAGCGGGCGATGACTATGCAGCCCGCGTCTACGTCACCTTTGACCTGCCCGACAGTGCCTTGAGCTTCGGCACACGCATGAAACTGGGCCTGGCCCGCACGCTGCACGGCGATGACCTGCCGGATGCCGCCATCAACTATATCTGGGACAACCGTCATCCCATCGGCACAACGGCGGATAATGCCTATACCGACCGCGCCCGGATGCTGGTACTGCGCAGCGGCAGGGACGGCACCGGCCGCTGGGTTGAAGAACGCCGCAACCTGCTGACGGACCTGCAGCAACTGTTTGGCGCCGAGTCGGCCCGCACCCTGCAACTGGCCATAGCATCCGACAGCGACAACACCGGTACTCAAACCGGCGCCCTGTTTGCCGACCTTCACATGGTAACGGCCGAGGCCCCGTGCCGGTTTCCTGCCACTGCGGCACCAGGACCCACCCCCGACAACCTGACCGACACGCACGAGAACTGAGATGAACACTTCACTGGCTGTTTTGATTCTGATCGTGGCTACTTTCTCGCTTTTTCTGTCCCGCCGCAGTACACAGGAAAGCGGCTTTTTTCATGGCCGCTCTGCCGAAGGCAATGCACCGGGGCTGATCACGCTGATTTTCTCTCAGGTTACCACCTGGATCTTTGCCCGTTCGCTGCTCAATGCCGCCATCCTGGGCTTTTACTACGGCATTTGGGGCACGCTTGCCTACGCCGCCTACTACCTGTCGTTTTTTACCGGCGCCCTGATCATTGACCACTTGCGCTTTCGGCAGGGACACACGAGCATTCAGGCATTCCTGCATGAGCGCTTCGGCCACTGGGGCACCCGCTGCTACAACCTGGTGATCGGCGTACGTCTGATCAGCGAGGTGTTCGCCAACCTGCTGGTGATCGGTATTCTGTTTGGTGTGGCCGGTTCTCAGGCCTATACCCTGGCGGTGTTGGCCGTATCGCTGGTGACCCTCATCTACTCCATGCTCGGTGGCCTGCACGCCAGCCTGCGCACCGACCTGTTCCAGATGCTGGTATTCCTTGCGGTGCTGGGGCTGTTGCTGATCTTTGCCGTCGGCGGTGGCCACTTTTCTGCCACCCTGCTCGACTTCAAGCCCTTTGCCATCAGTGATCCCGGCCCGATTCTGCTGCTGGTTGCCCTGCTGCAGGTGTGGAGCTACCCGATGCATGACCCGGTGATGATGGATCGCGGCTTCCTTGCCGACCGCCGTACCACCTGGCGCAGCTTCATCCACGCAGGCTGGATCAGCACTCTGTGCATTCTCGCCTTTGGCTCACTGGGCGTCATTGCAGGTGCCGGTGCCTTCAGCGGTGAAGACATGAACCAGGCGCTCACCCGGTTGTTGGGTGAGTGGCCGATGCTGCTGTTCAGTGCCACGCTGGTGATTTCGGCCATGTCGACCCTGGACAGCACCCTGTCCAGTTCCGCCAAACTGGTGGTGATGGATATGAAGCTGGTCCCGGCACGGGTAAACAACGGCCGTATCGCCATGGTGCTGTTCATGCTGTTGGGGCTGGCGCTGGTGTTCTGGGGCAACAAGGACCTGTTCAGCGCCGTGGCGGTCAGCGGTACCGCGTCCATGTACCTGGCCCCGGTCATCTTTTTCAGCCTGTGGGGCAATCAACGCGACATTCCGCTGTGGAGCTATCTGGGCAGCTTTGTTGTAGCCCTTGGGGGTGCGGTGCTCTATTTCACCGAGTCCTCGGGCTACAGCGCTCTGTTGGGCGAGGCACACAAGTACACCAAGCTGTTGTGGATCTCACTGGCCGTGCTGGTCATCGGCTGCCTGATGTTCCAGATCGGCAGCCTGAGTGCCCGCCGCCCCCGACCATCGGACAGCCGGATGCAGGTACAGCCATGATGATCAACCCGAAGAGGGACCTGGGACTGTTGAACGGGCCTGTATTGCTGTTTGGTGGCCCCTACAGCAACCTGGCCGCCACCGAAGCGATGCAGGCCGAAGCACAGCGGCTGCAGATTCCGCCCGAGCGGATCATCTGCACCGGTGATGTCATCGCCTACTGCGCCGAGCCTGCCGAAACTCTTGAATTGATCAGGCGCTGGGGCATCCATGTGGTACAGGGTAACTGCGAGCAATCATTGGGAGCAGATGCCCCCGACTGCGGCTGTGGATTTGACAGCGGCAGCAGCTGCTCACTGCTGTCGATCGAGTGGTATCGCTACGCCAGCCAACGGGTCAGCCCGGAGCAGCAGTACTGGATGGCCGAGCTGCCGGGGCAACTGGATTTTCAGCTGGGCTCACTCCGATTCAGCGTGGTACATGGCAGCACTCAAAGCATCAACGAGTTCATCTTCCCGGGCACTGCGCAGGCACTGAAACAGGCACGTCTGTCAGCCACCGCTGCCGATGCAGTGGTCGGGGGCCATTGCGGTATTCCCTTTGGCGAGCGGCTGGACACCGGCTACTGGCTTAATGCCGGTGTCATTGGCATGCCAGCCAACGATGGCACGCAGGATGGCTGGTATCTGCTGCTGAAACCTGACAACGATGACATCAGCGCCCATTGGCACCGGCTGCCGTATCAGGCACAGCAAAGCCGACAACGGATGCAACAAGCCGACCTTTGTGATGCGTATGCGCAGGCGCTGATTACCGGGCTCTGGCCCAGTGTCGATATTTTGCCTCACCGGGACAGACAGTTGAGTGGACAGCCGCTGCAAATCAAACCGCTTGAACTGGCAAAGCAAAGTTCCATGAACTAAACATAGAGGTTAAAGGTTTCAGACAGGTCTCAATCAGGATCGGAGGCAGGCATGAACACTGGTAACCTCAACACCCCTTCTTTACTAAGGCGACGGCACAGCGCCTCAGAGCACTTCATCGAAGCGCTGCTGGAAAAGGCTGACATTCAGGTCAACGGCTCTCGACCCTGGGATATTCAGGTACACTCACCAGAGCTGTTCGACCGGGTCATCGCCCAGGCCAATCTGGGGCTGGGCGAAAGTTACATGGATGGCCTTTGGGACTGCGAGCGACTGGATCAGTTTTTTGACCGCGCCCTCAGTGCGCGTCTGGATCAGTACATTCGCCCCTCACGCCTGTTGCTGCATTACCTGCGAGCCCGGCTGATGAACCTGCAGAACAGCAAGCGTGCCTGGCAGGTCGGGGAACGGCATTATGATCTGGGCAACGACTTTTATGCCACCATGCTGGACCCGCGCATGACCTACACCTGCGGTTTCTGGAAACATGCCAAAACACTTGAACAGGCGCAGGAAGCCAAGCTCGACATGATCTGTCGCAAGCTGGAACTGGAGCCCGGCATGCGTGTTCTCGATATCGGCTGTGGCTGGGGCAGTTTCATGGGGTATGCCAGCGAGCACTACGGCGTGAAATGTGTCGGCGTGACAATTTCCAAAGAGCAGATGCGCTGGGCCCAGGAGCGCTACAGCAATCTTGGCCTCGAATTCCATCTGCAGGACTACCGTGAGGTGCATGGACGCTTTGACCGCATCGTCAGCGTTGGCATGTTTGAGCACGTGGGGCGGCGCAACCACCGCACCTACATGCAGGTGGCCGAGCGTTGCCTGGAAGACCACGGCCTGTTTTTGCTGCACACCATCGGCAAGAATGTGCGCCATTCAGTGACCGACCCCTGGATTGATCGCTACATCTTCCCCAATGGGGACCTGCCCTCCATTGGTCAGATCGGTGATGCGGCTGCCGGTCTGTTTGTGACCGAGGATCTGCACAACTTTGGCGCCGACTACGACAGAACACTGATGGCCTGGCATGCCAACTTCGAGGCTGCCTGGCCCCGCTTCAGAGAGCAACTGGGCAAGCGCTTTTATCGCATGTGGCGCTATTACCTGCTCTCTTGCGCCGGAGCCTTCCGTGCCCGCGACATTCAGTTGTGGCAGTGGGTGTTCTCACGCCATGGTGTCCGTGGCGGATACAACCGCTACACCTGAAGCCGATTCAATCCGCCCAAACCAGTGTCTGCGGTTTGCTGGCTGCACCCACGAACAGATGCCCCACATCAGGCACCGCGAAGCAGCGATCGCCACGTTTGGGCTGCCGCCGGTTGAACTCGGCATGGCTAATGCCAACCTCCCAGATCTCGTCACCGGCCCAACCATCCGGGCGCAACTCGACCCTCACCTCTGAGCCGATCAGGCTGACCGCTTCGATGTTGAACGGCAGGTAGGCATGCTCGGAGGGCTGCTCGACCAGTCTGACCTCATGGGGGCGCAGGCAGAGTTGTGCCTCGCCTTGCGGCGCGGCCTGCGGCAG
Organism: Marinobacterium sp. MBR-109; assembly: GCF_040547565.1. Taxonomy (NCBI): domain Bacteria; kingdom Pseudomonadati; phylum Pseudomonadota; class Gammaproteobacteria; order Oceanospirillales; family Oceanospirillaceae; genus Marinobacterium; species Marinobacterium sp. MBR-109. The sequence continues at coordinate 63,695 of NZ_JBEPPZ010000001.1, forward strand.
CCGGACCCAGGCCTCACCCTGGCTCAGTCGATCGGTGTCGATTTGTCCCGAGAGCACATTCACATGCCCCAGAAAATCGAACACGAAGCGGCTTTCCGGTCGGGCATAGAGTTCTGTGGGTGTATTGACCTGCTCCACCCGACCATGACTCATCACCACAACCTGATCGGACAACTCCAGCGCCTCTTCCTGATCGTGAGTCACGAAGATGCTGGTAAAGTGGAATTCGTCATGCAGGCTGCGCAGCCAGCGGCGCAAGTCCTTGCGCACTTTCGCGTCCAGCGCCCCGAACGGTTCATCCAGCAACAGAATCCGCGGCCGGGTCGCCAGTGCCCGTGCCAGAGCCACACGCTGTTTCTGCCCACCGGACAGCTGAGCGGGATAACGATCTGCCAGCTGCGGCAGCTGAATCATCTCCAGCAGCTCATTCACCCGCTTGCCGATCTCGGCTTTTGAAGGGCGTTCGCGGCGTGGCAGTGACTCCAGACCGAAGGCGATATTCTGCGCCACTGTCAGGTTGCGAAACAGCGCATAGTGCTGGAACACAAAGCCGATATTGCGATCACGCACGTGCAGCTTGCTCACATCCCGATCACCGAACAGGATGCGCCCCTGATCATTGCTCTCAAGACCCGCAATGATGCGCAGCAACGTGGTCTTGCCGGAGCCGGACGGCCCCAGCAGGGCCGTGAGCTGACCTTCGGGAATCTCCAGATTCACATCATGCAGCGCCTGAAAATTACCAAAGAACTTGTTTACTTGTTCGATTCTGATGGTCATGCGCCTGTCCTGTCACTCGGTGTTGCTTCGGTTTCGCGGCTTTGGTGCCACTCCACAAACCCTTTTACCGCCAGGGTAATAACGGCTATGCCCGCCAGAAGAGAGGCACTGGCAAAGGCCCCTACGATGTTGTAATCCTGATACAGCAGTTCCACATGCAGCGGCAGTGTGTTGGTTTCACCACGGATGTTGCCGGACACCACCGACACGGCACCAAACTCGCCCACTGCCCGCGCATTGGTCAGCACCACGCCGTAAATCAGCGCCCACTTGATGTTGGGCAGGGTGATCTTGCGGAACAGCCGCCAGCCCGAGGCACCGAGTACCACCGCGGCTTCTTCCTCTTCGCTGCCCTGCTGCTGCATCAGCGGGATCAGCTCACGGGCCACAAAGGGACAGGTGACAAACACTGTCACCATGACGATACCGGGCCAGGCGAACATCAACTGAACGTCGTAGTCGCTGAGCCAGCTCCCTACCCAGCCGTTGTTGCCATACAGCACCAGATACAACAGGCCCGCCACCACCGGTGATACCGCAAAGGGGATATCGATCAGGGTGATCAGCAGCTTGCGCCCGGGAAAACGGAACCGGGTAACGGCCCAGGCCAGCGCCGTGCCAAACACCAGATTCAGTGGCACCGTCAGTGCCGCTACCAGCAGGGTCAGGCCGATGGCATGCAGGGTGATGCTGTCGCTCAGGTTTTCCATATAGCCTGTTACCCCGGCACTGAACGCCTGCACAAAAATCAGCACCAGCGGCACCAGCAACAGCAGTACCGCCAGCGTCAGGGTCAGCCCAACCAGTGACCATTTTACCCAGGGCTGATCACCAATACGGTTGTGTTGTGCACGTTTCATATCGCCTTACCGTCCCGCCAGCCGACGCAGGAACCGTGCCTGCCAGAGATTGATTGCAAACAGCAGTACCAGCGACACCAGCAGTACCACGGAGGCGATGGCACTGGCAGCGGCATAGTCAAACTCCTGCAGCCGAATAAAGATCATCAAACTGGTTACTTCACTCACATAAGGCATGTTACCGGCGATGAAAATGATGGCGCCAAACTCGCCAAGGCTACGCGTGAAGGACAGCGCGATACCGGTCACCAGTGCCGGCCATATCGCCGGAAATACTACCTGACGGAACACCCGTGTATCACTTGCCCCCAGTGTGATCGCCGCCTCTTCATCTTCCGGAGCCAGGTCTTCCAGCACCGGCTGAACGGTACGCACCACAAAGGGGATACTGGTGAACGACATGGCAACCACAATGCCCAGCGGCGTAAAGGCCACATCGATTCCCAGCTGTGTCAGCCACTGGCCGTACCAGCCATTTTGCGAAAACAGCCCCGCCAGGGTGATACCGGCAACCGCTGTAGGCAGTGCAAAAGGCAGGTCCACAACGGCATCGACCAGCCGCTTGCCCGGAAACTCATACCGCACCAGCACCCAGGCCAACAACAGGCCGAACACACCATTGAACAGCGAGGCTGCCAGCGCTGTCCAGGCCGTTACCTTGTAGGACTCCACAACCCGTGGGTCCGTGATAACCGACCAGAACCGCCCCCAGCCCATGCCTGAGGTTTCCACCACCAGCCCACTGATGGGCAGCAGCAACACCAGACTGACAAAAAACAGCGAGATGCCAAGGCTCAGTGCAAAACCGGGCAGAACCCTTTTGCCTTTTTTGCCAAAAAGGCGCCCCCCGGAGGGAGCGCCTGATGGTGGCTGTACAGAGAGTTGCCGTGAAGTCACCTATCCGCTCCTAGCGACGCTGCAGTTGGTCCAGTTTGCCACCGCTGGCGAAATGTTCATCCATCGCCTTCTGCCAGCTGCCGGTAATGGCCTGAATCGGCAGCAGCTCGACTTCAGGGAAACGATCAGCCGTTTCGGTTTTCACGGTTTCGTTGTGCACGCGGTAGTTGTAGCCGGCCAGCAGACGCTGAGACGCCTCCGAGTACAGTTCTTCCAGATAGGCCTTGGCCAGATCGGTTGTACCATTGCGCTCGTTGTTGCTCTCCAGCCAGGTCACCGGGAACTCGGCCAGGAAGCTGACTTTCGGTGTTACTGCCTGATAGGCACCCTGATGGCTGTCGGCCAGGTTGAGAATTTCGCTCTCGAATGTCAGCAGTACATCACCGATGCCACGTTCAACAAAAGTGGTGGTGGCACCGCGGCCGCCGGTATCAAATACTTTTACCTGGCGCAGCAGCTTGGCCAGAAACTGATCGATTTTGGCCTGGTCATCGCCGAACACTTTCTGGGCATAGCCCAGTGCGGCCAGATAGGTGTAACGGCCATTGCCCGAGGTTTTCGGGTTGGGCATCACCAGGGCCACATCGTCACGAATCAGGTCATCCCAGTTCTGAATGTTTTTCGGATTACCTTCGCGTACCAGAAACGCCATGGTGGAGTAATAGGGAGAGCTGGCATTGGGCAGACGCTCGGCCCAGTCGGCCGGAATCAGATTACCGCGCTCATGCAAAATATCGATATCGGTGACCTGATTGAAGGTCACCACATCGGCACGCAGCCCCTGCAGAATGGCCTGGGCCTGCTTGGAAGAGCCAGCGTGAGACTGTTTGATGGCAACAGTTTCGCCGGTTTTTTCCTGCCAATGTGCCTTGAAGTGCTCGTTGTAGTCAGCGAACAGCTCGCGGGCAATGTCGTATGATGTGTTGAGCAGTTCACGCTCTTGTGCCAGTGCCGGCTGAGACAGCAGGGCGGCGCCCAGTACAGCAGCCTTGATCCAGTGTTTCATGATTTCACCTTTTGTTCGGGTCTTGAGAATGGATCCTTTATAACAAAAGGAAATCAATAAAAGAAATCTTATAATTTTATACTTATATGCAGATTAGCTATATTAATACCACTGAAAAGGATCGCCTGTACCTGCCACTCAGGATCTGTATAATGTTGCGCTCTTTGTTCAACCCGATTCAGGATGCGCTGTGAAGATCACTCCGCCCTAATACTCCTGTCACACGGCTCCGAGACACTTCCTGTCATGGCGAGCCCACTGCTGCCTTGTTTTTACAGGTAGCCTTCCGTTTCTGATGTTGCCGTCAGCGCGCCGTGCGTGGGCCTGTGCCCCAAAAGCGGCCCTGTTTTGATTCGTCTGTCGGTAATAAAACCTGACTCAATACGTCAAAACTCAAGAGAACCGCAATGCTGCAAAAAATCAAACAGGACTGGTTTTCCAATGTCCCCAAGGACCTGCTGGCCGGGACGGTCGTGGCCCTGGCCCTGATTCCCGAAGCGATCGCCTTTTCCATAATCGCCGGCGTTGACCCCAAGGTTGGTCTTTACGCCTCTTTCTGTATCGCCGTGATCATCGCCTTCGTGGGCGGTCGCCCGGGGATGATCTCCGCTGCCACCGGTGCGATGGCACTGTTGATGGTGACGCTGGTAAAGGATCATGGCCTTGAATACCTGCTGGCCGCCACCCTGCTGACCGGTGTGATTCAGATTCTGGCCGGCTTCCTCAGACTGGGGGATCTGATGCGGTTTGTGTCACGCTCGGTCGTGACCGGCTTTGTGAATGCGCTGGCCATCCTGATCTTCATGGCCCAGCTGCCTGAACTGACCGATGTGACCTGGCATGTCTATGCCATGACAGCGGCCGGTCTGGGTATCATCTACCTGTTTCCCTACATTCCAGTGGTCGGCAAAAACCTGCCCTCACCACTGGTCTGCATCGTGGTCCTGACTGCCGTCGCCATGGTGTTCGGCATAGATATCCGCACCGTGGGCGATATGGGCGAGTTGCCGGATACGCTGCCGATCTTCCTCTGGCCTGATGTACCGCTTAACCTTGAAACCCTGATGATTATTCTGCCCTACTCGGTTGGTCTGGCTGTGGTCGGCCTGCTGGAATCGCTGATGACCGCCAACATCGTCGATGAACTGACCGATACCAGCAGCGATCGTAACCGTGAGTGCAAGGGCCAGGGCATCGCCAACATCGGCTCCGGCCTGCTGGGCGGAATGGCCGGCTGTGCCATGATCGGCCAGTCCATTATCAACGTGAAATCCGGTGGTCGCGGGCGCCTGTCCACCTTTGTAGCGGGCCTGTTCCTGATCATTCTGGTGGTTTTTTTGGACGAATGGATCAGCAAAATTCCGATGGCCGCGCTGGTTGCGGTGATGATCATGGTCTCCATCGGCACCTTTTCCTGGGCCTCTATCCGTGACCTGAAGAAACACCCGATGTCGACCAATGTCGTGATGATCGCTACCGTTGCCGTGGTGGTTGCCACCCATAACCTGGCGATCGGTGTATTTGTGGGTGTGCTGCTGGCCTCACTGTTCTTCGCCAACAAGGTGGGCCAGTATATGGCAATCCGCTCCAGCAAGGATGATGCGACTGCCACCCGCACCTACACCGTCACCGGTCAGGTGTTCTTTACCTCGGCGGAAAAATTCATCGCCTCCTTTGATTTCAAGGAAGTGCTTGATAAGGTCGTAATCGACCTGAGTCAGGCACACTTCTGGGATATAACGGCAGTTGGCTCACTGGACAAGGTCGTGATCAAGTTCCGCCGCGAAGGCGTGGAAGTTGACGTGATTGGCCTCAATGAAGCCAGTCGCACCATTGTGGACAAGCAGGCGATCCACAATAAGCCGGAAGAAGTCGAAAAATTCATGGCCGGGCACTGAGGAGCAGACGATGAGTAAGATTATTGCGTGTATCGACGGATCACGGGCCGCCATCAACGTGTGTGCAGCCTCCGCCTGGGCCCAACAGCAGCTGGATGCACCGCTGGAGCTGCTGCATGTATTGGAAAAGACCGACTACCCGGCCGAAGGCAACATGAGCGGCAATATCGGCCTGGGCACTCGTGAGCATCTGCTGGAAGAGCTGGCCGAGCTGGATGGCAAACGCAGTCGCCTGATGCTGGAACAGGGGCGTTTCATGCTGGCTGAAGCCCACAAGCAGGTGGAAGAAGCCGGTGTGTCCAGTGAGCAGATCAGCGAACTGCAGCGCCACGACTTTCTGGTCGATACCCTGTTGGAGTTTGAGCCGGATACCCGCCTGCTGGTGATGGGTCGTCAGGGTGAAGCCCATGACAGCGCCAGTGATGCCGTCGGCAGCCATCTGGAGAATGTCACCCGTACGCTGCAAAAGCCGATTCTGGTTGCGCTGGACAACTTCAAAGCACCCGAACGCTTTATGCTCGCCTATGACGGCAGCGTGACCGCCAACAAGGCTCTGAAAATGGTCGCCCAAAGCCCGCTGTTCAAGGGTATTCCCTGCCATCTGGTGATGGCTGGCAAGCGCCTGGAGCGCCAGCGCGAACAACTGGCCAATGCCAAAACCATGCTGGAAGGGGCCGGGTTCGAGGTCTCCACCGCTGAGCTGGAGCAGGAAGAGGTGCGCACTGCCCTGCTGAGTTATGTGGAAGAGCATAAGATCGGCATGCTGGTGATGGGCGCCTGGGGCCACTCCCGCATCCGCCAGTTTCTGGTGGGCAGCATGACCAACTGGATGTTGCACAACAGCAAGGTTCCGCTGCTGCTGCTGCGCTGATCAGCGCACCGATTCGCTCAGGAGAACCCGACACTCTGAAAGTGCGGATTCTCACTGAGCGCCTCCATCCTCCTGATCTGGTCCTGTATCACCAGAACCTCCTCACCGCCCACGGCCAGTTTGATGCACTCCTCTCCGGCATCATTGCGCTGCGTATCCAGCGCCCTGCCCTCAATCAGCTCACCTGATGTCAGTATCAGCCGGACATGCATCCGGAAGGTACAGGCGATTTCGATATAGTCGTGCTCGTCACAATTCATCTGCACTCCCGCCCCGGGTTTACCGTCAGCGCTCCAATGTATAGAGCAGATCGGCGCCACTGCCCAGTTCATTGCTTTGCGCTTCAACACGCCACTTTTCACTCAGCTTGTATTTCAGGCTTAGGGTATTGACGGCATCCATCACCCCTACGCCGTAGCGCAAATAGAGCCTGGGTGACAGGTATTTGCCAATGAAAAAGGCCGACTCACCGCTCGCATCACTGTCAAAGCCAAACTCGTCCAGAGCAAACGCCTCACGCAGGTTGCCGGTGATCTTGTTGCCCTGATTCATGCCCAGTGCCAGTGCCGCCTGCAGCATCATCTGCTGCTCACCGGCGGAACTTTCCCCCGGTGCCTTGCCCAGCAGCAGGTAAGACAGCACGCTGCTGTCCGGCATGGCCGGCTCGCCATACAGATCCATGCGAGGCTCTCGCAGAGTGCCGCTGACATTGGCCCCCACCATCACGTCATCCACCTGACGGCCGATGCGCAGGTCAAGCCCCGGATTGTCCACCGGGCCTGCCGTGTACACCAGACTGCCACGCCTGATTTGCAGGTCCTGACCATACAAACGATATTCGCCACTTTCCACTTGGATGCTGCCTGTTGCCCGTGTGGTCTGACCCGGTGACTCTTCTATCTGCAACGCCCCCAGCAGACGGCCCTTGAAGCCCAGCGCATCGACCCGCACATCGTCACCCAGTTCGATGCGGATGTCGGCATATACGGGTATAACGGGCTCCTTCTCGGCGACCTCGCCATCCTTGACGATAACAACGTCCGAGGATGGCTGCACGGCACTTTCACGCGACTTGGGCGTTGATATCATCGCCTGCGGCACCCCCAGAGTCCCGCCCAGCCGGATCGACTCCGGAGACAGGCTCAGGGTCAGGTCGGGACTGATCAGGGCACGAACCTCCTGTGTGTTCATGGCGGTGAAACGCTCGCCCTTCAGGGTCAGATCACCGGTGCGCTGTTCCAGATCATACTCCCCGTCCAGTTGCAGCCCTCCGTCACCGGAACGGGCCGACCCCGAAAAACGGATCAGGCCGGGGTATTGGGCCTGCGCCAGCTGCAGCTCAATCGGCGCGATCAGCAATCCCATTGCCGGCAGTTCTACACTGCCCTCGCGATAGCTGATCTCCCCTGCCACCTCCGGCTTTGCCAGTGTACCGGCCAGGCTTAGCTCGCCACGGACAAAACCTTTCAGGTTCTGCAGGTCCGGTACCAGCACCTGCACGTCGCTCAGATCGTCCGCACTGAGGCGCAGCTGTCCACGCAGCCGCTGTTGCTGGCTCAGGCCCGTAACATCAAGCTCCAGCGCCAGCTCTCCAGCCACCATTTCCAGCAATGTATCGGCTCTCACCTGCAGACGATCTTCCAGCAGCGAGATGCTCGCATTCAGTGGTGCCAAAGTAACCGACTGGTCCGCCTGTGCCGGGGTCAGCTCACCGGCCGTGGTTGTCAGTGTTGCCTTAAGTCTTGGCAGGCTGCCAGGCTGCTGGGTGAAGTCTGCCTGCATCGAGAGTGTTGGGGTCAGCTGCATGCCATTAAGCAGTGGCTCCAACATGCTCAGTGCCAGCTCGTCCAGCTCGGCCCTTGCCTGCGTACGGCCGGCAAAATCACCGTCTACCTGCAGGCACAGACGCCCTCCGGCACTTTGCTCATCGAGGCATAAACGCTCCAGGCGGTAGTCCTGCATTGAGATCATGAGCGCCGCAGGTGCCACCGAGCGCCATTGACTGAACGGCTCGGGCAGCAGCTCCAGTCGATTGAGCTGCCCCTGCCAGCGCCGCTGATCCGGGCTCCAGCCACCGGCGGCGTCCAGCTCCAGCCGACCCGGCGAGCCGTTGGCAGACAGGCTCAGGCGGTGCTGTTCCGGCTTGCCGTTAAGGCTTAATCTGATCCGCTCAATGGTCTGCCCGGCTGCGGCGGCATTATCCAGCTGCAGGTCTGCCTTCCAGTCGCTGCCACCGGACAGGTCCAGCGCCACGTCGCCACTCAAGCGCTCCAGACTCGCCTGATCGGCATAGCCCAGCCCACTGGCACGTACACGGGCGGTCACGGCAGGCTGCAGCAGTGCGCCCTTCAACTGCCCACTGAGTGACAGCTGTCCACGCGCGTCAGGCAGCAACCGCGTCAGATTGGGTGCCTGCAACTCCCAACTCAAGTCCAGACGATCACTGACCTCACCCTTTGCCTGTGCTCGTGCACCGGCGTAGCGAAGATCAAACGCATCAATTTTCCACTGTCGGGTATCACCCGCTACCCTGGCGCTCAAGCTGATGGGCTGCTGTCGCAACTGCCCCTGCAATGACTGCAGATGAAGCGACAACTGTGGCAGCTGCGTCCCCAACTCAATGCGACCATTGGCCGACAGCTCCAGCTGCCCCGGCCAATCAGGGGCTGCCAGTGCCGGGTTTATAGCCTCAACGCTCAGTTGATAGTCGAGCTGGATCGCCTCCCTGGCATCCACCTGTGACTGCAGCCGCAACACCGTATCACCCTGCTGCGCCTGCAGCTGCACCTCCAGTCGACGCTGAGCGCCATCCAGGTCGAGCACCAGATCGGCACTCAGCGGCAGTGACTCCGGCCAGTGTTCAAGCTGTACCCAACGGGTCAGATCGGTTGAGCCCTGCAACTCAAGGTGGCTCAGAAACTGCCGCGCCGGTTCGGTCCAGCCGCTCAACTGCAACTGGCTGCCGGGCTGTTCAAGTTGCAGTGAGTCGATCACCAGCAGCGGGCCTTCGCTGTGCAGTGCCAGGCTTACACCCAGCTCGTCCAGCAGCAGTTGTTCTCCCTGGGTAACGCGTATCCGGCCAACATTGACGCGATCCAGCTCAAGCTGAAGCGGCAACTCCACCGCAGGCAGTTCCGGCAGCTGAAAAGTGGCTGTTTCCTGTACCGGAGCCTCTTCTTCAACCGATGCCGGCAAGGCAATGTTCACGGACTCTGCACTGAGCTCATACACTTTCAGGCGTGGGTCGCGCAGCGACCAGGGGTGCCAGTGCAGTGCCAGCCGTTCTACCTCGATGCTCAGGTCATTCTGGGCAAAACGCAGATAGCCAATCTGCAGCTCGGATGTCAGTGTGCCGTCAATGCCCCTGAGCTCAAGCTGGGGCATCAGATTGGCACTCAAGTTGAGCGCAAAACGGGTACCGGAAGGTAGAAACAGAATGGCCGCCAGCATCAGCAGGATGCCAAGCAGCAGAATCAGCAGTGTACCCAGACTCCAGCGTAACAGCGGTCTCACAAATCAGGCCCCAGAGTAAAGTGTATGCGCCAGCCGCTCTCGTCCAGAGGCATGGCCAGATCAAGGCGCACCGGCCCCACCGGCGACTGCCAGCGAGCACCGATACCTGCACCTGTTTTCAGCTCTGTATCAGTGTCGTCAAAGGCGTTGCCGGTATCGACAAAGGCCGCCACACGCCAGTTCTCGCGAACCAGATAGTCGACCTCCACGCTGCCGGTCACAAGATAGCGCCCGCCAATCACATCACCGTCACGGCCGACCGGCCCCAGCGACTGGTAGTCGTAACCCCGCACGCTGCTGTCACCACCGGCGTAGTAACGCATGGTGGCCGGCAGGTCATCAACCGAATCGATCAGCGTGATGCCCAGCTCGGCACGGGACAGCAAACGCCAGCGGTCAGACAGGCTGTCGACGCGCTTGCCGCGCAGATCCAGTTGCAGCAGATCGGTATCGGACAGCAGGTTTTGCGAAGCCACACCCACGCCAAAACTGATTTGATGCCCCTTACGGGTGTTAAGACGGTTGTCCGCGATGGTTCGACTGAAACGGGCTCTCGGGATAAGCAGTGTGGAATCCTGCTCAACCCCCTCAAACACCCAGCTTTCCTGCTCCCAATCCAGTGACAGGTGCCGCTCCCAGTCACCGATCTGTTTCTGCCAGCTGCCACCGATGCCGTAGCTGCGGGCGTCGATGGTATCGGACTGCTCATCCTGCAGTTTCAGGTTCAGCGCAAAGCGGTCAGTGGTTGGCTGAAAGCCGGGAATTTCATAACTGGTCGTAAACTGCTGGCGAATTTCAGACAACCGCAGCCGGCTGTTCAGGCTGTGCCCCCGGCTGTTAACCCAACGCCGAGTCAGACCCACCTGCATGCGCGCCCCTGTATCGGTACCGTAGCCGAAACCGGCCTGATAGAGGCTGCGTTTGCGCGGTGTCAGTTTTATATCGATCGGCAGCTCTGCATTGTCCAGCTCCGCCAGTTGAGGTCTGACCTCCACATCGGCAAAGTAATCACTGTTGATCAGGTTACGCTGCAGCTCGATCAGATGCGCGGTATTGACCGGATCACCTGATTCGAAGGGAAGGTAGCGTCGCAACAGAGCCTCCGACACCGGCGCCTTGTCAAAACGGATCTCACCGATCCGGGCCCGGATTCCGGTGTCATAGGCCAGCTCGATGTCGGCCAGATTCTGTTCGGGATCTACCCGGATCTCACTGCGTCTGAACATCGCTTCATAGTAGCCCCGCTCGGCCGCCCTCGACTGCAGGCTGCTTTTAAGGGCCGCATAATCTTCATGTCGCAGGGGTGCACCGGTTCGGATACTCGTGTCCTTCAAGACCCGCTGCAACACCGCGTCCTCAGCGCCCTCACCTTCGAGTACCAGCTGCGCAGAACGGACTCGGGTAAGCGGGCCTGCATCAACCCGATAGCGAGCCAGCCACTGTTCTGCTGGCCCATCCAGCTTGATATCAAGCTGAAGCACAGGGTTGTAGTAACCGAACGGCTGTAACGCCCGGCGTATCTCCTCCGGCGCCTGACGATGCAGGTAGCGAAGCCGGCTGGCAGTGGGCGGAGGTGTCTGTACCAGTGCATCATCGATCCTGAGCATCGCGCGCACGTTGTCAGCCAGCTCGTCTTCAACTCCTTCGAGTTCAAACTGAGCAGCGAACACCTGGCCACCCAATCCGCAGAACAGCAGAGCTGGCAACAACAGAAAACGGGGACGACAAAACAGGGACACTCACGCAGCTCCTTTGATCGAGTCTGGCATCATTCTAACCTGCCCACGCACTGAAAATCTTCCCTTGCTCACCTTGCCTGTACAGAAGATGAGCCCCGTGAAAGGGACAGGTGACATAAAACGGTAACTTCATGTTTTTGCCAGATAGCTATTCCTTGTCATACTGATGTGAAGCTGACCCGGTTCACCCTTACCTGCGTACCGGCCAGCTCGATTACACATTCCTGAAAAGGAGTCATCCATGACGACCGCAAAACGTGAATGGAACTCGACCATTCTGGTCCCGGTATTTCTGCCGGCCGTTATCGTCATCGCCCTGATGGTGATCGGTACCGTCAGTAATCCTGAACTGGCGGGCGAGGTGTTTGCCGACACCCTGGCCTATGTTACTTCCAGCTTCGGCTGGTTCTACATGCTCGCCGTAGCATTGTTTCTGATCTTCATCGTCAGCGTAGCGTTCAGCAGCTGGGGCAGCACCAAACTGGGGCCTGACCATGCTGAACCCGAGTATGACTTCAAATCCTGGTTTGCCATGCTGTTCTCGGCCGGTTACGGCATCGCATTGCTGTTTTTCGGTGTGGCCGAACCCGTGCTGCATTACGCTTCACCACCGGCCGGGGTTCCGGAAACCGTTAACGCGGCCAAGCAGGCAATGCAGATTGCCTACTTCCACTGGGGCTTCCACATCTGGGCGATCTATGGTCTGGTAGGGCTATCATTGGCCTACTTTGCCTTCCGCCACGGCCTGCCGCTGGCGATGCGTTCAACCCTGTACCCGCTGATCGGGGATCGCATCCACGGCTGGATGGGCCACACGGTTGATACCTTTGCCATCCTGGGCACCCTGTTCGGGATCGCCACCACTCTGGGTCTGTCGGTGGCACAGATCAACGCCGGGGTGAACTATCTGTTCCCGTCGATTCCGGTCAATACCACCTTCCAGATCATCGCCATTGCCGCCATCACCGGGCTGGCGATCATCTCTGTGGTGGCCGGCATGGACAAGGGCGTCAAGCGCCTGTCGATGATCAACATCGCGCTGGCGATCGCCCTGATGCTGTTCGTGTTTATCGTTGGCCCGACCATTTTCATTCTGGAAACCTTCGTTGAAAACACCGGCAGCTACCTGAGCAACATTGTCGAGCGTACCTTCAGCCTGCAGGCCTATACCGCCAGTGACTGGATCGGTAACTGGACCCTGTTCATCTTTGGCTGGACCATCGCCTGGGCCCCCTTTGTCGGCCTGTTTATCGCCAAGATCAGCCGTGGCCGTACCATACGCCAGTTCGTGGTGGGGGTCATGCTGGTACCGACCATTTTCACTTTTCTCTGGTTCTCGGTATTCGGTGATACCGCGCTGCACCTGATCATGGTGGAAGGTTACACCCAGCTGATCCAGGAGGTACAGGATGATCACGCCATCGCCCTGTTCAAGCTGTTTGAGCGCCTGCCGCTGACATCGATCGTGTCGTTTGTCACCGTTATCCTGATCATTACCTTTTTTGTCACCTCATCTGACTCCGGGTCGCTGGTAATCGACTCACTGGCTTCCGGCGGCGTACTGCATACCCCCGCCTGGCAGCGGGTATTCTGGGCCACGACCGAAGGTGTTGTGGCGTCGGTACTGTTGCTGGCCGGTGGTCTGGGGGCACTGCAGACCGCTTCCATCGTCAGTGCATTACCCTTTGCGATCATCATGCTGATCGCCATGGTGGGTATGTGGCGTGCACTGGTGATCGAGCAGCACCATGAGGCCAGCCTGCAAAGTCACATGCAGAGCCATCGCCAGAGTGGCAACGGCAAACAGGGGCCGGGGTTCTGGAAGAAGCGTCTGGCGTCATTGGTGGACTTCCCAAGCAAGGAAGATGTGGAAAAATTCATCCGCACCAAGGCATACACCAGCATGGAGCGCGTGAAGCTGGAGCTTGAAGAGAAAGGCTGGCCCGCCGAGGTAACCTTCGATGAGCACAACTGGCGTGCCCATATCGATGTGATCAAGCCGGGTGAGCTGGAGTTCATCTATGAGATACGCCTGCGCGGCTATGCCATGCCGACCTTCGCCTACCCGGAGATGGACCGTGACCCGGACGGCGATGAACACTACTACCGTGCCGAGGTGTTCCTGCGCCGCGGTGGTCAGGCGTATGATGTATACGGCTACGACCAGCAGGACATCATCAGCGATATTCTTGACCAGTTCGAGAAGTATCTGCACTTCCTGCATGTATCGCCGGGTATCCTGCCCTGGCAGATGGAAGAGCACGATGATGACCTGAGCAAACCGGAAGAGACGCCTGAAGAGCACGAGCATCCCGAGATCGATGCAGGGCTGGACGCATTTGAGGAGGAGCTCAAGGAGCACAGGCCCAAGGAGTAAGCCTGCAGCTCGAACCGTGACGCCCCGCCCATGCGGGGTGTTTTCGTTTTGATTGAGCTGGTGCCCACCACTTAATTGTCAGAAAGCTGTACCCCTCCAACAATCTTCATGACCTCGTCCATATCGGCAGAGGCAACACCTGCCGCATTCATTCGGTCAAATATGTAGGGGAGCATTACATTCACCGCTTCTCCAAACACTTCCGGGGCCTGGCACTTCAATGCCAAAAGCGCCTTGATCAACCGGCACTGCACCTCAACCAATGCCGCGCCATCTCTGGCGAGGGGTCTGAATGCATCGGTCACCAGGTCATTCACGGATACAACAGGCACATGGATGCCTGGAAAGCTGGGCTCAGGTTCGTTTTGCTCAGACCACAGCGAGAGCACTCTGAGCAGACGTCCAACAACGTCAATCGCTGTTCCCGGATCATTGACTGCCGGTGATAGGGCCCTGCTGGCTATTTCAGCCATCACGATCAGCCCAAACCGAGGATCTTCTGCAAAGGTACGGACCGCACCCAACACAACCGCAGCGCAGGCCGCCGAAACGGCTTCGCTGTCCAACTGAGCACCCGTGATTACCATCAGAGGTTTGCCGTTATAAACAAAGTGACCGGGCAGCTGACACAGATAGATGTTTGCACCTGTCTTATCTGCAATACCCTGCAGTGCGGGCATATCAATGTGCTGTACATAGCCCGTCGCAGTGGCATGCAACCTCTGCCCCTGTGGCGGGGTACTGAAAAGCCGCCTCCCTCCCAGATACGGGTTTTGAATGCGTGCAGCAAGAGAATCGGTGGCTGCCACCTCCACACGCCCAAGAGTGTCGCTCATCCTGCCGAAATTCATCAGGTGATTTGTCCAGCGGATCAGGGCAAAAACCACCCATCCGATCACTGCAATGGTAAATGCAAACAGGACAGATCGGCTTGATTCGTCATACAAACCGGCATTCAGCGCGATCAAGCCAACCAGACTGAACACAAAAGACCCAATGAATGTGGCCAGCACGTTTTGGGTCGTGTTGTCTTCCTGTAACAGTGCCGTGGCACGAGGCGTCGCTGAGTTCGCCGCTGCGGCGAAGGCTGAAACGGCGATGGACAACGAGAAGGTGGTTACAGCCAACATGGAAGTGGCCAGAATGGTCAGCAGGTCTTCAACCACAGCCGCACCGGAACGCTGAGTCAATTCAACAGGTAGCCGGCCCGAGAACATACGCGCCACCACAAGTGAAAGAATGGCCAGCAGTGCAAAGCCTGCAACTCTTACCCAGATCTTCCTCAAGGCATATCGCAACAGCCAAAGGTAACGCTCGTGGAAAAGCATCGTATGTTCCCTCGTTTCAGCTTAGATGCAACTCGCTGTGGGTCACAGTAAATTCTGTGGTGCTGCCCCAACAACTCTCTCACTGTACCCCATTGTTTGCATGACATTGGCATTGGTTTCGGTGATTTCACCTTCAAGATTGAATTCGATTCTGGCCATGGATCGGTCAGATGTAGACGCAAGGACTCTGATTCGGCGTATCGGTATTTATATCGGTTAAGCATCATGTGCCGATGCCACACAGGACAGAGCCCAATTAGATCACTCTGGTATTAATGACTTTATTTGATGCGCGCAGACTATTATTTATCCTGTTATAAAGTAACATACACCTGTTAATCCCATGCGTAACCGGAGAGCATGATGCGACTGATAAAACCTCTGCTGTTATGTGCATTACTGCCGCTGCAACCCCTGCTGGCGGCCGGTGTTCACCAGCACGGCATCGCCCAGCTGGATCTGGTACTGGAGCCTCCCGTGCTGGCGATCTCGGTTCGTTCACCGCTTGCCAATCTGATCGGGTTTGAACACCGCCCCACATCCGATCAGGAACGGGCTGACTGGCAGCAATTAAAGCAGCAGCTACAGCAAGCCGAGTTGCAGATTCAGCTGCCCGCGGCAGCAGACTGCAGCCTGAGCCGTGTTGCCCTGCACCAGCCGTTCATGGATAAGCCATCATCAGACGGCCACAATCATGACCATGGCCAAACCGATCCTCATGCACACGAAGAAGAGACACATGCAGACCTGATGGTTGAGTATCACTACCTCTGCGCCGGGGCCGAGCGGTTGCAACAGATGACCTTGCCGCTGATGCAGCACTTTCCCGGCATCCAGCAGCTGGAGGTTCAACTGATCACCCCCGCAGGGCAGCATCTTCGCAGCCTGTCTCAGGGCGAGCGGGTGCTGTCATTGCCATGAGCCCGCTGATTGAGATCCGAAACCTGCACTTTGCCTGGCCCGGTGAAGCTGAGGCGGTCAGTATCGAGCAGCTGCAACTGCAACCCGGCGAGCACCTGTTTATTCAGGGGCCCTCCGGCAGCGGCAAAAGCACCCTGCTCAACCTGATAGCCGGTGTATTGAGCGGTTTCAAAGGTGATATCAAGCTTGCAGGCCATTCATTGGCGAGCCTGTCGGAGCGCCAGCGTGATCGCCTGCGTGCAGACCATATTGGCGTACTGTTTCAGCAGTTCAACCTGCTGCCCTACCTGAACCTGATCGACAACGTCAGCCTGCCCTGCACACTTTCAGCCCCCCGGCGCGAAGCCGCAATCCGCCGCAGTGGCAGTGTTCAGGCAGAAGCGCATCGCCTGCTGGAACGATTGCAGCTGCCCACCGGACTGTTTCAACGCCGAGCCGTCGCCGAACTGTCGATCGGCCAGCAGCAGCGCGTGGCTGCCGCCCGCGCTCTGATTGGCGCACCGGAGTTGATCATTGCGGACGAGCCCACCTCTGCTCTGGATGGTGCCAGTCGTGACCGTTTCATGCAGTTGCTGCTGGAAGAGCTGGTTCAGAGCAATACCACCCTGCTGCTGGTCAGCCATGACCCGGCGCTGGCGGAGCATTTTTCACGCCATCTCACACTGGAAGGAGGCGGCTCATGCTGATCCGACTGGCACTGAGCAGTCTGGCCAGTCGCCGCGCCAGTGCACTGCTGACACTGTTCACTCTGGCGCTGAGTACCGCCCTGCTGCTTGGGGTACAACAGATCCGCGAGCAGAGTCGATTGAGTTTTTTCGATACCGTCTCCGGTACCGACCTGATCGTTGGTGCCCGCTCCGGGCCTGTCCAGCTGTTGCTCTATTCCGTGTTTCATATCGGCTCGGCCACCAGCAATATCCGCTGGAGCAGCTACGAAGCCCTGCGTGAGGACCCGCGCATCGCCTGGACAGTCCCGCTGTCACTGGGCGACTCGCACCGCGGCTACCGTGTTGTGGGCACTCACAACAGCCTGTTTGAACATTACCGCTACGGCGCCAAGAAACCGCTTGAGTTTGCTCAGGGCGGACCGCTGGATGACCTGTTTTCGGTGGTTCTGGGGGCTGAAGTGGCACGCGAGCTGGGCTACAGCCTTGATGACCGCCTGGTGATTGCACACGGTGCCGGCAATACCAGCTTCAAGCGTCACGACAATCTGCCCTTCAAGGTCAGCGGCATTCTGACCGCCACCGGCACACCGCTGGATCGGGCCCTGTTGGTATCACTTGAGGGGCTGGAGGCCGTTCACCTCGGCTGGCGCGCCGGCATCCCCCTGCCGGGTATGCAGGTCACGCCCGGACAGGCCCGTGAGCGCGAACTGACACCCCGTGAGGTTACGGCTGTTTTGGTGGGCCTTGAATCCCGCCTGCAGACCTTCCATCTGCAGCGCGAGCTGAACAACCGACGGGACGACCCCCTCACTGCCGTTTTGCCCGGCGTGGCGCTGCAGGAACTGTGGCAGGTGGTCAGCGTGGCCGAAAAGGCATTGCTGGCCGTGTCCGGTGCCGCACTGCTGATCGGTCTGTGTGGCATGCTGGCCGTATTGCTCAGCGGCATCCAGCAGCGCCGGCATGAAATTGCTGTATTGCGGGCATTGGGGGCGTCCCCTTTGCGCATCGCCAGCCTGCTGATGACCGAAAGCCTGTTGCTGACCCTCAGCGGCCTGTTGCTGGGGCTGTTGTTGCTTTGGGGCGGCATGGCACTGCTGCAACAGCCCCTGCTGGATCTGTTTGGCCTCAGGCTGACGCCTGCCAGTCTGTCATCCGAACAATGGGCTCTTGGTGGTATCATCCTGCTGCTGGGACTGCTCAGCGGCCTGATACCGGCCCTGATGGCCTACCGCATGGCACTGGCCAACAGCCTGATACGGCGCAACTGATGGAGAACTCAATGCGTGTACTGACCACCCTGATACTGGGCCTTTTGCTGTTGCAGCCTCTGCAGGCCAGCGAAGAGGTCATCATCAATGGCGAAGCCGCAGCCGAGATAAGCTGGGATGATCTGATGCCGGAAGACTATGGCCTCTCACTTGAAGAGCTGTTCAACAGCCCCGAGCTGGATGCGCTGGACGACTACAGCCCGAAGGCGCAGCAGATCATGGACCAGATGATGCAGACACTGGCTTCAGCACCGATCGTGGAGTCGATGGATGGCCGCATGGTGAGCATTCCCGGTTTTGTGGTACCGCTTGAGGGGGTCGGTGACGTAGTCGATCGCTTTTTTCTGGTGCCCTATTTCGGTGCCTGTATTCATGTGCCGCCACCGCCTTCCAACCAGATTATCGACGTGCATTACCAGCCCGGCACACGGGTTGAAAGTCTGTACGATGCGGTGCTGATCAGCGGTCGCCTGACGACTGAAGTGTTCAGCCATGAGATGGGAACGGCAGGCTACCGTCTGGA
The DNA here is from genome assembly GCF_040547565.1 of Marinobacterium sp. MBR-109. Lineage (NCBI taxonomy): Bacteria > Pseudomonadati > Pseudomonadota > Gammaproteobacteria > Oceanospirillales > Oceanospirillaceae > Marinobacterium > Marinobacterium sp. MBR-109. The sequence goes on from NZ_JBEPPZ010000001.1 coordinate 82,344, forward strand.
AGCCTACCGCATTCAACCCTATGAACTGCCGGATGATGCTGAAGACTGGCCTGAAGAGTAGCCTGCTCTCAGGCCATACAGCACCACCCAGATCACGCTTGCCAGCAACAGGCTGAGCACCAGAGTGGCACCGGCCGGCCAGTCCAGCTGCCACGCCAGTCCCAGCCCCAACAGGTAGCCAACACAGCCACACAACAGTGCAGCCCGACGACCACCTGCCAGCTGCGCCACCAGTGCCGGTGCGATCAGCGTCACGAACACCAGATAGACGCCCAGCAGCGGCACCGAGAAGCTGACCAGCAGCGCAAAACAGGGATAGAACCCGGCAGCACCTAGCCAGTTAGAGTACCGCCACTGTACAGCCCAGAAAGCGACAGTCAGCAGCGCCAGCGGCAACAGGTCATCCCAGCTTACCCAAAGGATGTCACCGTTCAGGCTGCGGGCCAGCTGATGCCCGGCATGAGGATCGGATGCCAGCAACAGCAGCAGCGAACAGGCAGCCCCGGCATAGAGCAACCCGATCACCGCCTCCCGCTGGGCTGGATACCGCCCGGCCAGCCAACCCACAAGACCGGCCCCCAGCACCGCCAGCAAAGTGCCACCGGCCAGCACGGCCCAAAGCACACCCGGCCACCACTGCTGCGCCAGCAAGGCACCCAGTGCGGCCAGCTGCGCCACCGCCAGGTCGATAAACAGAATGCCACGCTTAAGCACCTGTTCGCCCAGCGGCAGATGGGTCAGCAGTACCAGCAGCCCTGCTGCCAACGGAACCAGCAACAGCCCCGCCTCAGCCAGCATCGACCTGCTCCAGCAAACGCGTCAGCAGATGCTCGAACAGCTGATCCAGCCGCTCTATTCCCTGATCCGGCGCTGTTGTGGACGGCAGTGCCAACACTGCCAGCCCGGTTTTGTGCGCCAGCCACTGGGCACTTTGCGGGTCCTGATACCAGCTGTGTACAATCGCAAGCGGCTGTTCTGCGTTCACGTGATCAACCAGCGATGCCAGATGACCCGGGGTCGGGGGCACACCCGGCTTGGGTTCAAGATCAGCCACCACCTCCAGTCCCAGCCAGCGCCAGAAGTAATCAAAGGTACTGTGTTGAACCACAAGCGTACGACCGCGCAGCGGCTCCGCACGTTCACGCCATTCATCCATGCGCTGCTGCCAGTTCAGGGACCAGCGCAGGTAGGCCGCACGGTACTGGGTAGCTTGCTCAGGATCGGCCCGGCCAAGCCGCTCACTCAGTACCGCTGCCACCTGCCGGATTCGTTCCGGATCAAGGTGCAGGTGCGGATTGCCCTCCGGGTGCACATCACCGGCACCGAAGGGTACGTGATCAAGCTGATCAAGCGTTTCGACATGATCAGCCGCAAACAGCATTCCCGCACGCCCCGGCTGTACCTTTGGGTTGGCCGCTCGTTGCTGCAGCGCCGGCAGCCAGCCGGCTTCGAGCGAGGCACCGCTGCAGATGGCCAGATCAGCCCGGCGCAACCGGGCGATCAGGCTCGGCCGCGCTTCAATATAGTGCGGGTCCTGATAGGCATGGGTTGCACTGCTGACACGTGCGTTCGGCGCCAGTGCTTGAGCCAGTGCTGCCCACTCGGGCTCACAGGCAAAGATCTCAAGTGCCTGAGCCGGCAGCGGCAGTAATGCCGCCACCAGCGCAAGGCCGGTCAGACTAGAACGAATGCGCATCATGAGCACCAAAGCTGATGATGTACTGCAGCGTCAGAACATCATCGGCGGCCGCATCAAAGGTTTCATGCCAGTCCTTGCGCACATCCTGATGAGTGTACTGCAGACGCAGTGTCTGGGTATGGCTCGGGTTCCAGGCCAGCATCACGGCGGTCTCTTCCAGAGAGCCCTCATGGAAGTGATCATCGTGCCCCAGTTGTACATCCAGGCGACCATGACGCAGCCCTGCACTCCACTGAGGTGCAAAACGATACACCGCCGAGCCGTACCAGCCCTCGTGATACTCCTTGCTGCTGGCATGTTCGTTCGGGTCGGTCACGCGGGCATACTCGGCTGACAGCGTCAGCTGCTGGTTGCGATTGTTGCCTTGAGGCGCCCACTTCCACACCAGATCGGCCAGGTACAGATGCTTGCCGGTATATTCGGCACCATGACTGTGGCCGTGCTCCTCTTCTTCATGGTCATGGTGGCCATGTTCATCATGCTCACCCGCTTCCAGGGTGCGGTTACGCAGATAGCTGAAACCGGCCTGCCAGCTTTGTGAGTCACTCAGGTCACCGCCCAGGCTGGTCGACAGCGCCCAGGTACCCACCGTGTGATCGCTATCGGTTTCACTCAACTGGTCACCATCAAAAGCCTCGGCACTGATGCGCCAGTAAAGATCCGTGGGCATAACCAGGCTCAGCCCAAGACCGTCGTCGTAATAATGACCACCCAAAAAGGCGCGATACAGCAGCGGGCGCTCAACAAAACTGTCGGCATGGGGGTGCTGACCATTCAGATAACCGATATCCGACAGAAAGCGCCCGCCACGCAACGTCATACCCGCCGGCAATGACAGCGTCTGCAGGTAGGCTTCTTCGATACTGAAATCGGTTTCCTCTTCATTGGCTTCCATTACCGCGGTCAGCTTGCCGCTCATCAGGTTGCCAAACTGCTGCTTGAGCGCCAGTTCAGTGTGGCTTAACCCCCAGCCCTCTGTACGGCCACCCAGCGCCGTATCTGTGGATTTGTGATAGGCGTCGATGGTCAGACTGATCTCGGGGGCAGACAGCTCCGCCTGAGCGGTACCCGATAAAAAAACGGTCAGAGGCAGTGTACGCAGTGCAATTGACTTGATGTTCATGGTTAACGGCTTTAGTACGTTGATGAATGGGATCGGCATACTATAACTTTTGTTATAACATAACAATTAATCCGAAATGATCAGTTACGGTCAAACGGCATACCCTGAAACAGGGTGGAGCCCAACCACACAACTATCAGGCTGGTTGGCGCTCCTCACCGGAAAGGCAGACCAGCTCTGCCGGTACCGGCTTGCCCATCAAGAAGCCCTGCATGCTGTTGCAATGATGTGCTTTAAGGAAATCACGCTGCTTTTCGGTCTCGACCCCTTCCGCCAGCACTTCAACCCCCAGACTGCGGCCCAGTGCGATCACCGTTAAGATAACCGCTTCATCCTTGGGGTTGCGGCCGATGTCGCGGGTGAAGCTCTTGTCGATCTTGAGTCGATTCAGCGGCAGGTATTTGAGCCGGTCCAGTGAAGAGAAGCCGGTGCCGAAGTCATCCAGTGCCAGATGGTAGCCCGACAGACGCAGACGCTGCAGCTGCTGAATCACGAAGTCAGGGTCCTGCTGGATCATCGACTCGGTGATTTCCAGCTCAATTCGACGCCGCTCCAGATCAAACCCGTCTACCAGCGCATTCAGGCGCGGGATAAAGTCGGCCTGTAACAGCTGGTGCGGTGAAATGTTGATCGCAACCAGCGGAACATCCAGTCCCTGCTCCAGCCAACGGGACATCTGCTGACAGGCGTGCTCAATCACCTGCCAGCCCAGCGGCACGATCAGCTGAGTTTCTTCCGCCAGCGGAATGAACTGGTCCGGCCCCAACAGCCCGCGCTGCGGATGCTGCCAGCGGACCAACGCCTCCAGACCACAGAGGCGACCGTCATCCAGGCGATACTGTGGCTGGTAGTGCAACACCAGCTGGTTTTCCTGCAGCGCCTGACGCAGATCCTGCTCGACGGAAAAGCTTTGCACCGCATCCGAGGTGAGCTGCTCGGAGTACAGCTCATAGCGATCCTTGCCACGCGACTTGGCGCGGTACATGGCGGTATCGGCATGCTTGATCAGGCTGTCGGCATCACGCCCATGTGACGGGTACAGGCTGATGCCGATACTCGCGGTCAGCTGCAGGCTATGCTCGGCAACCGTATAGGGGCGGCCCACAATCAGCAGGATACGCTGCGCCTCTGCAATGGCGCGCTGAGCGGCACCGGGTACCAACAGGATGAATTCGTCACCGCCCATGCGGCACAGTTTGCAGTCTTCAGGGGTTTCCACTCGCATTTGATGCGCCAGCGCCTGCAACAGGCGATCACCCACCTGGTGCCCCAGGCTGTCATTGATCAGCTTGAAGCGGTCCAGGTCGATGAACAGCAGCGCGAAGGGGCTGTCAGGCGTTTTCAGCCATTCCGCCAACTGCTCCTGCATGCGGGTGCGATTGGGGAGTTCGGTCAAATCATCGTGACGGGCCTGCCACGCCAGATCCAGTGTCTGCTGTTGTACCCTTGCCACCAGCAGGCGCTCACGATTGTACATCGACAGGATCAGCAAAGAGGCCAGAGCACCAATACCTACCAACAAAACCTGCAGGTAGAGCGCCTGACTGATCGGGTGTGCAGCCAGATAATCAGGCCCGGCCACCGCCTCCACCTGCCACTCCTGCTGTGTCAGCAGCACCGGAAACGTCTGCTTCAGGCTCACGCCCTCAGAGCCGGTATTGATCGTGTCATAGAACGGCCCGCCGAAACGCTCGGATACCCTCAGGCCCACATGCTCGATACCTGACTCCTGCAGCGCGGCATCAAAAAACTGAGCCACCGTGAACACCCCTACAATGAAGCCAAGCAGCTCACGACGACTCTGCAGCAGCTCTGCCCCTGTCTGACGGTAAACCGGCTGCAGAATCAGCAAGCCCGGCTCATCGGGGGCCTGGGTCAGATTCAGAATACCGGTTGCCACCGCCTGACCGCGTGACTGAGCCTGGAGCACCCAGCGGCGGCGGTCTTCAAGCGAGTAAAGATTGAACCCCAGCGCCGCTCGATTCTGTTCCAACGGTTCGACATACTGCACCGGAATCAAGGCCTGTTCAGACGGCGGGGATTCACCATAAATGGCATACTCGGGGTCACCCAACAGTTCACGCGTACGCTGCTCAAACTCGGCCCTGTGCGAACGCGGTACCAGCGGGTCCCACGAATAGGCACGCAGCGCAGGGTTGTCCTGCATGCGCGCGAACACCAGCTCACGAAACTCTGCCGGTGTCAGGTCAGGACGGCTGGCGATCTGCTGCTCAAGCCGGGTCAGATCACGCAGGTTCTGCTGGATGGTTGCCTGAATGCGGGCGTCAATCAGCTGTACATCCTGACGGAAGCTTCGCTCCAGCAGGCTGGATAGGTGAGACAGGTAGTACTGGTTGATCACGATCAGCGCCAGCAGAGTTCCCAACAGTCGCACCGACAGCACCCAACGGCGAGAGGTACTGTCAGGCTGGGTCGCCGGCAGCAGCGAAAGGAAAAGTGGGGTACCGAAAACAGCGCCAAAACTGTCACCCAACCACCAGCTGACCCAGTCCAGCAACAACCCCAGGCTGCCTCCGGACTGGTTGATGTAGGTAACCGCAAGCGTTCCAAGGGTGGCATTCAGGGTGCAGGTAAGGACCCCGGCACAGAGCAGAAAGCGCAGCATCCAGCGCTCGTTGACCGGCGCCAATGGATCGACCCCTAAACGACGGATCAGGAATGCCGCCAGCCCGGTTTGCAGAGCGGCCCCACTGGCAATCACCAGCGCGGTCAGCAGATGCCCTGTCTCGGGCAGATTCCAGCCGCTGGGCAAAATCAAATTGACCAGCAGACTGCCGAGCCACACACCCGGCAACAGTGCCAGGCCGAAACGCAGTACAACCGCAAGCGCAAGACCTGCCGGCAACCAAAGGGGGACTATTTGATCATGGAGTCCAGTCGTGGAGAAGCTGAGTCCGAGCATCGCATAAGCGATGGCCAGCAACAGATTGGCGATGATTCTGTTGGAGCTGTGACACACGGCTGATGAATTCACAGTATCCTCTGCACTCCCTGCAGGTCAGATGATTGAGACCCGGGTATTTGACATGTGCTCGATCATACATCAAAAGCCGTGCCCGGGTATCTTCTCCACTTGTTACAGATCAACCTTGTGGCGGTGCCAGCAGTGCTTCCAGCTCGGTCACCGGCAACGGCCGGCTTCTCAGATAGCCCTGATACTGATGACAGCCAAGCGTGTTAAGCAGGCTGCGCTGAGCCTCGGTTTCAACCCCTTCAGCCAGCACTCTCAGGCCAAGTTTGTGCCCCAGTACAATAATGGTTTCGACAATGGCACGTGCCTCGTCACTTTCCAGCAGGTCATCGGTGAAGGATTTATCGATCTTGAGCAGATCCAGCGGGAAACGTTTCAGGTAGGCCAGGGAGGAGTAACCGGTACCAAAGTCATCGATCGCCAGCCGCACACCCAGTGCGCGCAACTGCTTCAGCATGGCCACAGGTTCAAGGTTGGGCGCCATCAGTGCGCTCTCGGTCAACTCAAGCTCCAGCAGCTCCGGTGCAATACCGGTTCGCTCCAGCGCCTTGGCCACTTCATCCGGCAGGCTGTGATAGCGCAGCTGTTGCGGTGATACATTGACCGCAACACACGGTATGTGCAAACCGGCCGCCTGCCAGCGGACAATCTGGTCACAGGCCTCGTTCAGCACCCAGCGGCCAATATGGTCGATCAAGACCGTTTGCTCGGCGACCGGGATAAAGTCGGCGGGCGAAATCAGACCGCGCTCGGGATCCTGCCAGCGGACCAGTGCTTCCACCCCGGTCATTTCACCGTTTTCCAGAGACCACTGCGGCTGGTAGTAAAGTCGGAGTTCGTTGGCTTCGATAGCACGACCCAGGCGCTGTTCCAGCTCCAGTCGCTGGCGGGCAGCCTGAGTCAGGTCATCACTGAAGAAGCTCAGGCTGCCACGCCGCTCCTTGGCTCGAAACAGAGCCGCGTCCGCCTGCTGCAGAAGATCTTCCGGCTTCTGTTTAACATTGGTGATAAGGCTGATGCCGATGCTGGCACCGACTCGTACGTCCACACCACCGGCCAGTGCAAAACTGCCGTCAAACTGCCGAATCAGGCTCAGGGCCACATTGGCCGCATCACCCCCCGAGTTCACATCATCCAGCAATATCGCAAACTCATCTCCCCCCAGACGGAACAGCATGTCCTCGTCCCGCAGGCGCAGTTTCAGTCGCTGCGCGGCCTGCTCAAGCAACTGATCACCCACCAGATGACCAAAGCTGTCGTTCACATCCTTGAAGTTGTCCAGGTCGATCATCAGCAGCGCAGAGATACGCTTGTGGCGGCGGTTGTAATGAATGCAGTGGTCCAGCTGACTGAACAGCATCTGCCGGTTGGGCAAACCGGTCAACAGGTCGTGCAGCGCCTGATATTCAAGCCGGGATTCGCTCTCTTTCAAGCGGCTCAGATCAGTATAAACACCGACATAATGGTTGATACTGCCACGCGGCCCGCGTACCACGCTGATACTGAGCAGCGCCGGGAATACTTCGCCATCGCGGCGCCGACTCATGATTTCACCCTGCCAGTGGCCGGACTGATCCAGCTCATGCCACATATGTTCATAAAAGGCGCTGTCATGACGGCCGGAGGCAAACTGGTGCGGTGTATTGCCGAGCAGTTCCTCTTCTGACCAGCCAAACATCTCATGGAAAGCAGGGTTGATCTGAATGATCTGTTGGTGGGCATCCGTAATTACCACCGCCTCGCGGGTACTGTCCAGAACGGCCGAAGCACGCTCCAGGCGCGCCTCCTGCTGCTGGCGCTCGGTTACATCGGTCAGGACACCTTCGATATGCAGAATATTGTTCTGGCGATCCCGCTGCACATGGGTATGGTCCTCTACCCAGATCACCTCACCCGATGCCAGCTGCAGACGATACAGTTGGTGATACTCGTTTTCGTTTCGCTTCAGGTGGCCTTCAACCTCTGCAGCGATGGTGTCGCGATCATCCGGGTGAATCAGTTGCTCATAGTTGACCTCTCCCCCAAGCAGGCTCGCGGGCTCGATCCCCCAGCGGCGCACATTGTCGGACACATAGGACACGGGCCAGCCTGCACTGTTTTCCCAGCGCATCAAGACTACAGGGCTGGCATTGATCACCTGATTGGCCTTTTCCAGCGCCTGGTCTCGCGAGTAGTTGGCCAGTGCAAAACTGATGTCATGGCTGAGTTCATCCAGCGTGTTCACAACTTCATCGGTGAAGAAGTCAGGCTCTCCGGCATAGAGGGTCATCACGACCAGACGACCATCGGCATCACTCAAGGGCAGTACAATGGCGGCATGGATATCATGGCGCCGCGCCAGCTGATACCAGGGCTGGAAACCGGGGTCGGTAAAAATATTGTTCACCAGCATGCGCTCACCCTGGCGGATGGCTGCCATGGTCAGCCCCTGCTCAGGGTAATTGCGGCACAACTGCACCAGCATCGGCAGGCTTTCGCCACCAAACCCGGCACTGGCCAGAGGCTTGAGTTGGCCTTTTTGATCAAGCTGAGCCATCCAGGCAAATCTCAACTTCCCGAAGCGGACGGCAATATCACAGGCGCTTTGGAAGATCCGATCTGGCGTATGGCGCCGCACGATCATCTGGTTGGTCTGTGACAGCATGTTGAACAGGTTGGCCTGACGTTGGATCAGCACTTCATTGCGCTTCCGCTCAGAGATATCCTGCATGATGGCCAGCATCCAGCCGCCGTTTTCCCGCTCAATCTGAACATCAAGCCGGATATCCACCAGATGACCCTCTGCGTGACGCAGCTGCTTTTCGATCTGATAACCATCGCGAAGACCGTCCAATATGGCCTGAAATTGATACTCTTCCTCTTCCAGCAGGTGACCTGGGGTCAGCTCACGCCAGTCTGTTGCCATGAACTGCTCACGCTCATAGCCCAGCATCCGCAGCAGCTCATCGTTGACGCGCACCCAGCGCCGGGCGGCGGGGTCATAGATGCCCATCCCGATCAGCGGCATGTCATAAAAGCGCTGCAGAATTCGGTCACGTGCATCCAGATCAGCCTTGGCCTGCAGACTTAACCTCAGTCGCTGCTGACGCCAGAGCAGCAACAGGATGAGCCCCACCGCCAGCATGAATACCATGCCAACCAGCAGTATCCATTGCAGCAGAGTTCTGAGAGGCTCCAGTACCTCGTCCAGATCCCGCTCTACAATCAGTGACCAAGGGGTGTCCTGCACCGATCTGTACGCAGACAATACGGAAACACCGCGATAATCCTTGCCGGCCAGCTGCCCTGCGCCACCGGTGGCCAATGCGGTGGCTGCCGGGATATCCTGGTTGATCAGCGAGAATGACTGTGTCATGGGAGGGGCATCACTGTATTTCAGCGGTGATATGAAAAAACCCCGATTCCCTCGGGCCTGCAACAGCAACATCTCGGAGCTGTCCTTGCGCATCAGCCAGTCGGCAAAGATCGGTTGCAACGAGGTTTCAAACGGCTTGTAAAGCTCAAGGGCGACACGGTCCCCATGACTGGGGCGAGACAGTCGAACCCAGGCCGTCGCATCTTCATCCTGCAGCAGCTGCAGCCAGTCTCTCTGACTGATTCTGAAGGGTTTGAGAGCATTGCCATTGGTCACTATACGGGGGACCGTTCCCAGTTGAAGCGGCTCCCGCCCCGGAAAATGGATCTCTGCCCCGGAATAGCCCAGCCCCTGTAACAGGCTGGAAACGGCCTGCTGCATGCGTGCAAAACGTTCTGACTCAGGAGCAACTGTACTGCCACCTGTTACCAGCAGCTGCTCAATGGCGCCCAACTCCCGACTGCTCTGCTCCAGCCATTGACTGATTTGCGAGCTTTTCAGCTCGGCAACCTGGCCAAGTCGGTCCAGCTCACGCTGCTGGAGTTCGGGGCCATAAAGCCGGGTGACCGACACTGCCAACAGCGGTACCACCAGCAGCAGCGCAACAAAGGCAAACACAAGATAACGCTGACGCCCAAACGCTCCGTGGCTGGAGCGCTCTTCAAAGCGATAATGGGTCAAGGCCAGAAAGATAAGCGCTGCACTGATGAGTACGAAAGCCACGCCCTTGTAGCGACTGACCGCAGCAAAACGGTGAAGGTCGCCGGCCAGGTAAACGACAAGCTGGTCACTGAACACAATCCACGCCACACCCAGAACGGCATACAGCAGTGTCAGTATCAGCGGTGATCGCATTTGTGAAAGCAGCATCCTGTCATCTTTCCCGGCCAAAAAGCATTGAGAATCAAATCTACCTGTCAGGCCCATCCATAGCAATCAGACCACTGTAATAAAGCTCACCAGGGCAGCGTGCTGCCATCATAATTGATGAAATCACCACTGCGCTCCTGTGTCAGACCGGCCAAAAGCGAGCGCAGGGCGGTCACGCTTTCTTCTGCCGTAATCAGGGCGTTACTGCCTCCCATATCGGTCTGAACCCAGCCCGGATGCAGTGCAACCACTTTCACCCCCGCACCCGACAGGTCAATAGACAGGCTGCGCACCACCTGATTCAGTGCCGTTTTGGAGCTGCGGTAGTAGTAACCGCAACCTGAAGTGTTGTCGGCAATACTGCCAACCTTACTGCTGATAAATGCCACTGTTTTCAGCTCACTGGCCGCAATGCGCGGATACAGCGCCTGCGTCAGCATCAATGGGCTAAGCGTATTGGTTTCAAGTACCTGTCGCCAAAGCTCACGCTCCAGGGTGCCAAACGCCACACCCTTGGGGCCGTAATAACCTGCATTATTGATCAGCAGGTCGATGGTGATGTTATCCAGCACACGATCAAGCGCTTTGATCTGCCCATCCTTGTTCACATCCAGTGTGTGCAGACTGATCTGCTCGGGAAAGCGCGCTTCCAGTGCCTGCAAGGCTTCGGCGTGTACCAGGTCTCGGGCGCAGGCATGCACCTGCCAGCCATCACGGGCATATTGATACGCAAACTCAAGTCCCAAACCGCGATTGCATCCGGTAATCAAAACTGTTCTGGACATCTGTGCTCTCCTCGATACAACTACCTCTCAGTCAAGCAGGCCGCAACCTGTCTGACAAGTTTGTCCGACTCTGGCAGAATCCACCGCTTTGATTAAACGGATATCTGCATGCGGATTCTTCTGCTTTCGGCTTATGACGCAGTCAGCCACCGATATTGGCGCAACGGGCTGGTAGAAGCTCTGCCCGAACATGACTGGACAGTCTTGAGTCTTCCAGCCCGCTATTTCAGTTGGCGCATTCGCGGCAACAGCCTCAGCTGGGCCTTTGAAGCCCGAGAGCAGCTGGAGCGGCACTACGACCTTGTGCTCGCCACCTCGATGGTGGATCTGACCAGCCTGCGCGGCTTCGTGCCCTCGCTGGCAGTTACACCCTGCCTGGTGTACTTCCACGAAAACCAGTTCGCCTACCCCGCCTCGGGCCACGAGCACCAGAGTGTGGAGCCGCTGATTCTGAACCTCTACAACGCGCTCTGTGCCGATCGGGTGTTGTTCAACTCGGGCTACAACCGTGACACTCTGCTGGAAGGTGCTGACCGGCTGCTGCGCAAACTGCCGGATCAGGTCCCAACGGGCCTGACCGATCGGATTCTGGCCCGCTCCGGGGTACTGCACGTGCCGTTGCCTGATCAGGTTTTCCTGCCCAACGAAATCACCCATGGTCCACTGGAGCTGGTATGGAACCACCGCTGGGAATTCGACAAGGGGCCCGAACTGCTGCTGGCGGCGGTGGAACAGCTGCAGCACGAGCAGGTCCCTTTCCGACTGCATGTAGTGGGACAACAGTTCCGCAAGGTGCCGGCCGCTTTTGAGCAGCTCAAGCAGCGGCTTGAGTCCGGCAATCAGTGCGGGTACTGGGGACATGTCGAGAGTGTGCAGGAATACCGCCAGCTGCTGCAGCAATCAGATGTTGTGCTGTCGACCGCCCTGCACGACTTTCAGGGCATCGCCGTGCTGGAAGCGGTTGCAGCGGGCTGTTGCCCGGTGGTGCCCGACCGACTGGCCTACCGCGAACTGTTTGCGCCCGAATACCGCTATGCCGAGCAACAGGAGAGCCGTGCACTGGCGACCATGATCGCCAACCTGTCAGCCAGAAAGCAGCAGGGTGAGGTGATCACAGGGCCCAATATCCAACATCTGAGCTGGTCGCGGCTCAAATCGGCCTGGGCCGAGGCGATCGCCTCTACTGCTGGCACACCTCGGGCAGGCTAGCGTGCCTTGCTGAGCGGTCCTGTCTCTTCGATCCGTTGCACTTTTTTCAGTGGCTGCAGTAACAGGTGCCCCAGTGTCAGCTGACGCTGATCGGTAAACTCCAGCAGCCCCAGCCGCATTCTTTCGGCTCCCTCGGCTGGCTGGTGGCGATAGGAACCAAAGGCACGATCCCAGATCGACAGAAAAAAACCGTAGTTACTGTCAGTTTCAGGCTGATACACCGAGTGGTGGACGCGGTGCATGTCCGGGGTACAGATTACCCAGCGCAAGCGCCGATCCAGCCCTGCGGGCAACCGCAGGTTGGCGTGGGTAAAAATGGCCGAGATACTGAGCACCAGCTCAAACAGAATCACCGCGGCCGGTGTCAGCCCCAGCAGAATCACCACCAGCGCCTTCCACAGCAACGACAGGCCGATCTCCACCGGATGAAAGCGCAGCGCCGTGGTCACATCCAGCTCCGGGTCGGTATGGTGTACCCGGTGCAGCCGCCACAGCAGCGGCACCCGATGGGTGACCCGGTGCTGCAGCCAGACCGCCGCATCCAGCACAACAACCCCGGTCAGCAGAATCAGCCACTGGGGGGCGGCAACCTGATTGAACAGTCCCATGCCCCGCTCACTGGCCCAGATCGCTGCGGTTATGGCGAAGGCACCCAGTGTCAGCCGGGCCAGCAGCGTGTTCAGCAGGGTCAGAGTCAGGTTGGTCACCCAGCGTGAGCGTTTGGGAAAACGCCAGCTGCGCCTTGGCATGCGCCACTCGAACAAGGCACACAACAGCAGGACCAGCAGAAAGACCGACAGCCTCAACCAGACTTCAAACGTCATTCATTTTCTCCCTTACCGATGGAGTTTGCTCAGGCCGCGCATTAACATGGCCGCCATGACAGCTGCCAGCCCCTCAAACACCGCGTTCACCCTGCGTGACTACCAGCAGGAGGCGGTCGACGCCACTCTGAAACACTTCCGTGCCTGCAATGACCCGGCGGTGATCGTATTGCCGACCGGTGCCGGAAAAAGTCTGGTGATCGCCGAGCTGGCGCGACTGGCCCGCAAGCGCATTCTGGTGATCACCCATGTGCGTGAGCTGGTGGAACAGAACCACGCCAAATTTGAGGCACTGGGGCTTGAGGCCGGTGTTTTCTCCGCAGGTCTTGGTCGGCGCGAATTCAGCCATCAGGTCACCTTTGCCAGTGTACAATCGATTGCGCGCAATCTGGAGGCCTTTACGGATCAGTTCTCGCTCCTGATCATCGACGAGTGTCACCGCGTCAGCGAAGACGATACTTCCCAGTATCAGCAGGTGATCGGCCACCTGCGCCAACAGAATCCGGGCCTGAAACTGCTCGGTCTCACGGCAACGCCCTACCGACTGGGCTATGGCTGGATCTACCGCACTCACTACCGTGGCTTCGTGCGCAGTGAAGAGCCCCGGGTATTCGAGCGCTGCATCTACGAATTGCCGTTGAGCTGGATGATCCGCAAGGGGTATCTGACACCCCCCGAGCTGGTGGATGCCGCCATCGCCCACTATGATTTTTCCGCTCTGACACCCTCCTCAAGCGGCCATTACCCGGAACGGGAACTGAACAGCCTGCTACTGAAACACCCGCGTGTCACCCGCGCTATCTGCGAACAGATCGTCGAACTGGCGGCAGAACGCGAGGGGGTGATGGTGTTTGCCGCCACAGTGGAGCACGCCAGGGAGATTCAGCACTATCTGCCGACCGCACAGACCGCAATTGTCACCGGCACAACGCCCGGTGATGAACGCCACAGCCTGATCAAGCGCTTCAAGTCCCGAGAGCTGAAATATCTGGTCAATGTAGCGGTACTGACGACCGGATTCGATGCCCCTCACGTCGACTTTATCGCCATCCTGCGGCCCACCGCCTCGGTGAGCCTGTATCAGCAGATTGTGGGCCGAGGCCTGCGCCTGAATGAAGGCAAGCATGACTGCCTGGTGATCGACTATGCCGGTAACGGCTTCAATCTGCACCACCCCGAGGTGGGCACACCTCGCCCCTCAACGGACAGCGAACCGGTACAGGTGTTCTGCCCCGGCTGCGGTTTTGCCAACATTTTCTGGGGCAAGACAGACGACAGCGGCCAGATCATCGAACACTATGGCCGCCGCTGTCAGGGTCTGCTGGAAATGGAAGGCGAGAAACCACAACAGTGCGACTACCGTTTCCGCTTCAAGGAATGCCCTCACTGTGGTGCCGAAAACGATATTGCGGCACGCAACTGCCACAGCTGCCGACAGGCGATCATCGACCCGGACGATCTGCTCAAACGCGCCCTGCAGCTGAAGGATGCCCGCGTGATTCGCTGTGCCGGGATCAGCGTCAGCGCCAGCGGCGAGTGCCTGACGCTGACCTATCATGAGGAGCAGGGAGAGGAACTACAGGAGCGTTTCCACATGGATCGCCCCGCACAAAGGGCTCTGTTCAATACTCTGTTTGGTCGCCGCTGCGGTCAGGGCCGACAGCCAAGGCGTTTCACCACCGCAGCCGAGGTCGTTGCCAGTGAAGCGCTCTTGCCCGCCCCCGATTTCGTCATCGCCCGCATGAGCGGCACAAAGGGCCGCCCCGGCAAAGGGGGCGGCTTTTGGCAGGTCCGCGAGCGTCTGTTCGATTATCAAGGTGCCTATCGCAAGGCCAACTGCCTGTAAACGGGCGAGCGGTCAGCCCTGCCCGGCCTTGAGACGATCACTGAAGCTGACCGAGGGCCCCAAAAGAATCGGCAGATAACGCCAGCTGAATAGCGCAAAGGCCAGCAGCCACAGCAACGCTGACAGCGTAATCAACGGCAACATCACGGACGGCCAGAGCGCTGCAACCACCCGCGTCAGTGCCGCCAGATGCAGGCTGACAAACGCCAGTGTCAGCACAGGCGTTGATACCAGCGCACGGCCGGTATGTCCCAGTGCAGCGCGCGACGCAACCGCCATGATCATGCCCCCCATGGCCCCAATGGTCAGCGCATGCAGCCCGGCACTGGAGAGCCACAGGCCAGCACTTCCGCCGGCCAGCAACAGCAGGCCAATGCCGATCCAGGCATAGCCCAGATGCATCACCCACAGCAGCGGTTCTGTTCGGGTCTGCCAGCCGCACCAGCGCAACACCCGGCTCAGCTGCAGTACACCCGCCAGTGCGAGCAGCGCTGCGGCAACAACCGATTGTGGCCAGAACACCCACACCAGCCCGGACAGGGCTGTCATTACGACGGCGGCCACATCCAGCGGGCCAAATGCCGCCGGCAACCGGGACGGTGCCGGTGACTGACGACTGAGCCAGTTACGGGTAAAGGCCGGGGTAATGCGTCCGCCGATCAATGTCAGCAGCATCAGTATCAGCACCAGGGTCAGGTGCAGTACGTCAAGGGGCGCCAGCCACTGCAGATGAAACGCCAGGCTGAACAGGGTAAACAACCCGATCAATACCAGCACCTTCAGGTTGCGCCGGTTGCCCGCCGCGATCAGCTCACGCCCGAACAGGATTGCCAGCACGACCCAATACAGTGATGCGGCCAGCGCATTGAACAGTGCCGGCCAATCAGCCCCCAGCCAGGCAACGGCGCGAGCCAGCAGCCAGCACAGCACCAGCAGCACCAGCGCACCGCCATGAACCGGCCGTCGACCGGTCCAGTTGGCAACTGCTGCCAGCAAAAAGCCGCCTATCGCTGCACCAACAAAACCGAACAGCATCTCATGCCCGTGCCACAGCAGGGGTGTGCCCAGGGTGTCCGGAGCGGCCAGCCAGCCATTCCAGAACGCCAGCCAGCCACCGAGTGCCAACAACGCCTGCAGGGCAACCAGCGTAAACATGGGGCGGAAACCGTTACTGAAAATCAACTCATAACGATTGCGCGGTGTATGTTCGAGATTAACGACTGACATTCACTGAACCTCTGTTGCGTCATCCGATTACTTAGATGTATTTACTGTACACCATTAAAGTTGATTCAGGCCGGAAAAAATCTGACAAGCACCGAAAACTGACGGACAATTAACGAAATAGACAGAATTAACTATGGCAAAGAGTCTGTCAGGCGCTACACTTTGCCCCCTTTAACCCTTTATTCACTACTGGATTAAATGAGAATAGTCTCTTCCCGCGCACTCAAGCTGATGCTGGTTCTGACCGGACTGAACTTGCTGTTGCTGTTCTACATCTTGTGGAGCGGGGATCGCAATCACTTCAGTGGCTCAGATGCCAACATGGATGCCCGTGCCCTCGGCGTTGCCCTGTTCGGGGTATTCCTGCTGGTATTCCTGCTGATGGGCGACCTGCTGCGTCGCTTCATGTTGCTGCGTCGCCAGTCCGAAACCTCCCGCGACCGGATGCACGATGCGGTCGAAAGCCTGTCGGAAGCCTTTGCCCTGTTCAGCCCGACTGGCCGCCTGATGGTGTGTAACCGGCGCTGGCGTCAGGTTTATCCCTGGATGGATGAGCTTCAACTTGAACGCTGGGACGACTTCCAGCATCAACTGCAACCCCATGTGCTGCGCCGCGAACAGATCGGCAGCGAGCAACCCGGTGCCGAGAGCTACATCGAACATCTGGACAGTGGCCACTCCATCATGGCCAGTGACTGTCGCACCCGCGAAGGCGGTCTGGCCTGCGTGCGCACCGACATCACTCACACCCAGCGGATCGAACAGAAACTGCGCAACCTTGGCCGCGCCATGGAGCAGAGCCCGGCCTCGGTCATGATTACCGACACCCAGGGGCGAATCGAGTATGTAAACCCGAAATTCTGCCAGATTTCCGGTTACGACCGTGAGGAAGCGCTTGGGCAGAGTGCCGGCATGCTGAGCTCGGGCGAGATGTCACCCGAGGTGTACAAGGACCTGTGGGCCACCGTGGAACGCGGCGAGGAGTGGCATGGCCAGCTGCTGAACCGTCGCAAGGATGGCAGCCTGTTCTGGGAGTCGGCCTCCATCTCTGCTGTACGGGATGAAAACGGTGAGGTGCTCAGCTACATTGCGGTGAAAGAGGATATCACGCAGCAGAAAGAGGTCGAAGAGCAGCTGCAG
Organism: Marinobacterium sp. MBR-109; assembly: GCF_040547565.1. NCBI lineage: Bacteria > Pseudomonadati > Pseudomonadota > Gammaproteobacteria > Oceanospirillales > Oceanospirillaceae > Marinobacterium > Marinobacterium sp. MBR-109. The sequence goes on from NZ_JBEPPZ010000001.1 coordinate 99,414, forward strand.
ATGATCGAAACGGTGTTCCGCACCAGTAACGAAGCGATCATGATTGCCGACCAGGATGGCCTCATCAAAACCATCAACCCCGCCTTCAGCCGCATCACCGGCTACGCCCCTGAAGAGGTTCAGGGCAAGAACCCGAGCATGCTCAGCTCCGGCCGCCACGACGAGCACTTTTACGAAGACATGTGGCAGGAAATTCTCAAACACGGGTCATGGAGTGGCGAAATCTGGAACCGGCGCAAGAACGGTACCATCTACCCCGAGTGGCTGTCGGTTTCCGTGGTAAACGACAGCGAAGGCAACGCCAGCGAGTACGTTGCCGTGTTCTCGGACATTACCAAGCGCAAGAATGATGAGGCTCAAATTGTACGCCAGGCCTATTATGACGAGCTGACCGAGCTCCCCAACCGGACCCTGCTGTCGGATCGCCTCAATCTGGCCATAGTCACCGCCGACCGCGACGAGCAGATGATCGCCCTGCTGTTTATCGATCTGGACCGGTTCAAGTTCGTCAACGACTCCATGGGCCATGAGTACGGCGATGATCTGCTCAAGCAGGTGGCCAAGCGCCTGAACAACTGTGTCCGCGAAACCGATACCGTTGCCCGTTTTGGCGGCGATGAATTTGTCATTCTGCTACACAACGTCAAATCGGATGCCGATGCCACTCATGTCGCGACCAAACTGATTGACCAGTTGAGCGAACCCTTCCTGCTGGCTGAACGGGAAGTGATCATCGGGGCCAGCATCGGCATTGCCATGCATCCGGGCGATGCCAATACCGCCGAGACCCTGATCCGCAATGCCGACCTGGCGATGTACAAGGCCAAGCAGTCCGGACGCAATCAGGCTCACTTCTTCACCGCCGCCATGCAGGAACATGCCAACCAGCGCATGACGCTGGAACAGGATCTGCGCCACGCACTGGACCGGGAACAGCTGGAAGTGTTCTATCAGCCTGTCGTGCATGGCCGCAGCGGGCGCATCACCGGGGTAGAGGCGCTGCTGCGCTGGCATCACCCTGAGCGAGGCATGGTGCCACCGGACCATTTCATTCCGCTGGCGGAAGAAACGGGCCTGATCGGTGCTATCGGCGAATGGGTACTGGAAACGGCCTGTGCCCAGCTGCAACGTTGGTCAGACAGCGGCCTGAACCTGTATCTGTCAGTGAATATTTCCGAGCGTCAGCGTGAACTTGGGCTTGAAGCTGAGGTGGTCCGCGACATTCTGGAGCGTTACCACATCAATCCGTCACAGCTGGTGCTCGAAATCACTGAAGGGCTGCTGCTGCAGGATTCGGAAGAAACCATCGGCTGGCTCAATGGCTTCAAGCAAGTGGGTGTCAACCTGGCCATTGATGACTTCGGCACCGGATACTCCTCTCTGAGCTACCTGAAGCGCTTCCCGGTCGACACGCTCAAGATTGACCGGGAGTTTGTGCGTGACCTCAACACCGACCGCTACGCTGACTCGCTGGTGAGCGCCATCATTTCCATGGCGGCCAGCCTTGAGCTGCGCCTGATCGCGGAAGGGGTGGAAACCGAAGCCCAGCGCTCCACACTGGCTCAACAGGGCTGTCAGTTCATGCAGGGTTACCTGTTCTGCCGCCCGCTGCCGGCAGAAGAAATTAATGCCTGGCTGGAGAGCTATCAGCCACAGCGCCTGCAACAACCAAAGGCTGCAACGCCTCCGCCAGAGTCGAACTGAAACTCAGCTGTCCGGGCACCGGCGCCATGCCGGCCCGAGCCAGTGCCCGCAGCGGCTGAAACTGCAGGTCGGCCACCACAAGCTCGATCCCCTCACGCTCACAGGCACGGATAAAGTGCTCCAGCGCGTTCAGGCCACCGGCATCCAGCAACGGCACCGCATCCATATACAGCACCACACCTTTCGCCCCCTGACACTGTTCGTGGAGTTCGTCGAACACTCTCTCAGCGGCCGCAAAAAACAGCGGCCCACTCAGTTTGTAGACCTGCCAGCCGGGTCGTAACTGCCCAGGCACATGTTTCTGCTGCTGACTGATATTGGTGAAGCGGGTCATGCCCGCCAGATCACGCATGAACAGCAGCGAAGCCAGCATAATGCCGGTGAAAATGGCGATCACCATGTCGAACAGCACCGTCAGCGACAGGCAGGTCAGCAGCACCAGCACATCACCTCGCGGCGCACGCTTAAGCAGCTGAACCACCTTGGGTGCCTCACTCATGTTCCAGGCCACTATCAGCAGCAGCGCGGCCATGCTCGCCATGGGCAGATATGCCAGCAAGGGTGCCAATACCAGCAGGCCAGCCAACACCACCAGCGCATGCACCATACCGGCAATCGGTGAGCGTGCACCGGCCCGGTAGTTGGCGGCAGAGCGTGCGATGGCGGCTGTAGCCGTAAAGCCACCAAAGAAGGGCGCCACCAGGTTGCCCACCCCCTGCCCCAGCAGCTCACCGTTGGCATGGTGGCGCTTGCCGGTCATGCCATCCAGCACAACGGCACACAGCAGCGACTCGATGGCACCCAGCATGGCAATGGAGAACGCGGCCGGCAGCAGTTCACGCACCAGTGCCCAGGACCAGTCCAGCGGCTCACCGGAAGGACCCGGCTGCTGCCAGGGCCACACAAACTCCGGAAAGAAGGGCGGAATGCCTTGCCCGGTTGAACCATCCGGCAACAGGTAGCTGAAGCGACTGCCAATGGTCTCAACGCTCCAGCCGAGGCCCGATGCAATCCATGCCACACCCACACCGATCAGCAAGGCAGGCAGGTGCCCCGGAATCGGTAAACGCAAACGGGGCCAAAGAATAAGTGTCGCAAGGGTTAGAGCTGCCACCAGCAACGTGGCGAGATCAAAGCCGGGCAGCGCCTGCCCCAGCGCCACCAGCTTGAGCCACCAGGCCTCAGGCATCTCAGCCAGCTGCAAGCCAAAGAAGTCAGGAATTTGTAGCGTCGCTATTACAATGGCGATGCCTGAGGTAAACCCCAGCGTCACAGGTTCGGGAATATACTCAATCAGCCTTCCAAGCCGAGCAAAGGCCAGCAGCAGCAGTATCACCGCTGACATCAGGGTAGCGACCAGCAGCCCTGCCAGCCCAAACTGTTGCGCCACCGGGTAAAGGATCACCACAAAAGCCGCCGTTGGCCCGGAAACACTGAAGCGCGATCCGCCACTGAGCGCGATCAGAAAGCCCGCTATAATCGCCGTGTAAAGCCCATACTCAGGACGCACACCACTGGCAATCGCCAGCGCCATCGACAGAGGTATGGCGATCACCCCGACCGTCAGCCCTGCCAGCAGATCCTGTCCCAGTGCCCGGCGGTCATACCCTTCACGGAACACTTCACGCAGTGCGCTGGCGAAAGAAAGCGAGTGCAACCGGGCATGTCTGGACATGAGGTATTCCCTGTAAAGAGCAAAGAGATGAGTACAATTCAACTACATTAACGGTTGCTCAAATATGATTCAATGTTAACATGATTAACATACATTCGACTTTAAGGTAATGACCGCTTCATGGAAAACCGTACTGCCCGCCTCACGCTGCTGATCGACCCCAAGAAAAAGGCCACCTTCGAACGCCTGTGCAATGAACAGGACGTCACCCCCTCCCAGATGGTGCGCAAGTTCATCCGCGACTTTATCGAGCAGGAGCTTGGCCCGGAATGGCAGGAACAGGTCTACGGCAAGGACGACCTGCTCTGAAAGCACCGTTTTTCCCTACATAGTTTCGGTGTTTATCCAAAACCGAATCATGCATAATTTATACAACTTAAAAACTCTGGAGATACGTCCATGCGCCTGGCAGAAATCGAAGCGCTGATGCTCAATGTGGGTCTGGTACTCTTCGCAGCCGCTATCTTTTATATCATCTATGACCTTGCCAAGAAGTCCAATGCCGGCAAGTTCGGTACCTTCATCCTGTTTTTCGCCCTCGGTCTGGGTCTGGTGGCCTTCCTGGTCAAGACGGTGGTGGTCGAGATTATCGGCGGCGGCAGCATCTGAGCATCAGGGCCGTTTCAACCGGCGATAAAATGCGTTTATAGTGTGAGCCAAAGGATCATTTCCGGGGCTCACACATGGATATTTCGCTGATTGTTATACTGGTCGTTCTGGCCATTGTCGTTTTCTACTTCATTTCACTCTACAACCATCTGGTACAGCTCAAGCATGGCGTATCGCGTGCCTGGGCCAATATCGATGTGCTGCTCAAACAGCGTCATGACGAGTTGCCCAAGCTGGTGGAAACCTGCAAGCAGCACATGGGCTATGAGCAGAAAACACTGGAAGCCGTGATGCAGGCACGTTCTGCAGTCGCCAGTGCTCGTGAACAGGGCAATGTGGGGGCGTTGGGCAAAGCGGAAACCCAGTTGCGCCTGGGCCTTGGAAACCTGTTCGCCGTGGCTGAAGACTACCCCGAGCTGACCGCCAGCGAGAGCTTTCACCACCTGCACAGCCGCATCAGTGGACTCGAATCCGGCATCGCCGACCGCCGCGAGTATTATAACGACTCGGTTAACCGGCTGAATGTTCGCATTGAGCAGTTTCCCGACGTGATCATTGCGCGCCGTTTCGGCTTCAAGGCTGCCGAACTGCTTGAGTTTGACGAGGCAGAGCTGGCGGATGTCGACATGAAGCAGCTGTTCAGCTGAACGATGTTTCTGGATATCGGGCCGCTGGGCTCCACTGAACGACTGATCGCCCTGCTTGCACTGGCACTGGCAGCACTGGTTGCGCTCTGGTTCGTGTTTCGCAAACTCGGACACTACCGCCTGATTGCAGACACCCCTACCGCTCGTATCAGATCGGCTCCGCAAGGATATGTGGAGCTGATCGGTCATGTGATCGCCGGTGAAAACGGCATGTTGACCGCGCCTCTGTCGGGCCGCCCCTGTGTCTGGTTCGCCTACAAGGTCGAGAAACAAAGCGGGGGGGAGCGCAAGCAGTGGAAAACCGTCCGCAGCGGCCGTTCCGACAGCTGGTTTCAGATCAACGACGGGACCGGCACCTGCCTGATCGACCCGGAGGGTGCCGAAGTCACATCACTGCACAAGCAGAATTGGCGCGGCCACAATGAACTCCCGTCAATTGCCACCAGCGGCCTGTCAGCCCAGGGTATAGCCGCCATTCTGACCAGCAATACCGTCAGTGGTCATTACCGCTATACCGAACATCTGATTTTTGAACACGAACAACTCTACGCACTGGGTCGCTTCCACACGGTGGGCGGTGGCCGTGAGCAGCTGGACATGAAGGCCACCGCTCGTGACTTGCTGCGCGACTGGAAGCAGAACCCGGAACAGCTGCGCGAGCGCTTCGACCAAAACGGTGATGGTCAGATTGATATACAGGAGTGGCAGCAGGCTCAGGAAGAAGCCCTGCGTGAGGCACAGGCCCAGCAGCGCGAGCTGCATCAGCTACCCAGCATGAATGTGCTGACTGATCCACAGAATCGACGCCAGCCGTACCTTTTATCGACCTACGATGAAGAGCGCCTGATGCGACGCTACCGCTGGATGTCTGTCTGGTGCTTGTCGCTGACAGGCGTCGCTTTCTGGCTTTTTCTTGAGGTTTTACTGGCAGGATGAAGGAATAGCGCTCAAGATACAGGTATCGAGGCCGACAGTTCCGTTGTACCCGTTCAAGAGGCTGGGATCATGCATAATCCACAACGCTACCTGCAACATCCGGATCAGATAGAGCTGAGGTTGCTGCCGCTGGATAAAGCCCCTTCCGACCGCACGTCTCCCCTGCCACTGGGCTTGAGCCTCAACGCACTTAGCCCCCACCCCAGTGGAGAATGGCTGCGTATCAGCGCCCCGGCACTTTCATCTGATTTTTGCATCAATGCTCTGGTGATGGAATGTACCCGAGAGGGTAATCACTACAAGCTGAAACTCGCCTTTCTGACGCAGGAGCAGCTGTTCAGGGGACGCATGCTCGAACAGCTGTGCCAAATTGCACTTTACCAGCGTAAGGCACCTGCAGAAGAGTCCGAAAAACGTGCGTTGGAGTGGATTGCGCATCAGGCGGCACATTTCCCCTCGAATGGCTTATAATCCCCGTTTTGATTCGCCAGTAACGAGAGGGTGTTATGCAGCAGAAGGTTGTGCGTGCCGGTTCCATCGAGATCAGCAATGACAAGCCGATGGTTCTGTTTGGAGGCATGAATGTACTGGAGTCGCGTGATCTTGCTCTGAGCATCGCCGAACACTACGTTGAAGTAACCCAAAAGCTGGGCATTCCGTATGTATTCAAGGCATCCTTCGACAAGGCAAACCGCTCTTCCCTGCACTCTTTTCGAGGCCCGGGTCTCGATGAAGGGTTAAAGATTCTGGAAGAGGTAAAAAACACCTTCAACGTACCACTGATCACCGATGTACACGAACCGCATCAGGCCGCCCCTGCCGCCGAGGTGTGTGACATCATCCAGCTGCCGGCCTTTCTGTCTCGCCAAACCGACCTGGTCAGCGCCATGGCCGCCACAGGTGCTGTGATCAACATCAAGAAGGCCCAGTTTCTGGCGCCGCAGGAGATGAAACATATCCTGCACAAGTGTGAAGAAGCCGGTAACGACCGACTGATTCTGTGCGAGCGCGGCAGCAGCTTCGGCTACAACAATCTGGTCGTTGACATGCTTGGCTTCAGCGTCATGAAAACGTTTGGCTATCCGGTGATGTTCGATGCCACCCACGCATTGCAGATGCCCGGTGGTCGCTCCGACTCGGCGGACGGGCGCCGAGCACTGGTGGCGCAGCTGTCACGGGCGGGTCTGTCTCAGGGCATCGCCGGCCTGTTCCTCGAAGCACACCCCAACCCCAACGAAGCCAAATGCGATGGCCCCTGCGCTCTGCCGCTGGACAAGCTGGAGCCCTATCTGGCCCAGATGAAGGCCGTTGACGAACTGGTCAAGTCATTCGCCCCTCTCGATACCAGCGCCTGATTCAGACCGTGCGTGGCTCACAGCTGTAAGCCACGCACATGTCAGCTATGATAAGGATGTTTACAGCAAGGACCCGGTATCAAGATGGCTAACCCGATCGAAACCGCCTATTCAGGGCTCAAGGAAGAGCTGGTCATTGGCCCCAGCCATCACCGTTTTCAGCTGATCAGCAAACAGCGCGAGCACTTCATGGGCAGCCTCTGGCTGGCTGAAGATATTTCCACTGCTGCCCGTACCGAGGTCAGCCTGCTGATATTGCGCCCCGAACTGGTTCGTCACGACGGGGTTGCCGACCAGATGCGCAAGCTGGTTACAAAGCTGCGCTCGGCACTGCGCCATCCTCACATCGCCACCTGCTACGGCTATTTCAGCTGGCGCGGGCTGGAATTCATGTCACTGGAACACCTGGACGGGCAAACCCTCTCCGATCTGTTTCAGCGCAATCAGGCACGCAAGCTCAATGACCGCCAGAAACAGGGACTGCTGATTCAGCTGGCCAAGGCCGTGGACAGCGGCCAGCTCAAGCTGGGAAAACCTCATTCATTGCTGGCGCCTGACCTGATTTTTCTGAATGCCGGCGGCGGGGTCAAATTGACCGGCTTTGGCTGGCGCAGCATTCTCGATCCGTTGCTTACCCTGTTGCCGAAGCAGCCGGACTACCCCAGCTATCAGGCCCCAGAAGCCTTTCACCCACAGAACCAGACTGCCCGCTCCGATGTTTATGCGCTGGCCCTGATCGCCTGGGAGCTGTACAGCGGCAAACGTGCCTTTCAGCCTGCCGATGGTGAAGCTGCGCGCTATCGTAAGGAGTTCAAAGCTCCCGGTGGGCTGAACAAGGCACAGTGGACAAGCCTCGCCCATGCCCTCAGCCCTGAAACAGAGCCCCGCCCTGCCAGCTGCATGGCGCTGGTGCGAGAGCTGTTTGCCACTGAGACCAGCCCGGAACAGAGCACAATTCCGGACATGCGCAGCGAGAGCCCTGGCGAGACGGCAGCGGTAGAGACGGACCAGCCAGCGGCGGCCGCGATCGAGCAGGCGGCAGCTGAAGTTCAGCCCGCTCCGGATCAACCCGCGCCCGCCACTGAGCGTCTAGACCAGCCGGCAGCAGGTGCCACTGAGGACACGGTTGTTGCCGGTGAGCCTGCCCCTGACACCACCGACGAGATTGCAGGCCCTCCGCCTGAGACGCCGTCACAAACGGAATCAACACCGGAACAGACTCCGGAGCGGCCGGCAGCTGCAACCGCAGAATCAGAATCAGAATCGGCACCGGCACCGGAACCCCAACCGGCACCGAAGCCAGAGGCCGAACTGGATGCTGAAATAGAGAAGACGCCAACCGCCAAGGCCCAGAAAAAGTCGGAGCCAGAGCAACACCCACACGACAGTGAAGACGATGCCGAACAAGAGCCTGGCACCGGCACAGGTTTTCTGGCCGCTCGACTGCGTGCATTCGGTCAGCTGCCCGAACCGGTTCGACGCTGGTCCAGACGCGGCCTGATCTTTGCGCTCGGCGTTGTGGCCGGCTTCTGGCTGGCGCTGCTGTTTTATCAGGGGCAACTCGATGCGATCAGCTCACAGGCCCTGACACAGATGAAAAACAACCGTGAGCTGCGTGCCGTGTTCGAGTCGCTTGAACTGGCACACCAGCGCCAGCAGCAGGAGCTTGATCGCCTGCGCATGGCAGCAGAGCAACCTGTCAGTGAGCAGCCTTCCACCGGGGTAGAGTCGGCCAGCGCCCTGCGAGAAGCCAACCGCCCGGTCAACAACCTGACCCTGTTTCAGGATGAGCTTCGCGAAGGTGGCAGAGGCCCCCAGATGGCCGTCATTCCTGCCGGACGCTTCCGCATGGGCGATCTGCATGGCAATGGAGACGACAACGAACGTCCAATCCATGAGGTTATCATCAGCAACAGCTTTGCACTGGCCCGTCATGAAGTCACCTTCGAGGAGTATGACCGCTTTGCCAACGCAACCGGCCGCCCTCTGCCCAATGACGAAGGCTGGGGACGGGGCTCTCGACCGGTGATCAATGTCAGCTGGAATGACGCCAATGCCTACACCCTCTGGCTGGCCGAACAGACCGGACAACCCTATCGACTGCCGACAGAAGCTGAGTGGGAATACAGCGCACGGGCAGGCACCGAGTCCATTTATTGGTGGGGCAACCAGCCGGGGCAGGACTATGCCGTCTGTGACGGCTGCGACAGCCGTTGGGGTGGTCAGCAGACAGCCCCCGTCGGCTCGATGAAGCCCAACCCCTGGGGTCTGCACGACATGAGCGGCAATGTGGACGAGTGGGTGCTGGACTGCTATCAGCCCGACTACAGCAATGCCCCTGACGACGGCAGCGCCGTGCGTACCAGCGACTGCACTCATCGAGTGATGCGAGGTGGCTCATGGTTTGATATTCCTCGCGTCGTACGCCCGGCCAGCCGCTACCGGCACCCCGCCACCAGTTCCCGCAACAGCTGGGGATTCAGGGTTGCCCTGGATCTGCCGGCCAGCATGCAATAACAGGAGCCCCCCATGATAATTCGACAACTGTCCCTGTCCACCGTATTGGCTGGCGGCCTGCTGCTGAGCCCACTGATACAGGCCGCAGCCGAAGTCAGCATCGCGGCCGACAGCCGTACCCGTCTTGATCTGACGCTGTATCAGCAGAACCTCGCACTGGTTCAGGAACAGCGCAAGGTACCGGCACTGCCAGGCAACACCCCGATTCTGTTACAGGCCGTGAGCCCGCAGATGCAGGCACAAACCCTTAAGCTCAGAGGTATGGGGCAGATTCTGGAGCAGAATCTGGAGCAGGACCTGCTCAGCCTTGGCAGCCTTTTACAGACCCAAACGGGCAAGACAGTTACCCTCGCCCGCTTCAACTCCGTGACAGGAACCGAGACACGCACTGAAGTGCGTCTTCTGCGCGTCGAAGGCAGCACCGCACTGGTGGCAAATGACGCAGGAGAGATCGAAACCCTGCCGCTACACCAGGGCCAGTGGCGGCTGATTGTAAAGCCCGATAGCCATAACTATCAGCTGCAGCCACGCCTGTCCTTTCGCACCAAGGGTACCCGCAATGAGGCTGAAGCCGAAATCAGTTATCTGACACAGGGCCTGAGCTGGCAGATGGACTATCTGCTGACCCTCGACAGTAAAGGTGAACAGCTGGATCTGGAAGGCCTTGCCACCCTTAACAACCGCAGTGGACTGGCCTGGCCGGAAGCGAACATCAAATTGCTGGCGGGACAGGTCAACCAGCCACAGCCGCCCCGACCTGAAGTCATGCTGATGCGCTCGGCCGCAGCCGACATGAAAGGCGGTGGCGTTGAGACAGGATCGGTACAGGACTACCATCTTTACACTCTGCCGGGGCATCACGACCTGCAGGATCAGCAGCAGAAGCAGGTACCCCTGATTCCACATATTGAGCTGCCTGCCAGCATTCGGTACACCTACGCGCTACAGGTGAACGCCCATCAGCAGATGCCTCCACAGCTTGACCAGGCCCTGACTGAGCTGCACTTCACCGCACCCGCCACGTCCGGGTCACGCCTGCCCCTGCCTGCCGGACAGGCGCGTGTATTCCGGCCCGATGCCGACGGCCAGCTGCAGTTTGTAGGGGGCACTCAGGTACCTGCAACTGCTGCAGGCGAGAAGGTCAGAGTGATTATGGGTGAAGCCTTTGATCTGGGCATCGAACAGGTTCAAACGGGTTTCAGAAAGGTGTTTGAAGGCTATGAAGTGGAGTACAGGATCAGTGTGCGCAACCGCTCGGAACAGAGCAAACCTCTGGACCTGACCGCTCACTTTCCATTGCCGTTCAAACTGACGCTCACCAGCAGGCCAACGACACAGGTCAGCGGTGCCTCTGCCAGCTGGCAGATGGAGATCCCTGCCGAAAGTGAAGAGGAGCTGAGCTTCAGCGCGACTCTGACGACACGCTGAGCGCCTCGACCGAGGGCAACCGGTCCTGGCGCTGACGCCAGCAGTTGGCCCGCGCCGGGTCGATGGCAACGCCCAATGCGCCCTCTTCGTACACCTCAATCATGCGTCGAATGGCAAGGGGGTGAAGCTGTTCGGCCGCCTGACGGTAATATTGCAACGCCTTGCCGAGATCAGGTGGGAAGTGGTGCTCGAAGCCATTTTCGAAAATCCTGCCCATCTGGTACTGCGCCCTGGGGTCACCACCATCGGCCGCTCGCTGCAGGTAGATTCCGCCCTGAATGCGACTGGCCATATCTTCACCTCTAAAATGCAGCAGATGGCCGTACACCGAAAGCGCCCGTTGGCTGCCATTGTCCGCAGCCAATCGGAACAGACGCATGGCCACCCGATGACGCAACCGGGACCGCTTAAACAACGGCAGATGAAACAGGCAATTTGCCAGCCAGGCGATCAAGGGTGCCAGTTGCCGCATCAGCCAGTGCATATATACCCCCAAGGCATTAGAAACCGTATCTTTATACAGATATGAAAAAATCGTCTCACATTTTACCGCAGTCAGCGGTACACTGAACTATACCTGTTGTCAGCAAGCCTGGAGTAGTCTGCTGACCCTGATTCAAGCCGTCATGGAGTTGAAAAGCTGATGAATATTTACGAAGACAACGCGCTGACAATCGGCAACACCCCGCTGGTAAGACTCAACAATCTCTGGCCCGCCGGCAATCTCTACGCCAAGATCGAATCACGCAACCCTGCCGGATCGGTCAAATGCCGCATCGGTGCCAGCATGATCTGGGCGGCGGAACAGGAAGGGCGCCTGAAGCCCGGCATGACCCTGATTGAGCCGACCAGCGGCAACACCGGTATCGCACTCGCGTTTGTAGCAGCCGCCAAGGGCTACCGCCTGATGCTGACCATGCCCTCCTCCATGTCACTGGAACGACGCAAACTGATGAAGGCGCTGGGGGCCGAAATCGTGTTGACCGAACCGGCCAAGGGGATGAAAGGGGCCATCGAAAAAGCCCAGCAACTGGTGGACGAAAACCCGGACAGCTTCCTGATGCTGCAGCAGTTCGAGAACCCGGCCAACCCGGATATCCATGAGAAAACCACCGGCCCGGAAATCTGGCGCGATACCGATGGCAAGATCGACATGCTGGTAGCCGGTGTTGGCACCGGCGGCACCTTGACCGGCATCTCCCGTTACATCAAACGGACTCAGGGCAAACAGATCATCAGCGTCGCGGTTGAACCGGTCGACTCACCCGTGATTGCACAGACGCTGGCCGGTGAAGAGGTCAAGCCCGCCCCGCACAAGATTCAGGGCATCGGCGCCGGCTTTGTACCCAGGAACCTGGATCTTTCACTGGTCGACAAGGTTGAGCAGGTCAGTAATGAAGATGCGATCGCAACTGCGCGCGAGCTGATGCAGAAGGAAGGCATTCTGTGCGGGATCTCCTGTGGTGCAGCCCTGGCGGCAGCACTGCGTCAGGCCGAGCTGGAAACCAATGCCGGCAAACAGATCGTGGTCATTCTGCCCGACTCAGGTGAGCGCTACCTGTCTTCAATCCTGTTTGAAGGCATGTTCAGCGATAACGAAACGGTGCAATAACCACCCGAAGACAGCTGTGCCATAAACGAAAACTGCCGCTTAAGGCGGCAGTTTCTCTGACTGAGTCGGGTGTTGATATCAGCTCATCAGTTCGCGTACCTGCTGATGGCTCGGGAAACTGCCAAGGTCGCGTACGCTGACGCTGCGATCACCGCTGCGGGTTACAATGTAGGAGCTTGGCTTGCGGGCACTACCCTGATACACGCCGCTGACAACGAAGTTTTCGCCATCCACACCCAGAATGGCGATAGTCCGTTCTTCTGCCTTTACCTGAATATCCATGTTCTTCCTCCTGTTTATTTTATTTTGTAGTTTTATTACAAGAAGCATAGCCTAATATTGGAATATAACAAGTGTGTGAGGCTTTCTTTGTCATTTGATGACAAGGTGTGGACAGCGGAAATGAAACAGCCTTTCCGGTCGGGAAAGGCTGTTTCAGGTCATGCAGGAAGTTGTGCGGAAACAGGGAGCACCTAGAGATAGGCCGCCAGCTCCTCCTTGAGCAGATCCAGCTCATTTTGAGCTTTCTGTCGTGCCTTTTTCTTCAGCGCGTCAACCTCAGCCGATTTTTCCTCAACCAGCGTCACCGCTGCTGCAGCCCTGTCTTCCGCCTGCTCCACCCGCTCCAGCAGGGGACGGATCTGCATCAGGATGGCACGACGGCGCCCTTCCTCGGCGCGAGCCAGCTCTTCCTCGCTCTTTTCCTTTTCTTTTGCCACTTTCTGCTGCTGTGTACTGCTGGTATCCGTCAGTGAACGGATGCCGACGGCGTGGCGCACCTTGTCCAGGAACGGGGTCGCGTATTCCCGCGCCCGCTCGGCCCCCTTGAGCAGTACCTCCTCAACGGCGCCCAGATCATTCATCAGTTCGTTGTAGTGCTGACGCGGGCGGCTGAGCCGACCGTCCAGATACTCGAACAGTTCGGTTTTGGCAGCACCCCAGCCGATCCCTTCGATAAAACGCTGACGCATGGCGGCACTTTCCGCTTCGGTCGCAAAACAGCGATAGAGGTGCATCAGGGTATTGTCCGGGTCCTTGGGCTCACCGGGCTCGCGGGTATCGGTCACGATCTGATTGATCAGCCTGCGCAGCTCATCTGACGAACAGAACAGCGGGATGGTGTTGTTGTAGCTCTTGGACATCTTGCGGCCATCCAGCCCCGGAATCAGCTGGGTTTCTTCATCCACCTGCGCCTGCGGCAGGGTGAACAGGGGCTCGAACTGGTGGTTGAATCGACCGGCGATATCACGCGCCATCTCGATATGCTGCACCTGATCCTTGCCCACCGGGATGGTGTCGGCATTGAACATGAGGATGTCGGCGGCCATCAGTATCGGATAGCTGAACAGGCCCATGGTGACACCATCATCCAGATCTTCCTTGCCAGCCTCACGGTTGGCATCCACCGAGGCCTTGTAAGCGTGGGCACGGTTCATCAGCCCCTTGGAAGTCTGGCAGGTCAGGATCCAGGTCAACTCGGTAATTTCGGGAATGTCGGTCTGACGGTAGAAGGTCGCCTTATTGGTATCCAGCCCCAGTGCCAGCCAGGTTGCGGCAATTTCACGGGTGGATCGCGCGACCCGGTCAGGCTCCTGACACTTGATCAGCGCATGGAAATCGGCCAGAAAGAAGTAGCTGTTGAAAGCGGGGTTTTCGCTGGCTTCGATGGCGGGCTTGATGGCGCCCAGATAGTTACCAATATGCGGGGTACCGGTGGTGGTGATACCGGTCAGAACGGTCTGTTTGCTCATTGCGTACTCGTCAGTCGGTCTGTCCTAAAACGCTATGATACACAACTTGTTAAGCGGCTGCCGCTGCAGAATGTGTTGGTAGAACCGGCAGCTCATGTTATCGCTGCTATTGTGCATGTGAGTCGATTGCACCAAAAGACCAACTAAAACAGTCGGGTTTTGACAATCTCGCAGGCTTGGCCATAATAGAAGCAGATCAAGGCTACGTCCGACATCGCCACAGGAGGTTTACATGGATACATCCGCTCACACCTTCAGCGCCCTGTTTGAACAGCTCGGCCTGCCGGCAGACAATGACTCGATTGAGCAGTTCATTCGTACCCATCGACTGTTCAGCAGCGAAATTCAGCTGCATGAAGCGTCATTCTGGAGTGAGACTCAGGCCGAATTTCTGCGCGAAGCGATCAGCAGTGACTCCGATTGGGCTGAAGTGGTTGACGAACTGAACAACAGCCTGCATTAATTCCCTTTCAGATCCGCCGGGGCCGATCAGGTGCGGCCCCTTCTCTTTTATCGTGCAAGGTAGACCCAACTCATGCTGACACTGGTTTCACCAGCCAAAACGCTTGACTATGAATCCCCTCTCGCAACCGATACCTACACTCAGCCACGCTTTACCGAGCAGTCACAACAACTGATCGAGACACTGCGTAAGCTTTCGGTTCAGGATGTTGCCGAGCTGATGAAACTCAGTGACAAGCTGGCCAGCCTCAACGTGGCACGCTACCAGAGCTGGCAGCCCGAACATACGCCGGACAATGCCCGCCCCGCCGTATTGGCTTTCAAGGGTGATGTCTATACCGGGCTGGATGCCGAGAGCTTCAGCGAGGCTGACTTCAGCTTTGCCCAGCAGCACCTGCGTATTCTGTCCGGCCTGTATGGCGTACTGCGCCCGCTGGATCTGCTGGAACCCTACCGCCTGGAGATGGGGACTCGACTGAAAACCGCTTCCGGCGACAACCTTTACCAGTTCTGGGGCGAACGCATTACCGCCGCGCTGAACGAGGAGTTGAAAGCGGCAGATGACGTGGTGGTCAACCTGGCGTCAAATGAATACTTCAAGGCGGTACAGCCCAAGGCGCTGAATGCACGGCTGATTACCCCTGTGTTCAAGGATTTCAAGAACGGTCAGTACAAGATAATCAGTTTCTATGCCAAGAAGGCGCGTGGTCTGATGAGTCGTTATATCATCCAGAATCGCCTCGACACACCTGAGGCGATCAAGGCATTTGACCTGGAGGGGTATTATTTCAGCCCGGAACAGAGCAAGGGCGATACCTGGGTATTTCTGCGGGATGAAGTGCCCGCCAGCTGAGCCAATGCCCGCCCGCCGCAGTGGCGAGCGGGCAGACCATTATTTGGCCGAGCTGACTTCAAACGCGCCGACCAGCTGCTGCAGCTTGGCTGCCGTTCCCTTGACCTGATCAGAGCTGAGCTGCAACTCCCCTACCGCCTGATGCATGCGCGTGGTGATTTCAGCAACTGATCGGGCATGGCCGCCGTGTTCCTGACTGTGTCGGTCGATGTGTTTGATGATGTCGAACATCTGCGCCACGCTGTCATGCAACTCCGTATTGTCCGAAGTGGACTGCTCCGCCAGCTGCAGGCTGCGATCCACATCTTCCACACCGGATTCCATGAAACGCACCGCATCGACACTCTCTTTCTGGATCCGTTCGATACGGGCACTGATTTCATGCGCGGCGGTTTCAGTGCGCGCCGCCAGCGCCCTGACCTCATCGGCCACCACCGAGAAACCACGCCCGTGCTCTCCTGCGCGTGCCGCTTCAATGGCCGCATTGAGTGCCAGCAGGTTGGTCTGAGCCGTGATATCGGTGATCAGTGTCACCATTTCATCGATCTCCACCGTGCGCTGATTCAGCGCCTGCACGCGCCGGGCAGACGTCTGGACGATATCGCGAATTGCCTGCGTACCCGAGCGTACCGACTCGAACTGTTCTCGCGCCTTGGCAACGACCTCTTCCATGGCTGACTTCATGACCTCAGCCGTGCCGGAGGCCTGACTGATCGCCACCAGCTGTGACTCCACCAGATTCAACATGGTCTCGGCGGCTTCATCAACCGAGGTAGCGGAATCCAGCGCAATGCGGTTGCGTGTCTGCATGGTTTGGCTGTTTTCGCCCACATCATCGGCAGCACGAATCACCTGCGCCACAATGCCATCCAGATTATCCACGAAGCTATTGATCCAGCG
The DNA here is from genome assembly GCF_040547565.1 of Marinobacterium sp. MBR-109. Lineage (NCBI taxonomy): Bacteria > Pseudomonadati > Pseudomonadota > Gammaproteobacteria > Oceanospirillales > Oceanospirillaceae > Marinobacterium > Marinobacterium sp. MBR-109. The sequence goes on from NZ_JBEPPZ010000001.1 coordinate 115,863, forward strand.
GGCCATATCACCGGTTTCATCGGCCACGATGCGGTCACTGTCCAATCGCTGACTCAGGTTGCCCTGCCCTTCCGCCAGATTTCGAATCACTTCGGTCATCGCGCCCAGACGGCGCGACAGGGGACGTATGCCCACTTGCCAGAACAGCAGTACCGACAGCATCACAAATACAAAATTGAGCAACATGCTCGGCAGTGCCGGCAAGCTCAGCCAGTACTGCAGGCCATAACTGGCGCCAAGCCCAACTGCCAGCGACCCCAGCAAGCTGGTAAACATGCGTACACTGAGGGAGCGGCGGCGATAGACCTCTTCCAGATCGGACTCACACATCATGCCCCACCGATCATGCGAACCCGGCATGCTGAAGGTTACCCCCTTGCCGATCACGGGGATGTGGCGATAGTCGGAATAGCCCGGGTAGGTGACAAACAGGTTCGCACCCTTGCGAATTGTCTCCCGTACACCGGGATGCAACTGACCAGTGGCGGGGTCGGTGAAGCGGATCTCGAATTCGGTGTGACGGCTTACCTTTACTGGCCCCCAGGCGGTATGAATTCCGCTTTTGAGGTTTTCGCCATGACTGAAGGTGTCATCCTCAAAGCGGGAACGCGACAGCGCCGTTCCTGCCTCGATAGTAGGATCAAACCGCGACTCCACCATGAACAGGTAGTTATCGCCGGACTCCGGAAAGATATGCCCCGCTTCTCGCTGAATCAGATCACCCAGCACATCGTTGGGAACACGGGCACAGAGCGCACCCACCACCTTGCCACCCTGTTTGACCGGCTGATAGAACATCAGCGTCACTTCATCATGGAAGCGAGAGGAGCTGGCACCCAGTTCAAGCGTCACCGGGTCGATATAGGGGCCATGCAGGAAAGGGGCCTGCAGACCTGCGCTGACCGCTTTCGGGTCCAGGTCCTGACTGCCTGTGCGGGCCGGCACTGTCGAGCAGGTCACACGGCCTTCAAGATCGATCAGCGCAAGCTCCGAAAGGTCCAGTGCCTGTCGGCGCTTGTGCTCCAGCAGCGCCCTGTCACAGTCGGGAAAACATTCACTCACCTGTAACGCCAGATCGGCCAGCATATCCCACTGCGCCTGGGCCCAGCCGGTCAACAACCTGACGCGAATTTCAGCAATGCTTTCAAAGGTCTGCTCCACCACCGGCAGGGTTCTTCGATTAAGCCAGCAGGCACGGCGCATGGCCAGCTTTCCGGTCGACCCGAACCAGGGCAGCCAGTGACGTTCAGCAGCTGACAACTGCATTGCGGAGCTTTTAAGAACGGCCATTTACAACTCTCCAGAAAAAACAACAGAGAGGCAAAAGCAAAAAGCGCGCCAGAAAAACAGTGCAAAATGGGATTACAGAACCACTCGCGTGATCCATAAAAGTGCAGAACGTGTCGAAAGAGGTGCAGATGCACCTGCAAGGTGCACCTGGCAAACCGGTGGCACAGGGGCCACCGACAGAAGGGCGTTACGCGTTCGGCTGTTCGATACCGACAATCTTCCAGTCACTGCCATCGGTCGCCATATCGCGGTTGAGATGCCAGATTTCGCTGAATTCACTGGTCGGCTGGCCCGATTCGGCAATCCAGCCATAGAAGTGAACACTGGCCACTACATGGTCACCGTTGTCGATGAAGTTCACCAGCTCAGCCATCACCGAATCAACTTCGGTATGCTGCTGCTCAGGCAGTTTGGCACGTTCCTGCTGCAGTGCCGCGAACATTTCGTCAGACATGTAGTCGCGGATCTCATCCCAGTTCTGGCTGTCCCAGGCGGTCTGCAGATTCATGAAGTGGCTGCGGGCTCCCTCGACAAAGGCTTGCTCGTTGAACCACTGCGGCAGTTTCAGTTCGACCGGTGCAAAGTCGGCATCGGCACTGGTTCCTGCAGAGGCAGGCATAACCGGAGCAGCCGGCTCAGGCTGCGGTGCCTGACGTGCCATGGCCCCATCGGGCATGGCATAGGCGGGCTGCTGCCGCTGTGTTTGCGCACGCTTGCTGCTGAACAGCTTGAACAGTATGAACCCGACCCCGGCCAGCAACAGAATATCCATCAGCTGAATGCCTTCAAACGCACCGCCCATGAACAGCGCTGCCAGCAAACCACCCGCCAGCAGACCACCCATCATGCCACCCAGACCGCTGCGCGCTCCGGCGGTTTTGGTGGGCGATGTGGGAGCAGCAGCCTGCTCTTTCGCGGGGGCAGGTGCGACCCGCTTGGGTGTTGTGTAGCTTTTACCAAAGCTGGAACCGCCACCAAGGCGTTTGGCCTCCGCTTCCTGCGGCATCAGCATAAAGCCCAGCAGCAGTGCAAAGCAGGTGGTCATCAATGTTTTCATCGAGTCTCCTCAAACAGTTTTTCGTAACCGGCGCAGGGATTGCGCCAGTATTGCAATATACAAGCCGGAAAAGATCAGCAGCACACCCGCAAGGTGGTACCAGCCCAGTCTTTCACCGAGAAACACGGTTGCCAGCAGCAGGCCGAACATCGGCATCAAATGAATGAATAGCCCTGCCGTGGCTGCACCCAGCCGTTCGACTCCATAATTCCAGAACAGGAAGGACAGGATCGACGGAAATATCGCCATATAGATCACGGTCCAGACAAAGGGTTCCGTTAATTCGAAGGCGGTACTGCCCCCCTGTTCCCAGAGCATGAACGGAAACAGAACGATGACGCCCACCAGCACGGAAAAGCCGAAAAAAGTGAAGCCATCCAGTGCGGCCGGCTTCCAGCGCAGACTGAGGGTATACAGTGACCAGCTAAGCATCGCCAGGAAGATCCACAGATCGCCACGATTGAAATCAAATGCCGCCAGCACTTCAAGACTGCCACGGCTGACCAGCACCAGCACCCCGCTGAGTGACAGCGCCACCCCCAGCCATTGGCGCGAGCTGGCCGGCTCGCGCAGAAACAGAGCCCCCAGCAACAGAATCACCACCGGCACCGCCGACTGCATCAGCATGGCATTGGATGCCTGGGTATGCTGCACTCCGAAATATACCAGTGTATTGAAGCAGCCCACCCCGAGAATGCCCTGCACTGTGAGCAGCGGCAAATTGTCGCGCAACACTTTGCGCAAACGCCATGCTCGTCCCAGCCACCAAGGAGCGATGATCAGCAACGCCAGAGTCCAGCGCAGAAACGCCAGCGTGAACGGTTGCAGGTCGAGATGAATGGCACGGGCAAGCACGAAGTTGCCCGCCCAGAACAGGGTGGTCAGCACCAGCAACAGATACGGCATCAGAGGGTTTCCCGCTCCTGTCGTCGCAGTAATCGGGCCAGCAGACTGTGGGGCGGATCCTCACCCGTGATGACGTAATACAGCACGTTGTAGTTATTCACCGTCCACTCCATCTGGCGCAATACATTGCCAAGCCCACAGCAGAGAATCTCGTCGCCCTCCTGCAGCTCGGTCAGCTCACCCGGGAGTATACGGACTCCATCAGCCTTACGCAGCAGCAGCGCAAAACAGGGCAGCATCCTGTCCCGTTGCCGCGGATTGCGGTACAGCACCCGCAGCGGAACCCTGTGTCCCTGCTGCAGCATATTAATTACCGCCGGCGTATGTTCTTCATCAATCCGAATTGACCAGCTGTCCAGCTCGTCATCTCCCACCGTATTGCTCATGCGATTGAGCAGTTGATGTGCCCAGACATCGCTTTCCTGTTGCAGGTGCTGCAAAAACTCCGACAACAGCGGGGTTTTCAGCTGTGCCAGAATCCGGTTGGCAATGATCCGCCCCGGCTCCATCACGTAATCACAGCGGGAGTGGCGAAATACCAGTGCATTCTGATGCAGGTTCTGTCGCACGACGGTGGTCAATTTCGGATTGAGTTCACGCGCCGTCATGATGATGGAGAGGTTGTCGGTATCACTGTCACTTCCGGCAATAATGCCCACTGCGCTCTCCACACCCGCCTCCAGCAGTGTATGTGCTTCAGTTCCTACCCCGACCACAGCCCCCTCAAGTGGCGCTATGCTGTCATGATCAGGGTCGATGATGGTCATCTCCATCCCTTCTGCGGCAAAGGCGGCCGCCAGTGCACGACCAAAGCGACCATAGCCACAGATGATCCAGCGCCCTTCAGCATGCTTGTAGGCACTGGACAACTTACGATGCCGAGGGTTCATCAGCCAGTCATACACCAGATGCTTGTGCGGATAACGTGCCGCCAGTGCCAGGTAGTCGGCGTAGGCTCGGAAAGGGTCAACAATCATGTCGGTGCCGAACGAGGCCATGTTGGCGGTGGTCAGGTCCGAGTTGGTGCGGGTAATCACCTGACGTTTGGGAACCAGCAGCTTGCTGGCGATGGCAACGGCCAGATTCACCCTGTCCTGATTGGTAAGCGCCAGCACACCGATGCACTTGGGGTGTTGAAGGCCGGCGTGATCCAACACGTCCGGCAAGGACGCATCGGCACAGAGCGCCGGTACCGGCGTCACGAGATTGTCCAGCTCCAGGGCATCGATTCGGTCCTGATCAACATCGACGACAACGGCCCGTATACCTCGCTTCACCAGCCGCCTTATCAGCAGCCGTCCGGTCACGCCATAGCCACACACCAGATAAAACGGCTCCTGCAGGTCACGCACCTGACTTCTGAAACCACGCAGCCTCATCAGGCGGCCGAACATGGGCTCCTGCAGCACTGCCAACATGGTACCGATACCGTACAGCCAGGTGATGACCGTTGCATAGATGGTGAAGGTTACCCACATCCGCTGCGCGTCGGTAAATTCGTATGGGATTTCACCAAAACCGATGGTCGTCCCCATATAGGACACGAAATAGAAGGCATGGAAGAAATCCATGTACCAGACATTGCCATCGGCATCCTGACCGGGAATCAGGGTCATGCCGAAAATCGACACCGCATACACGCTGATCAGCGTGATCAACGGTGCCCGCAGCCGGCGCAGGAACAGAAACAGCAGGTTATTCATGTGCTCAGCGCCGTACCAGCGCGGTTTCGACCACCAGCAGCACTGCCGAGATTACGTTAGCCACCAGTGCGCCTGCCGCAAACGAGACCACACTGGCCATCAATTTGGGCGTCATGCCGCTGGCAGCCATCTGCTCACCATAGCCCCAGATACCGGCGGCGATGATCAACTGCAGGTCGGCAACCAGACTGGTTGCCAGCATCAATGCACCCAGATGGGTACGATCACCGAACTTGAGAACGGTACAGATCAGACTTACCACCAAAGCGGCAAACAGCTCGAATACATCATGGTGCTCGATATTATCAATATCACCCAACACAAAACCGAAGTTCAGCGTCAGTGCCAGTACGATAAAAAACGCGAAAATTACCTTTTCCCGGTTCATGGACATTCCTTGAAAGTCAGTGTTCTGTACGGTCGGATTTCACTTGGCACCCGTATCAACGCATCATAACCAATACAGGGCGGGAATCGAACCAATTTACCCCCGCGCAGTCGTAGATGGCAGACATTCATCCGATCATTTTCCGACGAGGTCACATGCAGTCACTTTTCCGTTTCCAACTCAGCCGAGCCCTGATACTGCTGGCCCTGTTGCTGCTGAGCCTGACAGTACAGGCTGAAATCATTCAGAGCGCGCTGGACACTCGGTCATACCGGCAGCTCGAACTGGATAATGGCCTGAACGTGATTCTGGTATCCGACCCTGATGCCGACAAGGCTGCGGTATCGATGAATGTCGAAGTGGGCTCAAACGCCAACCCCTCCGACCGACCAGGGCTGGCACACTTCCTTGAACACATGCTGTTTCTGGGTACCGAAAAATATCCTGAAGCAGGCAGCTACCAGTCCTTCATCAGCTCCCATGGCGGCAGTCACAACGCCTTTACCGCCTACGAAAACACCAACTACTTCTTCAGCGTAGAGGCTTCGGCCCTGCCCGGTGCACTGGATCGTTTTGCCCAGTTTTTCATCGCGCCACTGTTCAGCCCTGAATATGTGGATCGGGAACGACATGCCGTTGAGTCCGAATTTCAGGCCAAGCGCCGTGACGACAGCCGGCGCAGCTTTGAGGCAAGCAAGCAGGTGTTAAACCCTGAGCATCATTACAGCCGTTTTGCCGTAGGCAACCTGAAAAGCCTGTCCAACACCAGCGACAGCGAGATTCGTGATGCACTGATCCGATTCTATGAGCGCTATTACTCCGCCAATCTGATGACACTTGCCGTGCTTGGTACCGAATCACTCGATACGCTGGAGCAACAGGTCAGAACAGGTTTCGCGTCAGTGCCCAACCGCAACGCCGAACCGTTCGTCGACACGGCCTCCCTGTTTGAAGCCGATCGTCTGCCGGCACAGCTTAATATCGAGACACTGCGGGATACCCGCCAGCTGAGTCTGAGTTTCCCGATGCCGTCCTACCGTGAGCACTGGCAGCAGAAACCGCTCTATTACCTGAGCAGCCTGATTGGATATGAAGGCAAGGGCAGCCTGCTGAGTTATCTGAAACAGGCCGGGCTTGCCCGAGGCCTGTCGGCCTACCCGGCACTTGATCTGCCTGACAGTGCCATGCTGCGCATCCAGGTCGACCTGACCGAGCAGGGCCGGGAGCGTATCGACCATGTCACCGAGTCGGTATTCAGCTTTATTGAGCTGCTGCGCCGGGATGGTATTGATCCCGAGCTGTACCGTGAAGAACAGCAGCTGGCCGAGGTACAGTTCCGCTTCAGGGACAAGCTGGAGCCGACGCACCTTGTGATGCAGCTGTCACAGGCCACCAGCCAATACCCCACCGAGTACCTGCTCAAGGGCGACTACCATCTTGGCGAGTTCGATGCTGAACTAATCAGCCGCTACCTTGACCGAATGACACCCGACAACCTGTTGCTGACACTGGAAGGAAAAGAGCTGGAGACCGAACAGACCGAGCCTCTCTACAACACCGCCTACGGTATTAACCCGATCACCTCCGACCGGCTTGAGCGCTGGCGTGAACCGGCTGAGCTGGATCAGCTTCAGGTACGCAGCCGCAATCCGTTCATCGCCTCTGACTTCAGCCTGATCGACAATACGGATCAGACAGTACCTCAGGAAGCATGGTCTGAGCCCGGTGCCCGTCTCTGGCACCTGCCGGACAGTCATTTCGAGCGCCCAAGAGCCGATTTCTACTTCACTCTGCTCTCACCTGTTGCCAACCAGGGGCCTGAGCAGGCACTGCTGGCCAGCCTGTACACCCGCATGGTGGAAGATCAGCTAAACGAAACCCTGTACGACGCATCCCTTGCAGGCCTGTCCGCGAGCATCTATCCGCACCAGCGTGGCATCAGCCTGCGCCTGTCCGGTTTCAATGACAAACAGGCGCTGCTGCTCGAACAAATACTGCGGGCGTTGCGCCAGCCATCCCTGCAGCAGGATCGCTTTGACCGCATCAAGAGACAGCTGCATGAGCAGCTCAACAACAGCCTGAAAGACAAGCCCTACAACCTGGCCTTCGATCAACTCTACACACGACTGATGCAGAACTGGTCCGCCGAACAGAAACTGGAAAAGCTGGAATCGATCTCGCTGAACGATCTGGAAGGCTTCTACCCGTTGCTGTTGCAGCCGGCAGAACTGCGTCTGCTGGCGCATGGCAATCTGAGCCGTGAGCGGGCGATCGAGATGGCCCGCAGTGTGCGCGAACAACTGCAGCCCAACAGCACCCCCTGGGAAGCAGTGCCTGCGGATGTGGTACAGCTGCCTCTGAATGAGTTTCTGATCAGCAACCTTGAAACCGAACACAATGATTCCACAGCCCTGCTCTATCTGCAGGGGCCTGATGAGAGCCTTAGAACACGCGCCGCTACGGCACTGATCAACGAGATCATCAGTACACCGTTCTACACCAGTCTGCGCACCGAGAAACAGTTCGGCTATATCGTTTCCAGCCAGTTTATGCCGCTGCGTGAACGGGCAGGTGTGGCGCTGGTCGTACAATCACCCAACACGGACCCCATACGGCTGCACACTGAATACAAGCTGTTCCTGCAGCAGATGCTGGAGCAGCTGATCACCATGCCGCAAGAGGAGCTGGGGCGCTACCGTCAGAGTCTGTTGAGCCGGATCAACCGGCAGGACAACGACCTGCGCACACGCAGCGATCGACTGTGGCGTGAAATTGACCGTGGCAATCATGATTTTGATACCCGAGAGCAGCTGAGCGAGATTACCCGCGAACTGAGCCGGGCAGATCTGTTGCAGATTATGGAACAGCTGCTGCAGCGACAACTGCTGGTACGCAGTTTCGGCAGCTCAATCGAGCATGACGTCAGTTCGGAAGCGATGCAGGATAATGCCGAGCGGCTGGATGCACTCAAGCAGGAGCAGCTGGGTGCAACCTTGCCCTACCCCGGGTCAGGCAGCTGAATCAGCTCCACATCGGGCTCGGGCTGCGGCTCGGGCTCCGATTGTGTCGGCACCTCAATGAAGGTTCGACCCGGCCCGAGAATCTCAAACCCGGGCTCAGAGCCTGACTCCGCTTCGGTAATAACCTCCAGCTCATCATCACGCCCGCTCCACTCCGAGTCACCGCTGTGATCATCGCCCAGATAGACCCCGGGAATCGCCTTGACCTCATCAGTGCAGATCCGCTCAAACACACAGCGCTGAATCGCGGCATCCAGCCGGATCTGGTCAAATACCAGGTCTTCGCCCCGCAGTACTACCTCAACCTGAGGCGCTACCACAACCTCCTGCACCGGCGGCGGATCGGAAGGGTAAACAAGCTGTACCGGCGGCAGCGACGTTTCCCGGTTGGTGAAAGCCACCTCACGCATGCTTTCCCGGTCATAGTCTCCCCTGGCCATCCCTTCGTAGGCATCACGTCCATGAACCTGGCCGCCACTGTAACGGTCTACCCGGGTCACATCGTAGGGAAGTGGCTGCCTTTCAGCTGCTGCCGGCTGCAGGCAACCAAGTACCAGCAGCAGGCCACTAGAAATACTCGCCCGGGTAGATCGATTCGGCATAGAGTGCCAACTCCTCCAGAATGTGACGGTCCCGCTCCGACAGAGTGCCGGACTGGGCTATTTCATTCATCTCATTGAACAGCTGAGGCAGACTGTAACAGCCAGCGTCACCCTGCAGCAGTTTACGGCTGCGGTATTCTTCCCAGCGCACTGCTTCCTCTTCGGTCAGCGTGTACTCAAAGTTACGTGCCTTGTAGCGCAGCAGCATCTCTTCCAGTCGCGGATCCTGGAACGGCAGCTGCAGCCCGGCCAACGCATCCGGCTCGGACTGACGCACCTGTTCCATCAAGGCCCGGTCGTGGTCAGAAAAAAAGCCGCCACTGTACAGCATGTGATCAGGATCACCATCGGCTTCAGGCATGGGTGAGTTGAATATATCGGCCACCTTGGCGGCCACTCCAGTTTCATTTCGCAGCATCTGCAGGTGACGACGGCAGGTATCCCCGTCGATCTGCAACCGCTCAGCCTCCACGGCCGTGAGCATCCCCGCCGGGGCGATAATCGGACACTTGTTCGCCAGCACTTGCTTGAGCGCCAGCTGGGGGGCCCCTGCCGGCAGTTCATCGCGCCGGGTGTACAGCAACGCCTGCAGTGAAGCCACGTCGAGGTCAAACAAAGGTGCTGGATCGACCCGCAGGTCCCACACCAGCGTACTGTTGCGGTTGCTCGGATGCGAGGCCAGTGGCGCAACGATGGCGGCATTGCCCCACTCAGCCGGGTATTTGGAGGAGATGTGCAGCACAGGCTTCATCCGCGCCACATCCAGTTGGGCCTGAATCGCACGCTTGCCACGGTTTTGCAGCACATAATTGAACAGCTTGGGTTGCCTCTCCTTGACCAATTTGGCAACCGCAATGGTGGCATACACATCCGACAGTGCATCGTGCGCACTGCCATGGTCGATGCCATTGGCACGGGTCAAGTCCTCCAGCCGCATGCTCGGGCGACCATCTTCATACAGCGGCCACTCTATTCCTTCCGGCCGCAACGCACGCGTCAGACGCAACATGTCGATGATATCCCAGCGTGAGCAACCGTTCTGCCATTCACGGGCGTAAGGATCATAAAAATTGCGATACAGCGTGTAGCGTGTGATTTCATCATCGAAGCGGATGCTGTTGTACCCCACGCCACAGGTGCCGGGGCGGGCCAGCTCGGCGTAAATGCGGGCGATGAACTCGGCTTCAGTCACCCCTTCTTTCAGTGCGACCTGGGGGGTGAGACCGGTGACCAGGCAGGCTCTGGGATGCGGCAGCACGTCCTCGGACGGGCGACAGTAGAGCATTACCGGCTCATCGATAATGTTGAAGTCCGCATCGGTTCGGACACCGGCAAACTGCAGCGGGCGGTCGCGCGCCGGGTCGATACCGGTGGTTTCGTAGTCGTGCCAGAAGAAGGTTTCGGGGGTCTGCGCCGCCATTGGAGGTATATCTCGACTTTTTGTAGGGGTAATGGTTAGATCAGCCTATCGATCAGATTAACATTTCAACACTCAGGGATCATCTGCATGCTGACCGACACCCAGGATATGGACACTCAATGCCCCTGCGGCTCCGGCAAACCTTTTGTTTTCTGTTGCGAGCCTGCCATCAGTGGCCGCAAGCCCGCTGCAACCGCCGAAGCCCTGATGCGCTCACGCTATACCGCTTTCGCCATTGGTGCAGTGGACTATCTGGTGCAGACAACGGCTGCTGCCAAACGCTCACCACAGGACGCCGAGCTGCTGGCTGAACAGACCCAGATCACCACCTGGACCGGCCTGGAGATTGTTGCCACGGAAGCGGGGCAAAAAAATGACGACACCGGTCTGGTCGAGTTCAAGGCCGCGTTTGAAAGCCCTGAAGGCGACGCCATTTTACATGAACGCTCCCGTTTCGAGCGTGAATCAGGGCTTTGGGTCTATCTGGATGGCGAAGTTGAACTGATCCCCAACTGAAAACTTCTGGCTAAACTTCCACCAGTTTCGGCCGATATGGCTCCTGTTACCAGAGGAGCCCGGTCATGCAGATCCAAAGCCACAACCTGCAGCTTGCCAGCGAACGCAATTACAGCCGCAGCGAAGAACGGCATGAGCACTTGCGTGTCGGTCGTGTCAGCCAGGATCCCGTAACCGGTGCACGTCAGGTCGACACCCTGTTCGAGGCCAGTCAGAGCGAACGCCGCGAGTTGCTGACCTACTCGGCAAGCCTGGCCATGAACGCCGACAACAGGAGTGACGAGCCGGAATCACGCATTGCCGCACTCACTCAGAACGCTCCGCTCGAATCAGCCGCAGAAACTGCACCCGCCGAGGCTCCCTTCGAGTTGCGTCTCGAAGCTGCAGACCAGCTGAAGCTTGAGTTGATCAGCCGGCTGCACAAGGCGATCACCGGCAAGGAGATTCGCCTGCAGTTGATCGATCCGGCCGTTTTCCAGCCGGCAGCCGGAGCTGAAATCAGCACACCCACACCGACCGCAGCACCGGCTGCAGCTCCCTCCGAAGCACCTGCCGAGCCCCAAATCGGTCTTGAATACCAGCGCCACAGCCGCATTCATGAGCAGGAAGCCACCCGTTTCGAGGCCAGTGGACAGGTCACCACCCGCGATGGTCGCCGTATTGATATCAGCCTGTCTCTGCAGATGGCGCGTTCGATTACGCAGGAAGAGCACGAAATTCTGCGCATCGGCGCTCGCCTGTCAGACCCGCTGGTGATCAACTTTAACGGTGATGCGGCCCAGCTGAGTCAAACCCGATTTGAATTTGACCTGGATCTGGACGGCCAGGCGGATCAGGTACCGACATTGGCGGGCAATCGCGCCTTTCTGGCACTGGATCGCAATTCCGATGGCGTCATTAATGACGGTTCAGAGCTTTTTGGTGCCCGCTCCGGTAATGGTTTTGCAGAACTTGCCCGATTTGACGAAGACGGTAACGGTTTTATTGATGCCGGCGACAGCGTTTTTTCACGTCTGCGGCTCTGGTCGCCCGGAGCAGCGGGACAGGGCTCACTGATGACACTGGCCAGCCAGAATATCGGCGCAATCTGGCTCAACGCGGCTGATACCGAGTTCTCACTGACCTCAGGCATGACCGAAAGCCGACTCGGATTGATCCGTTCAAGCAGCATTTTCCTATCAGAAGATGGCCGGGTTGGCACTGTTCAACACGTCGATCTGAGTATCTGAAAAACATTATCCTCAGACATTGTCCGTATTCAGCACCTGTCAAGGCTTTTCCTTGCACTCCCCTGACCGGTAGAATAGGCGCCCGCCCGCTCATCTGCATGAAAATGGATGCCGGGACTCTTCTCCGGTAGTGGTGACTGATGTTTGCAAACCTGTTCAAGCCAAGATGGCGTCATTCAGATCCTGAAGTGCGCTTAAATGCCATCAGCAAGCTATGTCCGGACCAGCCAGATCAGGCCAGAATCCTGCGCCAGCTGGCACTGCATGACGCCAGTCGCCAGGTCCGAATAGTAGCGGTTGGCCGTCTCAGTGATACGGACTCCCTGCTTGATGTGTTATCGCAATCCACCGACCCTGAAGTCCGTGAACAGGCGGGGCTGCGCGTCAGCGAATGCCTGAACGGTGACGGTTCCGACAGACTGAGTGAGCTGCTCAGGCGCCTTGACGATGCCGATACCCGCACTCAAATCATCATCAATGTCAGCAGCGAACAGCTGCAACAAAGCGCGCTCAACTGCATTGATGACGAATCCGTGCTGATGCAGGTGGCCCTGCATGCCCGCCTGGCCACCATGCGCCGTGAAGCGGCCCAGCGTGTAGAACGAGCCGATCTGCTGGAAAACCTGCAGCGTCAGAGCCGTGGCCGTGACAAAACCGTACACCGCATCAGCCGCGACAAGCTGAACCGCTTGCGTGAACAGGCCCGGCTTGAAACGGAACATGCCCAGCGGCGCACGCAACTGCTGCAACAGCTTGAACAGCTGGCCAGGGGGGCAGACCTGCAGTTCTTGCATGCCCGCTCTCAGGCGCTGTCACAGGAGTGGCACCAGCTGCCGGCTGCCGATAATGACAGCAACCGTCTATTTACACAGTGGATCGAGCAGATACAGGCCCGACTTGAGGCCACTGCAGAAGCGGAACGCCAGGAACAAGAGCTGTTGCGGCAGAAAGAGCTGGACCGACAGACTGCTGGTGAACTGCTTTCACAGCTGGAAACATTGGCCACTGACGATTTACCTGAGGCAGCAGCCCTGCAGGATCTGCAGCACCAGTGGCATGAATTGAGCAGCCGGTATGAACCCGCCAGCGAGCAGCAACAGCGGTGGCACAGCCTCAGCCGACACGCCGAACACTGCATGGCGGCAACTGAACGGCTGCAGCAACAAAGCCCGCACATTGAATCTCTGCTGCAACAGCAGGATGGCAGCCCGGAACAAAAACTGCGCCGGGCTCAGCGCCTGTTTCGCTCCATCGAGTGGCCCGATTCTCGGCCATTGCCGGATCTGCTTCAGTCTCTGCAAGCTCAGATCACTCAGCTGCAGCAGGCCATCAAACAGATCAATGCACAGTCCAGCCGACACGAAGATCAACTGCTCCAGCAGTTGCATCTGCTGGAGCAGCAACTTGATCAGGGCGAAATCAGTACCGCCGAGTCCACCCACAGAGGCCTTGCACCGCATTTTGAACAGCCTTCCGGTCTGCCAGAGAGTCTGGATTCACGCTACCGCCAGCTCACGGCAAGGCTCGCCGAACTGAAGGACTGGCAGGGTTTCGCTGCCAACGGTAAAAAGGAAACACTGTGCCTGCAGATGGAAGCACTGGTGGGAGCGGAGCTGCCCCCGCAGGCACTGGCCGACCAGATACGTGCACTGCAGCAGGAATGGAAGCAGATTGATCACACCGACCCTGTGCACTCACAAAAACTGTGGAAACGGTTTCACGATGCCGGCGAGAAAGCCTATGCCCCCTGCCAGGCATGGTTCAGTGCTCAACGCCATAAGCGTGAACATAACCTGCAACAGCGCCGCGAAATCTGCGCCCAGCTTGATCGCTTCATTCACGGCATGGACTGGAGCCAGGCCGACTGGCATGCCGTTGAAGCGATCAGCCGTACCGCCCGCGAGGAGTGGCGACAGTTTTCCCCGGTGGACCGGGCACCCGGCAAACCGGTACAGCAACAGTTCAACAGCCTGCTGCGTGATCTCGATGGCCGCATTCGGGCTCATCGTCAGGCGTGTGCCGATCTGAAGGAACGTATCATTGCCCGCGCCAGTGAACTGGCAAGCGCCGACGATATCGAAGCCGCCGCCCGCGAAGCCAAGCAGCTGCAACAGCAGTGGAAGGCCGCCGGAGCGACATTTCGCAGCCGAGAGCGCGGGTTATGGCAGGCATTTCGTGAACAGTGCGATCTCATTTTCAGCCGGCTAAAACAGGCCCGCAAGGCTGAAGCCGCTCAGAAACCAACCGCACCGCGTGAAGCTCTGCTGTCCGCAACGTCCCTGCAAGCCTTGCAGCGACTGGCTCAACTGGCCGAGCAGGCAGAAGAGGAACTGGCTGAAACCGCACGCTCTGAAACGCTTTCTACCTTGTTGACGGAAGCGGTTACCGGCCCTTCTCCCGGTCAGTTGTGGCGCGAGCGCATCGGCCAGCGACTGGAAGCGATCCGCCTGATCAGCGCGGGCAGCCGCTCCATCGATCAGCAGTTGGCACTGTCTGAAGTTCAGGCGCGTGAGTTGTGTATCCGGCTTGAAATCATGCTCGGACAACCCACACCTGAAGAAGATGAAGTGCTGCGCATGGAGTACCAGATGGAACGGCTCGGTCAGGCACTGGCCGAGCAGGATGACGAACCGTCTGAAGCGGCCCTGCAGTCACTTGAACTGGAATGGCTGACACTGCCGTTTGCATGGCAGTTTGTTGACCTGCGCCGGCGTTTTGCCGCAACGCTGACGGCCGCATAGGCAGACAGGGGAGGCAGCGGCTGCCTTCCCTGCCCCCTATCACTGCCCCTCGTGTTCTGACTTCCCGCTGCAGCGGGATCGAGAACGACGCCTGAAGTAAGCGGCCCCCAGTCCCAGCACCACCAGCGCTACCAGCCCTCCGGCCCCCTCCAGTGTGTGCACCATGGCATGAGCCAGCCCGCCGATAAAACCGGATACATCATGGCCGGTATGGGCCAGCGCCACCTCCGGCAGCAGTGCAACAGTCGCAATTATCGCTTTTTTCATCGTTATCCCTCCCAATACAATTCGATTATACCACCGCACGTACCACCCGCTGGTCGATCGTCACCGGGTTCATCAATGCATCCTCACGGATCACGGCATATGACAAAATAGAAGGTGCAAAACAGAAATCCGGGAAGCTGTTACACAACAGTCCCAAGACAAACGATCAATATTAAATCCAACAGGATATTCATTGTGCAGAAAGCCCGCAGTTACGGATCCCGAATAAAAGAAGTCTTTATGGTTTTCCTGATGCTTGGGTTTACCTCGTTTGGTGGGCCAGTCGCACACCTGGGCTACTTTCGCAGTGAGTTTGTACAACGCCGACGCTGGCTGTCGGAAGCCGACTATGCCGATCTGGTTGCCCTGTGCCAGTTCCTGCCGGGGCCTGCCAGCAGTCAAGTCGGTTTTGCATTGGGGCTTTTGCGGGCAGGTTATGCTGGCGCACTGGCCGCCTGGACCGCCTTCACTCTGCCATCTGCCATCGCGCTGGTGCTCTTTGCACTGGGCCTGACACTACTCGATGACCCGATCAGTCAGGGGGCGTTGCATGGGTTGAAAATCACGGCCGTGGCGGTGGTTGCCCATGCCGTATGGGGTATGGCGCGCAACTTTTGCCCGGATCGTACACGTACCGCAATCGCGTTGGGAGCGGTGGTAATCATTACGTTGATCAGCGGGCCGACAGGTCAGGTCTGTGCCATTCTCGTCGGAGTTCTGGCCGGGCTGCTGTTGTGCCGCTCCGGTACGCAGATCGAGCAGCACCGTCTGCACTTTCCGGTTTCCAGACAGGTGGGGCATCTCTGCGCAACCCTGTTTACGGGGCTCTTGCTTGGCCTGCCCGTTCTCGTCATTCTCATGCCTTCAAGCATTGTAGAGATGCTGGATGCCTTTTATCGAGCCGGTGCACTGGTGTTCGGAGGCGGGCATGTGGTGCTGCCACTGCTGGAGGCAGAAGTCGTCCAGCCCGGCTGGGTGACACCCGACGACTTTTTGGCTGGCTACAGCGCGGCTCAGGCCGTACCCGGCCCCCTGTTTACCTTTGCAGCCTACCTTGGCGCCATTGCGACACCAGCGCCTGGGGCGTTATCGGGCGCAGCTCTTGCACTGGTGATGATTTTTCTACCCGGTCTGCTGATTCTGCTGGCGGTACTGCCCCACTGGAATGCACTGAGGCGCTTTGAGACTGCACAGGCGATGATGTGCGGTGCCAATGCCGCTGTGGTCGGTATTCTGGGATCTGCGCTTTATCACCCCCTGTGGACCAGCGTCATCATTAGTATGCAGGATTTCGTACTGGCACTAACCGGTTTCCTACTGCTGAACGTGTGGAAAGTGCCAGCCTGGGTGGTGGTAGTCCTTCTGGTCATTGGCGGTGTGGCTATCGCTTAATAGAATTTCAGGCAGAATATACCTGACAGGATCACCACAGCACCCAACAGGCGGCGCTTCCAGGCAAAGCGCTCGTGGAACACAAAGATGGAAATCAGCGCTGCCAACACAATTCCGCTGTTGGAATACGCCACTACAACGGCTGATGGCAGCTCGCGCATGGCATACACCACCAGTGTATACGCCAGCCCTACACAAAGTCCGCCCGTCAGCATTGGTGCCAGCTTGATCCGCTGAGCAGGCCACCAGCGTCCCTGCTCTCGCTTCAGCATCAGCGTTAGCAGGCACCACGAAAGGGCGTAACCCACTGAGACAAAACCAATCACCGCCGCCATGTCCGGCAGTTGTGCCACCGCCGCCTTGTCACTCATGGAATAAATACTGGTCGCCAGCATGGCCAGAAAGGCCCAGGGCAAGGCACCTTTGTCACTGCTGCCGCTCGCACTGAGCGACATGATCAGCAGTCCCACTACGCTGATGCCAATTCCCACCCATCCACTCAACGAGAGCTGTTCCCCCAAAAGCACCCAACTCCAGATGGCGATCAACAGCGGTGAGCTTCGCACCAGGGGGTAGACCAGTGCAGCCGAAGCCTTACGGTATGCCAGTTGCAGCCCGGTAAAATAGACAGCATTGGCCACGGCCGAGGTTAGCAGCAGCGCCACAAGTGTCGGACTCCATTCAACACGTGTAAACAGAGACCACAACCCCCATGGAGACAGTAATACCAGATGGGTCAACAGCACCCACCAGAGCGGAAAGGCACCAGCAGGTTGATGCCGCGCAATCAGATTCCAGGTGACATGCATGGCCACTGACAGCAGGATGGCAAGCTCAGCATTAAGCCCCATGAGCAGGCCTTAGCACCAGACCGTCATAGGCTGCCTGCACTCCCTCCGGCAGGTTATCGTTCTGCTTCAGCCACAGATCCAGTCGATGGCCTATATGAGTCAGCCAAAGTCGTTTGGCGCCAGACGCACGCCAAATGGAGAGCGCTTCATTCAGGTCGTTGTGATTGCGTGAGGGCGTTTCACGTGGTGGATCGCTGCAGTCCAGCACCATCTCATCAACCGGGTTGGCCTGCAAAAAGGCCAGCGTGGCATCTGGCAGCCCCCGTGTATCGGTCAGGTAGGCCAGCCGCCAGTTGCCGACCCTGAAGATAAATCCCTGTGTCACACGGGAGTGAATCAAGGGCACAGGGGTAACCGAAAAGGTTCTGAAATCCAGCTCTTTAAACGGCTCACATGGAGGCTGAAACTCCAGCACACCCGGATGTTTGTAGAGATCATCGGCCCCCTGCGGATCATCCGGGCGGTACACCGGCAGGCGCTCTGGCCGCTCGGACCAGCGCAGGGGAAACAACCCCTGCACATGATCCATGTGAAAATGGGTCAGCAGTATGCGTTGCACCTGCTCAAACCGGAACCGATCCATAAGCTCAGGCAGTGCGGCATCGATCAGTGTTACCCGACCGTCAGCCACAATAGCCGCCGATGCCCCACGACGCCTGAGAGACGCGTCCTGCCTTGCAGCCTCGCAAGCGGTACAATCACACCCCCAAAGCGGAACACCACCGGCATTTCCGGTACCCAAAAAACGGAATTCAAACACCGGCTGCCTCCCTGACCTGTTGCTGCAACAACTCGGCAAAACGTAGAATTGATCGATTCAGCTCACCGCTGTTGTCCAGCATGATGGCCTGATCTTCCAGCGCATCCATAAAACGCCGATTACGTTCAAGCCGTTGCTCGATCTGCTGCAGCGGCTCTCTGCCTCGTGCCAACAGGCGCTGCTTGAGCTGGCTGGCTTCAACGCAGACCAGCACCGGAACCAGTCTGTCACCAAAACGCTGGCGCGCTTCACCAAGATGTTCACGCGAGCCGTTTACCAGCACCGAATGCCCACCTGAAAGCCAACCATCAACCTCGAGGCCGATACCATAACGGCAGTCGTTAGCACACCAGTGCATGGAAAACAGCCCCGCACGCAGGCGCTGGTCGAACTCCTCATTCGACAGTTCGATATGGTTTTCACCGCCGGAGCGCCAACAGCGCGTGATATAGCGGTGAGCGAACAGCACCGGCCCCTGTCCGTCAAAGTGCTCACGCACGCCGGTCATCAGCGCATCCTTGCCGCTGCCGGAGGGACCCATCAAGTAAAACAGCTTGCTCATGAGTGCCTCAGAATACCCGCTTGCCATCTTTAAGAACGTGGTGGATATGGGCATGGTCATCCAACCGGTCACACCAGACCAGGTCGGCACGCTTTCCGATCGCTATTTCACCGCGATCATCCAGCCCCGCAGCCTGTGCAGGGTTCTGACTCACCAGCCGCATCACCGCGGGCAAGTCATAGTCATTGCGCTCATCAGCCACCAGCTTGAACGCCGCATCCAGCAGGCTGGCGGGGTAGTAATCACTGGACAGCACATCCAGCAGCCCTTCAGCAGCCAGACTGTGTGCAGCTACATTTCCGGAATGTGAACCACCGCGCACCACGTTGGGTGCCCCCATCATCACCGCCATACCATGACGGTGTGCCTCGCGGGCCGCCTCATGCGTCGTCGGGAACTCGGCGATCAACATGCCATGGTTGAGGGATTCTTCGACGTGTTCAGAGGTTGCGTCATCGTGGCTTGCCAGCGGGATGCCCCGGGCCTGGCAAATATCGGCAATAGCACGACGATACTTGGCACTGTACAGGCGACTGGCTTCACTCTGGCGCACAATGAACGCCTCCAGCTCGGCATCAGACAGCTTGTATTTGCCCTTGTAGTATTCGCGGTACTTGTCCAGGTTGGCAAACTGCCGCTGACCGGGGGAGTGATCCATAATCGACACCAGCTGCGGCGGGTGCGCCTCCAGCAGGTGCAGAAAGTTGTCCAGGGTGTCCTGGTGGCTCACTTCGCAGCGAAGATGCAACAGGTGATCGGCACGGGTCAAATCACGGGCGCGGCTTTCCTTGAGGGCTTCCGCCATTCGGCTCAGATTGGCCAGGCGCTCGCTGCCCTCGACCACATCGCCGACAGAGATGGCGTCAAACACTGTGGTGATGCCAGCGCTGATCATCTGGGCATCGTGCACCTTGAACGCCTGCATCCCCGGCCAGGCAACACCGGGACGCGGGGTAAAGTGTTTTTCCATGTTATCGGTGTGCAGCTCGACCAGTCCGGGCATCAGGTAGCCACCGCCACAGTCCACCGCTGAAGCCAGTGCCATGCTGCCTGAGTCAATCGCCTGAATCTTGCCATCTTCAATCTTCAGACTACCCAGAACAACTTCGTTGTTTAATACGATATTGGCGTTGGTCAGAATCATGATGCGGCCCCGTCTTGAACAATGGTGGACTGTGATGCGATGTCATAAATGTGGTCTGCAACGGCGTCACGCACCTCGGCATCATGAAAGATGCCGACCACTGCGGTTCCCCGGCTGCGGGCTTCCTGTATCAGCTCCACAACCGTGGCCGCGTTGCGTTGATCCAGTGATGCAGTGGGTTCATCCAGCAGCAAAACGGGGTAATCCACGATAAAGCCCCGCGCGATATTCACGCGCTGCTGTTCACCGCCAGAGAACGTTCCCGGCGGCAATGACCACAGGCGCTCGGGAATATGCAGCCGCTCCAGCAGCTCTCCTGCCTTTTGATGTGCGCGGTGTTCATCCACACCGCGCTCTCTCAACGGCTGCGCGACCACATCGAGAGCCGATACCCGTGGAATCACGCGCAGAAACTGGCTGACATAGCCAATGGTTTCACGCCGGATCTGCAGCAGTGTCTGACTGGGTGCGCCTGTCATGTCGACCATCTCGCCGCGATGACGGACGCTGATGCTGCCACTGGTGGGCAAATAGTTGGCGTACAGTGAGCGCAACAGGGTGCTTTTGCCCGAGCCGCTTTCTCCGAACAGAACGGTGCACTCCTGTTGGCGTGCGCTAAAATCGATACCGCTGAATACGGGCAGCTGAATGCCACCCTGGTTGTGCAGGGTAAACACCTTGGTGAGGCCCTGAACATCTATCATGGTTTGCATGGTCAAAATCCTGAACTCAAGGTGTCAGCACAGAAGAAACAAGCAGCTGTGTGTAGGCATGCTGGGGATCATCCAGTACCTGATCGGTCAATCCGGTTTCCACTACCTGCCCACGGCGCATGACGATCAGGCGCTGCGCCAGCAAGCGAGCTACCGCCAGATCATGGGTGACAATTACGACCGCCAATCCTAGCTCGGTTACCAGTCTGCGCAGCAGATCCAGCAGGCGCGCCTGAACCGACACATCCAGACCACCGGTGGGCTCATCCATGAACACCAGGCGCGGGTGTGTCACCAGATTGCGGGCGATCTGCAGCCGTTGCTGCATACCGCCGGAATAGGTGATGGGCTTGTCGTCAATGCGATCAATATCAAGCTCTACGTCCGCCATCCAGCGCTCGGCGGTGGCCCTTAGATCACCGTAGTGACGCTGGCCCGTTGCCATCAGGCGTTCGCCGATATTGGCACCGCCCGAAACCCCCATGCGCAGTCCGTCCCGGGCATGCTGGTGGACGATGCCCCATTCGGTACGCTGTAGCTGGCGTTGACGCGACTCACTCAGTCCATACAGATCCAGCCGCTCGCCCTCCCGGTTCACGTACTGGATCGAACCCTGATCCGGTGCCAACCGTGCAGAGAGACAGCTCAACAGCGTGGACTTGCCGGAACCGGACTCACCCACTATGCCCAGCACTTCACCGGGGTAAAGATCGAAACTTACATCGGCGCAGCCCTTGTCGGCCGCATACAGCTTGGTGACATTGCGTACCTGCAGCAGTGGCTCGGTATTCATGCGCTTTCCCCCTGTTCTGCCACGCGTGTACGGCAGTAATCCGTATCGGAACAAATAAACTCATGGTTGCCACAGTCATCCATCACCACTTCATCCAGGAAGCTGTCGCGGGAACCACAGATGGCGCAGCTGGCATCCCAACGCTGGATTTCAAAGGGATGGTCCTCAAAGTCGAGACTGCGCACCTCCGTATAGGGCGGCACGGCATAAATCCGCTTTTCACGGCCCGCTCCAAACAGTTGCAGCGCCGGGCAGTTATCCATTTTGGGGTTATCGAACTTGGGAATCGGAGACGGATCCATCACATAGCGGCCGTTAACTTTCACCGGATAGGCGTAGGCCGTAGCGATATGGCCGAACTGGGCAATATCCTCATACAGTTTGATGTGCATGACGCCGTAGTCTTCCAGCGCATGCATCTTGCGCGTTTCCACTTCGCTCGGCTCGATAAACCTCAGCGGCTCGGGAATCGGCACCTGATAGATCAGAATCTGGTCTTCCTTGAGCGGCTTTTCGGGAATGCGATGGCGAGTCTGGATCAGAGTGGCCTGCTCCGTCTGTTCGGTGGTTTCCACCCCGGTCAGATCACGGAAAAAGGCGCGGATGCTGACGGCGTTGGTGGTATCGTCAGCACCCTGGTCAATCACCTTAAGCCGGTCATCCGTACCTATAACCGCCGCTGTTACCTGCATACCACCAGTACCCCAGCCGTAGGGCATGGGCATTTCGCGGCCCCCAAAGGGAACCTGGTAACCAGGGATTGCCACGGCTTTGAGCAGTGCCCGACGGATCATTCGCTTGGTTTGCTCGTCGAGGTAGGCAAAGTTGTAGCCTGAACGTACAGCCTCGATACTCATGATGTTGCCTCCTCTGAGCGGCTCGCTTCTGCCTTCCGAATGCGGCGCAATAGTTCCAGCTCCGACTGAAAATCCACGTAATGCGGCAGTTTGAGATGGGATACAAAACCGGCTGCTTCCACGTTGTCACAGTGGGACAGTACAAACTCTTCCTGCTGCGCCGGAGATTTGATCTCCTCATTGTATTCATCGACCTGAAGCGCACGGTCGACCAGTGCCATGGCCATCACCTTGCGTTCACACTGACCAAAGCCCAGGCCATAGCCGCGGGTAAACTTCACTTCGTCATCTTCATGGCGGGTGAAGCCATTCACCATCTCACACTCACTGACGCGCAAGCTGCCAATCTCGATCTCGAACCCCAGTTCTTCCGGCACGA
Organism: Marinobacterium sp. MBR-109; assembly: GCF_040547565.1. NCBI lineage: Bacteria > Pseudomonadati > Pseudomonadota > Gammaproteobacteria > Oceanospirillales > Oceanospirillaceae > Marinobacterium > Marinobacterium sp. MBR-109. The sequence goes on from NZ_JBEPPZ010000001.1 coordinate 138,453, forward strand.
TGCTGACCGCCACTTCACCGATGCGGATTTCACCGGCAAAGGGATGGTTGCGCCCATAGCCCCGCTGCGTTGAATATCCCAGCGCCAGCAGAAACCCCTCGTCACCCCGTACCAGAGCTTGCATTCGCGCGCTGCGGTCACAGGGATATACTGGCGGGTCACGGGTGATATCGGCAGGCTCATTACCACTGTCACGTTCGGTGACCATCAGCCCTTCACGCTCCAGCAGTGCCGATACTCGCGCCATAGTGGTTTCTGAGCTCTCAGCTGCAGCACCCATGTCGGCCTGTGCAGCCGTTTCGCCCTCTGCCAGCAGGGCAAAATCCAGCAGACGATGGGTGTAGTCGAAGGTCGGCCCCAACACCTGGCCACCCGGCAGATCCTTGTAGGTGGCGGAAATCCGACGCTCCACCTGCATCCCGTCGGTGTCGATCGGTTCGCTGGTATAGAAACGGTTCAGCGTGGTGCGATAGGCTCGCAACAGAAAGATTGCTTCCACCAGATCACCGGCTGACTGCTTGATCGCCAGTGCAGCCAACTCCGGGTCATACACCGAGCCTTCGGTCATCACGCGGTCTACCGCCAGTGACAACTGTTCCCTGATCTGGTGTACCGCCAGTTCCGGCTGTTCAGGGTTGCCTCTGCGATGCTGAGCAAGCAGGTCATGTGCCGCCTGAATCGCTTTCTCGCCCCCTTTTACTGCAACGTACATCAGATCACCTCCACATCAGTGGTTCTTGGAATTGCCGTCACACGCTCACCCGATACCAGAATCAGATCCAGCCCCAGCGGAAAGGGATGTGGCCGCTCAGTCAGATAGCTCAACAGGTCAGCCCCCATGTCTGATACACAGAGCCTGCGCCGTCCTGAAATACCGGGACCACTGAGTTCCAATTCAACCAGTGCATCCCCCACCGGCGCATTCCCTAGTTGTTCCAGCTGCACGACCAGTGTGCAGCTGCGATCCGGATATTCAGGCTCCCCTGCTTTCAACTGCTCCAGTGGCGGCAGTTCGCCCGGAACACTCAGTACAAAGTCTGCCTGCTGTGCATCACTCGCCAGCGGTGCCCCTGCGTGGAAATTCAGGTTGGTGCGAATGGCAGCAGTGTTGAATACAGGTGCCAGCCATACCGGTGTTGTTTGATCACACAATGCCAGCAGTGCAGTCATGCCCGCCGGGGCCAGATGATCGATCCCTTGCGCCTGTTGCAGTGAACGGATTACACCGGGCTCACTCATTACTTTAAGCAGCACTCGGAAGGCCTGTTGGGCATCACCGACCGGCTGACTGAAGCCCGGTTTTAGCAGTGCATCGGTCATTTCAATCCTCCCCCCGCACCAGCGTGAAGAAATCAACGCGTGTTGCATCCGTTTGTTGCTGTTGTTCTGCACGCGCCGCGCGCTGCAAAGCTTCTATGGGACGTATCACTCGTTCCATCAGAGCCTCACCCATTTGAGCATCCTGCAGCAGTGCATCCAGTTCGGCTGCACGCCGGGCATGAGCCTTGTTACGCCCCCCGATATAGCCATAGCCAACGGTGTTGAGGGAGGAGCGAACGACACAGCGTGTCAGGGTCATGTCACCCAGGTTAAACTGATCGCCGGTGTTACCCATCCGTGCACGCACCTGAGTCAAACCGACCTCCGGCGCGCGGATCATTTCAAAGCCGAACTCCTGCACCGCGGTCTCGGACAAGCCCAGCAGTTCGTCGGTCGGGGCATGGGCCAGCACCGACATCCAGTGCTGGCGCTGTTGTGTGGTAAAACTCATGGCTTTGGCTCCACGCTGTATTCAAATAGATCGCTTCTGCTTCTGGCGATCGAGTATTCACGTAAAACGCCTGTATCCCGGCAATAGTTATGCGTATGCACTTCCATAACCGGAATACCGCGAGAGATAGAAAGCTGGGTGCACTCATCCAGTGTTGGCATGCGTGCACGCAAACGGGTGGTGCCGCGCCTGAGCGAAATGCTCCACTCATCGCGCAAAAACTGATGCAATGAACCGCCACTGAAGGCATCAAGTGCAGCATCAGGCAAGCCAAACAGGTAATGCCGTATCAAGCAGACCGGATCACCCTCAACCAGCCGGCGGGTCCTCAACTCGTGCACCCGGACCCCTAGGGCAAGATCAAGCTGGCCGGCCAGTGCTGCCGGAAGCACAACCTGCTCACAGCGCACGATCTCGGTTTCCAGCCCCAATCCAATCTGGTTAAGATTGTGTGAGAACGCCGCACGGTCATGCAGGGCATAATCAATCGGCGTTTGCACAATCTTGCACCCCAGGCCCTGATAGCGCCTTACCAGACCGTCCTGGACCAGCTCGTCAATTGCACGCCTGACGGTATGGCGATTGACGCTGAACCGGTCTGCCAGACGGCTCTCTGGCGGCAGCAGGTCCCCAGTGCTGTACTGAGTCATGATTTCATCGCGCAGCTGGGATGCGATTTTTCGATACACTGCCATTTGTCTATACAAGTCCTCTGAAAACGACACTCATTTCAAATGAATGCCTTGCGCAGACGCTGTGACAGAAGGTCAGTAAGCGTCACACTGATAATGATCACAATCATCACGGCGCAGGTTTGCTGAAACTGAAAGCCGCGAATGCTTTCCCACAAAATGACGCCAATACCACCCGCTCCAACCATGCCAACCACAGTGGCAGAGCGAACATTGGACTCAAATCGATACAGTGAATATGAGATCCAAAGCGGCAGAACCTGCGGGATCACGCCATACAGAATCTCTTCGAGCATGTTGGCGCCTGTTGCACGCACACCCTCTACAGGCCGTGGATCAATGGCTTCAACCGCCTCGGAAAACAGTTTTGCCAACACGCCGGTTGTGTGAACGAACAGCGCCAGCACCCCTGCAAAGGGCCCCCCAGGCCTACGGCCACTACGAACAGCATTGCAAACACCATTTCATTGATCGCACGAGTGGCATCCATCAGACGCCGAACTGGCTGATACACCCACACCGGCATCAGGTTTTCGGAGCTCAGGATTCCAAACGGAACCGACAGAAAGATCGACAGCACCGTGCCCCACAGCGCGATGTGCAGCGTGATCACCATCTCTTCCAGGTAAAACCCGATATCGCTGAAATCAGGCGGAAAAAAATCGCCGGCAAATTCAGCCATGTTGCCGCTTTCGGTAATCAGTACCAGCGGATTAATCTCTGCAGCATCCCAGCCCCAGCCCAGCAATGAAAACAATACAACCCAACTGATTGCCACCACCCAATTAAAGGGCTTTCTCACGTCAGCAAGGGTCTGAGCAGTCGATACGGTCATGAAAAACTCACTTTGGTTAACACCCGAACCGACCCCCCTCAATGGGGGAGTCGGAACAGTGGGTCAATCAATTAACAGAGGCAGACTCTAGGGCGTGCAGGCGACGGTTCAGGGCTGATAGCTGAGCATCAATTTCACCCAGTTTTTCTTCCCGTTCACGGGAAGAGAGTTTTCCATCTGCCGCTACCTGTGCACGCTGCTTGAAGAGTTCAAGCTGTCGAATAGGCAACAACTGGTCATCAGTTGATGGCTTGAAAGGCGCCCACTGTAGAGCCTCCAGAACAGCAACCTCCTTTTCGTTGCCTGTAGTGCCATATGACATGAAGAAGTCATAAATTCTGGATTTCGCACTTTCAGGCAAATTCTTGCGCCATACGATCGGATCAGACGGGATCAGGGGGGATTTCCAGACCACCTTGACCTGATCATATTTATCTGGGTGGGTCACTTTGATTCGAGCCAGGTTCTCGGTATTGTTTGTAGCGACATCGACCTGACCGTTCGCTACTGCCAGGAAATTCGCTTCATGGCCCGCATTGGTCATCCGCTTGAAAATCTTTTTCGGATCGACTCCGTTTTTGGCGAAAACGTAGTAGCTCGGCACCAGGAAGCCAGAAGTTGAATTCGGATCTCCATTACCGAACGCAAGCTCACCTGCCTTGTTCAGTACATCATCTACTGAATTGAGCTTATCGTTATCCTTGTGTGCTATAAGCACGCTCCAATAGCCGGGATTGCCCGAGAAATCGACGGTCTGAGCGAAAATTTCGCCACCTGCACGATCAACCGCTTCCATGGCAGACTTGTTGCCATACCAGGCCACATCAACCTTATCAAACCGCATCGCCTGAATAATGCCGGCGTAATCGGATGCAAAAAAAGGTTTGACCTCCATACCCAGGTCTTCAGACATATCGGCCAGGAACGGCTCCCATATGGTGCGCAGGTTCTGGGAAGACTCAGTGGATATGATGCCGAAATTGAGGGTTTTCATCTCGTCAGCCTGAGATATCTGTGGTGCCGCCAGCATGGCAGTCATTGCAACACCGGCCGTCAGACCAGAGAAAAGCTTCTTGAGTTTCATGTACTGCTCCTGATAAGGGTTTCAAGCAGGGTTAAGTTCATAGACTGGAGTAGCGGGCGATGTCTCAGCCACATCCTGAAGGCTTTCGGCGCCTATCTGGGTGCCATAAAGCTTGCTGAGCATCTGTCCATCCATGGCAGAAATCGGGCCATCGAAAAATATCTCGCCAGCCTGAAGGGCAACGGCGCGCTGACAGTATTTCTGGGCATAATCAACCTGATGCAGCGTGACCACTACGGTGATGCCCAAGTCGCGGTTAATACGCTCAAGCGTTTCCATGACAAGACGGGAGGATTCCGGATCAAGCGAGGCGATCGGCTCATCAGCCAGAATGACCTCTGCCTTCTGCATCAGGGCACGGGCAATGGCGACCCGTTGCTGCTGGCCACCTGACAACTCTGAAGCTCTTTTGAGCGCATGCTCACGCAGCCCCACCAACTCCAGGGCACGCAATGCTTCCAGCTTTTCTTCCTGCGTAAACCAGCCGAGCATGCTGCGCCAGACCGGTACACGACTGAGGCCGCCTATCAGTACATTGGTCAGCACACTCAGACGGTTAACCAGGTTGAACTGCTGGAAGATATTGCCGATACGAGCGCGGGTGGCACGGATATCACGCGCACTGCGCCCCCTGCTTTGAACCGGCACCCCAAGCACTTCAATTTCGGATTGAGAATTTTTATCGGCAAGCGTAAGGCATGAAAGATGCCGCATCAGCGTCGATTTGCCCGAGCCAGATGAGCCAATTAGCGCAACCATTTCACCCGTTTTTACCTCAAGCGAAATCGCGTTGAGCACTCTTGCTTCGCCAAAAGACTTCTGCAGGCCATGAATCTTGATGGCAGACATTGTTCGCCCCTCTTTAAGTCAGATGACCCAAAGCTTAAAGAGGGTTTGTTACACCAAGGTTGTCTAGATATGTATATTTGTTTACAAAAGGATTGCTTTTATATTTCAGAAGGGTTAAATCTCCTGATACTTTTGCAGAAACTCTTCTCCTGGCAGCTGGCGAAAGTCTCTCAGTCTTTCTGCGAATACTTCATGCGGCCAGTTCCACCAGGCAAGGCGCTGGAAACCGTCAATCACCTCATTGCTAAACCTTTTACGGATTGGCTTTGATGGCACACCACCGACAATCGTGTAAGGCTCAACATCCTTTGATACTACTGCCCCTGCCGCGATAACCGCACCATTCCCAACCGTAACCCCCGCCAGGACGACAGCACCATGCCCAATCCAAACATCATGCCCTATTGTGACAGGATGCTCTCTTCTCCACTGAAAAAAACCATCATCGTCTTCTCCAAAACCATACATTGAACTTCTGTATGTAAAGTGGTGCATCGCGGCCTTTTCTACAGGATGATTGCCAGGATTTAAACGTGTATGGGAGGCTATGGAGCAAAATTTTCCTATAGTGGTATTTATAACGTCCGAGTCGTCACTTATGTAAGAATAGTCGCCCAACGCTGTATTAACCACTTTACATCTGGACCCAATCTCATTATAAAGACCAAATTCAACATTTGATAATAAAACATCACTGCTTATACTTGGATCAGGCGATAAATTCTTCACATTAAAAATCTCTTTTAAATTAGATGGTTAATCTTTAGACTTTCTTCTTTTCAAAAAAGCCTTTAGCTCTTCTTTTTCTTCTTTAGTCAACCAAGTATCTATCCAATCCTTTATATCTTTTCTGTTATTAGATAGAGCACCCCATCTCTTATAAGCAGTCAGATGCTTTTTATTAACAACGGCCAACCCATCGACGGTATCGAGACATTTCTTAGGAAAAGAATTTTCAGTCATGAACTTTCTATCAATCCACCATATAATATATCCTTTTTCATCTTTTTTGATATTCATAATACACCCTCATATTTAATCAAACCTTTTTATTCCAACATAAGCGCATTACAAAAATATGAATGCATGGATCAAGCCCACCTCATTTGAGAGTATGCGCTGCACAGGATGGATTGATTCAAGGGCTTCGTCACAGGAAGTGGATTTCCGCTCTTTCCCGGCGGACAGTGTCATGTCAGGGTATTCCAGGATATGGCGCGCACAGATAAAACGGTTATCTTCGCCATACCCGTTCGTGGCAATATACTGCAGCGGATACGGCAGGCTTCGTGCCAGATAGGGTCAATACGGGCTACGCACCTGGCAGGATGAAAACAGGATTGGGCGATGAGCCGCTACATGCACACAGACGTTTTCGCCTTCAGCATATCGATGCAGCCCCTGCTCCAACACCTCGACCTCGCGCCCTGTGTGCAGACGAATGCAGTAAAGCGTCAGGCTGCCCTGGAATTCAGCCGAACACACCTCTCCGGGTACCCCACCATCGTGGCTCAGGTAAAGATCACCCGGACGCAAAAACAGTTGCACATCACAACCCGCATCCACCCCCAGCGGCTCGGCAAACTCAAGCAGCCCCAGTTCCGTCTCGACGGCGGTGGCTTCTTTTATCGTTCCCTGGAACAGCTCTCCCTTGCCAACAAAAGCGGCCACTTCGGGACTGACCGGCTGGTAGTACAGGGACTCGGGCGTGCCCCATTGCTGTACGCGACCGGCTGACAGAATGCCGATCTTGTCACTGATGGTGAAGGCTTCCTGTTGGTCATGGGTCACCATGATCGCGGCGATGCCACGACGCTTGAGGATCTGGCGCACTTCCTGCGACAACTGACGCCGCAGATCGGTATCCAGATTGGAAAACGGCTCGTCCATCAACAGCAGGCGGGGGTCGGGTGCCAGCGCACGCGCCAGAGCAACGCGCTGTTGCTGACCACCGGACAGTTCATGCGGGTAACGCCGGCTCAGGTCGGGCAGCTCGACCAACTCAAGCACATCCTTGACCCGACGCTGCTTCTCGCTGCTGGCCATGCGGCGCAGGCCAAAGGCGATGTTGTCGGCAATATTCAGGTGCGGGAACAGGGCGTAATCCTGAAACACCATCCCCATGCCGCGCTGCTCCGGCGGCACCACATGGGCGGCACTGCTGATCAGCTGCTCACCGAGTCGAATCTCACCCGCCTGAGGGGCAATAAAGCCGGCAATGGCACGCAGCACGGTGGTCTTGCCGCAGCCACTGGGGCCCAGCAGACAGGCGATCTCGCCAGGCTCGATATCAAAGCTGACACTGGCCAGCACCGTCTGCGACTGATACGCGCACTTGAGACCTTCAATACGGAGCAGAGCTGACATCCAAACCTCGCAGCAGGCAGAGTTTCAGGGGGCATCTATGATAGATGAAAACCATTCTCAGATCATCCGAGCGCAGCAAGAAAACGTGTCCAGTCAAATGCCGGGCCGGGGTCAGTCTTTCGACCGGGTGCAATATCACTGTGACCGGCAATGGTTTCAGGGCCAAGTTGCGGATAGGTTGCCAAAAGCGCCTGAGTCACCGCGATCAGACATTCATACTGGGCATCGGTATAGGGGCAATCATCCGTCCCTTCCAGCTCGATGCCGATGGAAAAGTCATTGCAGGCTTCACGCTCCCGAAAGCAGGACCTGCCCGCATGCCAGGCGCGGCGATCGAAGGGTACGAACTGGGTCATGCGGCCATCCCGCTCGATCAGCAGATGGGCGGAGACCTCAAGCCCCTCGATTTCGGCAAAGAAGGGGTGTCCGTTCGGGTCCAGTCGATTGGTAAACAGCTCGGCAATATGACCACCACCAAACTGCCCGGGCGGCAGGCTGATATTGTGGATCACCAGCAGCGAGATTTCGTCTTCGGGCCGGGCGTTGCAGTTGGGTGAAGGCAGAAAACGGGCACCCTTGATGCGGTGCTGTTCAATTTTGACTGTCATCTGACTGAATACCACTCCCCTTTGACGTACTATCGCCGCGCGATTTCCGCTAAAATGCGCGCTCCATAGTACATCATACGACAGGCCCGCCACCATGCTGCTGACGCTGACCGAGCTCAAGCCCACCATCGAAGAAAACGTCCGTACAGCCCTGAATGAGGATGTCGGCAACGGTGACATCACCGCCGAACTGATTCCGGCCAGTGACCGGGCACAGGCGCGGGTGATTTCACGTCAGGAAGCGGTGGTCTGTGGCCGTGCCTGGGTGGATGAGGTGTTTCGTCAGGTGGACCCTGAGGTACAGGTTGAGTGGCTGGTTGAGGATGGAGACAAGGTCGAACGTGATCAGGTGCTGTTTCGCCTGCAGGGGTCGGCCCGTTCACTGCTCACCGGCGAGCGCGCGGCACTGAACTTCCTGCAAACACTCTCCGGCACCGCCACCCTCAGCCACGAATACGCTCAGCGTGTCGCCGGCACCCCGGTACGCCTGCTGGATACGCGCAAGACCATCCCGGGCCTGAGGCTGGCACAGAAATACGCCGTCAGCTGCGGCGGCTGCTTCAACCACCGCATCGGTCTGTACGATGCCTTCCTGATCAAGGAAAACCACATCATGGCCTGTGGCGGTATTGAGAAAGCGATCGAAACCGCCCGCCGCAACCACCCGGGCAAACCGGTGGAAATCGAGGTCGAGACAGAAGATCAGCTGGAACGGGCGCTGGTCGCCGGCGCCGATATTGTCATGCTGGACAACTTCAGCCCCGAGCGGATGATTGCAGCGGTCAAGCAGACCAACGGGCGTGCCAAGCTGGAAGCTTCGGGGAATATTACGGATGAAACCCTGCTCGACTATGCCAACACCGGTGTGGACTATATCTCCATCGGTGCCCTGACCAAGCACTGCCAGGCCGTGGACTTGTCAATGCGGATTGTTGAAGGTCTGTAAAGGCGAGCTACCACCAGGCCGAGATCGCCGCGATGCCCTGAGCACCCTGCTCTCTGGCCTGAGTAAGATCATATTCACTGAGCCCGCCCAACGCATATACCGGCAACCGGCACTCGGCCACCAGCTCGGCAAACCTTTCCCAGCCCAATACCGGCGCGCCCGGATGTGAGCGGGTGGGTTTGACCGGAGACAGGGTGATGAAGTCGACGCCCTTCTCGTGTGCCATGCGGATCTGCTCCGCGTTGTGGCAGGAGGCACTGAGCCAGCGCCCCTTGAACTGAGCACGACTGCCCAGCGCCTGCAAACGCGCCGACGTCAGGTGCAGGTGCTCGGCACACAATGCATTGGCCTGCTCAACGGATGTATTCACCCCCATCAAGGCATTGAACTCGGCACACAATGGTTGCAGCTGTTGATACAGGTCCGCAAAGGCGGTCTCGCTGAGCGACTTGGCACGCAGCATGACCTGAGTGATGCCCTGCTGCAGCGCCTGTTGCAGTTTTCCGGTACAGACATCAATGTCGTTCACGTCACCGGTAATCAGCAGCCGTGGCGACAGGCGTGCGGCTGTAATGATGGGCGTGTTGGCCGCCGGAAAGGCATAGTCGTCAAGCGCTTCGGGCGCGACCCAGCAGACCGGCTGACCTTCGGCCCCATGTGCTTCACCCTCAAACGCGGTCACTTCCCATACATCCAGCAGTACCGACTTGTCAGGATAGTGATGTGGAATACGGATCAAAGGCTGTGCTCGTGAAACCTGAATCCCCAGCTCTTCAAGCAGCTCACGGGAGAGCGCCTGAGCAACGGGTTCGCCGGGCTCCACCTTGCCACCAGGAAACTCCCACAGGCCGCCCTGATGCTTGTCATCAGGTCGACGGGCAATGAGGATGTGACCGCGGCAGTCACGAATGACTGCCGCCGCAACATGGATCAGTTTAGGCATATCAGATACAGATCAGCTGCGGTAGTCCGCGTTGATGCTGACATAGTCGTGAGACAGATCCGTAGTCCAGACCCGCTCCGTGACCTGACCGCGGTTGAGGACCACATGGATCAGAATCTCTTCACCGTTCATGACCGCCTGACCGGCTTCTTCGGTGTAGCTGGCCGCACGTCCACCCTTCTCGACAATGCAGACATCGTTGAGGTAGATCTGCAAAGCGTCCAGATCCAGATTGTCGATCCCAGCACGGCCCACACAGGCCAGAATACGACCCCAGTTCGGGTCACTGGCAAAGAGCGCCGTCTTGACCAGAGGCGAGTGCGCAATGGTATAGGCTACATCCAGCGCTTCCTTGCTGGTACCCGCTGACTCAACACGCACTTCAACAAACTTGGTCGCACCCTCTCCATCACGCACAATGGCGTGTGACAGTGACAGCATGACGCGCTCCAGCGCTTCGGTAAAAAGACTGGCCAGCTCGTAGTCCGAACCGTCAATCAGCACGCCGCTGGCACCCGTGGCCGCCAGCATGCAGGAGTCGTTGGTGGAAGTATCGCCATCGATGCTGATGCGGTTGAAAGAGCGATCCGCCACACTGCTCAACCACTGCTGCAGCAGCGGCTGCGGAACCTCGGCATCGGTAGCGACATAGCCCAGCATGGTGGCCATATTGGGCATGATCATGCCGGCGCCCTTGGAGATGCCGGTCAGGGTTACCGTTTTACCCCTGTATTCAAACTGCTCGCTGGCAGCCTTGGGACGGGTATCAGTGGTCATGATGCCCGAAGCGGCCTGCTCCCAGTTGTTTTCCGAGAGGTCGGCTTTGGCCGCATCCAGCGCCGAAAGAATCTTGGCTACCGGCAACGGCTCACCGATCACACCGGTGGAAAACGGCAGTACCGCTTCTACCGGCACGCCACACAGGTCTGCAACGGCTTCACAGCAGCTTATCGCATCACGCATTCCCTGCTCTCCGGTACCCGCGTTGGCGTTACCGGTATTGATCAGCATATAGCGTGAACCGGTCCGGCCCAGGTGCTGCTTGCAGATGCGCACCGGCGCAGCGCAAAAGGCATTCAGTGTAAACACGCCCGCCAGCGAGCTGCCTTCGGCCAGCTCCATCAGCACAATATCGCGTCGGCCCGGTTTCTTGATCCCTGCGGATGCGATACCCAGACGAAATCCCTTAACCGGATGTAACGGTGGCAAAGTAGCCGGACCAACTGCCATGATGCTGTTTTCCTTAATAATTAACTGATTTTACCGTGACACTGTTTGTATTTTTTGCCTGACCCACAGGGACAGGGGTCATTACGACCAACTTTCGGGGCGTTACGCACATAAGGCTCGGCATTCTCGGCAGATTCGTCACCCGCCGCCTGAGCCTGCTCGGCTCCAGAGCCGGCCATTGCACTGCCCTGCGCGTGCTCAAAGTTCATCTGCTGACGCTCGGCCTGGGCACGGCGCTCGGCTTCCATACGCTCAACCTCTTCCTGCTCGCGCACCTTAACGTGGCTCAGAATGCGGATCACATCACGTTTGATGTTATCCAGCAGGTCCTGGAACAGGGCAAAGGCTTCGCGCTTGTATTCCTGCTTGGGGTTTTTCTGCGCATAGCCGCGCAGATGAATACCCTGACGCAACAGGTCCATGGTCTGCAGGTGCTCTTTCCAGAGCGTATCAAGAACCTGCAGCATCACCTGCTTCTCGAACATGCGCAGTGTTGGCGCGCCAACAACCTCTTCCTTCGCTTTATAGGCCGATACGATCTCGTGATGGATTTTTTCGCGCAGGGTTTCCTCATGCAGCGAGTCGTCTTCATCCAGCCACTGCTGTATCGGCAGCTGCAGGGCAAATTCGGTTTCCAGCGCCTTTTCCAGTGCCGGCACGTCCCACATCTCTTCGAGACTCTGCGGTGGGATATGTTCGCTGATGGTGTTCTCGATCACCTCGTCACGCACCGAATCGATGGTTTCGGAAATATCCTCCGATGCCATCACTTCGTTGCGCTGGTCATAGATCACGCTGCGCTGGTCGTTGGCGACATCGTCATACTCCAGCAGCGACTTGCGGATATCGAAGTTGCGGCCTTCCACCTTGCGCTGAGCCTTTTCGATGGCATTGGTCACCATCTTGTGCTCAATCGCTTCGCCCTTTTCCATCCCCAGTGCCTGCATGAACTGACGTACACGCTCGGAGGCGAAGATGCGCATCAGGTCATCTTCCATCGACAGGAAGAAACGGGATGAGCCCGGATCACCCTGACGGCCGGCACGACCGCGCAGCTGGTTGTCGATACGGCGCGACTCATGGCGTTCGGTACCGATAATGTGCAGACCGCCGGCCTCGATTACCAGGTCGTGGCGCTCACGCCATTCGCGCATGGCTTCATCCACTTCAGCCTGGCTGCTGTCGGCCGACATCGCCTCCAGTTCAGCTTCCAGCTTGCCACCCAACTTGATGTCCGTACCACGACCCGCCATGTTGGTGGCGATGGTGATCGCGCCAGGGCGACCAGCTTCGGCAATGATTTCAGCCTCACGTCCATGGTTTTTGGCGTTGAGGACGTTATGCGGAATGTCTTCCTTCTGCAACAGTGCCGACAGCAGCTCTGATGACTCAACCGAAGCCGTACCCACCAGCACAGGACGGTTGTGTTCGCGACAGTAGCGGATCTCCTTGACGATCGCCTGATACTTTTCCTCGATGGTGAGGAACACGATGTCGTTGTAGTCCTTGCGCTGTACCGGACGGTTGGTGGGAATGACCACTACATCAAGGCCGTAGATCTGACGCAACTCGAACGCTTCAGTATCGGCAGTACCGGTCATGCCGGACAGCTTTTCATACAAACGGAAGTAGTTCTGGAAGGTGGTTGAGGCCAGCGTCTGGCTTTCCATCTGAATCTGGACACCTTCTTTCGCCTCAACGGCCTGATGCAGCCCCTCAGACCAGCGACGACCGGGCATGATCCGGCCGGTATGCTCGTCTACGATGACGATCTGGCCATTCTGAATGATGTAGTCCTTGTCACGCTGGAACAGGTAGTGCGCACGCAACGCTGCCAGCACATGGTGCAGCAGGTTCAGGTTCTGCGGCGCGTACAGGCTTTCACCTTCTGTCAGCATGTCGTGTTCGATCAGCAGGTCTTCCACCAGTTGGTGGCCGGCTTCAGTCAGTTCGACCGTGCGGTTTTTCTCATCGACCACAAAGTGCTCATCAACGACCTGCTCTGTATCTTTCGGGTCCAGCTCACCGTGGAACTGCTGCAGGCTGGGGATCAGCTGATTGATCTTGTGGTAAGTGGCCGAGCTGTCTTCGGCCGGACCCGAGATGATCAGAGGCGTACGCGCTTCATCGATCAGGATGGAGTCAACTTCGTCGACAACCGCGAAGCAGAAATCACGCTGTACCTTGTCAGCAAGACTGAACGCCATGTTGTCACGCAGGTAGTCAAAACCGAATTCGTTGTTGGTACCGTAGGTGATGTCGCAGGCATAGGCGGCACGCTTGGATTCAGAATCCTGTCCGGAGCGCACCACGCCAACGCTGAGGCCGAGGGACTCATACAGCGGACGCATCCAGTCGGCATCTCGCTGGGCCAGATAGTCGTTCACGGTGACAACGTGCACGCCGCGCTGCGGCAGTGCGTTGAGGTAAACGGCCAGGGTTGCGACCAGGGTCTTGCCCTCACCGGTTTTCATCTCGGCCACTTTGCCTTCATGCAGCGCCAGGCCACCGATCAGCTGTACGTCGAAGTGACGCATGCCCATCACGCGCTTGGAGGCTTCCCGCACAGCGGCAAAGGCTTCAGGCAGAATCTTGTCCAGCGGCTCCGCCTGTTCCAGACGCTCCCTGAACTCAACTGTCTTGCCCCTCAACTCGTCGTCGGAGAGTGCTTCGAAGGCTTCCTCCAGTAAATTGATCTGCTTGACGATCTTGCCCAGGCGCTTCAGCTCGCGCTCGTTTTTACTTCCCAGAATCTTCTTGAACAGTGAGGTCAGCATAATTCGACTTTTAACCGGTTGAATGCAAAGAGGCGGGAATGAGCCCGGAGATCCTTTGCCTGAAAAAATGGATACGACATTCTACCTGTATTGGGGCAGATAGTTGAATGTCAATGCGGCACAAATTTGATCTGGTGCCAGAGAGGCATGAAGCAGGGCCTGAAAACGACAAAACCGGCACTGGGCCGGCTTTGTTGGCAGCTTATGGCTGGGCGATCAACCCGCCGCAACCGGACGATGGTAGGAGATGGGTGCAGTTTGCTCCTGACCTTCGAAGGTCACCAGCTCCCAGGCATCTTCAGTTGCCAGCAGCTTGCGCAGCAGCATGTTGTTCAGGTAGTGACCGGACTTGTAGCCGTAGAATTCGCCAATCAGGCTCTTGCCCAGCAGGTACAGGTCACCGATGGCGTCCAGTACCTTGTGCTTGACGAACTCATCTTCGTAGCGCAGACCGTCTTCATTCAGGATCTTGAAGTCATCGACCACGATGGCGTTCTCAAAGCTGCCACCGAGTACCAGGTTCTGAGAGCGCAGGTATTCGATATCGCGCATGAAGCCGAAGGTACGCGCCCGGCTGACTTCCTTCACGAAAGAGGTACTGGAGAAGTCCAGAACCGCTTCCATGTTGCGGTTGGCAAATGCCGGGTGATCGAACTCGATGCAGAAGCCGACCTTGAATCCATTAAAAGGACGGAAGGTAGCGGTTTTGCCTTCGTTGCTTACCGTCACTTCCTTCTTGATCCGGATGAACTGCTTCGGTGCGTTCTGCTCTTCGATACCGGCGGACTGAACCAGGAACACGAAGGGGGCTGCACTGCCGTCCATGATCGGTACTTCTTCAGCGCTCAATTCGACATAGGCGTTGTCGATGCCCAGCCCCGCCAGTGCCGACAGGAGGTGCTCGACCGTGGCAACACGGATGCCATCACGCGCCAGGTTGGTCGACAGCGTCGTATCGGCCACGTTATCGGCGCGGGCCTCGATCTCGAAAACCGGATCCAGGTCCACTCGTCGAAACACGATGCCAGTATTGACCGGCGCCGGCTTCAGCGTCAGGTACACCTTCTGGCCGGTATGCAGACCGATGCCGGTGGCCTTGATGCTGTTCTTGAGAGTGCGCTGTTTGATCATCCGCTTCGCCAACCTAAAATGTTACAAAAATATCAGGAAATTCTAACAAACAAGTGACACCTTCATCAATCTAAAGGTTATCAGCTGCCTGCTTTTTAATCAGCCTGACGCCGCAGGAACGTGGGGATGTCCAAACTTCCATAGTCATCACGACGCCCATTCTGATCAACACCCGAATCCTGCTGCGGTTTATCCAGCAGCGCCTCTTCGCGCTGACGACGCAGAATGGTCGGCAGTTCGATTTCATCCAGGTTGAGCGAGCCATCCTGCTTGCGGCTGGTCGGCGCATTACCCTGAACCACTTTCATCGACTGGTTGCGCGTACGATCAAGCCCGGTGGCAACGACGGTTACCTTGATTTCATCACCCAGAGACGGATCGATGACGGTACCCACCACGATGGTGGCGTCTTCATCGGCGTACTGTTCGACGATATTACCCACCTCGGTGAACTCACCCAGGCTCAGGTCTTCACCAGCCGCAATGTTGACCAGAATGCCGCTGGCGCCGCGCAGGTCGATATCTTCCAGCAGCGGGCTGCGAATGGCCGCTTCAGCGGCTTCTTCGGCACGGTTGTCACCGCGTGCGACCGCACTGCCCATCATCGCCATGCCCATTTCAGACATGACGGTACGCACGTCCGCAAAGTCGACGTTGATCATGCCCGGGCGGGTGATCAGGTCGGCAATGCCCTGTACGGCACCCTTGAGCACATCGTTGGCCGCACTGAACGCGTTGACCAGACTGCAGTTCTTGCCCAGCACCTGCATCAACTTCTCGTTCGGAATGATAATCAGGGAATCGACTGCATCGCGCAGTTCGTTGATGCCCTCTTCCGCGATTTTCATCCGCTTGCGCCCCTCGAACGGGAACGGGCGAGTGACCACCGCCACGGTCAGAATACCCAGTTCGCGGGCAACCTCGGCTACAATCGGCGCGGCACCGGTTCCGGTACCACCCCCCATGCCGGCGGTGATGAATACCATATCGGCACCGGCCAATATTTCGGCGATCCGCTCACGATCCTCGATCGCAGCCTGACGGCCAATGTCCGGGTTTGCACCTGCACCCAGCCCTTTGGTCAGCTCACCGCCGATATGCAGCGCCGTACGGGCAGCATTTCGGCTCAGCGCCTGAGCATCGGTATTGGCACAGATGAATTCGACACCCTCAACCTCTTTGTTGACCATATATTGTACGGCGTTGCCACCACCGCCACCGACACCGATAACCTTGATCAGCGCACTCTGCGTAACACTCTCGACCAGTTCAAACATGTTTTCCTCCTTCCCGGGCGCCTGCCACTACCTTCCGGCGCTACCGGCAACTGCATTAATGAATTTCGCTCTTAGAAGTTGCCCTGCAACCATTCCTTGAACCGTTTCAGATACACACCCGGATTGGGTCTGGGCATGCGCGGACGTTCCTGCGGTACCGCAACCAGCTCAGTGCCAGCCTCTGCGGCGATGGGTGCCATCGGCACCTCGTGATCCTGTTTGGCGTAGTGCAGCAGGCCAATGCTGGTGGCATAGATCGGGTTGCTAAGCTGGGCTTCCAGCCCCCGAATGCCCTGCGGTCTGGCCAGCCGTACCGGCATATGGAAAATTTCTTCCGCCAGCTCCACGGCACCTTCCATCTTGGCGGTGCCTCCGGTCAGCACGATGCCGGCGGCCACCAGATCCTCGAAGCCACTGCGACGCAGTTCGGCCTGAATCAATGTGAACAGCTCTTCGTAACGCGGCTCGACCACTTCAGCCAGCGCCTGGCGGGACAGATCCCGTGCGGGACGGTCACCCACGCTGGGCACCTTGATCATCTCGTCGGCGTGGGCAAGCTGAGCCAGGGCACAGGCGTATTTGATCTTGATCTGTTCCGCATGCTGAGTCGGCGTGCGCAGCGCCATGGCGATATCGTTGGTAACCTGATCGCCGGCAATCGGTATGACCGCCGTATGGCGAATCGAGCCGCCGGTAAAGACGGCAATATCGGTAGTGCCTCCACCGATATCGACAATGCAGACACCCAGGTCCTTCTCATCATCGGTCAGTACCGCATAGCTGGACGCCAACTGCTCCAACACGACGGCGTCCACTTCAAGGCCGCAGCGGCGAATGCATTTTTCAATATTCTGAATTGCGTTGATCGCCCCCGTGACGAGGTGCACCTTGGCCTCCAGCCGCACACCCGACATTCCCAGTGGCTCCTTGATTCCTTCCTGATTGTCGATCAGATACTCCTGCGGCAGGATATGGATGATCTTCTGGTCCGCCGGAATCGCGACGGCACGCGCTGCATCAATCACTCGCTCAAGATCGTAGTCGGACACTTCGCGATCACGCACAGCCACGATGCCATGGGAGTTCAGACTGCTGATGTGGCTGCCGGCAATCCCCACCGTGACCCCATGGACCTTGCAGCCGGCCATCAGTTCAGCCTCTTCCACGGCACGCTGGATCGAGCTGACAGTCGACTCAATATTGACCACCACACCACGCTTCAACCCGCGTGAAGGCTGGGAACCGACGCCAACGATCTCGATTGTGCCCTGCGGGGTCATCTCGCCCACCAGACACACCACCTTAGAGGTGCCGATATCGAGTGCGACGATCATGTTACCTGCCATATCGCCCTTAACCTGCATTATCCTGTCCTGCTCCTGCGCGCCAGCTAACGGCCACGCCATTGGTATATCGAATGTCGATCTGCTCTATCTGCCCCGCCTTTTCGGCCAGATTCTGGCGATAGATGCTTAAAAAACGTTTCAGCCGCGGCACCAGCTGCTCACGGCCGGCAATAACGCGAATGCCGTTATCCAGCTCCAGTGTCCAGGCACCGCGCGTTTCCAGCGTCAGGCCCGTAAGCCGCAGCCCTTCACTGGAAAACATCCGGTTCAGGTCATGAAACTGCTGCATGATCCTGACCGTTTCATGGGCCGGCCCACTCAGTCGTGGCAACGCACGGTACTCCGGCTTCAGCTCGGGCCAGAAAATATCGCCCTGATGGTTCAGAAGCCCCTTGTCACCCCAGCGGGCAACCGGCACTTCCTCTTCCAGCTGTACCTCCAGCGAAGGCGGCCACTGCCGTCTGACACTGGCGCTGTGTACCCATGGATCACCGATCAACTGCTCCTGAATCTGCTTCAGATCCAGCTGCAGCAGCGGACTGGTGAGTCCTCCGGCCAGTGTCTGTGCCAGCGCGGTCTTGTCCAGATGGCGTGTCGCGCCCGCCATGCGGATCTCGGCTACCGGCTGATTCAGCCAGCCCCAGAGCTCACGCAGCGCCGAGCTGCCGATGCCGACAAACACCACCAGCAGCGTCAGCAACACAACACTGCGCCAGTAGCGATCCAGCCCCTGTTGTGTGTGTTGTTCGACACTGCCCCTGCTCATGAGCTTACTCCCGCTCCCCTGCCGTACGCAGGATTTCAACCACCAGCTGACTGAAGCTGATACCCGCCTCACGGGCGGCCATGGGCACCAGGCTGTGGTCTGTCATGCCAGGGGCTGTATTCACCTCCAGCAACTGGAACTGCCCATTGGCATCCATCATCACATCCACACGGCCCCAACCATGGCAACCGGCGATGCTGAATGCCTGCTGCACCAGCTGCTGCAAAGATTCGGTCTGCTCCTGCGAAAGTGCGGTTCTGAAGTGGTAACCGGTATCCGCCGCTTCATACTTGGCAGTGAAGTCATAGAAATCATGCGGTGTTTCCAGCCGGATCACCGGCAAGGTTTCATGCCCAAGCACCGCCACTGTAAATTCCGGCCCATCCACCCACTGCTCGGCAATCACACTGCTGTCGTAGGCGGTTGCCTGGGCGAAGGCGGCTTCAAGCTCTTCACGGCTGCGCACCTTGCTCATGCCGATGCTGGAGCCTTCATGTGCAGGCTTGACCATGATCGGATACCCCAGACGGGCTTCAACAGCCCCAAGGTCGGCACCTTCGTCCAGCACGGCAAATGCCGGTGTCGGCAACCCTGCCCCCTGCCACAGCAGCTTGCAGCGCAATTTGTCCATACCCAACGCCGATGCGCAGACACCGCTGCCGGTGTAGGGCTTGTGCATCATTTCCAGCAGACCCTGAATGGTGCCGTCCTCTCCACCACGGCCATGCAGAATCAGGAAGGCACGGTCAAAATCGGCCTGTAGCAGCTGCGCAACGGGGTCACGTCCGTCCGCCGCCAGATCGATGCCAAAAGCATCCACTCCTGCAGCCTGAAGGCCTCGCAGCACCTCAGCACCACTGCGCAGAGAGATTTCCCGCTCAGCGGAGCGCCCTCCCATGATGACGGCCACACGGCCAAAGGCAGCCGCTTCTGATGCATCCAGTCGCCACTCATTCATGCTTTTTTCTCCGCATCGACCGCTGTAAGACTTTCCTGTTTCAACTGGTGAGCAAGGCTGGTGATATTGCCGGCACCCTGAGTCAACACCAGATCACCGGGCTGCAGCACATTGCGCAACACCTCTGCCACATCATCGGGCCCTTCAACAAACACCGGTTCAACACCTCGTTGGCGGATGCTGCGGCACAGACTGCGTGAGTCCGCTCCCGGTATTGGCTCTTCACCGGCCGGGTAGACTTCCATCAACAACAGCAGGTCCACTTCCGACAGCACCTGTACAAAGTCTTCGTACAGATCTCGTGTTCGGGTGAAGCGGTGCGGCTGATAGATCATCACCAGGCGCCGATCCGGCCAGCCTTCCCGCACGGCGCGAATAACCGCCTGCACCTCACGCGGGTGATGGCCATAGTCGTCCACCAGTGTGGCGCTGCCGTTGGCCAGTGGCAGCTCGCCCAGCACCTGGAAGCGGCGCCCAACCCCCTCGAATTTCTCCAGTGCGCGCACAATGGCGGCATCATCGATCTGCTCGTCGGAAGCAACTGCAATGCAAGCCAGTGCATTCAGCACGTTGTGCCGTCCCGGCATGTTCAGGCACACATCGAGAGGCTTCTGCCCCGACGGACGCTCAACACGGAAACGGGTCTGCATGCCATTCTGTTGCAGATCCAGCGCACGGTAATCGGCGCCTTCATGAAAGCCATAGGTCAGGGTCGGACGGCTGACCTCAGGCAGAATCTCCCGTACCACCGGATCGTCGGTGCAGAGTACGGCAAGGCCATAAAACGGCAGGTTGTGCAAAAAGCTGACAAAGGTCTGCTTCAACTTGCCGAAGTCGCCGCCATAGGTATCCATATGATCGGCGTCAATATTGGTCACGATCGCAACCATTGGCTGCAGGTGAAGAAAAGAGGCATCACTCTCATCGGCTTCGGCGACCAGATAGCGGCTGCCGCCAAGCTGAGCATTGGTGCCGGCACTGGTCAGTCGGCCACCGATCACGAAGGTGGGATCGAGCCCGCCTTCCGCCATGATGGATGCCATCAGACTGGTGGTCGTGGTTTTGCCATGGGTACCCGCTACCGCAATGCCGTGGCGGTAGCGCATCAGCTCAGCCAGCATCTCGGCTCGACGCACCACCGGAATGCGCAGCTCGCGTGCGGCGGCCACTTCCGGGTTGGTTTCGTTCACCGCAGTTGAGGTCACGATGACATGAGATCCCACCACGTTACCTTCGGCGTGGCCGATAAAGACCTGAGCACCGAGCGATTTCAGCCGATCCGTGGTGGCGGATGGGCGGATATCAGAGCCGGATATCTCGTAACCCTGGTTCAGCAGGACTTCGGCAATGCCACACATGCCAACGCCACCGATGCCGACAAAATGGATGCGGCGAATGCGGCGCATCTCAGGCACCTCGTAGACTTTCACGCTGCGGTTCACCGCTGTCACTTCATAACCTCCAGACAGATTTCTGCCACTGTCGTGCTTGCTTCGGGGCGGGCCTGTTCACGTGCCCGCTCGGCCATCTGCAATAATTGTTCTCGGCTGCCAAGTTCGCTCAGCAGAGCGGCCAGCCGCTCCGGGTTCAACTCGGACTGCTGCACCACTCGCGCAGCACCGGCCTGTTCCAGATGCCGCGCATTGGCGGTCTGGTGGTCATCCACCGCATGGGGGAAAGGCACAAAAATGGCACCCAGACCGGCAATTTCGATCTCACTCACGGTGAGTGCACCGGAGCGACACAACACCAGATCGGCCCAGCCGTAGGCCTTGTCCATCCGATCAATAAACGGCACAACACTGGCCGTCACGCCCGCTGCGGCATAAGCCGCTGTGGTTGAATCCAGATGACGCTTGCCGGTTTGATGCCAAACCTCAGGCCGCTGCTCCTGTGGCAGCAGTGCCAGAGCCTTGGGCAGCATCTCATTGATCGCCAGCGCACCCAGACTGCCTCCCACCACCAACAGGCGCAGCGGGCCTTCACGGCCGGCAAAGCGTTCTGCCGGAGGCGCCAGCTCAAGGATCGGCCCACGCACCGGGTTGCCAGTCGTGATTGCCCCCTTGCGCCCGGCAAAAGCCTGCGGAAAGGCCTGCAACACTCTGCTCGCCAGACGTGCCAGCGTGCGGTTGGTCATGCCCGGAATCGCATTCTGCTCATGCACCACAACCGGAACCCGTAACAGCCACGCCGCCAGACCGCCTGGGCCTGAAGCAAAACCACCCATGCCCAGCACGACATCCGGTTTGGCGCGGTGCAGTACGCCCAGTGCCTGACCCAATGCACGGGCAAGCTTGAAGGGTGCCAGAAGCAGGCTTAACCGCCCCTTGCCACGCAACCCTGTCACTGAAATGCGATACAGCGGAATGCCGGCCTTGGGCACAATTTCGTTCTCGATACCGACTTGGCTGCCAAGCCATTCGACCGCCACACCACGCTGACGCAGAATATCGGCCGTTGCCAGCGCCGGAAACACATGCCCACCGGTGCCACCTGCCATGATCAGTACCTTGCGTGAGGTGTCACTCATGCCGGTCGCTCCTCCAGTTTCAGTATTCGCCGTACCAGCGGCAATTCACGCGGTACCTGCTTCAACTGCTGACACTTGAGTTCGTAGTCGACGCGCAGCACGATTGCGATCATTCCGGCACAGACCAGCAGACTGGATCCACCGTAACTGAGCAATGGCAGAGTCAGCCCCTTGGTCGGCAGCGCTCCCACGTTTACACCGATATTGATCAGTGCCTGACCGGCAATGATGAAGCCGAAGCCATACACCATGTAGGCCTTGAAGAACTGCTGCAATTTTTCGGCACGGCGACCGATGATGAAAATCCGGGCCACCAGCAGTACATAAAGCGCCACCACAATCAGCGCCCCCAGCAGCCCCAGCTCTTCTGCCAACACTGAGTAGACAAAGTCAGTATGCGCCTCGGGCAGGTAAAACAGCTTTTGTACACTGTTGCCCAACCCGGTACCAAACCAGTCACCACGGCCAAAGGCGATCTGTGCCTGCGACAGCTGGTAGCCGCTGCCAAAAGGATCCGCCCAGGGGTCGGTGAAGCTTTTCAGGCGCTCAAGCCGGTAGGGCTGAGCGAAGGCCAGCAACCCAACCAGCATGCCGGCAGACACCACAACCACCAGCAGCTGCATGAAGCGCATGCCGCCCAGAAACACCATGCCGGCCACGGTGCCGACGAGTACAACCAGCGCACCGTAGTCAGGCTCCATCAGCAGGGCCACACCGTAAAAACCCATCGGAATGGCCGGCTTGACCACGCCCCACCAGCCGCTGCGCACTTCCGCCAAACGCCTGACCAGGTAACCGCTGATAAATATCACCATGCACGCCTTGGCAATTTCGGAGGCCTGAATGTTGATGGGCCCCACGCCGATCCAGCGCCGCGAACCATTCACTTCACGGCCAATGCCGGGAATCAACACCAGTACCAGAAACGCCAGACCGATCAACAGCAGCACGCCACTGTATTTCTCCCAGGCCCTGACCGGCACCATCAGGGCCAGAGCGGCACTCACCAGTGCAACCAGCAGAAACCCGCCATGGCGCAGGATGAAATGAGCTGGTGAGCCAAAATCGCGTGCCGCCACATCCATGGAAGCGGACGTAATCATCACCAGCCCGGTCAACATCAAGGTAAGAGTGCTCACCAGCAGCAAGGGATCGACAGGCGCCACTCCGGCCGGCACCTGCAGCCTGGCGGGGATCTGAATGGACGGCAGCGCCAGTCTCATGACAGTCCCTCCACCG
The DNA here is from genome assembly GCF_040547565.1 of Marinobacterium sp. MBR-109. Lineage (NCBI taxonomy): Bacteria > Pseudomonadati > Pseudomonadota > Gammaproteobacteria > Oceanospirillales > Oceanospirillaceae > Marinobacterium > Marinobacterium sp. MBR-109. The sequence goes on from NZ_JBEPPZ010000001.1 coordinate 161,802, forward strand.
CCTGAATGAATACCTGACCACGCTCGCTGTAACCCGAAAACATGTCGAAGCTGGCACAGGCCGGCGACAGCAGTACCACATCCCCCGGACGTGCAAGCTCAGCGGCACACTGCACCGCCTCCGCCATGCTGGCGGCAAAGTGATGCTGTGGTCCTTCAACCTCTGCCGCGATTTGGCTGGCATCTCGACCGATCAGCACCAGATCACGGCTGTAGCGATGCAGCGGGGCAGCCAGTGAAACAAAGGACTGGTCCTTGCCAACGCCACCCGCGATCAGAATCAGACGGGCGTCACCTTTCAGCGTAGCGCCCAACCCCTCCAGCGCCGCCAGCGTAGCGCCGACATTGGTGCCCTTGGAGTCGTTGTAATAGCTCACACCCGCAACGTCCGCGACCCACTGACAGCGATGCGCAAGGCCCGCGAACTGCTGCAGCGCACTGAGCGACGCGTCGCGTGGAATATTGACCGCATCGGCCAGCGCCAGCGCCGCCAGGGTATTGGCCAGATTGTGGCTGCCGCGAATTTTCAGTGCCGAGGCCGGCAGCAACGGCTCAAGCCCACAGGCGAGCCAGGTTTCACCCTCATGATCCAGCAGGCCGTAATCCTTGAGATCCGGTCGATTCAGCCCAAAGCTGCGCAGCTGCATCCCCTGGGCCAGCAGGGGCTGAGTCAGCGGGTCCTCACGGTTGGCAACCACGACAGCGGCGCCACGGTAGATGCGCTGTTTGGTCAGGGTATAGTCCTGCATGCCGTTGTAGCGATCGAGATGATCAGGACTGACATTCAGCACGGTCGCTGCGGCCGCGCGCAGTTCATGCGTGGTTTCCAGCTGAAAACTGGACAGCTCCAGCACATACAGTTCAGCCGGGGCCTCCAGCAGATCCAGTGCCGGGGTACCGATATTGCCGCCCACGCCCACCCTGATACCGGCTGCAGCGGCCATCTCACCTACCAGTGTGGTCACGGTACTTTTGGCATTGGAACCGGTAATGGCCACGATGGGGGCCGTCGCCTCACGGCAGAACAGGTCGATATCACCCAGCAGCGGCACACCTGCTGCCACCGCCGAGGCGATGACCGGATGCCGTTTGTCCACCCCGGGGCTGATGATCAGCTCGCCGGCACGGCCAAGCCAGTCGGCATCAAGCTCACCAAGATGAAGCTCTACAGACGGAAATTCAGCCCGAAAGGCATCAGCCCCGGCCGGAGCCTCGCGGGTGTCGCAGACCGCAAAATGCAGCCCTCGCCGGTGCAGGTAGCGCGCACAGGACAACCCGGTCTGGCCCAGACCGATGATGATGCGCTGCTTGTCAGTCGTAATCAGACTCACCCTGCTCTCCTGATTGATCAATTTCGTTAGCGAAGCTTCAACGTGGCCAGACCGATCAGCACCAGAACGACAGTGATGATCCAGAAACGCACGATGACCCGCGGTTCCGGCCAGCCTTTCAGTTCAAAGTGGTGATGGATCGGTGCCATGCGGAAAATACGTCGCCCGGTCAGCTTGAATGAGGCCACCTGAAGGATGACGGAGATGGTTTCCATCACGAACACCCCGCCCATGATCACCAGCACCAGCTCCTGTCGCACGATGACAGCGATCACACCCAGTGCCGCACCCAGTGAAAGCGCGCCCACATCGCCCATGAACACCTGCGCGGGGTAGGTGTTGAACCAGAGAAAGCCCAGACCGGCCCCGACAATGGCACCACAGAAGATGATCAGCTCGCCGGAACCCGCCACATACGGAATGTGCAGATAATTGGCAAACTGAACGTGGCCGCTCAGGTAGGCAAACACGGCCAGCGCCCCCGCCACCATCACCGTCGGCATGATCGCCAGACCGTCAAGGCCATCGGTCAGGTTGACTGCATTGGAGCTGCCCACAATGACGAAGTAGGTGAAGACAATGAAGAAAATCCCCATATCAATGGCGATATCCTTGAAAAACGGCAGAATCAGCTGGGTTTCCACCGGTGACTGAGCGGTCATGTAAAGCACGACGGCGGCACCCAGCCCGCCAATCGACTGCCAGAAATACTTCCAGCGTGCAGGCAACCCGCGCGGGTTTTTCTCGATCACCTTGCGCCAGTCATCCACCCAGCCAACGGCACCAAAAATCAGCGTTACTATCAATGTCACCCAGACATAGCGGCTGGTCAGATCACTCCACAGCAGCGTACTGATTGCGATGGAGAGCAGAATCAGGGCGCCCCCCATGGTAGGCGTTCCCGCCTTGCTCAGATGTGACTGGGGGCCGTCAGAACGGATCGCCTGACCGATCTGTTTTTCCTTAAGACGCGTAATCAACCAGGGACCCAGAAACAGCGACAGGCCCAGAGCGGTCAGGATTCCCATGATGCCGCGCAGGGTGATGTAGCGGAACACCCCGAAGCCGGTATAAAACTGTGACAGGTAGTCAGCGAGCAACAAAAGCATGGTTTCAGTTATCCCCTTTCAACAGGGCCGCAACTACCCTGTCCATTGCGGCACTGCGCGAGCCCTTGACCAGAAGGGTCAGCTGCTCCGGCGGCAGTGCCTGAATTTTTGTTATCAGTTGTGTTTGTGTCGCAAAATGCTCGGCTCCCTGCCTGATCGCCGCATAGGCATCGGCCGCTGCACGCATGGCAGAGCCGGTCACCAACAGCTGATCAATCTCACGCTCGGCTGCATAACGTCCCACTTCGGCATGCAGCTGCTGCGATTGCTCGCCCAGCTCTGCCATATCACCCAGCACCAGCACTCGATGTCCCGGCAGCTGGGCCAGCAGGTCGATGGCCGCCTTTACCGCATCGGCATTGGCGTTGTAGCTGTCATCAATCACCAACGCGCCGTTGGCAAGGCGATGTGGACTGAGACGCCCCGCCACCGACTGGCACTGATCCAGCACACCGGCAATCTTCGACAGCGGTCGACCGGCAGCCACCCACGCCGCCGCTGCAGCCGTTGCATTGGCCACGTTGTGGCGCCCCAGCAGCTTCAACGACACCGGCAACTGCTCTGTGCCGTCATCCAGCACAAAGCGCCAGCTGCCATCCGGATTCATCTCAAGCTTTGAGGCACTGACATCGGCAGCGCCATTTTCGACGCCAAAGCTGATCATGCGACGCTTCAGCCGTTGCAGGCGCTCAATCCAGGCCGAGGCATGGGGCGAGTCCAGATTGACAACCCCCACGCCACCTTCCGGCAACCCTTCAAAAATTTCGCCCTTGGCACGCACCACGCCTTCCAGACTGCCAAAGCCTTCCAGATGGGCACCCATCGCATTGTTGAGTACCGCCACATCGGGACGGGCCATGGCGGTCGTGCGGGCAATTTCGCCCTGCGCACTGGCGCCCAGCTCGATCACCGCGGCCTCATGCTCGGGTGACAGCTCCAGCAACGTCAACGGCGCGCCGATTTCGTTATTCAGGTTACCCCGAGTGGCCAATACCGTGCCGCTGGTGGCCAATAGCCGTGCCAGCATCTCTTTCACCGTGGTTTTGCCGCCACTTCCGGTGACGGCAAATACGGGCGCACGGAACAGCGAGCGGTTGTATCCGCCCAGCTGCCCCAGTGCCTTTAGGGTGTCGGTGACAACCAACTGGGGCAGGGTTGTGTTCATCAACTGACTCACAACCACTGCCTCAGCCCCCTTCAACTCGGCAGCACCGACAAAATCGTGACCATCAAAATTAGGGCCCTTCAATGCCACAAACAGATCACCCGGCTGCAACTGCCGGCTATCCGTGACAACCCTTGCGACGGTCCTGTTCTCTCCCTGAAGATGCGCTCCAAGTACCTGCTTGAGCTCATCCAGTTCGAAGGCGCGCATCATACATCAGCTCCCTGTTTCAATACACGCAAGGCGTGTTCATGATCACTGAACGGGTGACGTGTTCCATCTGTTTCCTGATAATTTTCATGCCCCTTGCCGGCAATCAGTACGAGATCACCGGGACCGGCATGGCTGACCGCCCAGCGAATGGCGGCCGCACGATCCGGCTCAGCATGCAGACGCGCAGTTGCAGGCACCCCCGCCATCACCTCGCGAATGATCTGCTCGGGTGATTCACTGCGCGGGTTGTCACTGGTCAACACCAGCCGATCGGCAAGCTCTGCTGCAACAGCGCCCATTTCAGGCCGCTTGCCCCGGTCACGATCACCGCCACAACCAAATACACACCAGAGATGGCCGCTGCCCGGTTGATGCAGACGCAATGCCTGCAACGCCTGCGCGAGTGCATCCGGGGTATGGGCATAATCAACCACAACCAGCGGCTGTCCTTCTGCCTGCGGCAAACACTCCATACGTCCGGCCACCGGCCTGACTGCACCGAGGGCTGACGCGATCTGTTCAAGGCTGAAGCCCAGCAACTGCAGCAGAGTTGCACTCAGCAGCAGATTGCTGACATTAAAGCTGCCCAGCAGGGCCGACTGCACATACTGATGCCCCTGCGGGGTTGTCAGCTCGAAGCGGCAGCCTCGGGCATCAAATTTCAGCTCGCTGGCAGCCACATCAACACCGGGTTCGGCACTGCCGAAACCAAGCACACGGGACGATTCGCTGGCCTGACGCTCAAACAGGGTGCGACCAAACACATCATCCAGGTTGATTGCCTGCAGCGGCGGGGCATAGTCTACAAACAGACGCGCCTTGGCATCGCCATAGCGCGCCATGTCACCATGATAATCAAGATGGTCACGGGTCAGGTTGGTGAACGCTGCCGCCGTAAAATGCACCCCGGACACACGCTTCTGGTCCAGTGCATGGCTGGACACCTCCATCACCACATACTCGGCCCCCTGAAGTCGAAACCGGGCCAACAGCGCCTGCAATGCGATGGGATCAGGCGTGGTGTGGGTTGCTGGCTGCAGGTCATCGACAAAGCCGTTGCCCAGTGTGCCGATCACGGCACAGCGATGCCCCAACGACTCAAGTGCCTGTGCCAGATAACTGCTGCACGAAGTCTTGCCATTGGTGCCGGTGATGCCGATCACCTTCAAATGCTGGCTGGGCCGGTCATGAAAGCGACTCGCCACCTGACCCACCACCTGATCCAGGTCATCAACTTCCAACAACGGAACCGAAACCGCGGCCCGCTCGGCACTGTCCAGCACGCCACGCTGCACCATCACCGCAACGGCACCACGCTTGACCGCATCCGCGATAAAGTCGGCCCCACGATGACTGACACCATCGCGTGCAAAGAACATATCACCTGACTGCACCCGGCGACTGTCCAGTGCCAGACCGCTGACATTCACACTGCGATCAGACGGCAAAGCCGCAAGCGTTGCACACGCCTGCGGCAGTAATGTCAGCAATGATTGTGAATACTGATTCATTGCATCGCCACCTGAGATGAAGAAGGTTCAGGCCACTTGTCTGGTGGCACGTTCAGAAGCCGCAGCGAGCCGGCCGCAATACGCGAAAAAACCGGCGCCGCAACCAGCCCGCCGTAATATTCCTGCCCTTTCGGATTATCGACCATCACCGCAATCACCAGACGCGGGTTGGTCAGAGGGGCAATCCCGGTAAATACCGACACATATTTATCCTCGGCATAGCCGCCACCGCTTGCCTTGTGCACCGTGCCGGTCTTGCCGCCTACCCGATACCCCTCAACCGCTGCCCGGCGCCCGGTACCCTGTGCGCTGATAACGGTTTCGAGCATGTCCAGTACCTGAGGCCCCACACCCGGCGGCAGCACACGGGTGCCGGCAGGTGTCTGGGTCTGTTTCAGCAGGGTCGCCGGTCGCATCATGCCGTCTGCCGCCAGCGGGATATATGCCTGTGCCAACTGCAGGAGTGTGCTCGAAAGGCCGTAGCCATAGGACATGGTTGAGCGCTCAACACGCTGGCGCTCCGCCAGAAACGGCAATACCCCGGTGCGCTCCCCGGGGAAGCCGGTACCGGTATCGCGCCCAAGCCCCACATTGTGCAACAGGTTGCGAACAGTATCGTGCGGCATCTCAAGGGCAAGCTTGGTTACACCCACGTTGCTGGACTTGGTAATAATGCCGGTAAGATCCAGCTTGCCGTAATTGCGATGATCCTTGATGCTGGCGCCACCCACTCGGATGTAGCCAGGCGACGTGTCGATCACCGAATCGCGCGTATACTGGCCGCTCATTATGGCCGCCGCCACGGTCAGCGGCTTGATGGTAGACCCCGGCTCAAACAGGTCGGTCAGCGCCCGATTGCGCAACGCATCCGTGCTGAGTCCGGACCGATCGTTGGGGTTGTAGGATGGCTGATTCACCAACGCCAGCACTTCTCCGGTCTTGGCATCCAGCACCACGGCAGAACCGGAATCGGCACGGTGTGATTCGACCGCTGCCTTGAGTTCGCGATAGGCCATATACTGCAGGCGCAGATCGATACTCAACTGCAGGTCATTACCGGCATTGGCATCCTGCAATGAGCGGATATGCTTGATGGTACGACCCACGCGGTCCTTGAGCACCAGCTTGCGTCCGGGTTCGCCCCGCAGGCTGTGGTTATAGGCCAGCTCAAGCCCTTCCTGCCCCTCACCATCCACATTGGTGAAGCCGACCAGATGGGTTGCCACCTCCCCAACCGGGTAGTAGCGCTTGTATTCACGATCCGCATGCACGCCAGGAATACCCAGCGCTTCAACCGCTTCAGCCAGCTCAGGCGTTACCTGTCGCTTCAGATAGAGGAAGCGGCGCTCGGGGTTTGCCGTCAGCACCGACTTGAGCTCGTGCGGCTTCATATCGAGCAGCTGAGCCAGACGGGTCAGCCCACCGTGTTGCAGATCGGTTCGCAACGGGTCAGCCCAGATGGTTGCGACCGGCGCACTCACGGCAAGCGGTTCGCCATTGCGATCCGTAATCAGGCCACGATGCGCCGGAATCAACATGGTACGCAGCGTTCGGGCATCGCCCTGACTGCGCAGAAAGGCCTGATCATCACCATAAAGTGATAACAGTTTTGAGGTGATGCCCGCCACGATCAGCGCCAGCAAAAACACAACCAGCCAGATCCGCCAGCTCCTGGCTGCATGGGTCTGTATGATCGGATCTTCACTTTTGCTCATGGCGTACGATCTCGATTGCTTCGGTTTCCGGCACGACCATATCCATCTCACTGGCTGCCAGCGACTCTATCCGGTGGTGTGAGGACCATACACTCTGCTCCAGCAGGTACTGACCCCATTCCACCTGTAATTCATCCCACTGATGCACCAGAATCTGATGCTGGTTGAACAGACGGCGATATTCATAGGCCGAAAAAATGACCGCCATCGCACTGATCATCACCGCCAGGGTCAGCCCCGTCACCAGCAACGCCGGTACCAGCAACTCACCACCGCTCACAATGCGCTGCTCAGCCTCCCCTTTCGCCTGCTGCGGCATGAACCGGTGCTGGACAGACTCAAGCCGTTCGCGCCAGAACTCGGCCGTCAGCCAGGCAGGTGTGCCAAAACCGAACTTCATGCCAGCTTGATGGCGGCACGCATCACAGCACTGCGTGCCCTGGGGTTCTGGCTCAACTCATCCTTACCTGCCTTCACGGCCTTCCCTGCCGATTTCAGACGCCGCTTCATCATTGCATCCGTCACCGGCACCCCCGGTGGTAGGTGTTCATCCCCTTTAACGTGACGGCGAATGAAGCGTTTCACAATCCGGTCTTCCAGCGAATGAAAGCTGATCACCACAAGCTTGCCGCCCGGCGCCAGCACCTCAAGCGCCTGATCCAGACACTGCTCCACATCTTCCAGCTCACGGTTGATATGGATGCGAATACCCTGAAAGGCGCGCGTTGCCGGGTTTTTGCCTTTTTCCCAGCGCGGATTGGCCTCTGTAATGATTTTGGACAGCCGTGCGGTTGTAGTAATGGGCGCCTGCTCTCGTTCAGCCACGATTGCGCGTGCCATGCGTCTTGAAAAACGCTCTTCGCCGTAGCGATACATCACATCCGCGATTTCCTGCTCATCGGCGCGGTTTATCCAGTCAGCGGCACTCTCGCCACGACTGGTATCCATGCGCATATCAAGCGGGCCGTCATTAACGAAGCTGAAGCCCCGCTCAGGATCATCCAGCTGTGGCGAACTGACCCCCAGATCCAGCAGTACGCCGGTGACCTGCCCCATCAAGCCACGCTGCTCGACAAAGGACTGCAGCTGTGCAAAAGAGCCGTGCTCGATACTGAATCGGGGCTCGTCAGCAAAACGCTCGGCGGCAAAGCTGATTGCCTCGGGATCCTTGTCGATGGCCATCAGACGACCACCCTCAGAGAGTTCTACAAGGATGCGCGCGCTGTGACCGCCACGACCGAAGGTGCCGTCGATATAGAAGCCTTCCCGGTCTGTCACCAGCTCCTGGACCGCCTCTTCCAGCAGTACTGTGGTATGGCTGAATGTCTGACTCATGCTGCCCCGTTACCTGGGAGTGCGTTAAAGTGACAGTGACTGCAGCTCTTGAGGTATTTCTTCATCCTCATCAGCCTGCAGATATTCGTCACGCGTACTGTTCCAGAGTTCTTCACTCCAGATTTCAAACTTGTTGCCCTGCCCCAGCAGAACGATTTTCTTGTCCAGCTGCGCATACTCACGCAGCGGTGCCGGCAGCAACATGCGCCCGTTGGCATCCAGCTCCAGATCGGTCGCGTGACCGGTCAACAGACGCTGAATGCGACGCACCGCCTTGTTAAAACTCGGCAGCGCGTCAATGCGGGCCTGAATTTCGTCCCACTCGGGCTGAGGATAAAGCAGCAGGCATTTGTCTTCGGTATCAATCGTAACCACCATACGGCCTTCACAATGGGTGTGTACCGACTCGCGATAGCGTGCCGGAAGCGCCATTCGGCCCTTGGCATCGAGATTGATCGGATTGACTCCGCGGAACATGACGCCCACTGTCTTTCCCCAAATAGCCCACTTTTAACCACTTTTTCCCACTACGCGACACTATAGGTAGTAAGCACAGCAGATGCAAGGTGGAAAAGAGGTGAAAAGGGTGTGGCTTTCAGCTGAACCCTGAGCCGTACCCGACCTGATTAAAAGTGGCCACAGCCCATGCAGCATGCGACCTGCACGGGAAGCCGATAGGAAACATGGGGTTGCGGGTCTGCGGATGAAATGAACGTCAAAACGTCAGTGGGAGAGGCAGCAACAATTCACCACATACACGGAGGGATTCGCGATTGAACAGCCGGATTCAGTGCATCACAACCCTGTTCCGGCCGTTGCTTTTTGCAGCGTACAGATTACTGTCGGCACGACCAAACAGGGATTCGCCTGTATCGTCAGACATGACCTCAGCCACACCGATAGAGACCGTGATGTGTACCGGGCGACTCTGAAAATTGAACGGGCTCTGCTCAACAGCCTTGCGTACTTTCTCGGCCGCCTGGTGGGCGGATTTCCCACCGGTCGACGGCATCAGGATGACAAACTCTTCGCCGCCGAAGCGAGCAACAAAATCGACTCCGCGCAGGCTGCTGCGCAGCACTTTCGCCATCAGCCGCAAAACCTTATCGCCCGCCAAATGACCATACTGGTCGTTAATACCCTTGAAAAAGTCGATATCGGCAACACAGAGCGCAAAGGGTGTACCGTAGCGCTGATAGCGTGCCAGTTCATTCACAAGTTGCTGGTCATAGGCAAACCTGTTCGCCAACCCCGTGAGCGGATCGGTGCGTGACTTCATATGTGCCTCTTCAGCACTTCTGCGGAACCCGGCCGCCTTCTGCTCCATTTCGTCCAGGCGGCTCATCAACCCCTGTCGCTCCCGCTTCAGTTCGGCAATATGCTGATCTTCCGCCCTTCGGTGAGTGTTCACCGCTTTTATCAGGCTTGCCAGCTGAGTGCTGACAGCCGTTTTCAGCTCATCAATATCACTGCTCAGCTTCACCGTCTGACTGATTTTCTGAACATCATGCCGTACCGTCTGGTCCAGCAGGTTGTTGCGTTGAAGCTGTACAGTGTCAGCCGTCTCCGCCTTGTCCAGAAAGCTGCGCAGATAGGCCAGCTGTTCACTCAGACCCACAAGGTACGCCTGAATATCCGCTCCGACGTTGCCGCCACAGGCACGAGCCAATACTGAAACCTCTTCAAGGCACTGCTCCAGCTCTTCCGAACCGGGCCCTGCCTCCAGACGGCTGATCAGCTCATGGGTACGCGCTCGATGCTGGGCGGGCACATTGAACAGCTGTATCAGTTCCAGCAACCGTTGCGCCATACGACTGCTGATCACGTCGCCCGGCTGTGCCAGATCATCAGCACTGACTGTATCGGAATCAGAGTAAGCATTCTGCCGCTGAAAAGTCAGGAGCGTATCAATCAACCCCGGTAACTGCTGCATGTTGTCGGCCGTGCCGGCGAGCTTTTGCCTCACCTCAACCAGCGTCCCTGCCTGGCTTTCAGCCGTGCCCTGCAACAGCAGCACCCATTCATCGATGCGTTTAATCAGTTGCCGGGCCTGTTGCGCCCGGGTTTCATCCAGCAGGCGCACATGCTTTTCAGTTTTGCGCAGCAGGTCTGGCACTGCATCCAGCTTGCCTGCCTGCAATTCGGCCACCAGCGACGCCAGCAGCTGGTCAAGCGTGGCCGATTGGCCATGCACCGCAAGGTCTAGCTGAATGGCCAGATTGCGAAGACATTCAGCCGCCTGAGCGTGTTGCTGCTCGTGTTGTTCCACCTCAAGCGCCAGCGCTCTGTATTTGCCTCGCCAGTCGACCTTGTCTGTCATCGGTAAATCTCCATATTATCTGAGGCGGAACAGTTCAAATCAGGCGCTCGCAAGCAGTTTCAAAAGTGCAGCAGCCGATGCATCCGAAGACGCCGGATTTTGCCCCGTCACCAGCAGACCGTCCACCACTACATGGCACTCCCAGTCGTTAGCACGCTCATAACGACCGCCATTGCCCTTGAGCATATCCTCAACCAGAAACGGCACGATATCCGTCAACTGAACCGCCGCTTCTTCTGAATTGCTGAAACCGGTCACCGTTTTGCCCTTTACCAAGGGCGCACCATCAGTTCCGGTCACGTGTCGCAATACGGCCGGTGCATGACATACCGCGCCGATCGGTTTCTTCTGCTCAGCGAACGCCATGATCAGGTTGATGGAGTCCGAATCTTCAGCCAGATCCCACAACGGGCCGTGACCACCCGGGTAAAAGATGGCGTCAAAGTCTCCGGCACTCACCTGTGACAGGGGGATGGTATTGGCCAGCGCCTGTTTCGCTTTGCTGTCCTGATTAAAGCGCTCGGTTGCAGCCGTCTGCGCATCGGGCACTGTGCTGTTCGGGTCGACCGGGGGCTGACCACCCTTGGGGGATGCCAGTGTGATATCTGCTCCGGCATCGCGAAACACGTAGTAGGGCGCGGCGAACTCTTCCAGCCAGAACCCTGTCTTGTGCCCTGTGTCACCCATCTTGTCGTGTGAAGTAAGCACCATCAGTATGTTCATTTCGACCTCCTGTTTTGGTATGTCGGACCCATACGCTACAACGCACTATGCTGGATCCGACCCTGTGTGACAAACGCCCGTTTTGAAAAAAGGTAGCACTACTATGACCGGACGTTGATATCGGGTATTGGCTCACGTCACAACCGGCAATCGGAATACTCTATTTGACCGCACAACCTTCATGACATCAAATTGCGACAGCGGTATCCTTTACCAATATTCAAGAGAATGCAAAGGGCAGGGTTTCACAATGTTACAGGCAACACAGTCCCTAACCTTTCACCAGCAGCTGCGACAGGCAACACACGCGGCTCATGTGCGTCTGAATCACCACTCTCTTTTGAGTCAGATGACCCGGCCCACGCTCGATATTGAGACCTATACCCTCATTCTGCAGGCCTACTGGAGCTTTTATCAGACAGCGGAAACCCATATCCGCAACTGCCTTGCCAGTGGCATGGCCGACTTCAACTACAGCGACCGCTACAAGGCTGAATGGCTGACACAGGATCTTGCTCACTTCGGACTCACACCCGGCGTGGATGGCTGCTGCCCTTTCACGGTTGACCTTGCCATGCCAAGGAACAGATCCGAGCTGGTGGGAATGATGTACCCGCTGGAGGGATCAACCCTGGGCGGTCGCGTCATCAGCCGGCATCTGATGCATAACCTGGGTATCAACGACGCCAATGGCGGGCGCTTTTTCAGCGGCTACGGTCACAATATCGAACAGCTGTGGACGCTGTTCATCCAATTCGCAGAGCGTTCACCACAATCCAGACAGGAGCGTACACAAGCCTGCGATTACGCCATTTATCTTTTTGAAACACTTGAGGCATTTCTCGATGCCCATGTCTCCTGATTGCAGCAACAACTTTGGGCGATTATCTTTTGACACACCATGAAGCGGGATGAAATGAGTGATCGTTGCCTGTCCAGTGTTACAATAATTGCCAGTTAGTTACTGGTGTGATCCATGAAGACAGAAAGACTCAGCGCTCAAAACCCCGTCCACCTGCAACGCGCCGGCGAACTGCTGCTGGCTGGCGAGCTGGTCGCCGTGCCGACAGAGACGGTATACGGGCTTGCTGCCGATGCCTCAAACCCTGAGGCGGTGGCAAAGATTTTTGCCGCCAAACGGCGCCCGACCAACCATCCGCTGATTACGCACATTGCCTCACCGGATCAGTTACCGCGCTGGGTTAAAACCATCCCGGACTGGGTCGCTCCTCTGACAGCAGCGTTCTGGCCTGGCCCATTGACCCTGATTTTTGATCGCCACCCGGATGTCTCGGACGTCATTACCGGCGGCCTGCCGACGATCGGAGTGCGTATGCCCGATCACCCAGTGCTGCTGTCATTGCTGCAACGCTTCGATATTGCGGTCGCTGCTCCGTCGGCCAACCCGTATCAGAAGCTCAGCCCTACCAGTGCCGAACAGGTACTGGCCAGCATGGATGGCATGATTGCCGCCGTACTCGATGGCGGCCCCTGTGGCATCGGTACGGAATCAACCATTCTGCGCGTGGGTGAACACAGCGCAGACATTCTGCGCAGCGGCCCCATCTCGGCTGACATGCTCCAGCGCTATCTGCAGGTCCCGGTCCACACGCCGCGTAGCCATGAGCACGCCGTCTCCGGTAACAAGAAAATTCACTATCAGCCCAATGCCCGCATCACCCTTTGCACAGCCGATGAAATAACGGCTCTGGCTGCATCTGCAGATGCCCACTCAGGCGCACTGGTGTACTCACCCGCCCTGAGATCCCTGCCTTGCCATCATCTGAAAGTGATGCCGGCCGATCACCAAGGCTATCGGCAGGCACTGTATGCCGCTCTGTACGAAGCCGATTGTGACGGTGTAAGCCAGCTGTGGGTTGAAGCCCCCCCCCATGATCCCGCCTGGGCGGATATATGGGACCGCCTGAGCCGTGCCGCTGCCAACTGAGTCCAGTCATTGACTGGTGCGAACTGCTGCTTGAGCGGGATAGCGGGATCAGTGGTCAAAAAATCACGAAAAACATCCAGCTGCCATGGCACACCAGAACCACAACACTGAGACAGCGCCTTAGCCGCCGATAATCGCCGTTTTTCACCTGACTGTAGTCGTACGCCCACCAGAGCGCGTAGGCTACAAAAAGCAGCGCAAACGCGAACGCAACTGGCAACAGCAGAGCTACCCACCCCAGCAAACTGGGCAGCATGCACAGACAGAGCCGCCAGCTGTTGCTCCACTTTTCGTCTTGCAGTGCCACTCCCCAGTGAATCCCGCCCAGAAACGACAGGATTACCGAGCTGTATGGCAGGAAGTACGTAACTGCCCAAGGCTCATACATCAGTGCTGTTAACCCGACAAAGGGAATCAAACCGGACAAGCCAAGCAGGTAGGCTGTTTTGTTCATGGGTATGTTGTCAGTGTGTTGGTGTTTATACCGATACGACAGCTGCCGGATTTGGTTCACTCGGTCATGTGGAAGCCGTATTGTCACGTTGTGGGCTTCTTGCCACCCATCTTATGTTTCTAAGCCAGGACTGTAGCGTGCCGAACATATACAACAACATCCCCAGCCAGCTGCCTGAGGAGGTCTTTTCCAATCTGCTGAGCACGGGAACCATTCGCATTGAGCGCATTCTGTCCAAGGGACAGACCTCACCTGAAACCGGCTGGTATGATCAACATGAGCATGAGTGGGTGATCGTTCTGCAGGGGGCTGGAGAACTAACCTTTGCCAACGGTGACGTCGTCAGCCTGAAACCGGGCGACTATCTGAATATCCCTGCTCACACCCGCCACAGAGTAAGCTGGACTGACCCCATACAGGTCACCGTTTGGCTGGCCGTGTTTTACACATGATGACAAAGGCGCTTGAGCCCCGCCCCCAGCAGATCGAAATAGTCCCGAAAGGCTTGATGAACTCTTTGCCGCTGCTCACCTTGCGGAAACAGCCCCAGGCGAGCTTCTTTTGAAGAACGGGTCCCCTTGACCAGAAAGTGGTTGCAGATCGGCTGATCCTGCACAAACGTTTCGAAGGCGCGGGCGCACATCTCTTCCGGCAGGCTGTAGTACAGACTGTTCAACTGCTTGTCCATCGCCATGGATGCACGGCACAGCTCGCTGGGGCCTTCACCACTCGGGTCCAGCATGATCGCCTTGAAGCAGGCAAACAGGCGGTCATTCAACGGATGCGGCACCGGCGTAGCATCATGCAGCCAGGCCTTGGAAGCAAACACGCCTTTTGGCGCATCGCTGAAACACTTGTCGGCGAGATAATGATCCAGTGCGTGATACCACTCATGGCCAATGCTGCCGGGCCCTGCATTCTTGGCCAGTGAAAAGCAGCGGGTTGCCGGAGTATAGTGCGCCGCCACGCCGGGGCGACCACCGATGCCGTATTGAAAAGCCAGCGTACCGCGCAGGGAGATCAGCTGCTCCGGCCCGTTCAGGATCTCCATCAGATCACCCAAGGCATCATAGAAATGGGTCGCTGCCTGCTCGTTCTCGTCTCGCGTCACCCAGCGACCGATCTCGATGGAACGAAAATCATAGCGCTTGCGGATGTCGGCAAAATTGATGATTTCACCAAAGCGGTGCTCCGGGCCACGCCGATAGAAAGTACGACTGGAATTACGAGGTGCTGCCATCACATTACTTGCAAGAGACCTTTTTCATTAACCTGTATCATACCCTTTGGAACGGGATCGGTAGACACTCGACACCCAGACTCAATACCATCGTCTTAAGTTAAAGACACTTTATTGAAAGAGAGCCAAGGATCAGCATGGAGCGCGAGAAATTCAAACGCAATCTTACCGGACTGGAGCTGCGAGTTGGCACGCGCCTGCCCTGGTCTGTTTACAGTCCGCAAGGAACCCTGTTGCTGACCGAAGGCTCTCTGATCCGCAGCGAAAAACAGATTGAGCGGCTGCTCGGCGTCAAGGCACACTACTTCGTTTCCCCCAACCCCGCCATCTATGCCAATACAGTGAAGCAAAAGCCTGCCAGCCCGGACAGGGTCAGCAGCTTTGTCATTATTCATGCGTTGCTGGAGCGGCTGGAAGCCGCATTCAATCTGCGCCGCGAACAGGGTGCCGGCAGTGCGTTCATTCGCAAGATCATGCAGCTGGTTTTCGATATTCAGGGTACCTGCGAAGAAGCCGCTGACGCCATGCTGGGCACCGTTCAGCTCATCGTGGACGCACCACACGGGCTTGTGCATCCACTGCATATGGCACTGATGTGTGAGGTCGCCAGCTGCCGCATGGGCAAGGGACCACTGGAGCGCTTTCCGCTGGTCGCTGCCGCGCTGACCCATGATCTTGGCATGTACGAAGTGCAGCAACAGCTGTTCGAGCAGAATACACCTTTGACCGAACAGCAACGCCAGATCATTGATCAGCACCCGCAGCGTTCATATGAGCTGCTGCAGGAGCGTGGCGTGACCGAAGAACGCTGGCTGCTGCCGGTGCTGCATCACCACGAGCGGCTCGATGGCAGTGGCTACCCCACCGGGCTGACGGCTGATCAGATCAATGATGACGCTCGGTTGCTGGCCATTACCGATTGCTACTCAGCCATGATTCAACCCCGTGCCTACCGCGAACAGGTACTGCCTCGCGATGCCCTGCGCGAGATATTCCAACAGCGCGGCAAGACCATCGACGAGTCGCTGGCACGCCTGTTCATCGAAGTGATGGGATTATTTGCCCCCGGCACTCTCGTGCAGCTGAAAAGTGGCGAAATTGCACTGGTCACCGGACGCGGCCCAAGCCTGAACCAGCCGATGCTGGCGGTCATCACCAACTCACTGCAGGAACCACTGGACCAGCCCCAGACAGTGACACTGCAGGACAGCAAGGAAATCACCGCCATTGTGCGTATTCAGGATCACGCTCACCTGATCGCGGGACTTGGCAGACTATGGCCTACCATGACGCAAGTGCCATCTGCCTGAACCCTTGCGCTGCTCTGCGGTCATTGCTCTGCTACATTGACACAACAACTCCCCCACACAAATGAAGGACAACACCATGAACAGGACGCTTGCCGCTCTGGCTGTGGCCGCTATTGTCAGCGGTTGCGCAACACAGCCTCAGGACCCTATTCAGCAGATAGAACATTACAGTTGCGGCCCGTGGCAGGTAAGCATTGGTCCGGCAAGCGCCGCCGCCATGACAGACGAATCCGGGCGCAGCGTTCAGCTGCAACAGGCACCGTCCGGCTCGGGTGCACTCTACAAGGCCGACGAATCAACCTGGGTGCACGAAAAAGCCGGCGATATCAGCGTGAGCTATCAAGGTGCCCAGCTGCCCCAGTGCGAGCCATTGCTGACCAGCAAGGAGTGGATCGTTGAGGACATTGATGGCCAGGGCATTATCGACAGTTCACGCGCCAGCCTCAGTTTCGATGCTGATGGAAGGGTCAGTGGCTCAGCCAGCTGCAACCGCTTTTTTGCAGGCTACCGCCTGAATGGCCGCCAGCTTGAGATCAACCAGGCCGCCACCACCATGATGGCCTGCCCAGAAGCACTGATGCAGCAGGAGCGTCGTTTTCTGAATGCACTGGAAGCCTCTGAACAGCTTGAAATCGACGCCAGCGGTGCGCTGATTCTGTCAGGTAATGGGCACCGAATTCTGGCCCGTTGACCCCATACAGCCTTCCATGCCCTGCTTCATCAGGGCATGGCTTTCCTTTTCCCTCGCTCTTCCACTCTGCCGGCAACCGCAAACATTGATATGAGTCAAAACAAAAACATGTTTTAGATCATTAAGTATCCAGTTATGACCCAAAAAACCATCCACGCAACTGGTAATGGTTATTATTAATTATAAAAAATACATAATTTTCAAATAGTTATATATTAATAAAAATTGAAATAGATGCTTTCTAATATGATACATAACGTATTTTTTAATATTTGATTTATGTATCACGAGTGCTAAATTGCGTGGGTATTCAAACAACAAGAAACCCGATACAGAGGTAAGATCCATGCATGATAAACTCGCTAACACCATGGAATTTCCGCCGGAAACACCGCAGCCGAATATCTATCCGCTGCGCTGGGAAACCAAGTCTTCCAAAGTAGAAGAGATCTGGGATGCCTCTCTGCGCGAAGCCTGGAACCCGAAAGACCTGCCCTGGGACACCTTTGACGCCTCCAGCTACACCTGGGAAGAACGTGAAGCGATCGCCTACTGGTGGACCCTGCTCTCTGTATTTGATGCCTCTGCTCCGCCCGTGTTTGCAGAAGCCTTCATCAAGACCTACGAAGACCACGAAGAAGATGCCATCCGTCGCTGCTTCTTCTCCGTTACCCGTGACGAGCAGAACCATGAGCAGATGTGTGGCATGGTGATCACCAAAATGCTCGAATCCCCGAGCCCGCTGGAGTACGAGCCCAAGACTGAACTGGGTCGCCGTCTGCAGAAAAACGCGCGCTGGTTGTACTACAACGGTGGCCGTTACTGGAACGGTTACAAGAAAGCCGTACCCAAATACAATCTGGCGGTACTGTTCAGCTCCTTCCTGATGGGCGAAATCGCGGCCGCCACCATCTTTAAGCAGATGTCACAGAGCTGTGAAGAGCTGGTGTTCACTGAAGCGTTCAAGAACATCGGCCGTGACGAAGGCCGCCACATGGCGATCTGTCTGTCACTGATGGAGCGCGACTATCCGAAGCTCTCGCAGGAAGAGAAGTCGATCATCACCAAGCAGATCCGCGCCGGCTACCTGTTCCTGTCTGCCGTGCTGTTCGAGCCGCCGGCCGAGTTCTGGGATCTGCCGGAAGACTTCATCGACACTCAGCGTGAGGCGGAAGCCATTGCACGTGAAGCTGGCTTCGGCATCCCGACCTATGAAGACAAGCGCGAGAACTGGCGCAACGCCATGCTCAACCTGAAAGCGGTTCTGGACAAGTATGACACCCCGTTCCCGGCGATCCCTGAAGTGGACATCACTGGTGAGGAAGTCACTCAGGCTGACCTGGATTCAGCGGATATCATTCCGATCTTCTGATCCTGCCTGCCCGATGCTTGCTTTTACAGCCGCCCCGACCCGCTCGGGTCGGCTGTTTTCCGTTACCAATTTCTGCTGTTACAGGGCTGTCTGAACCACTCAGGGCCCGGAGGTGAGTATGACTACGATCCGTTTGTCCCCGTCCGGCAAAGAGGTTGAAGCCAAAACCGGCGAGACCGTGCTGGAAACCCTGGAAAATGCCGGTTATGCCCTGCCCAACAACTGCCGTGCCGGTGCCTGTGGCGAGTGCAAGGTGAAAGTACTCAACGGTGAGTTCGACCAGGGCATGGTGCTGGATATGGCTCTGTCTCAGGAAGAGCGCGCCGAGGGCTATGGCCTGATGTGCATGTGCAAGCCGCTCAGCGATACCCTTGAGATCGACTGGGGTACGGATGATGCCAAGCCAAAACTGTTCCCGCCGCGTGAAAACGTCCGCTGTGTGGTGGTGGACCGCATCGAGCGCACCCCGCGCATTGCCGAAGTCCGCCTGCGTCCGATTGGCGAGCCGATCCGTTTCTGGCCGGGCCAGTATGTCAGCCTGACCGATACCCAGAAGACGGTCACACCACGTTCCTATTCCATCGCCAACGCGCCGCGTCCCGATGGCGAGATCGTGCTGCAGATCACACGCGTGCCGGATGGCAAGACCAGCAACTGGGTTCACGATGAGGTCAAACCCGGCAGCATGGTCAACGTCTCTGGCCCCTATGGCACCTTTATTGGCGACCCCAGCACTGATGGCCCCGTGCTCTGCCTGGCCGCCGGTACTGGCCTTGCGCCGATCCTGAGCCTGGCAGATGCAGCCCTGCGCCGTGGCTTCAAGCAGCCGGTGCATCTGATGTTCTCGGCCCGCACTGAAGACGAGATCTATTGTCGTGGTCTGATGGAGCTGTGGAACGCACGTCATCGCCGTTTCAAGTTCATCCCGACCCTGACCCGGGAACAGAAAGAAGGGATGCAGCATGGTCGCATTCCTGACATCATCAAGGATCTTTATTCAGACCTGTCGAAACATGCGATCTACATCGCCGGCAGCCCGGAGTTTGTCGATGCCTGCATCGATGCAGTCAAGGCTCAGGGCGCTCAGGCCGAGATGATCCACACCGAAGGCTTCTTCGACCAGGCGCCGCCTGTGGCACCATCGAAAGCCCAGCTGGTCTGACACAAAGCGCTGCCGGAAATCAATCCGGCAGCCTCTGCCGCTTGTAATCATCGCCCTTTGTGCCTAACGTTGAACGGGTGTATCTGACAGCGGCGACAGCATGGAACCGGCAGATTTTCTCCCCCGTCATCGACTTCAATCCCTGTTTGATCACCTGTTGCAGCAGGGCTTTGAAATCCTTGCGCCACAGGTGCGCGACGGCGCCATTCTGTATCGCCCAACACAGCATGTTGATCAGCTGCCGCATGGTATTACCCAACAACAGACACCGGGCCAGTATCGATTGCAGCAGGGCAACTCGCCGCGCTGTTTCAGCTGGGCCAACGGCCCGCAGGCACTCAAGCCGCTGACCTTTACCCCGCGGGAGACACTCTGGCGCTCAGAACTGCAGCCCGATGGCAGCCTGCGCTTTCATGAAACCCCGGTCGTGACCCGTGCCACGGCGGTGATCGGCGTACGTGGCTGTGATCTGGCCGCACTGGCGCTGCAGGACCGCCATTTTCTGGAACGGATTGAAGACCCCTTCTACCGTCAGCGCCGCGACAGCCTGCTGCTGATTGCGGTGGACTGCTCGCACCCGGCCGACACCTGCTTTTGTGCCAGCACCGGTGATGGACCCGAAGCGCAGGCCGGATTTGATCTGGCCCTGACCGAGCTGGCCGAAGGCTATCAGGTGAGGGCCAACAGCGCGCGCGGAGAAGGCATCATGCGGGCGCTGCCACTGGTTGCGTCCGATGCCGCTCTGCGACAGGAGGCCACCGATCAGGCGCAGCGGGCGCGACAGCAGCAACGCGCCCTGCCTGACTTTGATCCTGCCGCATTAATCCAGCAGGGTGAACATCCAGCCTGGGACAAGGTCGCCGATGCCTGCCTCAGCTGTGGCAACTGTACCTCCGTTTGCCCCAGTTGTTTCTGTCACAGCGAGGCGGAAGCCCCGACGCTGGATGGCCAGCAATCGGAGCACCAGCGCCAGTGGGACTCCTGTTTCAGCGAAGGCCACAGCTACATTCACGGCCTGCATGTCCGACCGGATACCCGCAGCCGCTATAAACAGTGGTTGACGCACAAGTTCGGCAGCTGGGTGGAGCAGTATGGCCGCAGCGGCTGTACCGGCTGTGGTCGCTGCATCAGCTGGTGCCCGGTGGGGATCGACCCGCTGCAGGTACTCAGCGAGCTGGGCGAAGAGGTGAAATGATGCGCCATCAGCAGCTCCCCGCCAGTGCCAAAATCGTCAATCGAGTGCAGGAAACCGCCGATATTTTCACCCTGCAACTGCGCCCCGACGATCAGTCGGATCCGTCGCTGCTGACCATTCAGCCCGGCCAGTTCAACATGCTGGGTGTGTTCGGTGTCGGTGAAGTCCCAATCTCATTCAAGGCACTGACAACGGATACCTCCGGTACCCCCCTGCTTGAACACACCATTCGCGCGGTGGGCCGTGTCACACGGGCACTGTCGGCACTCAAGCCCGGCGACCGAATCGGCGTTCGCGGCCCCTTTGGGCATGGCTGGCCGCTGACCGAGGCACAGGCAAAGGATGTGTGTGTGATCACCGGCGGACTGGGCTGCGCCCCGGCGGTTTCGGTGATCGAGCATCTGTTTTCCAACCGTGCCGCTTTCGGCCGGGTTCATATCATTCAGGGGGTACGCCACTCTGACGATCTCATCTGGCGAACCCAGTACGAGGCCTGGGCGCGCCAGCCCGATACCGAGGTACAGCTGGCCGCGGACAGCGCCGCACCCGACTGGCCCTGGTTCAGCGGCAGAGTCACCGAACTGATCCAGCGCCTGTCACTGCAACCCGCACAGACCCGCGTCTACTGCTGTGGCCCTGAGCCGATGATGCGCGCCAGTGCCGAACAGCTGATCACTCAGGGCGTGGCCGAGGATGCGATCTGGCTCAGCCTTGAGCGCAATATGCAGTGCGCCACCGGCCACTGCGGCCACTGCCAGTTCGGCGCCGACTTCATCTGCCGCGATGGCCCGGTGTTCAATTATCCGCACATCCGTGACCGGCTTGGCCTGAAGGGGATATAGATGTGAGTAGACCCAGAGTTGCCGTGCACAAGTTCAGCTCCTGCGATGGCTGCCAGCTCGCGTTTCTGAATCTGGGCGAGTCGCTGCTTCAGTTGAGTGAGCAGGTGGATATTCTGCACTTTCTGGAAGCCGGTATGAGTGAGGCCGATGCTCAGGTGGATATCGCCTTCGTTGAGGGCAGCCTGTCCACGCCGGATGAGCTGGAGCGCATCAAACAGGTGCGCACCAACAGTCGATATCTGGTCAGCATCGGTGCCTGCGCCACCAGCGGTGGTCTGCAGGCCCTGCGCAATTTGGACGGTCGACATGATGAATGGCGTGATGCGATCTACGCCCGACCCGAGTTCATACAGACCCTGCAGGATGTGAAGCCGATCGCCTCCGTGGTAGACGTGGACCTGGAGTTGTGGGGTTGCCCGGTCAGCAGTACGCAGATAGTGGCAGCCGTGCGCTCGCTGCTGTTTGGCGTCGCACCGGTGGATGATCGTGACCGGGTCTGTCTGGAGTGCAAACGCCAACAGGCCGTGTGCGTGATGGTTACCGAGGGCAAACCCTGTATGGGCCCGGTGACGCGCACCGGCTGCGGGGCGCTCTGCCCGCGCTTTGGCCGCGACTGTTACGGCTGCTACGGCCCTTCCGAAACGGCACAGACCGACACACTGGCGCGCCGGTTTGCAGGTCTCGGACTGATGCCGGACGCCATTGCCCGCCGTTTTCTGCTGATCAACTCCCAGGCCCCCGCATTTTTGCAAACGGGCCGGGTTTTCTGGCACTCGGGGCAGGAGGCTGATGATGACTGAACGCCGTATCCGCATCGATGTACCCGCCCTGACGCGGGTCGAAGGTGAAGGCTCGCTGCGGCTTGAAGTCGTTGATGGCCAACTGGTTGAACTGGGCCTGTCGATCTTTGAGCCGCCACGCTATTTCGAGAAGTTTCTGGAAGGGCGCGATGCCCATGAAGTCGTGGATATTGTGGCCCGCATCTGCGGCATCTGCCCCATCGCCTATCAGGTCAGTGCCCTGAATGCGCTTGAGTCACTTGCCACAGAGCCCCTGCCCCACTGGGTGCAAAAACTGCGCCGGCTTTTCTACTGTGGCGAATGGCTGCAAAATCACGCCCTGCATATTCACCTGTTGGCCCTGCCCGACTTTCTGGGCTTCGACTCCGCCATCGCCATGGCCGAGCAACACCCGGAGACCGTTCGGCGCGGCATGCAACTGCAGGCGCTGGGCAATGAGCTGATCCGGTTGCTGGGGGGCCGTTCGGTGCACCCCGTTGGCGCCCGAATCGGTGGCTTCCACCGCGCTCCGGAGCCGGAGCAGATCGAGCCACTGCTGGACAAGCTGCGACAGGCTCAGCCTCTGGCCCGCGACCTGACCGCGTTCTGCGCAGGGCTGGAATTGCCGGATGACCCGCAGGACTTTATCAGCATCGCCCTGACCCACCCGGACCGTTATGCCATTGAGTGCGGTCGGTTGATCACCAGTACCGGGCTCGGTCTTGGGGTTGAGGAGTTTGAGCAGCACTTCCACGAACACCACAAGCCGGACTCCACCGCTCTCTGGTCTGATCTGAACGGCGAGCCCTATCTCACCGGTCCATTGGCTCGGTTGAATCTCAATCACCAACAGCTGCCGCCACGAGTACAACAAAGTCTGGCTGCAACCGGCCTTCAGCTGCCCAGCAACAACATGTTCCACAGCCTGATCGCCCGTGCACTGGAGATCGAGCTGGTGATTCACGAGGCGATCGACATTTTGCAGGCTTACCAATACCCGACCGACACCGGCCCGCAGCCGAAACTGAGTGCCGGTGTTTGCTTCGGCATGAGCGAAGCACCGCGCGGCCTGCTCTGGCACCGTTATGAAGTCGGCCACGACCAACTGATAAAGGCGGCCCGCATCGTGCCGCCCACCAGCCAGAATCAGGCCCGCATTGAAGCAGACCTGCACCGCTCACTGATCGCATTCGGGCTGAACCGGGACGAAGAAGCACTGAGGCTGAGGGCCGAACAGGTGATTCGTAATTATGATCCCTGCATCTCCTGCGCCACGCATTTTCTCAAGCTGGACGTAATCCGATCGTGAGTGGATGGCAGGTGATCGGCATCGGCTCCCCTTTCGGGGATGACCGCGCCGGCTGGGCAGTGATTGAACAGCTTGAGCAGTGGACACTGCCAGCCGATGTCTCTCTGCTGAAACTCGACCGACCGGGTCCCGCCCTGCTGGACTGGCTCAACAGGGATACGAATACGGTGCTGATCGATGCGGTGCAGACCTCAAATCACCCCTGCGGCCACTGGATGGAGCTGAGCCTTGGGCAACTGGACCACTCAAACGATCTGTCGAGTCACGGCTTTGGCCTGGCGCAGACTCTGGCACTGGCCCGCGCACTGGGCCAACTGCCGCAACAGTACCGTCTGATCGGCTTCTGCATCCCACCGGGCGCCAGCACCCCCGCCCAGTCAGACCTGTCGGTAGCCGCTGCGGCTGGGATCACACGGCTGACCGCTTGGCTGGCTCAGCAACTTGAAGCCACATCAGCACAGTCTCAAACCGCAACCGGCAGTGGCGGAGTCGGGTCGATCGGGTCATCATCCCGCTCGGACCGTTCACGCAGGTAATGCTCAATTGCCGCCGATACCCGTTGGCTCAGCCCCTGCAGTCCGGTATTGCCGAACAGGCGGTTGAACTCCAGCAGGTAGGGGTAGCCATCCACCATCGCCACATCAAACCCGGCATGGTCGATCTCCAGTTGCTGTGCCACGCGCAACACCAGATCCACCGCTGCCTGTGGCAGTGGCGTTTCGATATCAACGGTACCGCCCTGTGACAGGTTGTTGTGAAAGCCATCATGACCCTGGCAGCGCCAGAAACCGGCCACCAGCTTGCCGCCCACCACAATGATGCGCAGGTCACGATCAATCGGCAGTTGCTCCTGCACGTAGATCACCGGTGTCTTCGCCAGATAGGCATTCCAGTCGGCCCGGTTCTCGATCAGAAACACCCCCTGTCCCATGCTGCTTTTCGGAATCTTGGCAACAAAGGGCAACGGCATCTGATCCCACACCCGCTCGGCAGTCTGCGGGTCATTGGGCTCAATCAACGTCCAGGGAATATTGCCGGCGGCCACCATCTGGAAGGCACGGGTCATCTCAACCTTGTCATGGCCGATCAAATAGGTAGAGAGGCTGGGGAAGATCTTCTTGTTGAGACCAAACACCAGCGCATTGACCTGCCAGTATTCGGGAAACAGCACCCAGTCTGCCGCTTCAACCCGTTCGCGCTCGCGGAACAGGTGCTCGGGTTTGATGTAGTGGACATCAGGCAGGTGAAGGGTTCGGAACGCATCAAAGGATACGCATTTCATTTATGGTGAACCGGTGAGTTGAAAGTCGCGGATAATAATCCGCTTCTGCAGCGGCGCAAAGCATTTTTTGCTGGATTTTTGAACCGAAAATCGGTGCCGCTTTTCGGGCATGTCAGCAGGGTGAATTCACCCGGCAGAGAGTGTAAGCTGTGTTACATTCCGTTTGATATCAGGAGCGTTCACATGTCGGCCCAGCGCAATCACCTCGACTTTTTTGCCATCAGCATCATGTTGATGCTGTGTACCATCTGGGGCTTTCAGCAGGTCGCGCTCAAGCTGGCGGCGGACGATATCGTACCGACCCTGCAGATCGGCCTGCGCTCCGCATTTGCAGCCAGTGTTCTGTTCCTGCTGATGTTGCGCAGCGAAGGCCGTAACGTCTTCGCCGATGGTACCGTCAAGGCGGGTATCCTCGTAGGTACCATGTTTGCCGTCGAGTTCCTGTTTGTGGGGCTGGGCCTTGAATATACCAGCGCGTCACACATGGTGGTGTTTCTCTACACCTCCCCCATCTTTACCGCGCTGGGAATGCACTTTGTTCACGCCGACGAGCGCCTGAGCCGCATCCAGTGGAGCGGTATCGGCCTTGCCTTTCTGGGGGTCTGCATTGCATTTCTGGGGCCAGCCAGCACCGGCCAGCAAACCACGCTGCTGGGCGATTTCTATGCCCTGCTTGCGGGTGCGGTCTGGGGCTTTACCACCGTCGCCATTCGCCGCTCCAAACTGTCTGAAGCGCCTGCGGTCAAGACATTGTTCTACCAGATGGCTGCCGCTTCGATTCTGCTGATCGGCATGGCGTTTGCGCTGGGCCGCGGCGAGATGAACTGGACCACCGAAACCAGCATCAACATGGCTTTTCAGGCCGTGGTGATCGCCTTTGCCAGCTACCTGACCTGGTTCTGGCTGCTGCGCCGCTACCTGGCCTCACGCATGGCCACTTTCACCTTCATTACACCGCTGATCGGCGTGCTGTTCGGCGTGCTGATTCTGGGCGAAACCCTGAGTGTGCAGTTCATCATCGGCGGCCTGCTGGTGCTGACCGGTATCTTCCTGGTCAGCGCCAAGGACCTGCTCAACCGGCGCCGGGCAAAGCGGGTGCAGGAAGCGCTGGATTCATAGCGGCGTGGTGATGTTACACGCCTGACACGGCAAAAAACCCCGTAAACGCCAGGATGATTCCTCATCCCTTGTGCGCTTACGGGGCCGCAGCCAAGCCTTATGCGATCATGAATTCATCAAAGAATGCACTCAATTCCGCATGAGCGTTAAGTGGCAGGATAGTGGCGATATGCTGATCCGGTCGAACCACAACCATGCAGCCGCTGTCGCGATCGATACCGCGCTGCTCGAAAATATCGTGGCTGGCGTCGGTCTGGAACACCTTCTCATAGTCCCTCAGCCCATATTTGCCCTTGGCAGGCCAAAGGTAGTGCGGCAGCGCCTCTATAGCCAGATCCTGCTGCTGGAACACGGCATAGACATCAATCACCGAATCAATGTCCGCTCCGGCAGGCGTATATTTCTTGACCGGCGATGACTCTGCGTTTTCGAGAAACCGTACCAACTTGCCGGTCTCTGAAGCGGTATCTCGCGGATCCTGCCTGTTGCCGAACACGAATACGCGCCAACGACCGTCCGCTTTGTTCAGATGCCCAAGATGAACCGGGCAGCCATCGGCCACGCGAACCGCTTCGGCTGAATGGAAACGCTGGCCGATAGGAAAGCCGGTCGCCAGTCCCTGATGTTCGTGACCGGTACACAGATATGACTCATCGTAGCCAATCGATGTCCCGGCGATAAAGCCGTTCTGTCTGGCGATGAACTTCTCAATATCGGCCGTGCTGGTCTTCCTGGCCTGCCCCTCTGCCTTGTCTGCACTCGGACGCGTGGCCACCAGGGCTGACATTTCCCGGTCGGCATTGATCAGCATCTGCGCCACTTTGCGGCGTTCTGTGACATAGGTCTGCAGCAGTTTCGGATCGGATTTGCCCTGCAGTACCGCCGCCAGCTTCCAGCCCAGATTGAAGGTATCCGGCAGTGACGTATTCAGCCCCCACCCGCCCTTGGGACTATGCGTATGACAGGCATCACCGGCGACAAAGGCGCGGGGAATCAGACCAGCCGGATTGCCTACCGGGGTGTTATCGAATCGCTCGGCAACACGCTGTCCCACTTCGTAGATTGACCACCAGCCCACTTCCTTAACATCCAGCTTGTACGGATGCAGGATCAGTTGCGCCTTGGCGACGAGGTCCTCAGCCGTCAATTCAAGCTGCGATGCCCTTTGATTCTTCTCCAGAAGTCCCAGCTCTACGTAGAGTCGAACCAGATATCCCCCTTCGCGAGGAACGATCATCACCGCACCGTTTTCCCTGGACTGGATAAAGGTTTTGACGCGAATATCAGGAAAATCGGTGACCGGCAGCACGTCCATCACGCCCCAGGCCTTGTTGGCAGAGTCACCCTGCAGCTCGATACCCAGGTTTTGGCGCACGGCACTGCGGGCACCATCAGTACCGACCACATAGCGTGCCTTGATGGTTTCAACCCTGGACGACTGCTCGGCATCGACACGCTCAAACGTCGCCGTAATCGGGTAAGCAGTCAGATCCTGGGTGAGACTTTCATCCACCTGCAGTTCAAGCAGGCGACGGCTGTAGTGCGGCACCAGATGGGTAACCGATTGTTCCATGCCCTCCAGCAGCAGCTCGTGCAAACGGGCCTGGTTGACAACACCATGGACAAACTCGGACAACCCGAGGCGAGCATCCGGCACCTTGTGCGTACGCTTGATGTTTTCAGGATGATCGACATCAGGTTCCCAAAAAGCGTTCTGGCGCAGCTGGTAACACTCCTTCACCAGCATTTCACTGCTGTTGAAGGCTTCCATGATCTCCATGGTGCGACAGGAAATGCCATCGGCCTGTCCAAACAGCATGGGACCGGATTTCTGTTCAACGATGCAGGTCTTGATATCAGGGAATTCGGATAGCTGACGCGCCAGCGCCAACCCTGCAGGGCCACAGCCAACAATCAGGACATCCACTTCCTTCGGCAGGTCCACAATGGGAGGCGGAGCAACCGGCTCACGCGCTGCATCAGGAATCTGATAGTTGCCGGGTTTGAAACCGTTGAGATGGTATTGCATCACACAATCCTCTTATGCTTATTAGCAGGGCTACTATGACTTTAGCCTGTCTTTTGCGTTTGTTGACTGTGTGAAGACTAGAGGATTGGCTTTATGAGCCTGTCACCCAAAAATGGGGACAGGCAAACATTTGGGCTATCAGCTGCCGGTGTCCAGCTCCAGCCGCGCCTTGTCCACCAGATCGGTTGGCAACTCTTTCTGTACCGATACGCCCAACTCCTTGAACTCCGCCGCCTGCTTGATCAGGTTGCCTCGTCCCGAGTAGAGCTGAGCAAAGGCGCGTTCATAACTGATACGGGCACCATCCAGTTTTTTGCCCACATCCTGCATGCTGGTGAGAAAGCTGTTCAGCTTGTTGTAGAACCGTTCCGCCCGATCAGCCAGCTCGGCAGTGTGCTTGCTCTGATCCTCAAAGCGCCACAACTGACGCACAATATTGAGGCTGGTCAGCAGCGTGGTCGGCGTCGCCACCAGCACATTCTGCTCCAGCGCCCGCTGGTAGAGGGTTTCATCGGCCTTGAGTGCCTCTACATAGGCCGACTCCACCGGGATGAACATGATGACGATCTCGGGTGAATTCAGCCCCGGCAGGCGGTCATAGCGGCGCTCGGCCAGCTCCTTGATACGATCAGCCACGGCGCGGGCGTGCTCGCGCAGCGCCTGCTTGCGCTCCAGCTCAGCATCGGCATTCACATAACGGGTATAGGCCGCCAGCGAGGTTTTGGCGTCGATGATCAGGTGCTTGTCACCGGGCAGATAGACGATCGCATCCGGGCGCTGGCGTCCGTCTTCACCGTTGAAGCTCACCTCGCGCCGGTAGTCGATGCCCGCCCTGAGGCCCGCATTATCCAGCACGTTTTCCAGCATCAACTCACCCCAGTTGCCCTGTACCTTTTTCTGCCCCTGCAGGGCGGTGGTGAGCTTTTCGGCCTGTTCGGTAATGGCACGGTTGAGTTGCTGCAGGTTCTGCAATTCAGTTCTTAACTGGATGCGCTGTTCGGTCTCGTGCAGGTGAATATGCTCCACCTTTTCACGAAAGCCTTTCATCTCGCTTTGAATCGGGCTCAGCAGGTGGTTAAGGCTCTGCTGGCTCATCTCGGTAAACGCCTTACCCTTGCGCTCCAGAATCTCACTGGCCAGCTGTTCAAATTCCTTTTTCAGTTGTTCACGGCTTGATTCCAGCTGCTGCAACTGCTGGCGGAAATGGCGCTCCTGCTCTTCACGCCGGGTGGTCAATGCACTGTGTTCGGACTGCAGTTGCTGCAACTGCTGCTGCAGGGCCTGATAACGGCTTTTCTCCTCCTGCCACCACTGGGCGTACTGTTGCTCGGCCTGCTGACGCTCATCGTGCTGTGCCTGCAGCCGGCTCAGTTCCACCTGCAACTTTAGCTGCTCCTGCTGCTGCAACTGGGTCTGATCACGCAGCATGTCGCTTTCGTCCTGCAGCTGTTCCAGCTGGAGTTGCAGCTGAGCTACGAGCTGGCGCTCACGCTGCAGCTGAAGCGAGCTACGCCAACTCACCAGCGCCCAGATCAGCAGCGCAGCAGCCAATGAGGAAAGGATCGCCGGAAGCAGAGTTTCAACAGGCATGGCAGGTCTCGTCCGTATGGGTTTTCAACATGTTAGCAAAGCCGGGCCGGTTTCTCTCGCACTCCATGCACCACGCCATGCAGCAGAGGTTTGCGATACACTAGCGCTTTTAGCCAGCCCGAGAACCACAATGCAGCCTGTAATTCTGGCCGGTGGCAGTGGCAGCCGTCTTTGGCCCCTGTCGCGCCAGCACCATCCCAAACAGTTTCTCAACCTTGGCGCTGAAGAGAGCCTGTTGCAGCAGTGCCTGCAGCGTGCCGCCCATATCAGCCCAATGCCGGCGCTGCTGATCGGCCGTGAAGAGCACCGTTTCCTGCTGGCGCAACAGTTGCAGGAAACCGGGCTGAGTGGCCGCATCGTGCTGGAGCCCGAGGGCCGTAACACAGCGGCCAGCTTGGTGCTGGCGGCTCTGGATGCGATCGATCGCGGTCAACCTGAGCAATTGCTGCTGGCCCTGCCGGCTGATCAATTGATCGACCCCGTTGCGGCGCTCAAACAGGCGATCAACACCGCTCAATCCGCTGCCGAGTCCGGCCAGATCTGCCTGTTCGGGATACCGCCGGACCACCCTGCCACAGGTTACGGCTATATTTTGCCAGACCGAACACAGCCGGGGCCGGTACGCCGTTTTGTTGAAAAGCCGAGCGCCGATCGGGCGGCTGCTCTGATCAAGCAGGGCGCCCTGTGGAACTCGGGCCTGCTGCTGGCCCGTGCGGATACGCTGGTGAATGCGCTGGAGCCCCTGCAGCCTGAACTGGTATTGGCCTGTCGCAACGCATGGCAACAACGCAGTACCGATCTGGACTTTATCCGTGTGGGCGACCAACCTTTTCGCGACTGCCCCGCCATCTCCATCGATCACGCTCTGCTGGAGCATGCCGCCATCTGTCACCTCACGGCACTGAAGGCACGCTGGCAGGAT
This sequence comes from Marinobacterium sp. MBR-109, assembly GCF_040547565.1. Classification (NCBI taxonomy): domain Bacteria; kingdom Pseudomonadati; phylum Pseudomonadota; class Gammaproteobacteria; order Oceanospirillales; family Oceanospirillaceae; genus Marinobacterium; species Marinobacterium sp. MBR-109. The sequence continues at coordinate 192,467 of NZ_JBEPPZ010000001.1, forward strand.
CTGGGCAGCTGGGCGGCCATTGAGCAACAGCTGCCGCCCGCCACCGATGGTTGCCGTGCGCAAGGCAACATCACCCGGTTGCATTGCCGTAATACCCTGTTCATGGGAGGGGATCGCCTGATTGCGGCATTGGGGCTGAACAACCTGCTGGTAGTCGACACACCGGACGCCCTGCTGTTGGCCGACAAGGCCTACGCCGAGGAGATGAAACAGTTGATCACGGCTCTGGAACAACATCAGCACCCCGAGCTGATCAACCACCCGCGGGTGCATCGCCCCTGGGGATTTTATGAACACCTGATTGACGGCCCCGGCTTCAGGGTCAAATTGATCAGTGTCAGCCCCGGTTCTGCGCTGTCATTACAGCGTCATCGCCACAGGTCGGAGCATTGGGTTGTGCTCAGTGGCCGTGCCAGCATCACGCGGGATGATGAGCAGATTGCATTGCGTGCCAACCAGTCCATCGCCATTGCGCAAGGACAGCTGCACCGGCTGGCCAATACGGAAACGGAACCCCTTCTGATTCTCGAGGTCCAGTCAGGCAGCGTACTGGATGAAGCCGATATCGAACGGCTGGATGATCGTTATGGCCGCCACTGAGCTCGGCTATCCAAAATCCAATTACACGGCAGGCGCGTAATCACACTATGGAGGACAAACACATGATGCAGCTGAAACATCTGTTGATCATCCTATTGCTGCCACTGCTTGCCGCCTGTGCCAACAACAACGACTGGCGCAGTGCCAGCCGTGCCAGCGCAGGAATTGCACCAGACCCGCAGACAACACCCGAGCCGGTGATTCAGGTCTATGCCGCCGATGCCTGGGGCTGGCGGGGCATTTTTGCGGTCCATACCTGGATTGCACTCAAGCCACGTAATGCAGACCAATACACCGTGTATGAAGTGGTCGGCTGGCGAGAGCGGCGCGGCCTGCCGGTGCTGCGCATCGAACAGGATACACCTGACCGCCACTGGTTCGGCGCCGAGCCTGAGTTGATTCTGGATCGTCGCGGTGAAGGCGTGGATGAATTGATCGCACAGATCGAGAGCACCGCACAAGACTACCCCTGGAAACATGAATACCGGGTCTTCCCCGGTCCCAACAGCAATACCTTTCCGGCCTGGATTGCGCAAAAGGTACCCAAACTGGAGTTGAAACTGCCTTTCCGAGCCATCGGTTCAGGCTGGGCAGATTAGACATCGATTTGGGGGTGTGGGCATCTGTCTGCCAGACTGACGTTATCGAATTACCGTCAAACGTCTGACCCGGAGGTGACATGCCCCATTCATGGCAGGAGATCATGCAACAGGCGGTGCGGTTGCGACATCAGTTGCATCGCCAGCCCGAGCTGACCTGGCAGGAGGAAAACACCAGCCGATTGATTCGTGAGCAGCTGGACCTGCTGGGCATTGCCTGGCGCAGCTGTGCCGAGTACGGCACCTTGGCCACCCTGGCCGCCGATGCCAAGGGAGACCATATCGGCCTGCGCGGTGACATCGATGCCCTGCCCATAGAAGAGCTGACTGATCTGCCCTATCGTTCGGAATCCCCCGGTTGCATGCACGCTTGCGGCCACGATGGTCATACCGCAGCCCTCTGGGCCACCGCCGCTTGGCTTAAAGCGCATGAAGACCGCCTGCCGGGCCCCGTTACTCTGCTGTTTCAGCCCGCCGAAGAAGGGGGGCATGGCGCCCGCAAAATGATTGAGGAAGAGGCGCTGGACGGCATTGACCGTATTTACGGCTGGCATAACTGGCCCGCCATCCCTTGGGGTCAGGCGGTCTGTCCCGATGGGCCGGTGATGTCCGGCAACGGCACTTTTCACATCACCCTGACCGGCAAGGGCGGCCATGCCAGCCAGCCCGAAATCTGCCGTGACCCTGTGCTGGCGGCGGCGGCCGTGACCCTTAACCTGCAGCAGATCGTGAGCCGACGCCTGCCACCCCAGTCGGCCACGGTGGTCAGTGTTGCCTCCATTGAAGCCCCCAGCGCACCCACCGTTACACCCGAGACCGCCCGTATTCAGGGCAGCATCCGTCTGGCCCAGCCCGAACTGCGCCCACTGGTGAACGAGCTGATCGAGCAAATCACGCAGGACACGGCGCGCAGTTACGGCGTCACGGCTCAGGTTGAAACCGTGAAGCGCTATGAGGCCACCATCAATCACGCCGAGCCCGCCGCCGAGTATCGTCAAGCACTTGCAGCCGCCTTGGGTGAAGAGTGGCAGATGCAGAGCCTGCCGCTGCCGATCATGGCCTCGGAGGATTTCAGCTATTACCTGAACGAGATTCCCGGCGCCTTCGCCCTGATCGGCATGGCACGGGATGACAGCTATCAGGCCCCGTGCCATAGCCCGCACTACCAATTCAATGACGACCTGCTGCCTAAAGTGGTGGAGGTTTTTGCCCGTCTGACAGGAGCGCCTTTGCCGGAAAAAACTGACTGATTTATTTACTGATGCCGCTCCTGCGCGTCCATGCGCCCGCGGCATACCGTACGTCCTGTACATAAAAAACGCTGCTTTACTTGCTGCGCTGCACTTTCTCTCCTAGGGTGAAGGTACAGGGCTGCGCAAGCCTGTGCGTTTTCCGCAAACCCGATATCGAATATCTCAGCTGTACATCCACCCGGTGATTCACCGGCAAACACACAACAGTCCCAATTCTGGCGAGGCTCCTGCCTTGCCTGGCTCCATTTCACAATTGGCTACACAAGGAGATCAACATGGATCTGTTTGAAAAATGGGAATCCGAAATCCGTGGCTACTGCCGTGCCTACCCAACCGTGTTTGCAAGCGCATCCAATGCCCGTCAGGTGGATGAGCAGGGGCGGAGTTATATCGACTTTTTTGCCGGTGCCGGTGTACTGAACTTCGGCCATAACAACCCGCACATGAAAGAAGCGTTGATTGAGTTCATCCGCTCAGACGGTATCGCACACAGTCTCGACATGAGCACCACGGTCAAGCGCGAATTCATCAGCGCCTTTGTGGACACCATTCTTGAGCCACGCCAGATGAACTACAAGCTGCAGTTCATGGGCCCCACCGGCACCAACGCGGTGGAGGCCGCACTCAAACTGGCACGCCGCGTCACCGGCCGCACCGAAGTGATCGCCTTCACCCAGGGTTTTCACGGCATGACACTGGGCTCGCTGGCCTGTACTGCCAATCAGGTGTTTCGCAAGGCTGCGGGGATACCCCTGAACCACGTCACCCATGCACCGTTCGAGACCACGTCCGGTTGCGGCATGGGGTGTCTGAATACGCTGCGTGAGGCACTGGAGAACAGCTCCAGCGGCTTTGAGCAGCCCGCCGCGTTTATCATTGAAACCATTCAGGCAGAAGGCGGGGTCAATATTGCCTCTACCGAGTGGCTGCTGGAGCTGCAACAGCTGGCACGGGACACCGGCGCCCTGCTGATCGTGGACGACATTCAGGTGGGCTGCGGTCGTACCGGCAGCTATTTCAGCTTTGACAACACCGGGCTGGAGCCGGACATCATCTGTCTGGCCAAGGGGATCGGTGGTTTCGGCACGCCACTGGCGATGAACCTCGTCAAGCCTGAACACGATGCCCACTGGCAACCTGGCGAACATACCGGCACCTTCCGTGGCCAGGGATTTTCCTTTGTCGCCGGGCGCGAAGCCCTGCGCTACTTCGAGGATGACCGACTGATGCAGCTGACGCGCGAGCGCGGCAAGATGATTCACGAACGCCTGCAGTCATTGGCATCACGCTTTCCCGACGCCGGTTTTGCCGTGCGCGGGCGCGGCATGATTCAGGCACTGGATGTGGTCGATGGCGCATTGGCCAAAACCATCGCCCGTGAGTGTTTCGACACTGGCCTGTTGGTCGGCCCCTGCGGCATCGGCGGCCGGGTCATCAAGCTGATCCCGCCACTGACCATCCCCGATGAGGATCTGGAAACCGGTCTTGACCGGCTGGAAGCAGCAGTGATCAAGATCATGGAGGCTGCCTGATGCGCAAACGTGACGATATGACATTTCCGTTCGAGGAGTACGAACGCCGCATCGATCAACTGCGCCAACGGATGGCAAAGCGCCTGCTCGATGCGGTGATCATCTCGGACCCGGAAAATCTGATGTATCTGACGGACTACCAGACCACTGGCTACTCCTACTTTCAGGCGCTGGTGGTACCGCTTGAGGACGAGCCGTTCATGATCACCCGGATGATGGAAGAGTCCAACGTCCATGCCCGCACCTGGGTGGAAAAGACACGGCCCTACTCCGACACCGGGGATGCGATCCAGATGCTGATTGAGTCACTGCGCGAGTTTGGCCTGTCAAAAAAAGTGCTGGGCTATGAACGCAACAGCTACTTTTTTCCGGCCTATCATCAGGACTACTTTCGTACCGCCTTCAAGGATGGCCGGCTGATGGACTGTTTCGGCATCGTGGAAGAGGGCCGCAAATGCAAGTCCGCCCATGAGCTGGATGTGATGCGCATATCGGCCCGCGCCGCCCGTGCCGGCATGGAGGCCGGGATTGAAGCCTGCCAGGCCGGTGTAACCGAAAACGAGATTGGCGCCGCCATCAGCGCCGGCATGTTCCGCGCCGGCGGCGACTTTCCCGCCGTGATGCCTTACGTCACCTCCGGTCCACGCACCATGATCGGCCATGCCACTTGGGAAGGGCGCGAGGTACAACCGGGCGAGCATGTATTTCTTGAAGTGGGCGGCTGCTACCGCCGCTACCACACCGCCTTGATGCGCACGGTAGTCTGCGGCGAGCTGAGTGACTCCATGTACAAGGCACAGGAAACCATGAAGTGCGCGCTCAAGCATATCAGGGCCGAGCTGCGACCCGGGCTGACGGTATCCGATGCCGACCACATTGTGCGTTCGATCATCACCGAGAACGACGTGGGAGCCCGCCTGATCACCCGCTCCGGTTATTCCATTGGCATCGCCTTTCCACCCAGCTGGGACGAAGGCTACATCATGAGTCTAAAGGGTGGCGACAGTTCGGTACTGGAGCCTGGCATGACCTTTCACGTAATCCCCTGGATGTGGGGCGTGGATGGCGACAAGACATGCGGCATCTCGGATACTTTCTATATCACGGATGACGGCTGCGGGTCATTTTTCGAAGATATGCCACAGGATTTTGTCCTCAAACCCGACCAGGGAATCACACTGGCCTCCAAGACCGGGGAGCCCGTCATAACAGCAGCCGGCAATACTCCTGCCCCACCGGAAAAGCCCTCCAGCGGCAAAGATAGAAAGCATCACCCGAAACACAAATCCGGCAAGAAACACTAAGGAGAGCCACATGCTCAGAGTGATCAATCCGACCAGCGGTCAGCTGCTGCATGAATATCCCGCACTGGATCGCGACAGCATGAATGTACGTATAGATGGCGCCAACCGTGCCTTTGCCGACTGGCGCCAACGCAGTTTTACCGAGCGAGCCGACATATTGCACCGTGTTGCTGCACTGTTGCGTGCCGAAGAAGTTGAACTGGCCCGCCACATGACAGACGAAATGGGCAAACCAATGAAGGAGGCCCGCGGTGAAGTGCTCAAGGCAGCTTGGTGTGCCGAACATTACGCAGGACATGCAGAAACCTACCTCAAACCTGTGAGCCTGGCTTCGGACGCCAGTCACAGTTACGTGCAGCACCTGCCGCTCGGACCAGTGTTGGGTATTCTGCCCTGGAACGCCCCTTTCTGGTTGGCGTTTCGATTTTGTGCCCCGGCACTGATGGCGGGTAACACCTGCCTGCTCAAGCACGATCCGCACGTTCCCGCCTGCGCCGAAGCGATTACTGATCTATTCGTCCGGGCGGGGGCCCCGAAGGGAATCATGCAAAATCTGCCACTGGAAACCCCTGATGTCGAAGCCGCCATTCGTCACCCTGCAGTCCGTGCGGTTTCCTTCACCGGCTCCAGTGCCGGGGGCAGCAAAGTGGCCGCCATGGCGGCTTCCGAAATCAAGCCTGCCGTGTTGGAGCTGGGTGGCTCTGACCCGGCAATCGTGCTGGCGGATGCTGACCTGGAGCAGGCTGCCGACCTGATCGGTTTTTCCCGCATCATCAACGCAGGCCAGTCCTGCATAGCGGCCAAGCGGATTATTGTCGAAGCCTCGGTTCATGACCGGTTTGTGGAGCTGCTCAAGGCCCGGCTGGAGAAACTCAATCAGGGCGATCCGGCCGATCCCGAGACCGACATAGGCCCCATTGCACGAGAGAATCTGCGCGACGAACTGGCGCGTCAGGTAGACGATACCATTGCCGCCGGGGCTCGCTGCCTGCTGGGCGGCCAGGTACCCGAAGGCCCGGGCTTTTTCTACCCTGTGACCCTGCTGGTGGATGTAACAAATGACATGACCGCCTGCCGGGAAGAAACCTTTGGCCCAGTCGCAGTGGTACTCAAGGCTGATAATGCAGAGCATGCGCTGGCACTGGCAAATGACAGTGAATACGGCCTGGCCAGCTCAATCTGGACCGAACAGAGCCGAGGTGAAGCGATGGCCCGTGAGATTGAGGCAGGCCAGGTCGTAGTCAACGGATTGGTGAAGACCGACCCTCGCCTGCCCAGTGGCGGAATCAAGCGTTCAGGACTCGGACGAGAGCTGGGGCCCCACGGTATCCTTGAATTCGTGAATATTCAGCAGGTCTGGGTCGGCCCAAAACAGGAATAATCCCTCCCATCACCGGCCGGACTCACCCGGCCGGTATCATTCCACATCCGGCCGCTTCATGGCCTTGCATTGATCCGATTTGGCAACTCAATCACCCCCATAGTCCCAAGGGGGTTGGCAGAGTGTGCAATGAGGATTAGTATCTATTAATAGATTATAAGAATATAACTATTAAGAATATACGCGGGGTTTATTATGCAACCGATCGTTACAGCCTTTTTTGATGAACCGACCTTCACCTACAGCTATGTGATTCAGGACCCGGATTCTTCCAGCTGCGCCATCGTCGACTCCGTACTGGACTTCGACTATGCCGCCGGCAAAACCGATACCCGTTCAGCCGAAGCCATTCTGACCTTCATTGCCGAACAGGGCCTGACGGTGGAGTGGATTCTTGAAACTCATGTTCATGCCGACCACCTGTCAGCAGCACCGTTTCTGCAGGAAAAAACCGGTGCAAAACTGGGGATCGGTGCACACATCACCACCGTGCAGGACACCTTTGGCAAGGCGTTCAATGCCGGAACCGAATTTGCCCGTGACGGCAGCCAGTTTGATGCGCTGTTCAACGATGGCGACAGCATCCGCATCGGTACACTCGAAGGCAAGGCGATGCATACCCCCGGCCACACGCCGGCCTGCATGACCTACGTCTTTGGCGATGCCGCCTTTGTTGGTGACACCCTGTTCATGCCGGACTACGGCACCGCCCGCTGTGACTTCCCGGGTGGCGATGCCCATATCCTGTTCCAGTCGATTCAAAAGGTATTTACCCTGCCGGACGAAACGCGTCTGTTCATGTGTCACGACTACAAGGCTCCGGGCCGCGATGAATACGCCTACGAAACGACTGTGGCCGAAGAGCGCGCGCATAACATCCATGTGCACGAAGGCATCAACGAGGCTGACTTTGTACGCATGCGTACCGAGCGCGACGCTACCCTGGATATGCCACGCCTGATTCTGCCATCCGTCCAGGTGAACATGCGTGCCGGCAAGATGCCGCCGGCAGAAAGCAACGGTCAGGTTTACCTCAAGGTACCGATCGACCTGTTCTGAATTTAAACGTCCCAACTAAACCGATAATAACAACAGTACCGCGGGAGAGTTTTATGGAAGTTCATCAGCTTACGCCTTTTCTAAGTGTCAGCCCCCAATTGACGGCCGCCGATGTGGGGCTTGCCGCCTCCATGGGATTCAAGGCGATCATCTGTAACCGGCCTGATCAGGAAAGTCATGATCAGCCAGATACCGACGACATTCGCGCCGCTGCCGAGCGGCATGGGCTGGAATGGCGCTATCAGCCTGTGGTTTCAGGCCAGATAACCGACACGGATGTAGCTGCGTTTCATGAGTTGATGAACAGCCTGCGTGGACCCGTACTGGCCTTCTGTCGTACCGGTACCCGCTGCACAACCCTGTGGGCACTGGCAGAAGCCCCGCGTCTGGATGTGGACGCCATTCTCAAGACCACGGCAGCAGCCGGATATGACCTGACTGCACAGCGTGATCGCATCAAGGCGCTGGCTGGTAGCCACAGCCATGCTGAGGCCATGGATACGGCCAGCCGCAAGCGTCACGATGTACTGATTGTTGGCGGCGGTGCTGCCGGCCAATCGGTCGCCGGCAGCCTACTGCAGCGCCAGCCGGATCTGGATATTGCCATCATCGAGCCGCGTTCCGAACACTACTATCAGCCGGGCTGGACACTGGTTGGCGGCGGTGTGTTTGAACGCCGCGAAACCGTACGCCAGATGGGCAAGGTCATGCCCGACAGCGTCAAGTGGTACCATGCCGCCGCGTCCGGTTTTCGCCCCGAACAGCAGCAGGTTCTGCTGGAAGACGGCGAACAGATCGGTTATCGCATTTTGGTGGTCGCCCCCGGCCTGACACTGGACTGGGATGCAATTCCAGGATTGCGTGAAAGTCTGGGCCGCAACGGTGTCACCTCCAATTACCTGTTTGACCTCGCCCCCTACACCTGGGAGCTGGTACAAAGCACACGCAAGGGGCGCGCCCTTTTTACCCAGCCGCCGATGCCGATCAAGTGTGCAGGCGCACCGCAGAAGGCGATGTATCTGTCCTGTGACCATTGGATGCGCCAAGGTGTGCTGAAGGATATTGAGGTAGAGTTCTGCACGGCTGGCGCTGCCCTGTTCGGGGTGGCCGATTACGTACCCGCCCTGATGAAATATGTGGAAAAGTACGGCATCAACCTGAATTATCAGAACAACCTGATTCAAGTGGACGGACAGGCCAGAACGGCCCTGTTCAAGGTCACTGATGCTGAAGGCAACGGCCGTGAAGTTGAAAAACCGTTCGACATGCTGCATGTGTGCCCGCCTCAACGCTCACCGAAACTGATCAGCGAGAGCCCACTGGCGGATGCTGCCGGCTGGATTGAACTCAATCCGGAAACGCTCCAGCACAGCCGCTTCGGCGATATCTTTGGACTAGGTGATGCCGGAAACACCCCCAACGCCAAAACCGCCGCTGCCGTGCGCAAGCAGGCACCGGTCGTGGCCGAGAACATTCTGCTGGCACTGAAGGGGGAGGCGCCACGAGCCATCTACGACGGTTACGGCTCCTGCCCTCTGACAGTGGAGCGCGGCAAGATCGTACTGGCCGAATTCGGCTATGGTGGCAAGCTGCAGCCGAGCTTTCCGCTCTGGCTGGTCGACGGCAAGGAACCCAGCCGCTTTGCCTGGCTGCTGAAGGAAAAAATGCTTCCCTGGGTCTACTGGAATGCCATGCTCAAAGGGCATGAGTGGATGGCTGGACCCGAAATTCTCAATCACCGACCCGCCGATCACGAGGCCACTCAGGCCTGTGATTTCGGTGATCGAAAATAACCCATGCACAGCCCCCTGACTCAGGAAGCCTGATTGATGTTGCAACGCTACTTGCCCATTTTACAGTGGCTCAAGGTCTACAACCGTGAAACCCTGACCAGCGACCTGGTGGCTGCCGTGATCGTCACGATCATGCTGATCCCTCAGTCGCTGGCCTACGCCCTGCTGGCCGGGCTGCCGCCTGAAGTGGGCCTGTATGCCAGCATCCTTCCGCTGGTGGCGTATGCCATTTTTGGTACCAGCCGCACCCTGGCGGTGGGGCCTGTGGCGGTGGTTTCACTTATGACCGCCGCTGCGGTGGGCAATTTGGCACTGGCCGGTACTGCTGAATATCTGACGGCGGCCATCGCACTGGCGTTTCTGTCCGGTGTCATCCTGATCCTGATGGGGCTGTTTCGTCTCGGCATTCTGGCCAATTTTCTCAGCCACCCGGTCATCTCGGGCTTTATCACCGCCTCCGGCCTGATCATCGCAGCCAGCCAGCTCAAACACATACTGGGTGTCGATGCCGGCGGTCACAATCTGCTTGATATCCTGATGGCGCTGGCGGGTCAGCTGGCGCATATCAACCTGCCAACACTGGTCATCGGGGTGAGCGCCACCGCCTTTCTGTTCTGGGTACGCAAGCAACTCAAACCTCTGCTGGTGAAAGTGGGGCTGGGACCCCGCCTTGCCGACATTATCGCCAAGGCGGGGCCTGTGCTGGCTGTTGTTGTCACTACACTGGCTGTCTGGGGACTGGACCTGCAGGCACAGGGCGTGAAGGTTGTCGGACAGGTGCCTTCAGGGCTGCCGGGGCTGACCCTGCCCTCCTTTGATCTGGAACTCTGGCAGCAGCTGTTTGTATCCGCCCTTTTAATCAGCATTGTCGGCTTTGTCGAATCTGTTTCAGTCGCACAAACGCTGGCAGCCAAACGACGCCAGCGAATCGACCCGGATCAGGAGCTGGTGGGGCTTGGCGCATCCAACATTGCCGCTGCAGCGTCCGGTGGCTTCCCTGTAACCGGCGGCTTCTCACGTTCAGTAGTCAACTTTGATGCCGGTGCCGAAACACCCGCCGCGGGTGCCTTCACGGCAGTCGGCATCGCAATGGCTACACTGGTCCTGACACCCCTGATTTTTTTCCTGCCCAAGGCAACGCTGGCGGCCACCATCATCGTAGCAGTCCTGTCATTGGTTGACCTGGGGGCACTCAAACGAACCTGGGCCTACTCACGCAGTGATTTCGCTGCCATGCTCGCCACCATTGTGCTGACCCTGGTACATGGCGTTGAGCTGGGCATCATCGCCGGTGTCGGCCTGTCTGTGCTGCTTTACCTGTATCGCACCAGCAAACCACACAGTGCCATTGTGGGTCGAGTACCCGGTACAGAGCATTTCCGTAATATCGACCGACACCAGGTCGAAACCGAGCAGCACATCCTCACCCTGCGTGTGGATGAAAGCCTCTACTTTGCCAATGCCCGCTATCTGGAAGATCTCATCTATGATCAGGTGGCACGCAACCCGGAGCTGCGACACCTTGTACTGATGTGCCCGGCCGTCAACCTGATCGACGCCTCGGCACTTGAAAGTCTTGAGGCGATTAATCAGCGCTTGATGGATAGCGGTGTGAAATTCCACCTGTCGGAAGTCAAGGGGCCGGTTATGGACAAGCTCAAGGACACTCACTTTCTGCACGATTTGAGTGGTGAGATTTTCCTGAGCCAGTATGCAGCGTGGGAGAAGTTGCGGGCTCATAGCCAGCCCTGCGACAACAATTGATCCAAAACATACACATATGGACTTTACGTGGACTGATATATCCCGTTGTTTAATATGAATTCTATCTGAAATAGATTCAGCCTAGTCACTATATTGCCTATAAGCTGTATACTCACATCATTTGGGACAGTGACTAGGGATCAATCAGTACTATGGCTACCAAGCGCTTATCACGCAACGACTGGATAAATGCAGCCACTAAAGTGCTTGCCACTAGTGGCATAGACATGGTGCGCGTGGACAATCTTGCCAAGAAGCTGAAAATTACGCGCGGCAGCTTCTACTACCACTTTGACAGCAGAAAAGAACTGCTTCAAGCGATACTGGACACCTGGAGGCTGAAAGCGACTGAAGCCGTCATCGATAGCCTGAAACAGAAATCCCAGGACAGTAAAGAGCAGTTGATGGAGCTGATGTCACTTCCCTTGAAAGGCGATAAAGCCCAGGAAGCCGCATCAATTGAAATCTCTCTTCGGGCTTGGGGCCGGCGCGATGAAATTGCACGCGCTGCCGTGAATGAAGTGGACAGCTACAGAATCGGCTTCATCGAAGGATTATTTATCGACCTTGGCCACACCAGCAGTCAGGCGAATGATCTCGCACACCTGGTATATTCTTTCCTGATTGCCACATCTCTGGTCGATCCCTTCTCTTCTGAGGAAGTCCGCAAGGAACGGACTCAGCGCATAGCCCACTTTCTGGCAGACAACTGCCCGCTGTCTGACTGCAAATTCAGAAACCTCTAACCTGCTACAAAAAAGCCACCTCATTGAGAGGTGGCTCGGTTCCAAAACCATTGGCGTCGCAGGAGCTACATCATTTCAACCAGAACCAAAGAAAGCGCAGGGAACAGAATAATAAGTGCCAATCTTAAAATATCAGCGATAAGGAACGGGAACACCCCTTTAAATATCACTTTAAGATCAACGTCAGGCACTACTGACTTGAGTACAAATACGTTCAGCCCTACCGGGGGAGTAATCAAGCTAATTTCTGTTGCAATTACCACAATGATACCGAACCAGATAAGGTCCATCCCCATTCCTTCAACGATGGGATAAAAAACCGGTACTGTTAACAGCAGCATTGAAATGGATTCAAGAACAGCTCCAAGAACAAAATAGATCATCAGGATTAAAAGCAGGACGCCCATCAGACCCAGGTTCAGACTTTCCATCCATTGAACGATAGTAAATGGAAGATTGGACACATTAACCAGGTTTGCAAATATCAGCGACCCGATCAGAATAGCCACAAGCGCAACTGTAGTTGCGGCTGTATCCTCAAGCGCATCTCGCATTTTCTGCCAACTCATTCGTCCTCTGATCAACGTAATCAGTATGGCACCGACAGATCCCACACCAGCCGCTTCTGTCGGAGAGAAAAGCCCAAAGTAGATCCCACCCAATACGATAAAAATCAATAGAGTGAAGGCCCACAACTGCCGAATGGCCAACAGCTTCTCTTTAAGTGTCGCTTCACTCGCATCCGAACATTTATCTTTCAGAACATGAACGACAAAAAGTACGGCTGCAACGTAAAAGATGACACCTAGAATACCAGGTATAACACCTGCCACGAAAAGCTTGCCAATATCAGTTTCGGTAATAATACCGTAGAACACCAGCGCAATGGAGGGTGGTATAAGAATACCAAGAGTCCCGCCCGCAGCAATGGATCCGGTTGCAAGGCCATCGCTGTAACCGAATCTTTTCATCTGAGGGTATGCAATACGCGTCATGGTTGCAGCTGTGGCAAAACTGGAACCACAGAAAGTACTGAAACCACCTGATGCACCTATCGTCGTGATTGCAAGGCCCCCTTTAAGATGACCTACCAACGCATGAGTGGCATTGTATAACTCATCAGCCAGGCCTGAGCGACTGATGATGTTACCCATAAGAATAAATAACGGAATAACCGAAAACTCATAGGAAAGTACCGTTTCCGTTGCAATCATGCCCAGCTGGCTCATTGCTGGCGACCAGCCCTGATAATATGCCAGACCAAGCACACCGACTACACCCGTCGATATTGCTATGGGTACACGAATAAGCAACAGGAAAAGAAGTGAAAGAAAAGCTATAAGCATTACCATAATTTCGCCTGTTATTCCTGATTATTATCGGGGTAAACAACCAAAAGACTGATCAATGCAACCATTGCAAAACCAGCCATAACCGCCAATATTATCCACTTTTCCAATCCAAGGAACATGAACACATCCCCAAACAACCTGGACTCTTTAGCCTGTATATAAACCATATAAACAAGGGCCGAAAAGAAAACGACCTCTATGATATAACTGAACCACGCGAGAAATATTCCAGTCTTGCCTTTGAATATCTTCTCAAGCAAATCAATCTTGACATGCTTTCTTTTTTTATGGACATGATACAAGCCCGAGTAAAAACAAACCGCAAGGCATATACCTACCACTTCATAAGCAAAACCAATGGGACTATTGAAGAAAACACGTCCGAATACATCTGCAAAGGTTATCCCGGCCATAACAACAAGAGATAACATTGATATCTTCGAACAGATGTAATCCAACACTTTCAACAAGGACATACTCATAAAAAACCCTGTATAAGGGCCATGCACCAGCATGGCCCTTATCCTCATTTAGAGTTCAGACGTTTAATCTCGTTCATGTAGAAATCAAAAGCTGCCTTACCATCAACACCATTGGCTTCCGCCTTATCGAACCAGTCAGCGCGCACCGGTTCAAAAGCCTTGTCGATTGCTGCATTCAGCTCTTCGCCTGCTTCTTTATAATTTTCACCCAGCCGCTCCTTAAGCTGTGCACGTGCCAGAACATCGTTTTCATGCCAAAGAGATCCCATGCGCACGGCCAGTTTCTCTCCGGAAATATCCATAATTGCTTTCTGGTCTGCAGGGCTTATCTGGTCCCACTTGTCTTTGTTCACAATTACCAAGGTACTGTTTGTGAATATGCCACCCGGTATTTGTGTAATGTGCTCAACGTAGTTGTCTACTTTGAACCCAGTCAGCAGCTCATCCGAAAGTGTGGTTCCGTCAATAATTCCTCTGGACAGAAACTCCCGAAGCTCGGACAAAGAGCCTGAAATGGGCACCGCACCAAGCGTGCTCAAGGCATCGCCTACAACACTGGTCTGGACACGAATTTTTTTACCGCTAAGGTCTGCAGGATTAACAACCGGGCTCGACTTCATATGTAGATTGCCGCCGGATGTCACATGTACAGCCAGCGTATGCACATTGTCATGCATCCCTGCTGCCTTGAAATACTTTTCATATGTACGCCAATATGCTGCCGAGCTGACGCCTGCATCAATATTGGTGAACGGAAATTCAACCATCTCAGTCAACGGGAAAGCACCCGGCGCATAGCCATGAGGCCCCCAGGCCAGGTCAGCAATGCCAGATACAACGGCCTGGTAGTTACGAGTCGGAGGGGCCAACGGCTTGGCGGATGGCTGTACCTTGACACGCCCTTCTGTCACTTTTTCGATCTCTTCAAAGTACTTATAGAGGCCGTCTTTCTGTGACCAGTGCTGCGAAGGGAACCACTGGTTGTAACGCAGGGTCACCTCTGCCGCAAAAGCTGTGGAGGTCAACAACGCACCAGTAACAGCAATGGTGGCTTTGAACAGCGTGGATTTTTTCAATAATGACATCGCTATGGCTCCGTTTGTTTTTATGTTTTTTACATACAGTACAGTACTGTATTTTCTACATACGCACCATTAATGCAACACTAAGTTCACTATTTGATAATCAACTTTGGTTCAGGTGCGAGATAATGGGATCAGTCAAAACCGCTATACGAAGGCATCTGCAAAGAAATTGCTTTCCTGCAGACCACATTGAGCTGTGAAATCGCGTCGAGCTGAGTCGATCACTACAGGTGCGCCGCAGGCATACACCTGATGTGAAGACAGATCCGAATAGTCCTCAATGACAGCTGCATGCACAAATCCCGTACGGCCACTCCACCCGGATATATCATCTGACAGTACAGGTGTGTACTCAAACCAGTCCAGTTCAGCTTGCCATTGACGGCAGAGGTGGTCCATGTACAGATCCTGCGCAGCACGCCCACCCCAATACAGATGCACCCGACGCCCGCTGCCGCTGGCGATCAACTGTTCCATCAAAGCCTTGATCGGTGCAAAACCGGTTCCACTGGCCAAAAAGATGGCAGGGGCATCACTGTCACGCAGATAAAAGGTGCCGAACGGCCCCTCGATTGTCACCACGTTCTTGAGCTGAACCTCTTCAAAGATCATCGGCGTCGCCTGACCTCCCGGCACCAGCCGCACATGCAGTTCGATACAACCATCCACGGCCTCAGCAGTTGCCATTGAATAACTGCGTGTGACGATATTCTTGATCGTCAGATCGACATACTGTCCAGGTACATAATTGAATACGGTTCCCGGTGCCAGCTTGCAGGTCAGCTTCACCACGTCGTCTGCAAGTGGCTCTTTACCCATCACACGAGCAGCCACTTTCTGCACCGTCACGCCTTCGAAGCTGGTAACTTCAGGCGAGTGCAACACCAGATCACTGAGCGGCCGAGCCTGACAGGCCAACACGGTTGTACCAGCCCTGTCGGTTTCGCTCAGTTCCAGCCCTTCCGGGTATTCCACCTGTCCTGACTTCAGCTCCGTGCGACACTCACCACACTGGCCATCACGGCAACTGTGCTTGAGCACAACACCAGCCTTCAGTCCGGCATCCAGAATACTGTCGCCTGCATGCACATCGAAGGTTTTTCCAACCGGATCAACAGTAACGGCATGACTCATTAGATCAACCCCTTCTCTTTCGCCATGGTCAGTGCCAGGTCTTCAATCATGTCTTCCTGTCCGCCTACGGTGCCGCGACGGCCCAGCTCGACCAGTATGTCGCGCGCCGAGATGCCGTATTTTTTCTCCGCACGTTCCGCGAACAGCAGGAACGAGGAGTACACACCGGCATAGCCCAGCGTCAGGGCGTTGCGATCGACACGGATCGGCTGATCCATCATCGGTACGATCAGGTCTTCCGCCACATCCATGATCTTGTACAGGTCAACGCCGGTCTCGACGCCCATGCGATCCAGCACGGCGCAGAACACTTCCAGCGGGGTGTTACCAGCACCGGCACCCAGACCCGCTACGGAGCCGTCGATGCGTGAGGCACCGGCTTCGATCGCGGCCAGGGAGTTGGCGATCGCCATGCCCATGTTGTGGTGACCGTGGAAGCCGACTTCGACCTCTTTCGGCAGTTCTGCACGCAGCAGGCCGATGCGGGCGGTGACGTCATCCGGCAGCATGTAGCCGGCGGAGTCGGTGGCGTAGATGCAGTTGGCGCCGTAGCTGACCATCAGTTTGGCCTGTTCCAGGATCTTCTCCGGGCTGACCATGTGCGCCATCATCAGGAAGCCAACGGTGTCCATTTCCATTTTGGCGGCCATGCCGATGTGCTGTTCGGATACGTCCGCTTCGGTGCAGTGGGTGGCCACACGGATGGTGGAGACGCCGCAGTCCTTGGCCATTTTCAGGTGGTCGACCGTACCGATCCCCGGCAACAGCAGCGCGGATATTTTGGCGTTTTTCATCTTCGGCACGACCGCGCTGAGGTATTCCTCGTCGCTGTGGGCCGGGAAGCCGTAGTTCAGGGAGCGACCGCCTAGGCCGTCACCGTGGGTCACTTCGATCAGCGGCATGCCTGCGGCATCCATCGCCGAGGCGATGCTGACCATCTGGTCGAGGCTGATCTGGTGGCGTTTGGCATGCATGCCGTCACGCAGGCTCATATCGTGCAGCGTGACTTTTTTACCGTTCAAATTCATTGTCATCTCTCCCGCTTAGCCGCGTGCCGGCAGTGTGATGGTGCCGTTGGCCGCTTCTTCAGCGAACATCTCGGCGGTACGCAGACCGGCTGCGGTCATGATGTCCAGGTTGCCGGCGTACTTGGGCAGGAAGTCACCCAGCCCTTCCACCTGCATGAAGCAGGACACCTTGTTGCCATCAAAGATCGGGCCGTTGACCAGGGTGTAACCCGGTACGTATTTCTGCACCTCTTTCACCATGGCGTGCACGGATTCGGTGATCGCGGCCTGATCCGGCTCGCTCTCGGTCAGGCAGTGGATGGTGTCACGCATCATCAGGGGCGGCTCGGCCGGGTTGATGATGATGATCGCCTTGCCCTCTTTGGCACCGCCGACCTTCTCAACGGCACCGGCGGTGGTGCGGGTGAACTCGTCAATGTTCTGGCGGGTACCCGGACCGACGGAGCGGGAAGAGACGGTGGCGATGATCTCGCCGTATTCAACCGGCTGCACGCGGGATACCGCCGCAACCATCGGGATGGTCGCCTGGCCACCGCAGGTGACCATGTTGACGTTCATCTCCAGGTTCTTGGCGTGGTCCGCCAGGTTCACCGGCGGCACGCAGAACGGGCCGATGGCGGCAGGGGTCAGGTCGACCATGATCACGCCCAGCTCGTTCAGCTTGCGGCTGTTCTCGGCATGGACATAGGCAGAGGTGGCATCGAAGGCGACACGGATATCGTCTTCAATCACGTGCGGCAGGATACCGTCTACGCCGGTGGCGCAGGTTTTGATGCCCATCTCGGCGGCACGCTTGAGGCCTTCGGACTCGGGGTCGATACCGACCATCCAGACCGGTTCGATCCACTCGGAACGCTGCATCTTCATCAGCAGATCGGTGCCGATGTTACCGGGGCCAATGATGACCGCTTTGAGTTTTTTGCTCATTGATTCTCACCCAATCAAATAATGCTCAGAACCAGCTCATCCGGCTTCGCCGCATACAGGCGCTCGACATCCGCAGCACGCGTTTCAAGCATCTTTCTCTGGTTCAAATTGCCCTTGTCGGTTATTTCACCTTTTTCGATCTCGGCCGGCGTATCCAACACCACCAAACGACACACCTTCTGTGCCGAGCCTTTGGCAACCTGTGCCATCAGCGTCATGGCCGTGTGCAGCTCTTCACGCACATGTGGATCCTGCATCAGCTCGGAGCCGATCATCTTGCCTTCGCAATCTTCAGCCAGCTTGCGCATGCGCGGTCCTGGAATTACCAGAAGCCCCAAATAATCACGGTCATGTCCTGTCACTACCACATCGGTTACAAGATCACCGAAAAACTTGTGTACATTGGCGCGGATACTGGCGACACAAACCCAAGTACCTGTACTCAACTTGAAATCTTCAGATACCCGTCCATCGAATCGGATCCCAGCGGATGCATTATTCGGATCCTGCAGCTGACCGGCATCACCGATGCAATAGAAACCTTCCTCATCGAATGCTTCAGCCGTTTTTTCAGGGTCATTCAGATATTCATTGAAAACAATCGGCCCCTTGATACGCATTTCCAGTTTGGAACCGTTGGGCATGAACTTAATCTCCACACCCGGGAAAGGCACACCGATGTTACCCGGCTGGCTCAGACGCCAATGCACATTGGTAATAGCTGGCGCCGTTTCCGTGCCACCCCATTCGGTAGCAAAAAACACATCATTACCCGTGGCTTCACTGAGGCTTTTAAGTTCATCCCAAACCGGTACCGGTAAGGCCGCCGCAGCGTAAAACAGCATGTCCAGACTGGAGAAAAACGTCTTGCACAGCTCCTCGTCATCACGCATGTGTTCCAGCAGTATTTCGTATCCCTTGGGCACGTTAAAGAACAGATTGGGCTTTACATGGCGGATATTGCGAATGGTTTCACCGATCAGACCGGGCAGCGGCTTGCCACTGTCGATGTAAAAGGAACCGCCATTGCGCAGCACCAGATTGAAATTGTGGTTGGTGCCAAAAATGTGACTCCAGGGCAGCCAGTCGAGAACACGTGGCGCTTTCTGTTCAACAAACGGCCAGTACTGGGCAATCATCTGCTGGTTTGCACACATCATGCGCTGTGTGTTGACCACTACTTTCGGCGTGCCGGTCGAACCGGATGTCAGCAGATACTTGGCATGTGTATCGGGACCAATGGCGGCAAAACGACGATCAACCTCTGCTGTCACCTCGTTTTCCAGCATATTTTTCAGGCAGTGAATATCGCTGCCATCTTCAATATTGCGCGATGCGATCATCACGTGATCACCTGAACACGCCTCAATAGCAGTTTGGAAATGCTCGGCATCATCGACAAAAATGGCACAGGGATTAAGCTTTTTGACAATCGCCTGCAGACGGTCATGCGAACGTGACATTAAAGAGTACGCGACCGACACGGGAGTTACGGCAATACCAATATGCATGGCGGCCATTTTGATCAACGCATGATCAACCGAGTTACCCGACAGAATCACCAACGGTCGCTTGTCGCTATTGGGCAAACCAAGATCGATCAGCCCCTGCGCCACGGCTCTTACACGATTGCGAAATTCGGCATAGCTGACTTCGTCCCAAGTACTGCCATGACGTTCGGCTATGAATACCTGACCCGGCCTTTCGTCGGCCCACTTTTCCAGCCAGTCACCCACACAGCGATCATAGGGCTTCAGCTCGGTTTCAGAACGTACGACGAAGGCTCCGCCTTCACGTGCTTCAACGGCTACACGGGTATTCGGCAGCTGTGAAAAAATATCTGCACTCATGATAAAACCTTTGAAATATTATTTTTATCAGTCAGTTAACCGGCTTTCAGCACCAGCTCATCGAGCTGATCAAAGCAGAACCTTAGCTGCATGCCCGGCGTGATGTTGACCATTGGTGCCATGGCGCCCGACAGCACAAGATGCCCCTTTCTTATCGGAGTACCCAGATCATACAGCTTGCGCGCCAGCCACCAGGTCGCATTCAACGGATTCCCCAGGCACGCAGCTCCAGTACCTCGGACAGGGTCACGGCCTTCAGACTCGATGGATACACTCAGGCGAGTAAAATCCACGCCATTGGGATCAAATCGCTTGGCACCGACCATATACAGGGCAGAGGATGCGTTATCGGCTACGGTATCGACGATGTTGATTTTCCAGTCACGCACCACAGAATCGACAATCTCCACTACCGGCATGAAACACTCAATTTCTGCCAGCATCTCGGTGAACGTCAGATCCCTGCAATCGAGATCATTTTTGAAAATGAAGCCGATTTCGCCTTCCGCCTTGGGCGCGATCAGTTGCGAGCAGTCAATCCGCTCGCCAGAGCGACGCTCCATATCGGCGAAGAGAACACCATAATCAGGTTGGTCCACGCCCAACTGCCGTTGAACCGCTTCAGAGGTCAAACCGATTTTGTAACCGGTTACTCGCCCTCCTTTCTCCAGCCTGTCACGGTTGACCAATTGCTGTACCGCATAGGCGTCATCCATGCCGAAATGAGGATAATCTGACGAAATCGGCCCTGTGGCGCAGGCGTCTGCTCGCGCCTTGATAATTCGTTGCGCTACGGCGTTAAATTCTTGCTGGCTCATTTACAGATATCTCTCTGACAGGTGCTTCATGTTTTCCAGAGCCATCACATATTCTTCATGCAACTCATCCACAATCTTGCCGGCTGATGCAACGGCACGAATCGCTCCGACCCCTTGCCCTGCCGACCAGACATCTTTCCACGCCTTGTTGGCCGTCGAAATGTTGCCGGAAAAATCGATCGCCTTACCGGAGCCGGCCTGTTCCGGATCAATTCCCGCCTGTTCCAGACTGGCTTTCATCCAGGTTGCATTGACGCCGCTGACCGCTTTGGTCTCAACAATATCCTCAAGACCCGAAGCCACCAGCATCGCGCGATAGTCGTCATTGGCAAAACTCTCTTGCGCAGCGATAAAGCGTGTACCGGAGACAACAAAATCAGCCCCGGCCGCCTGCATTGCCAGCACATCCGCACCTCGCGAGATACAGCCCGCAACGCCCAAGGGGCCATCCCAGAAAGTGCGTACCTCATTTATAAAGGCAAGAGGATTGTATTGCCCGGTATGGCCACCCGCTCCACTGCACACCAGAATCAGGCCATCAACACCGGCTGCAATCGACTTTTTCGCCATCGCCGGCGTGATCACATCAGCAAACACCTTGCCACCATACGCCTTTACGGCATCGGTCACGCGTGCAGGTGATCCCAAGGCAGTCGATACGATAGCGGGTTGATAACGACGCACCAGATCCAGCTCTGCATCAAAACGGTCGTAGGAGGAGTGCACAATCATATTGAGCAGCCAGGGCTGCCGACTGGCATGCAGGGCCGCGTGAATCTGCACCATCCACTCATCCAGTGTTTCCACTGTACGTGCGTTGGCCGCCGGCAAGGCTCCAATCACACCCGAGCGCGCGCTGGCGATAATCAAATCCGGTGAAGACACCAAAAACATTGGCGCTACCACCAGTGGCAAACGCAATTCATTAAACAGGTTCATAAACCCTCCTTAGCGTGCAACCCAACCGCCGTCACTGTGAATGACACAGCCGGTCGTCATCGGGGACTGTTCATTAGAGGCCAGCACAACATAAAGCGCGGCATGATCCGAGGGAGAGGCCATCCGCTTGAGCGGCACGGCATTGGCCGCATTTTCATGGAATCCCTGAATATGATTGAGTGGCTGAGCACGCCCCGAAATGCCGTCCACCGACTTCATCTCGGTATCGGTTGCACCGGGAGACACTCCGTTAACGCGTACATTCGGTGCCATCTCATAGGCGAGCTGTTTAATCATGCCTACGACCGCATGTTTGGACGTGACGTACAAAATGCCGCCGCCACCGGGGTAAAAGCCGGAGTTGGACACGGTCAAAATGATATTTCCGCCGCTTTTGCTCAACTCTTCCTGTGCCGCACGCACCCCGTTCAAATACCCCAATACGTTGACGCGAAACAGGCTATCGAAATTGTCGGCGAGTTTTTCAGGTGCGATTTTGCGCAGCGGTACGAAGTAGTCGAACAGCGCCGCATTACCCACGAAGATATCGAGCTTGCCAAAGGCGGTAACCGTTTCGGCCACCGCGCGTTCGTTATCTTCGTACCGGGTCACATCGCCCTGTACCGTGATCAGCCCCTTGGGGAAGTCACGCTTGAGCGCATCCAGCTTGTCGGCATTGATATCGAACACCGCCACCCGGGCGCCTTCGGCCAGGTAACGTTCGACCACGGCCCGACCGATGCCATCGGCACCCCCTGATACAAGGGCCACCTTGGAATCCAGTACTGTCATGTGGCACCTCAGAGGAAGGTGTTGATGTTTTTGCAGGTCAACGTCGCGTTCGGGATCAGGATAAGACGCTTCTTGATCTTGAAGCTCTCCCCGTCCTGCACGATCAGATCCTGACGACGACCATAGATCACATACTCTTCATCCAGACCGCGGCTGCGCACGCTCTGAAAGGTGGAATGCACGACGTACTCACCATCATTTTCGCCGTAATAGACTTCCACATTGGTCAACTGATGCACATTACGCGTTGCCGGATTTTCCGCCCAGGCAGAAGGTTGCTTGAAACGTGCAACACGGCGCCCAAGGTCACGCAAACCGTCATCAAAAAATGCCATGTGGTCTGCGGCGTAAAAACCATGCTCCAGCAGATTCTCACGACGACGGTTCTCGATGCCCGGCATCCAGTAATGGATCTCTTCGTGCATCAATCCCAGCCAGTCATCAAAGCGCTCGTCATCCAGCAAACGGTATTCGTAGTTCAGAAAGTGAGATACGCGGTAATGCTGTTCTACTGAAACCGGGCGCAGTTCATCATACAGAGCAGTCATTATTCAGCCTCCTGCTTGCCAACGTTGCGATTGGGAACTTCGTTCCAGCTGCGGGAATTCAGCATGTCATACCAGTACTGGTAGAAAGCACGGGAGTTAGCCTCATTGAGCTGGCCTTCATAAACGTTAGCCGGCAGCGGAGTATCGGTCAGCAGAGTATCCATGCCCAAACCTACAAACAGGTCCTGCTGAGCGGTGACACGCCCCTTGGCGGTCTTGGTGCAGTATTCCCAGTTTTCGCCGTCATCCATTTCGAACACGCCGGTCGGGGAAAAGGTCATCATCGCGCCCTTGCGCCATTTTTCCTTCACCTCTTCAGGTGCACTCTTGTTCACCACGACCCAGGTAAACAGTTCCATCTTGTTCGGCCCACGCGGTTGCCATACACGCACGGTGTTCTGGCCCGGCAGGAAAGAGAAGTTCGGGAAAATGGTGCAGGACGAAACCGAACCGATCATGTTGGAGCGGAAGTCACCCAGCCGCTCGGCCACGGACGGCTTGATGGTATGCAGGTACTTATTCAGGGCACTTTCACCCAGTACCGCCACGTTGCCCACGGTATCCAGCGCAAATTCGTATCCGTGACCATTCCAGTTGACGGAATAGGACTCTTCGAAGTCGCTGACCTTGGCAACGGAACCACCCAGCATTGCTCGGGCAGCGGAGTCATGTGTCCAACCTGCGTGCAGAATGTCACCGACGAAATTCTCGGCGGCAATTTTCCAGTTACACTCATAGGTAGAACGAATGCAGCCACCCACAAATTCGGTACCGTCTTCCTGATTATCGAACAGGGCATCCATGTACCAGGTGATCGGGCCCAGATATTCCTTCAGGGTGGGCGCTTCGGGATCGA
Organism: Marinobacterium sp. MBR-109; assembly: GCF_040547565.1. Lineage (NCBI taxonomy): Bacteria > Pseudomonadati > Pseudomonadota > Gammaproteobacteria > Oceanospirillales > Oceanospirillaceae > Marinobacterium > Marinobacterium sp. MBR-109. The sequence goes on from NZ_JBEPPZ010000001.1 coordinate 216,309, forward strand.
AGGTGGCAAAGACCAGACCCTTGTAGGAGTCGACTTGAGCGACTTCCTTCAGACCCCACTTGGACTTGTCGAAATTGCTGTCTTCGTAAACGCCGGACTCATGCTGTCCAATCAGGTTGCCTTCAACGTTGAAGGACCAGCCATGGTAATTACAAATAAAACCACGCGTGCTGCCGGACTCGGCAAAGCAGACCTTGTTGCCACGGTGAGGACAGGCATTGAGGAATACCTTGATACCGCCGCTCTTCTGGCGAATCACGATCACTTCATCCTCACCCATGGTGGTGGTGATGTAGTCACCGGTTTTCGGAATCTGTGATTCGTGCGCGACAAACAGCCAGCAGCGTGCGAATACCTTTTCCAGCTCCTGCTCGTAGATCGCCTGGTCGTAGAAGATCTTGCCTGCAATGCGCCCATTCTCAAGGTCACATACGTCCTTGAGGCCCGTCAGCGAATCCGTTACATCGAGTGTTTTAATTATATTTCCCATGGTCTGACACCTTTTAGCCTTAGCCTTTCGCAATTAACGCCGGATCTGCCTCAATCAAGGCAAATATCTCGTCACCCTCAATCTCGACCGGATAGGTTCTCAGGTCGATTTCGCAGGGAAACCCCTGCGCCTTGCCGGTCGGTATATGAAACTGTCCCCAGTGCACGGGGCAGGTGATCATGTCATCTTCAATATCGCCTTCGGCCAGAGAGGCCGTGGCGTGCGTGCAAAGATCTGCAGTCGCGTAGTACTGACCACCCAGGTTGTACACCGCAATGTCACCGAACTCGGCGTTATCGATTTTCTTGACCTGATTTTCGGCAAGCTCTGACACCTTGCACAAAAACACCTTTTCAATAACTTCCATTGCTGTTCAGCCTTTCTTCAATTCAATAAAGCCCAGACCGGTCACCCACTCCGGTACCGGCTGATACTCAATCAGCTCGCCATGCGAAGCGTTCGCGGCAGCCATCGCACAAATAAAATTGCGAATCTCCATAGCGCCGTTGCCACCGTTTTCCAGCACCTGCTCATCGGTGTAAGCCGCCAGTCCGTCGATGTCAGCATTGCAGCAGAGATCGATAACCTGATGATCGAACGCTTCGTTGACCTTGCCGGTTTCCTTGACGCCAACCCAATGGCTGATACCGCCGCTGCCGATTACAAATACCTGCTCGTCACTATCGAACGCTTCGACGGCACCTCGGATCTGCTCACCCAACTGGCACGCCCTGGCCTTAGTAATAAAGGGGTCTACAGCGCTGGCCAGGTAAACCGGAATCGCACTGATGCTGCGGCCGCTGATTTCCTCGGCACGACGCACAATCAGCTTGTAGGGGATGGAGAACGCGTGATCCGTGGTAAACGAGCGTGCCACAGCCCAGTCGAATCCGATTTCACTGCCATGAGCCGCGATGTGCTGCGCCAGCGCTTCGTGGTTCTGCACCTGCTCTTTCTTCAGCCCCGGCAACTGGTCCAACGGACCTTCCACATGTCCGGTGGCAATGCAGTACTTGGGCAGGCAAGTGGTGCCAAACAGCATGTAATGGTCATTGCCAACGATAATGACGCTGGACGCGCCACTCTCGGCCAAACGTTCAGCACAGGCTTCGTAGGCATCCCACACTTTTTTGGCTTTTTCCGCCTCGGGTGCATCAGGGGCCACAAACATGACCGGGTCATGCGGTACCAGAAATCCGCCAGTAATCTCTGCCATGATGCTTACCCCTTAATGGATGCGGAGTGGGCGGAATCAGAGCCCAGCTTGCGGTTATAGGAAGAAACTTGGCGATCCGGCGACATTTCAATCCAGTAGCCCAGTGTCAACATTGGATTGACGCCTGCTTCCTGCATTCCCTTGACATCGAACTCCAGAATCATGCGAACACCTTCTTCATCGATCGAGAAACGACCAAGAAACTTCTGTGGGTCTTCGCGAAACTTTTCTTTCGAGAAGCGATCCACGGACAGGCTCCACAAAATGCGCTCCAACACGTCCCGACTCATGCCTGCCCCCCGCCGATAAAGCTGTTCAGAATATTGAGGAACTTCTGCTTCTGCTCGGTCTGCACCCAGTGGCCGCACTGACCAAACACATACAGATCACTGTTGGGGATGTTCTCGGACAACACACGGCCACACTGCACTGGCACTACATTGTCTTCACGGCCATGCAAAACCAGAGTCGGCGCCTTGATGTTTTTGACGGCTTTTTCCGGGAAGCCCTTCACCAGGGTTTCGCCATCAGTACTCGGCTGTGGAATCAATTTGCGCAAGGCATCCTGTGCACCTGCTCGCGCACTGGCCTCATAGCGAGACTGCACCAATTCATCCGTGATCAATGACGTGTCGTAAGGGAAAAGCTCCATCAGTGAACGCATGTTCTCGACTGACGGTTCGTACAACCAGGCACCCGCCAGCCCCTTGGTCTGTACGAAAGTGCCTGCAGGCGTACCCAGCAGTACCAGCTTGTCGAGGCGCTCCGGGTTGAACAAGGCCAGGCCAATACCGACAGCGCCACCGAAGGAGTTACCCACCAGGGAGGCCTTTTCGACACCAAGGGCATCCATGAACTCAACCAGATGGTTAACCCAGAACTTGATGTCGTAGTGGGTGTCGTCCTTGAACTCGGTGAACCCGAATCCGGCGATATCAGGCACGATTACTCGGAACCTTTCCGCCAGCTGATTCATGACGCCACCCCAGTTGGTCCAGCCTGAGACGCCGGGCCCCGAACCGTGCAGCAACAGCAGAGGCGCACCAGCACCACATTCGAAGTATGCCGTTTCATGGCCGGCTGCCTGAACAAACTTGCGATCTGACTCTTTCATCACACCTCCGAACATACAGTTGTGTATCCAGATACTAGTGGCTACGTACACAACCGTCAACAGGATGACCGACTCCAAGCCTGAAAAACATTCAAGAACAAGGCAGAAAACAATCCTAAAAACACAATAAATAACTGTTTATAAACAATTTAATGTTGTTCCATTAATAGACATGTATGTTCCACAAAAGAAAATATACATTTTGCAAAACCGGCCTCACATCAATAAAATAAAATACACACATGTATTCAAGTGGTGAGGACATGAACATGATTTCGGTGAATTTGGGTGAAAAGTCACACAGGCATGAGTTGTACCCCGTGGCGGACAAATCACCTGACAGGCAGATACTGGTTTTTCCTACCTGGGCAGGGATTACAGACTTCGAACGCGGCGTAGCAGCAAGACTTAACAACGCCGGGCATAGCGCAATACTTGTCGATTTCTTCGGAGAAAATGCCGACTTATCAACCCTGGAAAAGAAACAGCTCGCAATATCGCCCTACCTTCAGGATCTGGCCCTACTTCAGGCTCACATAAGTGCATTGGTTGTTTCAGTGAGGCAGGCTCTACCGGCAGCGACCCACCCCATGTCTGCGATAGGTTTCTGCCTTGGCGGACTGTGCGCAATTCACGCTGGTCTGCAGGAACATGACGTTGATACCGCCGTCAGTTTTCACGGGTTATTGAAACTGCCCTCTATAACCGGCCATGCAGCCCGACATGCTCGTTTCCTGATTCTGAACGGGAGTCGGGACCCAATGGTTTCAGCTGATGAGGTGACTTCCGCCATTCAGTTTTTTGATAATCGGGCACTGGACATGACGCTGGTTTCGTTTGGTGGCACTTATCACTCTTTCATGCTGCCTGACGCTGACAACCCAAAAACAGGCGTGCTGTACAATGCCCAAAGCGCCAAACACGCATGGACCCTGTGTGAAAACTTCCTTTCTGAGGCAGAAAAAACAGGTGATCTGTAAAGCGACAATCCATTGCTTTTATATGCTTAGACCATTTGTATATAAACAGGGACAGATATAACCCTCGACGTGTATAATTCTCGACATCGTTCAGAGGTGGGTATTGAGGGGAGTTCGGTTGAGGGAGTGCCAGATTGATCGTTGTCGCCAGCTGATTCTGTCTATTTCGCTGGTTGGAATCCTGCTGACAGGTACGCTGGTTGGCCTTAGCAGCGCCTTGCCGATGTTTTTCTCCGCCCGGGAGCATGTTGAAAATTCGGCTCTGGATAGCCTGGAAACCCGCGCCGCGGCAATCAACAGTCTGCTGGCCGGTTATCAGGATATCGCTCGTCAGTTCACCAGCCGTACCGAGATTCGGCGCCGGCTCGAAGCATACGAGGCCGGCGATCTGGGCTTCGATGAGCTTGTCGCTTTTACTCGGCCTCGCCTCAAAGATCCCATGAGCAAGCTGCCCGAACTGCTGTTCATGCGTCGCTGTGGTCCCGATCTTGAACCGGTTGTCAGCCTGGGGCACAACCCGGGCCTTGATCTTGAGCATATCGACACGGTCGGCGTCAGCCTTATGCCATTGCCAGCCTCAAGCGGGTTTGTCATTCGGGCGGTGGGCGCCATCACGGATGACAGTGGTCGTCGTGTTGGTATCGATACCCTGCTGTTCAGTTCAGAACGGCTCAAGGCGTTGCTCACCTCTGGCAGTGGCTTCAGCGCGCAGGCACGCCTGACACTGGTACAGCTTTCAGCGGATGGTACGGTGCTGGCCTCACTGGACAGCACAGGGGAGTTTACCCGCCTCCTTGAGCAACACCAGTCACACCTTGCCTCACTCACGCCACGTACCCTGATTCAGGCAGAAGATGGCAAAAACCGCCTGTTGCTGAGCCCGCTGACACTGGACAGCTGGGCGCTGGCCGTAAAACTGCCCCGCTCCGACCTCTATGCCAAGGCCAATCAGCAGCTGCTGATCACTTCTGGCGTAATCCTCGCCATGATGCTGCTGGGCCTGCTTTTGACCCGCAGCACACTGTCACCACTGGTGGCACGCATTACTCAGCAAACCCGGCGACTCGAAGAGTCCGCTGCCGAGTTGCGCCTGTCTGCCAATGTGTTTGAGCACGCACAGGAGGCGATCATCGTCACTGATGCCGGGCTCAAGGTTCAGCGCAGCAACCGCGCCAGCAGTGACGTTACAGGCTACTCATCCGAGCGACTGCTTGGTACCGGGCTTGATCAGCTGTTCGACCAGTCCAGCCGACAGGACGATCAGATCGAACTGATCCTGCACACCCTGAACCGTGATGATGCCTGGCAGGGCGAAATCAGCTATCGCCACGCCGATGGACATGTCATTCCAACACTGCAGACCATCAGTGTGGTGCGAGATGATCAGGGGCGCATCAGCCATCTGATTCATATTTTCAATGACATTACCGATGCCAAGGAAAATGAGCGCCGAATGCAACGTCTGGCCAGCCTGGATTCGCTCACCGGCCTGCCCAACCGGGCAGCCCAGAACCGGCACATCGAACAACAGCTACAACAGGCGGCACAGCAGCAACAGCGCTGTGCCCTGCTGTTTATCGATCTGGACAACTTCAAGCCGGTGAATGACAGCTTCGGTCACGCCGTGGGTGATCAGCTGCTGAAATCGGTTGCCAAGCGACTGCAGCATGCATTGCGTGAAGGCGATAGTGTGGGCCGTATCGGTGGCGATGAGTTCCTGGTGCTGACCGGAAATCTGCAAAAGCCGGAGGAAGCCGATGTTATCGCGGCCAAATTGATCGAGCACCTGCTGGAGCCTTTCCATATCGCCGAACACCGTATCCGTATCGGGGCATCCATCGGTATCGCCTACTTCCCGGATGATGGCAGTGACGCACAAACCCTGACCCGCATGGCAGATCAGGCGATGTATGTCGCCAAGAAGCAGGGCCGCAATCGCTACGTTAAAGCCGCCCTTCTCGATTAACAGGCCGATCACTCAAGCTCTTTGATGCCTTAAACCTGAATCGGGCACGCAAAAGTGCCGCTGCCCTCAAGGGGTGCACTTCATGGGAGCCAACACCCGCCGCCACACCCCAAACGGCACGGTCCTCTTTCCACAGCGCGGTTTTAATTTACTGGAACGAAAATTGCTTTACTGCTGGTAGAACAGGTCTGGAGCAATACCCATGCTATTTCGACGCCGCAGTAAAGCCGAAACACAACAGAACAGACTGCTTGAATGTCTCACGCACCTGGAAAGCACTGAGCTGACCCGCCAACAGGTGCCGGACGATGCTTTAAGGCAGCAGCTTAAACAGCTGCAGCTTCAGCTCAGAGAGCGCCATAACCTCAGTTCCACCCACGGGGTTCGGAGCATGCTGCACACAATCAGCAGCCTGCTGCAACGCTGTGGACTGTTTGCCGGCCACACTCGCCGTACACTGGCTCAGCAGGAAGGCCTTATTGAGCAAATGGAGCAACGCTCTTCGCTGCTGGAAAGTGAGCTGAATGCCGCTGCCGACAAGGTCGGACAGTCTCGGGATGAGGTCGGACAACTGCAACAGACGCTGGGCGACACCGTCAGTGATACCAGCAAAGCGGTGATAAAGGCCATGGAGGGCATCTCAGCCAAACTGGAGCACAAGGCCAGTGGCGCCCACTCGGTTCTCGAGAGCATCATCCGCATCGGTGCGCAGATCAACCTGTTGGCCCTGAACGCGGCCATAGAGGCCGCCAGAGCCGGTGAGCATGGTCGCGGTTTTGCTGTCGTTGCCAACGAAGTACGCAACCTGGCCGAAGTCACTGTCAAGCATGTCAACGAAGCCCGTGAACAGCTTGATTTCGCGGCTATTGAAGAGGATCTGACCGAGCTGCGTCATCACACGATGGCCAAGCTTGAAGCATCGGATCAGGCCGTCCAGTTTTCTCGAGAGCGTCTGGGCAATCTGTTCGACCACATCAACGAGGACATCGGCCAGGTACGCCAAAATACGGATATCCTGTTTGAGACCCTGCACCTGCTCAAGGATTCCATGGGACGCATTGAGGACAAGCAACGCTGGATCAGTGAGCTTTCGACACAGGTCAGCAGAGCCGTTGGGGGGCTTCCACACGGCCTTGATGATCTGAAGCCGGCCGAAATACCACTGGAACGGCTTTGCTCTCAGCTGGGGCTGGAATCGCAGCAGGATCGTCTTGCTCAGATCCGCCAACGCGGCACCTTGCGTGTAGCCGTGGAACCACAGTTTGTCGGGCTGTCATTCAGGCGCAAACCGGGCGAGCCTCTGCAGGGCCTTGATATCAGTTATGCCCAGGCACTGGCGAAACACCTTGGGGTTCGGTGCGAGTTTGTCGAAACCCCATGGGACCTGTGTACTGAACGGCTGTTCAGCAGCGAGCAACCCGGCGGGGCTCCTGCGGATATCGTCATCAGTGCGCTGCCACCCGATGAAGGCTATGCACACGTAGCCTATTCAGAGCCCTACACCTATCTGCACTGCGTTCTGGCACGTCGCGTGGGTGACAGCAGCATTCGGTCCCATGCCGACCTTGAAGGCAAGGCACTGGGTATTATCAATGACCCTGCCGCTTTTGCCGTACTGGAAAGCCTTGGCATCGGTACGGATAACGACAGCCAAGTCAGGCTGTCCAACCTTCTTGCCTACTCTGACCAGAGCCGCATCCATGACTGTCTGGCAAAAGGGGTGGTTGATGCGTTTATCGTCGACTTGCCGATCTACCATTGGGCCTGCAACAACCCTGACAGCCCCTGGTTCGGCAAGATTGAAACACTGCCGGGGAATCTGGCAGATCAGTCCTATTTTTACTCGATGGCCGTATCAGCCGATGCAGGCAATGCAACACTTCTCAGCGAGGTCAATCGATTCATCCAACACTTCACAACGACTGCGGAGCGGGAGAAAATCGAGCGGTTTTGGCAGGGCCAGGTGATCCAGGACAGCCTGAGCCTTGGCAGCCTGCCCGGCGAACTGAAAGGCGCGGACGATCTGCACTCCATGGCTGCGACTGCACAAGCAGCTTGAGGCAAAGCCGGCAGCCTGAACCCTGCTTGAGCCCCCTGCCGTTCAGCAGATCCGTGGCAGCGGCTCACTGTTCAGCCAGTCCAGCAGGCGATTGCCGCCAAAGCGGGTGCGCAACTGCACAAACTGCTGCGGGTCGGCAGTGACAGTGCCAATAATGGCCGCGGCCTGTCCTTCTGGATGGGCGCGCATCAGATCCAGCAGCATGGGTGCCTGCTCAGGTGGACAGATCGCAATCAGCTTGCCCTCGTTGGCCAGGTAGAGCGGGTCCAGTCCAAGCAGTTCACACACCGCCTGTACCGGCTGAATCACCGGGATGGCGGCCTCTTCCAGCTGCATGCCGACACCGGACTGCTGTGCCAGTTCGTTCAGTGTGTTACCCAGCCCGCCGCGAGTGGGGTCGCGCATGCAGCGCAGTTGTGGCACCTGCGCGACCATGGCCTGTGTCAGCCGGTGCAGCGCGCAACTGTCGGAGCGAATATCCGCCGCAAAGCCCAACGACTCGCGCTGGGTCAGAATACAGGCACCATGATCGCCCACACTGCCCGACAGCAGGATGCAATCGCCGGGACGTGCCCGGTCACCTGACAGATCAAGCCCTTCAGGCACAATACCAACACCGCTGGTGTTGATGAACACACCATCGCCCTTGCCGCGTTCGACCACCTTGGTGTCACCGGTCACGATTGGCACGTTCGCCTCGCGGCTGGCCTGCGCCATCGACTCCACGATGCGGGCCAGTTCGACCAGTGGAAAACCCTCTTCCAGAATAAAGCCCACCGACAGTGCATGTGGGCGGGCACCACACATGGCCAGATCATTGATGGTGCCGTGTACCGCCAGCGAACCGATATCACCGCCGGGGAAAAACAGCGGCGACACCACATGGCTGTCACTGGCGAAGGCCAGTCGCCCGGCTGGCAGGCTCAGCTGAGCCTGATCGTTGCCTTGTGCCAACCACTCATTGTCAAACGCCCGGGCAAACAGATGACTGATCAGCTGTGCCATGGCCCGGCCTCCGCCTCCATGCGCCATCTCGACCTTGCCGTTGGTCAAATCCAGTCGACTCATTCTCGCTCCTGCATCGCAATCCGCCCCCGGTTGTAACGGTACCAGGCAGCACAGGCCCCTTCCGATGACACCATACAGGCACCCAGCGGATTATCCGGTGTACAGGGCGTACCGAACAGTCGGCACTGATCCGGCCGCTTCTGCCCACGCAGAACAGCCGGGCATTCGCAGGCTGGATGCTCTCTGGCCCTTGGCGCTGACAGTTCAAAACGCTGTTCGGCATCATAACGGGCATATTCTGGTCGTATTTTCAGCGCACTTGCCGGCACCTCACCCAATCCGCGCCACTCAAAGCTGCTTCGGCGCTCAAACACCCTCTCGACCAGTGCCCTGGCCTTTGGGTTGCCGTCAGGCGTAACGGCCCGGCTGAACTGGTTTTCAACTCTGGCCTCATGACGATTCAGTTGCCCAACCAGCATACTGATGGCCTGTAGCAGGTCCAGTGGCTCAAATCCGGCAATCACGACCGGTTTGCCAAACTGCCGTGGGAAAGGCGCGTAGGCTTCACTGCCGATCACGGTACTCACATGCGCCGGACCGATAAAACCATCGATGGCAGTGGCCTCACTCTCACTCGGGGTCAAAATGGCGTGCATCGCCGCCGGGGTCAGCACATGGTTGCACAGCACCGAAAGATTGCTGATGCCCATTTCATCGGCACGCTGAATCAGTACCGCCGTGGGCGGTGTGGTGGTCTCGAAGCCGATGGCAAAAAACACCACCTGGCGCTCAGGGTGCTGCTGCGCCAGCGCAAGCGCCTCCAGCGGTGAATACAGCATGCGTATATCAGCCCCGTCGGCACGCGCCTTGAGCAAACTCTGCCCCTTGCCGGCGGGTACCCGCAGCATGTCACCGTAGCTGCACAGGATCACCTCCGGCAGACGGGACAGCTCAAGCGCCTGCTCCAGACGCGCGACCGGCAATACACAGACCGGGCAGCCAGGGCCGTGGATCAGCTCCACATTGTCAGGCAGCAGCGCGGGCAGGCCATAACGGAATACCGCATGCGTGTGCCCGCCACAGAACTCCATCAATCGGTAATGGCGCCCCGGATCAGCCTGCTGATGGATATGCTGCGCCAACTGGTGGGCCAGTTTGGCATCACGAAATACGTCGACGTACTTCATTGTTGCTGCGCCGCCATCTGCTGCAGCATTGCCAGAGTCCTTTCGGCCTCGACCCGGTCCAGTTTCTGCAGCGCAAAGCCCACATGCAGAATCACGAAATCACCCACCTCAAGGCCATCCAGCAATGACACGTCTATCTCGCGGCGCACGCCCCCCATATTGGCCAGCGCACGCCCCGGGCCAGTCAGTGCCACCACTTCCACCGGTACAGCCAGACACATCAGCCTTGCTCCCTTTCCCGTTCGACATTCGCACGCATGATCGATACCCATACCTGCCCCAGTGACAGCGCGGCATCACCCGGGGGCAGATGTATCGGCAGGCGCGGCGTCAGCCCCTGCCGCTGCAACGCGTCCACCAGACCGGCTCGGAGCCAGCCGTTCAGCAGACAGCCGCCGCTGAGAATAACATCGCTGATACCCTGCTCATGCGCGGCTTTACCCGCCCATTCAGCCAGTGCAGCGATCAGGTTGGCATGAAAACATTCCGCCCCTTCACGGGCATTGTCCACCTGAAGCAGATGCTGCAGCAAGGGGGTCAGATCCAGACAGTTGCCATCACTTACACGCCAGAGCGCGGTATCAGGTTGAGGCAGCCGCCTGACCTGTGCTTCCAGCAACATGGCGGCCTGGGCTTCAAAGGTCTGTACGTCACAAACAGCCATCAACCCCGCCACCGCATCGAACAGTCGCCCAAGACTGCTGCTGGGCGGACAGTTGATACCTGCACGCAGCATCTGCTCCACCTCCTGCCAAAGAGGCTGGTGACCAAAACGTTCGACCATCAGGTCCTCTCGCCCCAGCTGAAACAAAAGCGCAAGTGCCAATCGCCAGGGCTCCCGTGCGGCACGGTCACCACCGGGTAACGGCAGCGGTTTCAAGGCACCCAGCCGCTCATGGCCATTCGCGTTTACCTTCAGCAACTCACCACCGCACAGCTCACCCGCCTCACCCAACCCTAGTCCATCCAGTGCCAGTCCGATTACCGGGCAGGTCAATTGATGTTCAGCCATCACGGCGGCTACATGGGCATGGTGGTGCTGCACCAGACTGACCGGGATGCCCAGTGCATCGGCATGCTGCTGCGTCAGTCGATAGCCGTAGCTGTCCGGCTGCAGGTCGACACTGACCTGTTCCGGGGTTACGCCATACAGCGCTGGCAGTTGCTCAACCTGTAACTGCAAACGGCGACAGCTCTCGACGCTGGCAAGATCACCCAGCGGGGGTGACAGCCAGGCGCGCTGCCCCTGGCTGAGGCAGAGAGTGGTTTTAAGGTAGCCGCCCAGCGCCAGCATGGATGGGCCGCCAACCGCCAGCGTTATGCCCTGTGGCGAAAAGCCACGACCCCTGCGCACCCAGGCCGCGGGGGCCGCCAGCGCACTGATCACCGGGTCGTCCTGCGGCTGAACGATGTCGCGGTCATGCAGCAGCAGCCGATCCGCAATGTCCCGCAGTTGCTCTCGGGCATGGGCGTTGGTGTGGATCAGTGGCTCCCCGCTCAGGTTGGCACTGGTCATGACCAGCAACAGGGACTGTGGCTGGGCAAGCCAATCGGTGCCGGCAGGCCGTCCTGCCGCTTCATGGAACAGCAGCCAGTGCAACGGACTTTGCGGCAACATGACGCCAAGTCCATTCAGTCCCGGCGCTACCGTATCAGGCAACATCGCCTGCCTGACGCAGGGGGCTATCACGATCGGCGCCCCCGGATGCGTGAGCCAGCGCGCAGCGGTCTCATTCAGCTGCACCAAAGGCGTCAGCGACTGCGTGTTTGCAGCCATGATGGCAAAAGGCTTGTGCGGGCGCTGTTTGCGCTGGCGCAGCCGTGCAATGGCGGCAGGGTTTCGTGCATCACAGATCAGATGAAACCCGCCCACCCCCTTGAGTGCCAGAATCTCACCGCGCCGAACGGTATCCAGTGCCTGCTCAAGGGGATCTGTCTTATTAAGCCGAACCCCATCAGCCGTCTCTACCCAGACCGAAGGGCCACAATCGCTGCAGGCATTGGGCTGGGCATGAAAGCGTCGATCGGCGGGGCTGTCATATTCCTGCAGGCACGACTGGCACGGAGGAAACATCGCCATGCTGGTGTTGTGACGGTCATACGGCAACCGCTGCAGAATGCTGTAGCGCGGGCCACACCGGGTGCAGTTGATAAAGGGATAGCGCCAGCGCCGGTTACGAGGGTCGAACAGTTCAGCCTGGCAGTCAGCACAGGGAGCAAGATCCGGCAGTATCTCACCGCTGCCGTGCATTTCGCCTTGAGAGGGCTGGATACAGAACCCGCTGAGGTCCGGCTCATCCGGCATTGTGACACGCTCGATGCGATCAATCCGGGCAACCACCGGTAACCGGCTGCACAGGCGCGGCTCAAACTGCTGCAGGGCCACCGTATCACCCTGCAGTTCGATACAGACGCCCGCCGGCGTGTTGTACACCCGCCCCTGCAGACCCAGCTCGCATGCCAACCGGTAGACCAGTGGGCGAAAGCCAACACCCTGAACCAGCCCCTGAACACGCAGGTGCTGCACTAGAGCAGAGACTCCAGCCGGATCGCTTCAGCCTGCAATGCACTGATCCTCTGTTGCAGCCGTTGCTGTCGTCGCTGGTTGATCCAGTCGACCCAGCTCTGCATGCCTTCACCGCTGCGGGCCGAGAGCTGGATCACCTCAATATCGGGATTGATGCGGCGGGCGTAATCGATGCAGGCATTCAGATCAAACTCCACGTAAGGCAACAGGTCGATCTTGTTGATCAACAGCAGGTCCGAGTGGTGAAAGATGTCGGGGTATTTGAGCGGCTTGTCATCGCCTTCGGTCACCGACAGAATCACGACACGATGTGCCTCACCCAGATCAAAGCCGGCCGGGCACACAAGGTTGCCGACGTTTTCGATAAACAGCAGCCCACCCTGCAGGTTGGGCAGTTGCTGCATGGCGTGGCCAATCATGTGCGCATCCAGATGGCAGCCCTTGCCGGTATTGATCTGCAGTGCCGTCGCACCCGCCGCGCGGATACGTTCAGCGTCACGACTGGTCTGCTGATCGCCCTCAATCACTGCCAGCGGCACCTGACCGGACAGACGCGTGATCGTGGCTGTCAGCAGGCTGGTCTTGCCGGAACCGGGACTGGAGACCAGATTCAGCGCCAACAGGGCCTGCTGCTCAAACAGCTCGCGGTTGGCGGCGGCATAACCCGCGTTGTCACTCAGAATGTCCTGCTCGACCTGCAAGCGACGGCTCGCGCCGCCTGCCTGGTGAGACTCATGTTGATGCTGATGTTCATCATGCCGGTGCCCGGTCATACTGCCCACCTGCACCTCTCCCTCACCGCAACCACAGACGCCACACATCATTCCACCTCCAGTTCGTGTACCCGCATTTCATCTCCCTGCAGCAACTGCAACCGATAACTGCCGCAGTGAATACAGGCATCAAACCGGCTTGTGACCGGCTGCTCCTCGCCACACTGCTGACAGCGGGCACGCGCTTCAGGGCTGATAATATCCAGCGCCGCCCCCTCTGCCAGCGTACCGCGACAGGCGGCCGTGAAACAGAAACGCAGTGACTCGATTTCAACCATCGCCAGCGGCCCGATCTGCAGCCAGACATGTTTTACCCGCCTGAAGTGCTGCTCCTGCGCTTGCTGCCGCAACAGTCGGATGATGCTCTCGGCAATCGACATTTCATGCACTCGACCATGCTCCCTGCAGGCTTTGTTGACTTGAGAATAGCAGCCCGACAAGACGGCCGGCACCCTCATTCTATATAATCGTGCCCCTGTTGATCATCTTGCGGAGTCCACCCCCATGCCTGCCACCGACGCGATTGCCCACCGCCTGACCCGCCGCACCGGCGAGCAGTCCTACAGTTTGCGCGAGCAGCCGTTTGATTCCGAGTCACTGAACAACCGATTGCTCAGCGAGATCAAGCCACTGTTTACCCGGCGTGCCAGCAAGCGCTATGGCTGCTTTGCGGATGAGTCCGGCGCTTTCAAGGGGCTGGTGCTGAGCTGGCTGGACCAGAGCCTGAGCTTCACTCAGTTCAGTCGCAAGGTAATCGAACAGTTGGCGATGCTGATGGAACAGCAGGATCTTGAAACCGATGGCCACTGGCTGTTCATCGTGGAAGAGCTGGAGGCCGCACGACGCCTGTGGATTGCCAACCTCAAGCAGAAGGACGGGCTGCTGCTCAACACTGACAATGACCTGCAGGAAACGGTCTTTATCGATTTTGCCAAAACCGGCTTCTGTGCCTGTCTGGACCTGCAGGATATCCAGCACCCTGACAAAAAGCGCTACCTGACCCTGAGTTTCGGCTTTGGTGACCGCCCGCTGCAGGGGGCGCTGATGGAGTTTGTCAGCTTCACCGATACCGTGGACACCCAGGCCGACACCGAACGCTTCATGAGCCTGGTGCAGGATTACAGCGAAGCCATGCCGGAAGAGAACGCCAAACGCTATCAGAAAGAGGTGGCCGAGTTCTGCATGGAGCAGTCCAAAGAGGGCGAAGCGGTCAACTATCGCGCCCTGGCCGAGTCGGTGGACTCCGTAGCGGAAGTCGGCTTTGATGATTTCATTGCCGAGCGCGCCCCGGAGCTGAAGGAGGAGTTCATCCCCGACCGGAGCAGCCTGAAAAAATACATCCGCTACACTGGCCGCACCCGCGAGGTATCGATCAGCTTCAGCAACGAGTCACTGGGCAAAAGCATCGCCTTTGACCCTTCCACAGAAACACTGACTCTGAGAGAGCTGCCGGCCAGTCTGATCAAACAGCTCAAGGGCGAGTAATCCTGCGTGCCCATCGCGCGTTAAAGTGCCAGAATAGCCTGACAACCCCAGCCTGCGCAGCCTGACCGGAGCCCCATCATGCCTGGTGAACTGATCATTCTTTTCCTGCTGATACTGTTCAGCGGTGTGTTCGCGATATCGGAAATTTCGATTGCCGCCGCCCGCAAGATCAAGCTGCGCGTCCTGGCCGAAGAGGGTAATGAAAAGGCGGCAGCCGTACTCAGCCTGCAACAGCAGCCTGGCGCGTTCTTCGCCATGATCCAGATCGCTTTGAACGCCATCGCCATTCTGGGTGGTATTGTCGGCGAACAGAGTCTCACCCCCTACATGAAACAATTGCTGCAGCTGTTCTATACAGGGCCCATGCTGGACAAGGCCAGCTTCATGCTCTCGTTCATCACCATCACTTCGCTGTTTATCCTGTTTGCCGACCTGCTGCCCAAACGCCTTGGCATGATCCTGCCGGAAACCATGGCGATGCGCCTGGTGCGCCCCATGCGCTGGGTCACCCTGCTGCTGACGCCACTGGTGATGCTGTTCAATGGCATCACCAATCTGCTGTTGCGCTTGCTGCGCCTGCCCGCCCAGCGCGAGGATATTGTCACCACCGACGATATCGTCGCCATGATGGACGCCGGTGCCGAGCATGGCAGCATTCAGCAGCAGGAGTACCACCTGATCGGCAACGTATTCGAGCTGGAGGGCCGCACCCTGCCCAGCGCCATGACCACCCGTGAGCACATCGTCTACTTTGACCTGCACGAAAGCAGCGAAGCGATCAGCGCCAAGATTATCGAGCATCCGCACAACTGGTTTCTGGTCTGCGACGGCTCACTGGACAAAGTGGTCGGAGCGGTCGAATCCAAGGAAATTCTGCGCAAGGTCCTCAAGGGCGAACCCTCCAGCATTGTCACCGAGATGATTGAGCAAGACCTGCTGTATCTGCCCGATACCCTGACCCTGTCGGAAGGGCTTAACGCCTTCAAGACTTCGGCACAGCCGTTTGCAGTAATCCTGAACGAATACGCACTGGTCGTGGGCATCCTGACGGTCAAGGATCTGATGAACAGCTTTATGGGTGACCTGATCTCCAGCGCCGGCGATGAGCAGATCGTTCAGCGTGACGAGCACTCCTGGCTGGTGGATGGCAGCACCCCGGTAGTGGATCTGGCACGGGTACTGGGGCTGGATATCGAAGATTTCCCCAGCCACAGTCAATACGAGACCGTGGCGGGGTTTCTGATCTATCACCTCAAGCGGATCCCCAAGCGTACCGACTTCATCCTGTTTGCCGGCTTCAAGTTCGAGGCAATGGATATCGACAACCTGCGCGTGGATCAGTTGATGGTCACCCGCATCGGTGAAGACGACAACCCGGCAACGGGCCATCCGGTCTGATGCGACTGGACCGTTTCATCTGCAAGCACAGCGCATACGGTCACCAGCAGGCGAAACGGCTGGTGGCGAGCGGTCGAGTAGCGGTGAACGGCGAGACTGTCACCGACCTGCGCGCCCAAATCGACCGCTTCATGTGCGTTGAGCTGAACGGCCAACGCCTGCAGCAACAGCAGGCGCACTACCTGATGCTCAACAAGCCCGCGGGCTATCTCAGCGCCACCTCGGATCCGCAACACTCTACGGTACTGGAACTGCTGCCACCGGAATTGCGCACCGACCTGCATCTGGCCGGCCGGCTCGACCGCGCCACCACCGGCCTGTTGCTGCTGACCAATGATGGTGTCTGGTCGCGCCGTATCACCGCACCCGAACAGAAAATCCCCAAGCTGTACCACGTCACCACCGCCGAGCCCATTCACCCCGAGGCCGAAGCCTGCTTTGCCGCAGGTGTATGGCTGGCACGGGAAGGGGTCACCACCAGCCCTGCCCGGCTGGAACGAATCAGTGCCTGTGAGGCGCACCTGACCATTTATGAAGGCCGTCACCATCAGGTGAAGCGCATGTTTGCTGCCGTGAATAACCAGGTGGTACTGCTGCACCGTGAGGCGATGGGCTCAATCCGGCTCGATCCGGCGCTGGCAGCGGGTCAATATCGCCCCTTGACGGCAACGGAGCTGAAGCAAGGCTGAAGTGCAGCTGGAGGGAAGATTCAGTATTTTGTGTTGTATTCGTGTTTTGCTGCACCATCATGCGACCACGCCAAACACCTTGCCGACACCTGCTGTCAGCGCCATGGCAAGGCCTCCCCAGAAGACGACTCGGATGGCCCCGGTCATCATTGATGCGCCACCGGCCTTTGCGGCAATAGTACCCAGCATGGCGAGAAACACCAGTGAGCACAGTGCGACCAGCGTAATCAGATAACCGATGGGCACCATCCAGGCTACCAATAACGGCAGTGCAGCACCGACAGTAAAGGTGGCCGCTGACGACAGGGCGGCCTGAACGGGCTGAGCACCGCCGTTGGCCGAAATACCGATTTCATCTCGGGCATGCGCATCAAGAGCATCGTGCGCCATCAACTGCTCGACAACCTGACGCGCCAGTGCTGGCTCAACTCCTCGATTTTGGTAGATCTCGGCCAGCTCCTGTGTCTCGAATTCAAGATCGGTATCCAGTGATTTTTGCTCAAGCGCCAAATCGGCCTGCTCGGTATCCGACTGTGAGCTGACCGAAATATACTCCCCTGCCGCCATCGACATGGCGCCCGCAACCAGACCGGCTACACCGGCCAGAATGATACTCTCATGGGACGTGTTTGCAGCGGCTACGCCGATGATGAGGCTGGCGGTCGAGACAATGCCGTCGTTTGCCCCAAGTACCGCTGCACGCAACCAGCCAACACGATGGGATCGGTGAATTTCCACGTGGCTCATAGATGTACTCCAAAGAAGCAGACTGAACACAGGTTCAACCTGTTCAAAAAGTGTAGGTCAAGGACTGTACATAGCCTTGTCCGTTGACCGGCGTTCCAGCGCCTTGCGTGGTGATGGGTACGATGATGTCCGCCGGCCGATCACGCATATCTTCTACAGCTGCATCCACACGAATCTGGTAGCCACTGTCAATCAACGCATCATCCAGACTCACGCTGATCTGCAGGGTCTCGCCCCGGGTAATGCTGGCGCCGGTCAATCCGTCATACTCGGCACGGCTCCGCTTACTGCCTCGCGCCCAACCGCTCAGATGCTTGTAATACTTACTCTTTTTACCGGCAACCCAAAGGGTTTGCTGATACTCACCCCTTGAGTCCGTAAGATAAATGGCCAGATAGGCACCATCACCCCGGTATCGACTCAGTTGCGTGTCGATGGTGACCTCTCTGGCTTGAGCCACTGCAGGCAAGGTTACCAGACCGGCCAACAGCATCGCTGGCAGCCATGTTTTAAGGGCGTTCCGACGTTTCAGGTCGTGCATCTTTAATATCCTCATTTACCTGAATTCAAAGCGTTCCTGATGAAAGCGCAGCGAGACTGCCGGGTCGCTCAACCCACTGCGAAGCGCTGCTGCCAATCCCTGGGGCCCGCAGAACCAGATATCCACTTTTGCTGACTGGATGTGTAACCCGTCTGCAGTCAGCCTTTGTCCCTGTACACTGTCATGGATCTGCAGGCTGACGTCCGGCAACTGACTCACCAGTACATGCAGGTGCTCCACGTTGGGGTCATCAATCGCATCTTGCGTGCAGTAGTGTAAGGTCACCGGCTGATACTGCTTGTCCGTGTTGGCCAAACGGTTTTCCAGAGCGGCAAGAAATGGGGTAATGCCAACGCCGCCGGCCACCCAGATCTGTTGGGCCATGGGTCGATTTTTCTCTGGATTGAAACAGCCATAAGGGCCTTCAATCATGACCGCATGGCCCGTATGCAGTCGGCGCGGCAGGGTACGGGTATAGTCACCCAGTGCCTTGATGTGGAAACCGAGCTGACCATTCTGCCGGTCTGCCGTTGTCAGGGTGAACGGGTGCGCCCCTTCGGCCCGGTCAAACGTCACCAGTGCAAACTGCCCGGCACGATGCCCCGGCCAGTTCCGCCCCATGTCACAGACAACTTCCAGAGTGGTGTCGGACAGCTGTCGTACAGACTTCACCACGCCTTTCCAGCGATGGCTTTTGCCGATCAGCCCCGCCAGCGACTGCAGGCTTGCGATGCTGCCTGCGCCGATCGACAGCGCCATCAGCCAGCCGGTCGGCTGTTGCCACCAGCTCAGCGGCGCCAGCAGCAGAGAGTGGGCCGCCAGGCTTAGATAGATCAGCGGCATGACGCGGTGCAGGTAGCGCCAGAAACGGTAAGGGAACCAACGGATCAGGGTGATAACCACAAGGCCCAGAAGCAGATACAGGCCGGGCTCTCCCCAGTCCTCAAACATTCCCTGCAAATTGTCTAGCAGGCCGGAAAAGTCGGCTTCGCGCAGGCTGCGATCCTTGCCGAACAGCGCCTTGAAGGCATCATCGCCCATCTCGACCAGCCAGTGTGTCAGGGCAAAAACGGCGCCCAGAATGCCGGTCCACTTGTGCAGGTGATACTGCTTGTCCAGACCACCCAAGGGTACTTCCAGCCATTTCGGTCGCATGGCCAGAAGCATCGTGATGGACATGAAATTGATGGCCAGAAAGCCACTGAGGGTCAGAAAGTGTTCATAACTGAGACTCCACTGCCAGGCACCCAGCTGTACCGCCAGCAGTGCAAGGAGACTCAGGATCAGATTTCGATTGGGCATACAGATAATCCTCCAGATATGGAGCCATTCTGTAACGCCTTACCTGATACCAACCTTAAATTGCGCTTTGGGGTTGAAAAACAGACAACCGGATTATGCCAATAGCCTTTACCTGTCAACAGTACTTGCCTAGCCTAGGAACTGACTAATCACTCAAAAAGGCCGTGCCATCGTTATGCAAGAGCCATCCCCGGTCCCGCAGCATCCCGTCAGCCATGGTCCTGCTTCTGACCATCGTAAACCGTCCCGTGACTCCCGCGACAGCCTGAAACTACTCAGTTTCAATATCCAGGTGGGGATCAATACGCAGGCATACCACCATTATGTCACGCGCAGCTGGCAGCACCTGCTGCCCCACCGGCAGCGCAACCGCACGCTGGACGAGATTGCCCATGTGCTGCGCCAGTACGACCTTGTGGCACTGCAGGAAGTGGATGGCGGCAGCCTGCGCAGCGGGTTCGTAAATCAGGTGGAATATCTTGCGCATTCAGGGCAGTTTCCGCACTGGTACCAGCAGCGCAACCGCAACCTTGGCAAGCTGGCACAGCACAGCAATGGTGTACTTAGCCGCATTGAGCCCAGCCTTGTGGAAGATCACCCGTTACCGGGACTGATTCCCGGTCGTGGTGCCATTGTGGTGCGTCTTGGCAGTGGTGAGAATTCACTGCTGGTGATCGTGCTGCATCTGGCGCTGGGTGTTCGCACTCAGGACCGCCAACTGCGCTACATCCGCGAGCTGATTGAACACCACCCTCACGTAGTGCTGATGGGTGACATGAACAACCCGCTGGAGCATCTGCTGAACCGCCCTGCACTGCAGGGACTTGGGCTGGTATCGGCTGAGCAGGTGATGCCCACCTACCCCAGCTGGAAACCAACATGGGCACTGGACCATATTTTGATTACCCCCAGCCTTGAGATGCGCCACGCCGAAGTACTGGACTGCACAATCTCAGACCACCGTCCCATCGCCATGGAGATCGGCCTGCCTGAATGCCTGCACGGATTATGAACGCCCCTGCCGACGCAGCCGACGCAGTACCGACCAACGATACAGCCTTGAAAGCAGCGGTCGGATAACGGGTAAACCCAACACCCAGGCCAGTGGCATCAACAGTGGCACCCTGGACATCAGCAGAATATAGGCATCCAGCTCCCGATGAACGGCGCCTTCGGCATCCTGCACATGCAGCTCACGCAGGGCTGCACTTGGATCAATACCGATCTGACGCAGTGCTTCATCCTTACCGGTGATGTCGATCCATTCGACCTCATCGGCCCGCGAACCGGCCAGACGTTCATAACGACGCCTGTCCCTTCTGCACCGGGGACAGGCGCCGTCATAATAAACTTTAAGGTGCATAGAACGAGCCCCCCACATCAGACCCCACTACTGCAACCAAGAAAATTGTGTTTGGTTTCAGGTCCCAAGAGCCAGGGGGAGATTGGTGACTATTCACTTGAACCTTGAGGCCGCGGACCTTAATGCATGCCCCAAAGAATCCCTGGCACTGTCCATGCCTGCCTTGAGATCCTCCCAAGCGTCATCGCTGGAGTCTTTAAGCTCCACAAGTTTATTGTTCGCAGCCGCCTGAAATGAGCGCAGCTCCTCGATTTCCTTGTAGTATTTAAGTTGAGCATCGGCTTCCTGACTGTCGGCCTTCGCTTTCAGCCTGTCGATTTCTGCACTCCATTCATCCAGTTGTGCCTGCAGCTTCTTTTCATATGCCTCTTTCATGCCCATGTCATTCCTCCTTTCGGGATCAAATGCCTGTGTTTATAACAGGGTAGCTCAAATAGAGGGATTGCAAGGTCAGCTGGCCGGACAGTGTTACAGTCCAGGGGCGACAACGGAGTCAGCCGGAAAGGGACACGTTTTTTATTGCACGGTCGGGAAGGAGGTACCACAAGAGAGGGGAGCAGAGTCAGATTGAGATGCGGCAGCCCTGTACCTGCGTTGACGCCGTTTTCAGTCACCATGCAAAAGGCATGGCTGGCTGAAATGGCTGCAGGCAATGGGAGAGAGTCTGCCGATAAGCCGGGTTTTGTCGTGGACAATCATTCATCTAGGACCAGCGTCACCACTGGTCTCAAGCGACCTACCCGGACCCGGCGCGGGCCACGCCTTAATGGGTCCCTATTTGGTCTTGCTCCGGGTGGGGTTTACCATCGCCGTGGAGTGTTGCCACCCACGCGGTGCGCTCTTACCGCACCATTTCAACCTTACCGGCATCCGAAGATGCTTAGGCGGTATACTTTCTGTTGCACTTTCCGTCGGCTCGCGCCGCCCAGACGTTATCTGGCACCTTGCCCAGTGGAGCCCGGACTTTCCTCCCCTGCGTAAACGCAGCGGCGATTGCCTGGCAGACTCTCGGCGCGCAGTATACCGCCAAGGCACAGTTAAGCAAGCACTTACTGGATCAACAGCTGATACAGCCGGTTTTTCTTCTCCCCGGTAATTTCGGCAGCCAGGCCCGCCGCCTTTTTCGGCGGCATCTCTTTGGCGAGAATGCGCAGAATGCGCTCGGCTTCGGGGTCAATCTGTTCGCCCTGCTCAAGTGCCGGGGCACCGTGAACCAGTACCACAAACTCTCCCCTTTGCTGATTGCTGTCTGCCTGAATCCATTCCAGCAGGTTCTGCAAGGTATCGCCGTGAATGGTCTCGAAGGTTTTGGTAAGCTCCCGTGCCACAACGGCGTAACGCTCGCCGCCGAACGCTTCCGCCATGGCGGTGAGGCTATCAACGATGCGATGTGTTGATTCGTAGAAGATCAGCGTTTCGGTGTGAGCAGCATAGGGTTTCAGCGCCTGCAGTCGCGCTCCGCTTTTGGCTGGCAGAAAACCGATGAACTGAAACCGGTCTGACGGTAACCCCGAAGCAGACAAAGCGGCGACAAAGGCACAGCAACCCGGTACAGGTGATACGCGATACCCTGCTTCGCGTACGGCGCGTACCAGATGAAAACCGGGATCCGATATCAGTGGGGTACCGGCGTCGCTGATCAACGCAATTGAGTGGCCTGCCGCGAGCAGATTGATAATATGCTCGGATCGCTGGCGTTCATTGTGATCATGCACTGAAATCATTGAGGCTTTAATGGTAAAGTGCGCAAGCAGACGCCCACTGTGGCGGGTATCTTCAGCCGCGATGTAATCGACGCTGCCCAGCACCTCCTGAGCCCGTGCCGAGAGGTCTGCCAGGTTACCGATCGGCGTGGCTACAATATAAAGTACTGGTTCTGACATTAGGACACCCATCTGTTGGCAAGGACCCGGATTATATGATGAATCTACGACGGCTGTCTTTCAGCCTGCTGGTGACAGCAACCCTGATGGCAGGCTGCTCAGCGCCCTCAAAGCCACCACAGGTAGTGGATGCAACCGGCAGCACTCAGGCGGCCAGCGTTGACGCACTGCTGAGCCAGGCACAAAACGAGCGCCCCATCCGCGCTGCCGAACTCAAGCTGCAGGCGGCCCAATTGCTGGTGCAACAGGGTGAGCGCAACCGGGCAGAACAGGTTCTTGCCACGATTGATACACGCATTCTGCCTCCAACGCTTGCTTTTGAAATCGCCAAACTGCGCGCTGGCGAGAGCATGGACCAGCAGCGTGCCGCCGATGCCTTGCGCTATCTTGATCGACAGCGGTTCAGTGCCCTGCCGGCACCACAGCAGGCAGAACTGAGCCAGTTGCGCGCCGATGCCTGGCTGGCACAGGACGATCGTATCGCCGCCAGCCGTGAGCTGATCACGAGCAGTCTGCTGGCAGAGGATGACACCGAACGCCAGCGCTATCACGACCAGATCTGGCAGCTGTTGCAGGCCGTATCCGATGCCAGCTTGCGTCAGGCACTGCAGTCCGACAACAACTATCACGAGCAGGGCTGGTTCGAACTGGCCGAAATGATGCGTGCCAGCAGTGACCTGCCGAGCCGTGAAACGGCACTTGAGCGTTGGCGCCAGCTCTGGCAGGCACACCCTGTGCTGATTCTGCCACCCGCAGGCCTGATGGGGCTGCAACAGAGTGGTGAAATGATTCAGGCGCGCCGCATCGCCGTTGTGTTGCCCTTGACCGGAGAGCTGGCTCAGCCTGCCAATGCCATCCTTGATGGTATCCGTGCAGCACAGGCGGTGCAGAGCCGTCAGGGACTGGTGCCTGTTCAGCTGTCACTGATCGATTCAAATCAGTACTCAAGTGCCGACGATATCGTACAGGTCGCACGCCAACAGGGTGCCGACATGATTATCGGCCCATTGGATCAGGCACTGGTGGCACAGTTCTCCAACCAGCCAGAGCGGGAGCTGCCTGTTTTGGCACTCAACCCTGCCCCCAACGGCCCTTCTACCCCTTGGCAGCTGGAGCTGTCCTCAGAGCACGAAGCACGCATGGTTGCGAAACAGGCGCTGGCTGAAGGTCGACGCAATATTCTGCTGATCACCCCAGCGGCCGAGTGGGGTGACCGGGTGCAGGCCGTGATGCGTGAAGAGCTGTCAGCTGGCGGAGGCCGTGTCGTCGGTACGCTGCGGTATCAGGCCGGCGGCAGCTATGACGAACAGATTGCGCGTCTGATGCTTACCGATCAAAGCAAGCAGCGTGAACAGCAGCTGCGCCAGCTGCTGCAGCATCGACTGGAGTTTCAGGAGCGTGCACGCCAGGATGCCGATGCAATTCTGTTAACCGCCCTGCCGGACGCTGCGCGTTTAATCAAATCGATGCTGGACTACCACTACGCGGCTGACCTGCCGGTATACGCAACCTCCCACCTGTATCCGGGCTACCCAGATGCCAACCGTGACCTGGACCTGAACAGTATCACTTTCTGCGACCTGCCCTGGATTCTGGAGCCCCCCAGCGACGCCCACCAGGCACTCAAGGCCGAAGGCAAGGACACCTTGTCACGCTTTGGTCGCCTCTACGCTCTGGGTGTCGATGCGATCAACCTGTACCCATGGCTTGACCAGCTGCAGAGTGCTCCGGGTGCATTCCTGCAGGCAGAAACCGGGATGCTCAGCATTGATGCCAACCGCAGGGTACAGCGGATACTGAGCTGTACCCGCTTTGTTGATGGTGTACCGGCCCCCGTGCCGTCAAGCCGCCCCTAACCTGATGGAGACATTGCGATGGACCGCAAACAGATCGGCATGGATGCCGAACGCCGGGCCGAAATCTGGCTTACCACACAGGGACTTACCCTGTTACAGCGCAACGCACAGTGCCGCCTTGGAGAGATCGACCTGATCATGCGAGATCATGACCAGATCGTATTTGTTGAGGTCAGAACTCGTGGCAGAGCAGGTTTCGGCGGTGCTGCCGCCTCGGTAGACTGGCGCAAGCAGCAGAAGCTGATTCGCGCCGCTCGATTCATGCTCAGCCGTAATCCGCACTGGAACAACGTTCCCTGCCGCTTCGACGTGCTGGCCTATGAGGGAGATTCGGAGACTACCCCTCCAGTGTGGTATAAAGATGCCTTTCGTCCATGAACACCGGAAATGTTTTTAATGGAACTTGAAGACCGTATTGTCAGTCAGTTTCACAACAGCATGGAGATCAATGCGCTCACCATTGAGCAGCACACTCCCCTTATCGCAGACGCAGGTGAACTCCTGCTGCAGTGCCTGGTCAGTGAACAGAAGATTCTGTGTGTCGGCAATGGCGGCTCAGCCGCGCTGGCACAGCATTTTGCATCACTGCTGCTGAACCGTTTTCGCCACGAAAGACCCGGCCTGCCGGCTCTGGCATTGAATGATTCAGCCGCCATGAGCGGCATCGGTGAAGAAACCGGTTTTACCGAGGTCTACTCAAAGCAGATTCGTGCTCTGGGCCAGCCCGGCGACATCCTGCTGCTGATCTCCACTCATGGCCGCGCCAACAGTCTGGTACAGGCCATACAGGCCGCCCATGACCGTGACATGATGGTGATTGCACTCAGTGGTGGCGATGGCGGCAACATGGCGGCATTGCTGCTGCCGGACGAGATCGAAATCTGCATTCCTGGTGGCGAAGATGCGCTGATTCATGGCGCTCACCTGCTGGTGCTGCACTGTTTGTGTGACCTGATTGAATATCAACTATTTGGAGGCTGACCCATGCTGAAACACTCTTTGATCGCCATTGTGCTGGCATCCACCCTTGTTACCGGTTGCTCCAACATCATCAGCGCAACACGTGATGAGCCGATCCGCGAAAGTCAGGGCAGCCGCACACTGGGCAGCTATCTCGAAGATGAAGCGATCGAGACCAAAATACTGGTCAATATCAGCAAAGGCTCACAGCCGCTGGCCCAGTCTCATATTAATGTGGTGAGCTACAACGGCCAGATACTGCTGGCAGGTCAGGTACCGGATGAACAGGTCAAGCAGGAAGCCGAACGGGTTGCCAGCCAGGTACGACATGTACGCAAGATTCATAACGAGCTGGAGATCGCAGGCCCCACCTCGACCATTGTTCGCAGCAACGATGTCTACCTGACCAGCCGCATCAAGGTACAGATGCTGGCTGACAAGAGCATTGAAGGCAACCGTATCAAGGTTGTCACCGAAAACGGTGTTGTCTATCTAATGGGGCTGGTGCGACGGGATGAGGCAGACCGCGCTGTCGATATTACCCGCTCGGTTACAGGTGTGCGCAAGATCGTCAAGGTGTTTGAATATATCGGTGGCTAGGCCACCTCAAACTTGCTGCGGCCGGGTACTCCGCCCGGCCGTATCCGCTCTTTATTTCACTACACGCAACGCAGGCTTTCGACCACCCTTGGGGGGCTCTGGCGGCTCATCATCCGGCGGCATTTGCACACCATCTTCGGCCTGCTTCAGCAACTCTTCCACACCCGGCTCCACGCCAAACCCCATCCCCATGCCATTTTCACGGGTAAAGATCGCCATTACGGCCACCATCGGCACATAGACATTCATCGGCACACCGCCAAAGCGCGCACTGAAACTGATGCCATGATCCTCAATCATCAATCCCTGTACCGCTCCAGGTGCGATATTAAGGGTAATTTGGCCGTCCTGGACAAACTGCTCCGGCACCTGAACACCCTGAAGCGTGGCATCAACGGCGAGGTGGGGTGTCAGGCCATTGTCCAGCACCCACTCATGGAGGGCGCGCAGCAGATAGGGACGGCTCGGCTTGATACTGCTCATGATTTGACTCCTGATAGTGCCACAGCGCCAGAGGCGATCGTGGCATACCTTACGTCCTGATATAAAAAAGGGACGAAGTTGCCTTCATCCCCCTGTTGTCCGCTACCGGTACCACTCAATCGCGCATTTCGCGCTCGAGTTCGGACAGGCTGTCCTGGAAGGACTCACGCTCAAACAGGCGCTGCATGTACTTCTGCAGCGGACGTGTCTGCGCTTCCGGCAGCTCAATGCCCAGCTGAGGCAAACGCCAGAGAATCGGGGCGATACAGCAGTCCACCAGAGTAAACTCTTCACTCATGAAGAACGGCTTCTCGGCGAAGATCGGTGATACGGCTACCAGACTGTCGCTCAACTCCTTGCGAGCGGCATCCAGTTCGGCATCAGTGCCTTCAGCGCGAAGAATCTGGTCCACAAGCGCACACCAGTCTTTCTGAATGCGGTGCATGTAGAGACGGCTCTCGGCCCGTGCAACCGGATAGACCGGCAGCAACGGCGGATGCGGGAAGCGCTCGTCAAGATACTCCATCATCACATTCGGTTCATACAACACCAGTTCCCGATCCAGCAGAGTCGGAAGTGCGTTGTACGGGTTCTGCGCTGCCACATCCTCCGGCAGCTCATTCTCTTTGCACTCGACGATATCGACTGCCACACCTTTTTCACAGAGTACAATACGTACACGGTGACTGTAATGGTCGGTACCATCAGAGTAAAAGGTCATGGAAGAACGCTTTGCCACTACTCCCATCGAACTATCCCCATAAAAATATTGCGTGCAGAAACAAAAAATCTACGCGGCCTTTCGACCGCGTAGTATTGGACGTGCCAACCCCGTGGGGATCAGTGTACGTCTTTCCAGTACTCTTTCTTCAGAGCAAAGGCGAAGACGAACAGGATCGCCAGGAAGATCAGAACCTTGAAGCCGATACGCTCAGACTCCATACGTGACGGCTCACCCATGTAGGTCATGAAGTTGACCAAGTCATAGATGGTACGATCAAATTCTTCAGCAGACTGGGAGCCGGCTTCTGAAACGGTCAGACAGCCACCCATTTTCTTGCCGGTCAGCGGATCGATCTCATCGTTGCCGCCGTGTGCCAGCTCTTCAGGTGTACAGTGGTTGACCACCTTGCCCTGCAGATCTTCCAGCACGTTCGGCATACCGACATCCGGGAACACAGCGTTGTTCACGCCCCAGGGACGGTTTTTGTCAGCATAGAAGCTGCGCAGGTAAGTGTACACCCAATCAGAGCCACGCAGGCGTGTTTCCAGCGTCAGATCCGGCGGCGGTGCACCAAACCAGCCAGCAGCATCGGTCTTGGCCATGGCGATCTTCATGTGATCACCGATTTTGGTCTCGGGATCAAAAATCAGATACTGCTCGACCAGTTCATTTGGCATGCCAAGGTCCTGTGCCGAACGCTCGAAGCGCTGGTAGCCCGCTTCATGGCAGCCCATGCAACGGTTGACGAAAGTCTGCATGCCGCGCTGCAGAGACGCCTGATTGCTCAGGTCGATATCAATCTTGTCCAGCGGCACTCCGGCGCCGCCAGCCGCGCTTGCCGTCATCGGGGCCAGCGCCATCAGCAGAGTAATAAGGAACTTTTTCATTAGCCTGTAACCCTTTCCGGAACCGGTTTAGTGCGTTCCATGCGTGTATAGAACGGCATCAGGATAAAGTACGCAAAGTACAGCACTGTGCAGATCTGGGACATGATGGTACGGCCCTCAGTTGCAGGCAGCACACCCAGTACACCCAGGATCACGAAGCTGACGATCAGGATTGCCAGCCACAGTTTGCTCAGCCAGCCCTTGTAGCGGATGGACTTGACCGGGCTGCGATCCAGCCAGGGCAGTACAAACAGGATGGCAATTGCCGCACCCATGACCACTACACCCCAGAACTTGGCATCCAGACCGAACATCGGGAAAGTCACCGCGCGCAGCATGGCGTAGAAGGGAGTGAAGTACCAGACCGGTGCGATGTGGTTAGGAGTCTTCAGTGCGTTGGCCGGTTCAAAGTTCGGCTTCTCGAGGAAGTAACCACCCCCTTCCGGGAAGAAGAACACAACAGTACAGAATACGAACAGGAACACCACCACGCCCACAATGTCTTTCACGGTGTAGTACGGGTGGAACGGGATACCGTCAAGCGGCACGCCGTTTTCGTCTTTCTTGTCCTTGATTTCAACGCCGTCCGGGTTGTTGGAACCCACTTCGTGCAGGGCGATGATGTGCAGGACAACCAGTGCCAGAATCACGATCGGCAGCGCGATCACGTGCAGCGCAAAGAAACGGTTCAGCGTAATGCCGGAGATCAGGAAGTCACCACGAATCCACTGCTGCAGGTCCGGACCGATAACCGGAATGGCACCAAACAGGGAGATGATTACCTGGGCACCCCAGTAGGACATCTGACCCCAGGGCAGCAGGTAACCCATGAAGGCTTCAGCCATCAGCGCCAGGTAGATGGTCATACCGAAGATCCACACCAGCTCACGCGGCTTGCGGTAGGAACCGTACATGATGCCGCGCAGCATGTGCAGGTAGACTACAACGAAGAAGGCAGAGGCCCCCGTGGAGTGCAGGTAACGCAGCAGCCAGCCATACTCGACATCACGCATGATGTACTCGATGGAAGCAAAGGCGCCTTCAGCGCTGGGGTTATAGCTCATGGTCAGCCAGATACCGGTAATGATCTGGTTAACCAGTACCAGCAGCGCCAGAGAGCCAAAGAAGTACCAGAAGTTGAAGTTCTTCGGTGCGTAGTATTTGGACAGATGATCTTCCCACATGGCAGTTGCCGGGAAGCGGTCGTCGATCCAGCCCATCAGGCCCGGATTCCCTTTATTTCGTGTGCCAGCCATTATGCAGTCTCCGGATCAACACCGACGATCAGTGTGTTGTCGTCTTCATAAGAGTGGGGCGGAATGACCAGGTTGGTCGGCGCCGGTACGGATTTGTACACGCGGCCCGAAAGGTCAAAACGCGAACCATGACAGGGACAGAAGAAGCCGCCCAGCCACTCAGGGCCCAGATCATCCGGGGCCACTTCAGGACGGTAGGTCGGAGAACAACCCAGATGAGTACAGATACCCACCATAACGGCGATTTCAGGACGAATCGCTCGGACAGCATTCTTCGGAATGTAATCCGGCTGTTGCGGCTTCTCGGAAGCCGGGTCAGCCAAACGATCATTCAGCTTTTCCAGATTCGCCAGTGCTTCCTCTCCACGGCGTACAACCCATACCGGCTTGCCACGCCATTCCACGATCATCTGCTGACCTGGCTCCAGCTTGCTGATATCCGCCTTGGCAGGAGCGCCTGCGGCTTTCGCCTTGGCACTCGGATTCCAGGAAGCCACGAACGGGACGGCCGCTCCGACAGCGCCTACTGCACCTACTGCAGATGTGGCACCGATCAGGAGACGACGTCGACCCTTATTCACGCCGTCATTGCTCATTAACTTCATCTCCCCTCAATCGACCTGCCGCTTTTGTACGGACACAAAAGCCCTGCGGGCCGCTCAGTCATGAAAAAACACAAAACCGGTTCGTTCAAATGCGCCGAATGTTAAAGAAAATACCCTTTTTTTACAAGGTAAAAAGAACTCTCCATTAGGCGAACACGGCTTTTATTGACCTGACCCCAAAGACAAAAAAAGCCCACAACCACGAGGGCTGCAGGCTTTTTTTCGTTGCCACAAGGCGGCAATGCCGCAGGCAAATTAACGCTTGGAGAACTGCGGACGCTTACGTGCTTTACGCAGACCCACTTTCTTACGCTCAACCATACGCGCATCGCGGGTTACGTAGCCTGCTTCACGCAGTGCACCACGCAGAGTCTCGTCGTATTCCATCAGGGCACGAGTGATGCCGTGACGGATAGCACCTGCCTGACCGAAGCCGCCGCCACCTTTGACAGTGATGTGCGCGTCGAATTTCTCGACGT
The DNA here is from genome assembly GCF_040547565.1 of Marinobacterium sp. MBR-109. Lineage (NCBI taxonomy): Bacteria > Pseudomonadati > Pseudomonadota > Gammaproteobacteria > Oceanospirillales > Oceanospirillaceae > Marinobacterium > Marinobacterium sp. MBR-109. The sequence continues at coordinate 246,887 of NZ_JBEPPZ010000001.1, forward strand.
TGTCAGTCAGCTCCAGAGGCTGCTTAACGATCATGCGTGCGGTTACGCGACCGAAGTACTCTTCCAGAGTACGGTTGTTGATCATGATCTTGCCTGTACCCGGGCGCAGGAAGACACGAGCAGTAGAGGTTTTGCGACGGCCGGTACCGTAATACTGAGTAGTAGACATTTTCGCCTTCCCCTTAGATGTTCAGTTCTTTCGGTTGCTGAGCCTGGTGCGGATGCTCGCCACCAGCGTAGACTTTCAGCTTGGTGTACATGGCACGGCCCAAAGGACCTTTCGGCAGCATGCCCTTTACAGCCAGCTCAATCGTGCGCTCAGGGAAGGTCTGTACCATCTTGTTGAAGTTGGCTTCCTTCAGGCCACCCGGGAAACCGGAGTGACGATAGTACATCTTGTCATTGCGCTTGTTGCCGGTTACGTGAACCTTTTCAGCGTTCACTACAACAATGTAGTCACCGGTATCAACGTGCGGAGTGTATTCCGGCTTGTGCTTGCCACGCAGACGACGGGCAATTTCAGTTGCCAGGCGACCCAGAGTTTTACCTTCTGCGTCCACAACATACCAGTCGCGTTTTACTTCGGCCGGTTTGGCGGTAAAAGTTTTCATGGATGGTTTCACCTTACAATTTAAGTCTCGAATCCGAGATTCCGACTTACCTTATAGTTATTGGTTAGCTGCCGAGACAACTAACGTACACTTTTTCGGCACCCTGCTTTCAGGGAGCGCGCATTATACTTGCTTCAATCCCGCTTGCAAAGTGCTTTCAGGCTCGATGTTCGCGCGCCAGATATTCGTGCGACTGCATCTCAAGCAGACGGCTCTGGGTACGTTCAATCTCGAATGAGAGTCGACCTTCAGTATAGATTTCATGGATAGGCACTTCTGCGGAAATGATCAGCTTGACGCCTGAGTCATAGAACTCATCGACCAGGTTGATAAAACGGCGCGCCGCATCATCGTTCTTGCGGCCCAACTGAGGAACATTACTGAGCAGCACAGCATGATAGATCTTGCCAAGCTCGATGTAATCGTTCTGCGAGCGCGCACCTTCGCACAGAGCCTTGAAGTCAAACCAGGCTACATCTTCACACAGACGCCGCGCCTGCAGTTTGCGACCATTGATCTCAATATGAGCATCATACTGCTCTTCTTCCAGATCCGGCGCGAGGCTTTCAAAACTGCGATTCAGACTCTCGTCCGCAGCTGCATCCAGCGGCCAATGGTAGAGCTCGGCCTGTTCCAGCGCGCGCAGACGATAGTCGATGCCTCCGTCCACATTGACCACTTCGGTGAAGCGTTTCAGCATATCGATGGCAGGCAGAAAGCGCTGGCGCTGCAGGCCGTCCTTGTAGAGCCCGTCCGGAACGATATTGGAGGTCGCAACCAGAGAAACGCCGTTATTGAACAGCTCCTGCATCAAGCCACCCAAAATCATTGCATCGGTAATGTCGGATACGAAAAACTCATCGAAACAAATAATGCGCGCTTCCTGTGCATACTTGCGTCCGATTTCAGTCAAAGGGTTTTTGGTACCGTCCAGCTCTTTCAGCTCACGGTGCACCCGCTGCATGAAGCGATGAAAGTGGGTGCGCATCTTGCGCTCAAACGGCAGGCTGTCATAAAAGGTATCCATCAGATAGGTTTTACCCCGTCCAACACCGCCCCAGAAATACAACCCCTTAACCGGCTCCTGCGACGTGCGCTTGATTTTACCCCCCAGTCGCTGCATCAGCCCTGGCTTGGGGGCTCGCTCGGCCGCTACCAGCTCATCGTAGAGGCGCTGCAGATGGCCGACCGCCATCTCCTGAGTCGAATCATAGGAGAAGTCTTCACGCTCCAGGTCTTTACGGTATCGTTCAAGCGGGGTCATCTTCAGTCTGCACCTCTGGTCAGTTTATGAACGCCACAACGGGGGCGAACTTTACTGCTGCAGACCGGTTTTCGCAAATCCGCAACGCGGCTGTTACGCAATCCGCCACATTCAGGGTCACCCCAGCCCGAACATTCGCACCAGCAGCGGTACCAGAAAAGCGGTCAGCAACCCGGTCATTCCCATCGCAAGCCCGGCAAAGGCACCGGCAAGCGTACTGAACTCAAATGCGTACGCCGTGCCAAATCCATGTGATGAAAGCCCGAGGGTAAACCCCTTCACGGCATCATCCTCTATCTTGAGCAGTCGAAAGAGTGGCGGCGCCGTCAGACACCCAATGGCCCCGGTAATCAGTACCAGACCCGCTGCCAGTGAAGGATAGCCACCTATCTTTTCAGCAATCCCGATTGCAATCGGCGAGGTCACGGATTTGGGCGCCAGGGATAGAAGTGTCCCTTCGGATGCACCCAGCGCCCAAGCGACCAGGATGACCGAAGCGCTGGCGGTTACCGCGCCACAAAAGCAGGCGATCAGCAACGGCAGCAGCATTTTCTTGACCCGTTCAAAATGGTCATACAGCGGCACCGCGAGCGCGACGGTTGCAGGCCCCAGCAGAAAGTGAATGAACTGGGCTCCACTGAAGTAGGTGTCATAGTCAGTACCGGTCAACTGAAGAAAGACAATGATCAGCGACAGTGCTACCAGCACAGGGTGCAGCAGGGGCGTCCCTCCCACCCGACGATTGAGCCAGCTACTGAACAGAAAGGTGGCAATGGTCACAATAATCCAGAACAGAGGCCTGGCGGCAAAATAGACCCAGAAACTGCTCATCGCCGCTCCTCCGTTGCACCCAGATCCAGCTTGCGCGTCAATCGTTTCAGCACCAGCGCCGTCACCAGAATCGTGACCACTGTACTGACAACCAGAGCAATCATGATAATCAGCCATTCAGCCGCAATCAGCTCAGCATGGACCATCAGGCCAACCCCTGCCGGCACAAACAGTAAGGCCAGATGACGCAGAAGCCCTTCTGACGGCAGCCGGATCAGGTCAGGCACACGTCGCTTGATTACCAGCCCCACCAGCAGCAGCACCATGCCCAGTACCGGCCCGGGCACCGGAAGACCCAGCGCCAACACCACCCACTCACCCAGCAGCTGGCACAGCAGCAGCAGCATCAGTCCAATCAGCATATCGCCCCCTCTTTTTACTGTTCTCAGCGTGGAGGAGTGTACTTATTTTCTTAACAAAATACCTCTCGCCTATTGGCAATCAGGCACGGGCTCTCTATAATGCGCCCCGTTCCTGATTGAGGCGTTCCCACGCCAACCTGCCAGTCAGAACAATTACTTAGCTTCAGCTTTGTCGGGGTGTAGCTCAGCCTGGTAGAGCACTGTCTTCGGGAGGCAGGGGTCGTAGGTTCGAATCCTGTCACCCCGACCACTTGCTGAATCTAGGTACTGCGTCGGGGTGTAGCTCAGCTTGGTAGAGCACTGTCTTCGGGAGGCAGGGGTCGTAGGTTCAAATCCTGTCACCCCGACCAAACTTCTTTCCCGCTTTTAATATCGTTCATTACTGATCGCTGCGTGAGACTAAGGTAGAATCCTGCCTTTCCCGTAATCTGTGGACATCTCACTCATGCTGGACAGGATATTTAAGCTCAAAGAGCATAACACCTCCATCAAGACTGAAGTCATTGCCGGAATCACGACCTTTCTGACAATGGCCTACATCATTTTTGTTAATCCTTCGATGCTGGCCAGCACCGGGATGGACGCAGGCGCGGTATTTGTTGCCACCTGTCTTGCAGCCGCCATCGGCTGTTTTGTTATGGGCTTTTGGGCCAACTATCCGATTGCACTGGCACCCGGCATGGGTCTGAACGCCTTTTTCAGCTTTACCGTTGTCGGACAGATGGGCTATAGCTGGGAAACGGCGCTGGGAGCCGTATTCATTTCCGGCGTCTGCTTCTTTCTGCTGTCGGTTTTTCGTATTCGAGAGTGGATTATCAACAGCATCCCACTGGCACTGAAAGCCGGCATCGGCGCGGGCATTGGCCTGTTTCTGGGCTTCATCGGCCTCAAGAATGCAGGGATTGTGGTGGACAACCCGGCCACACTGGTCACCATCGGAGACATGGGGCAATGGGGCGCCATCATGGCCTGTATCGGCTTTGTTCTGATTGCCGCCCTCTATTATCGCCAGGTAACCGGGTCGGTGATGATCGGCATTCTGGCCATTACCCTGGTCAGCCTGGTAGCGGGACAGGCGGAATTCAATGGCGTATTTGCCGCACCACCCTCCCTCGCCCCCACCTTTGGCCAGCTGGACATAGCCGGCGCACTCAGCATTGGCCTGATCAGTGTGATATTTTCGTTCCTGTTTGTGGACCTGTTTGATACCTCGGGCACACTGATCGCCGTGGCTCAAAAAGGCAAGCTGCTGACACCGGATGGAAAGCTGCCACGCCTCGGTCGCGCCCTGATGGCTGACTCCACCGCGACCATGGCCGGCTCGGTAATGGGCACTTCGACCACCACCAGCTATGTTGAATCCGGTGCAGGCATCGCGGCCGGCGGGCGCACCGGCCTCACTGCGGTTGTGGTGGGCGCTCTGTTCCTGGCCTGCCTGTTTCTTTCACCGCTGGCAGGCACCATTCCAGCCTACGCCACCGCCCCTGCCCTGCTGTTTGTCGCCGTACTGATGACCCACAGCCTGATCCAGATTGACTGGGACGACATCACCGAGGCCGCGCCCGTTGTCATTGCCGCCGTAAGCATGCCTCTGACGTTCTCCATCACTACCGGCATCGCCTTTGGTCTGATCTCCTACACCGCGATCAAGGCGTTGAGTGGGCGCTTTGAGCAGCTCAACCCCGCACTTTGGATACTCTCCGCCCTGTTCATCGTCAAAATGGCGTTTTACGGCTAGTCGCTCAATCTAAGCCAGCCCCTGCACGCTCAATCCAGCAACAAAAAAGGGGTGAAGATCCTTCGATCTTCACCCCTTTTTATATCGGCTCAGTCAGAGCCTGTAATCAACGTCCCGATCAGAGCACCAGACGACGGATATCGCTCAGCAGTCCGTTCAGGTCGGTCAGGAAGCGACCGGCATCACCACCGTTGATGGCGCGATGGTCGTAGGACAGACACAGCGGCAGCATCAGGCGCGGCTCGAACTCCTTGCCATTCCAGCGCGGCTTGATATCCGCCTTGGAGATACCCAGAATTGCCACCTCAGGCGCATTGACGATCGGCGTGAAGCCATTGCCACCGATACCGCCAAGACTGGAGATGGTGAAACAGGCACCCTGCATCTCGTTCGGCTTCAGCTTGCGATCCTTGGCCTTGCCGGCCAGTTCGGTCGCTTCACGCGCCAGATCGTAGACGCTCTTCTTGTCCGCATCCTTGATCACCGGCACCATCAGACCGTTCGGCGTATCCACCGCAATACCGATGTTGACATACTTCTTGTAGACGATGTGCTCACCATCATGATGCAGCGATGCGTTGAATTTCTGATGACGCTTGAGCGCAATGGCACAGGCCTTGATCATGAACGGCAGCGGGGTCAGCTTGACGCCTTCCTTCGCAGCCGCATCCTTCATCTCCTTGCGGAAGTTTTCCAGCTCGGTGATGTCGGCATCATCGAACTGCGTTACATGAGGAATATTCAGCCAGCAACGCGACATGTTATCGCGCGTAAGCTTCGCAACCTTGCTCAGCTTGACCAGCTCGGTCTCGCCGAATTTGCTGAAATCGACTGCCGGAATGGCCGGAATACCGCTGCCACTGCCCGCAACCGCTGCAGGACCCTTCTCGGACAACTGCTTCATCGCCGATTTGACATAGGCCTGAACATCTTCTTTCAGGATACGTCCCTTGCGACCGGTACCGGATACATTGGCCAGTTCGACACCGAATTCACGCGCCAGCGCACGTACCGCCGGTCCTGCGTGGACCTTGCGGTTTTTCTGTTCAAGAGCGCCCAGATCGACATTCTTATCCGCTGCAGGAGCAGCTGCCTTCGCCGCCGGAGCAGCCGATGCAGCCGCCTTGGGCGCCTCTGCAGCCTTGGCAGGAGCCGCAGCAGGCGCGCCGGCCACCTCCAGCTCGATGATCACATCACCTTCATTGACCTTGTCACCTTCACTGATACTGACGGACTTGACCTTGCCACCCTTGGGAACCGGCACTTCCATCGAAGCCTTGTCGGTTTCCAGTGTGATCAGGCTGTCGCCTTCCGCAATCTCGTCACCGGCCTTAACCAGCACTTCGATCACATCCACGTCTGACGCACCGGACAGATCCGGCACGGTCACCTTCTCCACACCGCCGGGTGCTGCTGCAGGCGCAGGCTCGGCGGCAGACTCAGGGGCGGGTGCTTCCGCCTTCGTCTCAGCCGCCGAGGCTTTTCCTTGGGCAGATTCAGAAGCACCACCACTCACTTCAAGCTCAAGCAGCAGATCGCCTTCATTGACCTGATCACCCTCCTTGATCTTCATGGAAACGACCTTGCCGCCCATTGGCGCCGGCACTTCCATTGAGGCCTTGTCGGTTTCAAGCGTAATCAGACTATCACCTTCAGCGATCTCATCACCGGCCTTGACCAGCACTTCGATCACATCCACGTCCGATGCACCGGACAGATCAGGCACCAGTACCTGCTCAACACGACTGCTTGAGTCAGCAGCCGCCGCCGGCGCATCCGCTTTGGACTCAGCCACCGGCGCCGACTCTTCAGCCTTCGCCGCTGCAGACTCATCAGAGGCCGCCGCCTCAGAGGCACCTTCCGCGTCCGTTTCCAGCTCCAGAATAGCGTCACCCTCATTACAGGTACCGCCCTCTGAAACAACAATTTTCTTCACTACACCCGCGTGGGTGGAGGGCACTTCCATGGAGGCCTTGTCGGTCTCCAGTACGATCAGAGAATCACCCTCGGCGATGGTATCGCCCTCTTTGACACATACTTCGATGATATCAACGTTTTCGCTACCGCCGATATCAGGCACTTTGATGGTAGTGGTAGTCACAATAATTCCTCTCGCTTAACCAGTCAGATGTTCACTCGCCTGCCACTTACAGTGTCCAGGGGGCCGGCTTTTCCGGGTTGATGTTGAACTTCTGAATGGCCTTGGCGACAACCGAGGCCTCCAGCTTGCCCTCTTCCTGCAGTGCTTTCAGCGCCGCAACAGTGACGTAGTAGCGGTTAACCTCAAAGAACTCGCGCAGTTTGCCACGGGTGTCAGAGCGACCGAAACCATCGGTACCCAACACCTTATAACGACGTGGGATGTACTCACGCAGCTGGTCGGCGTACAGACGGATGTAGTCGGTAGAAGCAACGACCGGACCGTCACGCCCTTCCAGGCACGCCTCCACATAGGACTTGCGCGCTTCCTCTTCAGGGTGCAGCAGGTTCCAGCGACTGGCCGCCTGAGCATCGCGGCGCAGTTCATTGATGGAGGTTGTGCTCCATACGTCCGCCTCGACACCAAACTCTTCGCGCAGAATCACGGCCGCCTCGCGCACTTCGCGCAGAATCGAGCCACATCCCATCAGCTGTACCTTGAGATCGGAGTCCTTGCCTTCTTCAAGCAGGTACATACCCTTGATGATGCCCTCTTCGGCACCCTGCGGCATCTCTGGATGCTGATAGTTCTCGTTCAGCGTGGTGATGTAATAGAACCGGTTTTCCTGCTCCTGATACATGCGACGCAGGCCGTCCTGAACGATCACCGCCATCTCATAGCCGTAGGTCGGATCATAGGAGACACAGTTCGGGATCATCTGTGCCATCAGGTGGCTGTGACCATCCTGATGCTGCAGACCTTCACCGTTCAGCGTGGTACGACCGGAGGTGGCGCCAATCAGGAAACCACGCGCCTGAGAATCACCCGCTGCCCAGGCCAGATCCATGATGCGCTGGAAGCCGAACATGGAGTAGAAAATGTAGAACGGCACCATGGTGCAGTTGTTGTTGGCATAGGAGGTGGCTGCCGCAATCCAGGCCGACATGGCACCTGCCTCGTTGATCCCTTCCTGCAGGATCTGACCGCTCTTGGACTCCTTGTAGTACATGATCTGGTCGGAGTCGTGCGGAACGTAGCGCTGACCTTCAGAAGAATAGATCCCGAGCTGACGGAACATGCCTTCCATACCAAAGGTGCGAGCCTCGTCCGGAACGATCGGTACCACACGCTGACCCATGTTCTTGTCCTTGACCAGCGTACTGAGTACACGGTTCAGTGCCATCTGGGTCGACAGGGTTCGCTCTCCGCTGGATTTGAGCTGCCCGGAGAAGACATCAAGCCCGGGAATTTCCAGCTGCTCAAACTCGGTACGACGCGCCGGATAGAAACCGCCAAGCTGCTTGCGGCGCTCCAGCATGTACTTCATTTCAGGCGAGTCAGGCGACGGACGGTAGTACGGCACTTCCTTCAGCTGATCATCCGACAGCGGAATATTGAAGTTATCGCGGAACGCCTTGAGATCTTCCAACGCCACTTTTTTCAGTGAGTGGGTATCATTCTTGGCCTGGCCGGACTGGCCTGTGCCGTAACCCTTGACGGTCTGAGCCAGAATAACGGTAGGCTGACCCTTGTTGTTCATCGCTTCATGATAGGCTGCATACACCTTGTAGGGGTCATGGCCACCACGGTTCAGCTTCATGATCTCGTCATCGGACATGTCCTTCACCAGCTCAAGCAGCTCCGGGTACTTGCCGAAGAAATGCTCGCGAGTGTAGGCACCGCCGTTGGCCTTGTAGTTCTGCAGCTCACCGTCGCAGACTTCATTCATGCGCTTGGTCAGCAGACCGGTGGTATCCCGCTCAAACAGCGGATCCCAGTGGCGTCCCCACAGGACCTTGATCACGTTCCAGCCCGCGCCCTTGAATACGCCTTCAAGCTCCTGCACGATCTTGCCGTTACCGCGTACCGGACCGTCCAGACGCTGCAGGTTACAGTTGATCACGAATACCAGGTTTTCCAGCTCCTCGCGCCCTGCCAGTGAAATGGCGCCCAGGGTTTCCGGCTCATCACACTCACCATCACCCAGGAAGGCCCAAACCTTGCGGTTGCCCCGCTTGACCAGATCACGCGCAGAAAGGTAACGCATCACATGCGCCTGATAGATCGCCTGAATCGGGCCGAGACCCATGGAAACGGTCGGGAACTGCCAGAAGTCCGGCATCAGCCATGGGTGCGGATAGGAGGACAGACCGTTGCCATCCACTTCACGGCGGAAGTTGTCCAGCTGCTCTTCGGTCAGACGGCCTTCAAGGTAGGCTCGCGCATAGATACCCGGTGAGATGTGTCCCTGGAAGAACACCATATCGGATTCGCGATCGCCTTCAGGGCCATGGAAAAAGTAGTTGAAACCGATGTCGTAGAGTGTTGCAGAGGAGGAGAAGCTGGAGATATGACCGCCGAGCGCGTCTTCATTGTCGTTGGCGCGCATGACCATCGCCATTGCATTCCAGCGAATGAAGGAGCGGATGCGTCGCTCCATAAACAGATCACCCGGCATGCGTACTTCATCGCGGGGTGAAATGGTGTTGACGTATGGGGTGTTAAGCGTGGTGGCATCCTGGACGCCGAGCGCCGCAGCTCTGGAACCGAGTTCGCGCATCAGGTAACGCGCACGTTCGTCACCGTCGTTTTTGGCGACGGATTCGAGAGCATCCATCCATTCCTGGGTTTCGATTGGATCGATATCTTCAATCATGTCTCGCACTTTGCCTTCTCCGATCACTTGTAAGCGTGGATGTGCCAAGACCAGCCTGATACTGGCGTGGATTACACGCCGGAGTACCCCGGGCTGTCCCGGTTATTATGATTTTGTGTGTAGTAATACTACAATTACTCCCAGGCACTGTCCAGATAGCGCATTTTCCTAGGCATTAACCCGTATTTCGAGTGGGTTTGATGTAGTATTTTGACAATGTCAAGTTGCATCCTCATGACTCAGATTAGCGCGTCTGAGCGCTCTTTCCAGTCGAGTCTGTTCCCTGCCCCGCTCCAGCAGCACTTCTTCAACATAAGCCAGATGATCATGCGCTGCCTGACGAGCCGCTTCAGGATCCCCTTCCAGTATCGCCTGCAGCAGCAGGTAATGCTGATCATGGATCCGCCCGCGCATGTCATGTTTGGGATAGATCTGCTCAAGGTTGTCCCAGATATGCTGACGCAACAGGGTAAACAGGGCTCGCATCATGTGCAGCAGCACCACGTTATGCGTCGCGGCGGCAATCGCCAGATGAAACTCGACATCCGCGGCCACTTCTCGGTCAAAAGACTTCTGTTCGTGGAACTGTTGCAACTCGTCAAAGCGGGCCTGAATTTCCAGCTTGTCCGCAGCCGTTGAGCGAAGCGCTGCATAGTAGGCACTGACGCCCTCCAGCGCATGACGAAACTCCAGCAGGTCATACTGTGACTCGGGATGGGTTCGGAACAGCTCCAGCAGAGGATCGGACAGGCTGCCGCCAATCTCTTCCGAAACATAAGTGCCGCCACCCTGACGACTGTTCAGCAGCCCACGCGCAGCCAGTTTTTGCATCGCTTCGCGCAGCGAAGGGCGAGACACATCGAACTGTTTGGCCAGCTCTCGTTCCGGTGGCAGGCGCTGCCCCGGCTTGAGCGTACCCTCCAGAATCATCGTTTCGAGCTGCTGCATGATGACATCTGAAATTTTCGGCTGTTTGACTCGCTGATACGACATGACGCGTGGTTAACCCAATAGATAAGTTTATGGCCCAACATAAATTGGCTTGACCAATTATTCAAGCCACCTGTTTTTCACTCTGCCTATTTAATGAGCAATTGACAGCCAACCAGGATCACAATAAAGTCTGAAAAATCACTATGGATAATTGGTCTTACCAATTGAGGCACTTGAACATGCAGGCTCGCTATCAGGCTCTTCTTGACCAGCTCAAAACCTTTATTCCGGAGCAGCGGCTGATCAGCGACCCACTACGGACCCTGGCCTATGGCACTGATGCCAGTTTCTATCGCCTGATTCCACAGCTGGTTGTGCGCGTGGAAAATGAACAGGAAGTCGTCAAACTGATCAGTCTGGCCAATGCCCACGCCCTGCCGCTAACCTTCAGAGCTGCCGGCACCAGCCTGTCAGGACAGGCCGTGACCGATTCCATTCTGGTTCAGCTGGGTGATGGTTGGAGTGGACACAGGATCAACGCCGACGCCAGCGAAATACGTCTGCAACCCGGTGTCATCGGCGCCCATGCCAACCGCTATCTGGCACCCTTCCAGCGCAAGATCGGACCAGACCCCGCTTCCATCAACGCTGCCAAAATTGGCGGAATTGCGGCCAATAACGCCAGCGGCATGTGTTGCGGTACAGCGCAGAACAGTTACCGAACGCTGGCCAGTATGCGCATGATTCTGTCCGATGGCAGCATCCTCGATACCGGAAACCCCGAGTCCGTCGATCAGTTTCGCCAGCAACACCGCTGCATGCTCAACGCGCTTGGATCACTGGCGGAACTGACTCGCTCCAACACATCGCTGCGCCAGAAGATCGAACACAAGTATCGACTCAAGAACACGACCGGCTACTCGCTCAATGCACTGATCGACTTTGGCGATCCGGTCGATATCCTGCAGCACTTGATGATCGGATCCGAGGGAACGCTGGGATTCATTTCCGAGATCACCTACAAAACCGTACCCGAACACCCTTTCAAGGCTTCTGCGCTGGTGTTCTTCAATGATGTGCGTACCACATGCGAGGCCGTTGCACTGCTCAAGGCAACACCGGTCGCCGCTGTCGAGCTGATGGACCGAGCCGGTCTGCGCTCGGTCGAGAACAAACCCGGCATGCCTGACTTCATGCGCGAACTGCCCGATGATGCCGCGGCACTGCTGATTGAAACCCGCGCTGAAACCGCTGCAGTGCTGCAACAGCAAATTGATGTTATCTGCGCCAGCCTGATCCATCTTGAAACTCTGAGACCGGTTGAATTCAGTACAGACCCGGAGGAATGTGCGCGTTACTGGGCGATCCGCAAGGGGCTGTTCCCTGCCGTTGGCGCGGTGCGTGAAACCGGCACGACCGTCATCATTGAGGATGTCGCTTTCCCGGTTGAGCGCCTCGCCGATGCCGTTGCCGACCTGCACCGGCTGTTCCAGCGCTGGGAGTATCCCGAAGCCTTGATTTTTGGCCATGCATTGGAAGGCAATCTGCACTTTGTGTTCACTCAATCCTTCGACACTAAGGAAGCTCTGACACGGTATGAAGGACTGATGGATGATGTAGCAAGGCTGGTAGTCGAAGGTTATGGCGGCTCACTCAAGGCAGAACACGGAACCGGGCGCAACATGGCACCCTATGTCGAGATGGAGTGGGGCAAGGATGCCTACGAGCTGATGTGGGAGCTTAAACAGCTGCTTGATCCCACCGGTATTCTCAATCCCGGTGTCATTCTCAACCGCGATCGACAGGTTCACCTGAAAAACCTAAAACCCCTGCCCGCCGCCAACCCGCTGGTAGACAAGTGCATTGAGTGCGGTTTTTGTGAACCGGTTTGTCCCTCGCGAGACCTGACTCTGACACCGCGCCAGCGTATCGCGGTCTGGCGCGAAATTCAGCGGCTTGAGCGCAGCGGTGATGATGCAGAGCGCCTGCGTCAGCTGAAAAAGGACTACGACTATCAGGGCGACACAACCTGTGCCGCCTGTGGTCTGTGCTCAACCAGCTGTCCGGTCGGTATCAATACCGGTGACCTGACCCGTGAAATCCGTCATTTCCACAATGAATCCCATGAAAATACCGCCGCCTGGATTGCCAGCCACTATGGCGGCGCCATGCGTCTTAGCAAGGCCGCGTTCCGCATCGCCGATACCACCCACCGATTGATCGGCACTTCAGCCATGAGCGGTCTGACGCGCGGCCTGCGCAAGATCAGTGGTAACCGGGTACAGCAGTGGACCCCCGCCATGCCGACCGCGGCCCCCGCTCTCTCCGCTACCCGCGGCAACCACAGTACCGGTGCCACAGGGCGGGTCGTCTATCTGCCCAGCTGCGCCAGCCGTACCATGGGGCCCATGCGTGACGCCGGTGACCCAACCTCACTCGCCGACAAGACCATCGCCCTGCTGGAAAAAGCCGGTTTTGAGGTCATCCTTCCAACTCAGGCTGACGGACTCTGCTGCGGCATGCCCTTTCAATCCAAGGGCATGTTTGCGGCGGCCGAACAGAAGCGCAGCGAACTCAACCGCATTCTGATGAGCCTGACTCGCCAGGGTACCATTCCGGTGTATTCAGACACCAGCCCCTGCTCGTTGCGACTGCAGGAAGGGCTCGACCCGGCTCTGCAGCTATTTGACAGCATCGAGTTTCTGGACCGTTTTGTGCTGCCAAAGCTGGAGATTGAACCGATAGACGGTCCCATTGCACTGCATGTTACCTGCAGCACCACACGGATGGGACTGGCAGAACCCCTGAAACGCATTCTGTCTGCCTGTTGCCGCAACCTGGTGATTCCCGACCAGATAACCTGCTGTGGCTTTGCCGGTGACAAAGGTTTCACAACACCTGAATTGAATGCCTCGGCACTGCGCACCCTGAAAGATTCGGTCGCTCACTGCAGCGAAGGTTACTCTACCAGTCGCACCTGTGAAATTGGCCTCAGCCACCACAGCGGTATCGAGTATCGCTCGCCGGTATATCTACTGGACCAGTGTTCAAGACCAAGGCATACCTGAGTACGCGCGCTGCATCGATGATGGCAAATCCTGTACACTGTGCGGCTCGATCGGGCCGCCTGATCGGTCTCTGGTGTCTGCAGGATTAAGGAAAGGATATGGAGAGTACGGTTTACACACTGCTGGAACGGATCTTTCAGACCGTATTCCCGCTGGTTGCCATTGTCAGCGTGGGCTATTTCTATGCTCGCTGGCGCAATACCGACATGTCGATCGCCAACCGCGTCAATATCGATGTTTTTTGCCCTGCGCTGATCTTTTCGGTCATGTCGGCAAAATCCTTCGACCTTCCGACCTACTCCATGCTGGCCATAGGCGCCGCCGTGGTTGTGCTGGGCTCAGGGCTTCTGCTCCTGCCTGTGTGCCGCCTGCTGGGCGTCAAGGGCAAGACCTTTCTGCCCCCCATGATGTTCAACAACAGCGGCAATCTTGGTATACCGCTGCTGGTACTGGCTTTCGGCGAGCAGGCCCTGCCAGCCGCTGTCGTACTCTTTCTGGTGGAAAACCTGCTGCACTTCACGGTAGGCACCTACATGCTGGATCATCGCACTAACCCGCTGAACGTGCTGCGCATGCCGATGATCATCGCCACCATTGCGGGGCTGATGGTCAGCAGTTTCGATATCACTCTGCCCACTACGGCACAGGTACCCATAGACATGCTGGGCCAGATCGCGATTCCACTGATGCTGTTTGCACTTGGAGTACGCATGACCAGCGTGGACTTTACCCACTGGAAAGTTGGGGTATGGGGGGCCGTACTCGCACCACTGAGCGGCATTGTCGTGGCACTGATGCTATATCCGATACTGAATCTGCCAGCCGAATACTTTGCCTATCTGCTGATCTTCGGCGCCTTGCCACCTGCGGTACTGAACTACATGATCGCGGAGCGTTACAACCAGGAACCACACCTGGTTGCATCCATTGTACTGATTGGCAATATCGGCAGCCTTGTTACTATTCCGGTGGTTCTGGCATTCGTGCTTTAACAGGGTGGAGCGGCAGGCTGTTACGCCTGCCCAGACTTGCTGGTCAGGGAGTGATAGCAAGGTTTCAGCGAGGTTCGATGATAATCTGGGTGCGATTTTTCTCGATCGTAGCCGCGCCAATGCCCTTTACGTCGGCCAGCTGATCAACGCTGACGAACGGGCCATTGGCTTCACGGTAGTCAACAATCGCTTGAGCCTTGGCAGGCCCGACACCGTTGAGAGAGGTTGCTATTTCAGCGGCCGTAGCCACATTGATATCGACCGCTTCAGCGGCCATGGACAGGGGTGAGAACAGGAGCGCACCGACAAGAGCGGCGGCAGACAGCAGGCGTTTGATCATGACTTTCTCCTTGTCATATGGAAGCCAGTCACTCCCTGACCGGCCCTGACACTCTAAGTCCATCACACTGTAATTTCCAACCCTTACAGACCATCCATTGATCCGGGTCAGGATTGAAATATCAGCGTAATGCCGTCAAAACCTCTTCCCGAATCGCGGCAGCAACGGACGAGGGCTCTTGCGCCTGGGTAATCGGTCGGCCAATCACAAGGTAATCACTGCCTGCACCGATCGCCTGAGCCGGTGTCATGACCCGACGCTGATCTCCCTGCTCGGCTGAAGCGGGGCGAATCCCCGGGGTCACCAGCGCAAAATCACCTGCCACAGCAGCCCGAATGGCAGCAACCTCCTGCGCCGAACAAACAACTCCGTCCAGACCGCTGCTGTGCGTCAGTTTGGCCAAGCGCACCACCTGTTCCAGCGGATCAATATCCAGCCCGATCTCGGCCAGATCCCCCTGCTCCATACTGGTCAGAACGGTGACCGCGATCAGCAGAGTATTGGCCCCATTAACCTTGTCCAGCGCCTCACGCGAGGCCTCCATCATGCGTCGGCCACCCGAAGCATGTACATTAACCATCCACACACCCAGTTCGGCTGCCGCCTGTACGGCACGCGCCGTTGTATTGGGGATATCGTGAAACTTCAGATCAAGAAACACATCAAAGCCAAGCTGCTGCAGCGCTTCCACGATGGATGGACCGCAACGTGTGAACAACTCCTTACCCACCTTGACGCGGCATAGTGCCGGATCAAGCTGTTGCGCCATCTGCAGCGCAGCCGCCCGGTCGGGATAATCAAGGGCCACGATGATTCTATTGGTATCGAGGGTCATGCTCTTCTCTCTTATTCGCCTTCCAGTCCCTGGATCGGCCGCGTGCTACTCCACTGCTTGCAGGAAGGACACTGCCAATGCAGTGTACGACCGGCAAAACCGCAGTGATTACATTGATAAACGGGTTTACTCTGTTCCAGCTGACCGGTCAGGCCGCGCAATACTGTCAAACTCTGTCGTGCACTGCTGGAACCGTACTCAATATGCATATCGATCAGGCGGTTGAAGCCCTTTATCGATGGACGCTTTTTCAGCTCTTCTGTCAGAAAGACGCCAGCCGCAAACACGTCTTTCTGGCTGCGAATGCGATCGGCCAATGCAATGATGACACTCGCAGAAGGTGCCTTGCTGAGACAGGCACGCAGATAGCCTTCAAACTCTGCCAGCGAACCCAGCTCGCTATAGCAGCGCTGCAACAACGGTATTGTCTCCGAGACCAGCAACACATCCTGCTCAAGCACCTGCTTGAGACTCTTGATCGCATGTCGCCAGCGTCCTGCCGCAATTTGAAGCTTCGCGCGGATCAGACTGGCTCTGGCACAGTTCGGGTCATACAGCAGGGCCTGACGCAGGAAGCGTTCCGCGTCGGCGTCACCCTGCGGTGACACACGCTGAGCCAGCTCACAGCAGTAATGCGCCAGCTCATGCCGAATTTCACGCAACTCCTGAGTCTGAAGCTGGCTGGCGGTATCCAGTGCCTGTTGCCATTCACCTTCTTTTTCGTACAGCTTGATCAAAAGCGTTTGCGCCTTGCGCCGCATCTCTTGACCGCCAGCCTGGCGGATAATATCCGACAGCAGGTTTTCAGCCCGATCAAGCAGACCTATTGCGTCGTAGTCGCGCGCCAGCGCCATCTGGATACGTAAAAAGTCCTGCTGACTCAGGTCGGGCCGCGCCAGGAGCTTTTGATGAATGCCTATAGCACGTTCAACATCGCCCTTGCGCCGAAACAGTTTCGCCAGGGTCAGGTGTGCCGGAATGGTATCGGAGTTGATTTCAAGCGCACGAATGAAGCTCTCGATCGCCTCATCGGTTTTTTCATTGATTAGATAATCCAGGCCGATGAAGTACTCACGACTCAGATTAACCTTGCGTTCCTGCTCAAGCTTCGCTGAACGGCTTTGGGACCGTCCCAGCCACCAGCCAGCCCCCACTGCCAGAAACAGGGGAACAATAAGCAGATAATCCGCACTCATTTCAGGTACTGTCTTTCAGACCAGCCGTACGCAACTGATCGAGTTCCTTACGGAAGGCAACCACCTTGCGTTGGGAAGAGTGAAGCCGCGTTTTAAGGGACAGGATAGTAAGAATGCTCAGCAGAATACCGCACAGCGCCCCCAGCACAAAGGTCGCAATCAGCCAGAGCGACAAACTTGCCTGTGGCAACTGGAAGAACACCAGATCGATTGTCACCTGATCGGTGTTGTGAATGGTGAACAGAATGCCGACACCGATAACGATCAGCCCCAGCACAATGGTAATCAGGTTTTTAAGCCAGTTCACTCGTAATTCCTCTGCGTTGTACCGCCCCGGTACAAGAGATCAATAGCCGGTCTTGAGTCCTTCATTAACCTGATCTCTCAGCTCCTTGCCAGGCTTGAAATGGGGAACATGTTTGGCAGGCAAGGGTACCGCTTCACCGGTTTTCGGGTTTCGCCCCATTCGCGGCGCCCGGTAGTGTAACGAGAAGCTGCCAAAACCGCGAATCTCGATGCGCTCCCCGGTCGAAAGTGCATCGGTCATGTGATCCAGCATGGTTTTCACTGCCAGTTCCACATCTTTCACGGACAACTCAGGATGCGCGTCTATCAATCGCTCGATCAACTCAGACTTGGTCATAACACCTCCGGTTGAGACCAGGTTCCGCACCCGGCCCCGGGTGCGGAGTCGAACTTGAGCCGCTGGCTCAGGAGTCCTGTTTTTTCATCTGTTCCTTGATCAGGTCGCCGATGGTCTTCGGACCTGCGTCCTCAACCGGTTGCTCCTGAACGGACTTCATCGCCTGACGGGTCTGTTCCTGTTCCAGCTGACGTACCGACAGGTTCAGTGTGCGGTTACGGCGATCGACACTCTGAACCGCCGCTTCGAGCTGATCGCCGGGCTTGAGCTCGGTGGTCAGGTCAGCGATATGATCATGTGACAGCTCAGCGACCTTAAGCACACCTTCAACGCCTTCGGCCAGCTCAACCACGGCCTGACGCGGCGTTACCTCACGAATGGTGCCGCTGACACGGCTGCCTTTCGGGTGCTGATCGGCATACTCGGTGAAAGGATCGGAGTCGAGCTGCTTGATCCCCAGCGCGATACGCTCACGCTCCGGATCAATGGACAGCACAACGGCTTCCACTTCATCACCCTTGTTGTATGCCTTCATCGCTTCTTCGCCCGGCAGATCCCAGGACAGATCGGAGAGATGCACCAGACCGTCAATACCGCCATCCAGCCCGATGAAAACGCCAAAATCAGTGATGGAACGCACTCGTCCCTTGAGCCGGTCACCCTTGGCAAACTGACTGGAGAATGCCTCCCAGGGATTCGGCTGGCACTGCTTCATGCCCAGCGATATGCGTCGACGCTGCTGATCGATATCGAGGATCATCACCTCGATCTCCTCCCCTACCTGAACCGCCTTGGAGGGATGGATATTCTTGTTGGTCCAGTCCATTTCAGACACATGCACCAGGCCTTCGACACCGGTACTGATCTCCGCAAAGCAGCCGTAATCGGTCAAGTTGGTGACCCGAGCCTTGACCTTGCTGCCAATGGTGTACTCCTTGGTCAACTGGTTCCAGGGGTCCTCCTGCAACTGTTTCAGACCCAGCGATACGCGCTTGCGCTCGGGGTCGTATTTAAGCACCTTCACATCGATTTCATCGCCGACGTTGAGCACTTCGCTCGGATGTTTGACTCGCTTCCAGGCGATATCGGTGATATGCAGCAGGCCATCGATACCACCCAGATCGATAAAGGCACCGTAATCGGTGAGGTTCTTGACGATCCCCTTGACCACCAGGCCCTCTTCCATTTTCTCCAGCAGCTTTTCACGCTCCTTGCTGTAAACCTCCTCCAGCACGGCACGGCGCGATACCACCAGATTGTTGCTGCGCTGATCCAGCTTGACGATGCGGAACTCCAGCTCCTGACCTTCAAGGTGTGAGGTATCACGCAGCGGGCGAATGTCCACCAGGGAACCCGGCAGGAAGGCGTTGAGGCCATTGACCTCAACCGTGAGGCCGCCACGCACACGACCAACAATATGACCATGCACACTTTCGCCTGCCTCGTAGGCCTGCTCCAGCACTCCCCAGGATTCGGCACGCTTGGCACGCTCACGCGACAGGACAGTCGAGCCAAAGCCATCTTCCAGTGCTTCAAGGGCAACACGTACCTCGTCACCCACCTTCAGATCGACTTCTCCCTTGTCATTACGGAACTGTTCCAGAGGGATAACCCCCTCGGACTTAAGCCCGGCATTGACGATCACAAAGTCATTCTCAATCGCCACAACAGTGCCGGTTACAATGGAACCCGGCGCCATATCCAGCTCTTTCAGACTCTCTTCGAACAGCTCCGCAAAACTTTCGCTCATTACTGATCCTTCCCAGGTTTCGGCTACATCAACGTAGGCCTCTGTGTCTTGCCTCATCCAATACGGCTTGTAACACCTCATTAATGCTCATCAAGGTGGAATCCAGTATCACCGCATCCGGCGCCGGCTTAAGGGGCGCAACTGCACGATTCATGTCGCGTGCGTCACGCGCCTTTATATCGTTCAATATATCATCAAGGCTAGCACCGGGTTCCTTGCTAATCAACTGCTTATAACGTCGTTGTGCACGCTCTTCAGCACTGGCGTCAAGGTATATTTTCAAACCGGCCTGCGGGAAGACCACCGTGCCCATGTCGCGGCCATCAGCCACCAGCCCCGGCGCGAGCGCAAAGTCACGCTGCCGGCTCAACAAAGCCTCGCGCACAGGCCCCAGAGCGGCCACTACCGAAGCGTCCTCACCTACCCGCTCGTTACGGATGGCGTGAGTCACCTCTTCACCTTCAAGAATAATCTGAGTCTCGCCCCCATCAGTCGCCTTGAAACGCACATCAAGGTGCGCTGCCAGTACTTCCAGCGCCTCCACATCATCCAGCTCAACCCCGTGGTGACGGGCAGCCAGAGCGGTCACGCGATACAGCGCACCACTGTCCAGCAGGTGCCAGCCCAGCTCTCGTGCCAGCAGCTGGCAGATTGTTCCCTTGCCTGACCCGCTGGGGCCATCAACCGTAATGACGGCAACCTGTTTATCCTGGCTGGACATCAGTCCTCCTCCTTATGCACATTCAGACCCAGTCTTTGCATCAACTCGATCAGATCGGGGCATGCTGCCAGCAGGCAGCCTCCTCCGCCAATTTTGAGTGTATTCTCGCCACAGAGCCCGGCCGCCAGTGCCGCCATGGCGACCCGAATCTGCCCCTGCAACATGATCTCGCCACCCTCGATACAACCACCGATGACCTCGATTCGATCGTTATCCAGTTCAAGCTGCACACCCAGCTGCTGCAACAGCTGAGCGGTTTGTGCCACCGGGTCTTCCTCCTTGTGGCGCAATCCGTCCAGTCCGGTAAACCGGCTACGCCCCACTGCACAGGCTGCAGCGACCAACAGCAGAGGCACCTCGTCGCTGGCGGTGGCAAGATCTGACAGA
The DNA here is from genome assembly GCF_040547565.1 of Marinobacterium sp. MBR-109. Classification (NCBI taxonomy): domain Bacteria; kingdom Pseudomonadati; phylum Pseudomonadota; class Gammaproteobacteria; order Oceanospirillales; family Oceanospirillaceae; genus Marinobacterium; species Marinobacterium sp. MBR-109. The sequence continues at coordinate 267,354 of NZ_JBEPPZ010000001.1, forward strand.
TCCACTGTCACCGCAGACAGCGGCTGCCCCGCCCTGACATGAATATCCGCCACCGGCTCTCCTGCCTGCAGGCGCTGCTCAGACAGCGTAATGGCAGCCCCCATGCGTTCAAGCACACGCAGTGCACCTGATCGACTGGGGTTGACGCCTACTCCCTTGAGCAACAGGTCAGCCCCCGGCCTGAGGCTGGCCACCAGCATGAACAATGTCGCCCAGGACAGGTCTCGCGGCACCTCAATAGGCGCCGCACGCAGCGACTCAGCAGGTTTGAGACAGACCTCTCCTGCATCACTGCTCACGTCCACCCCCAGCGCCGACAGCATGCGTTCGGTGTGATCACGGGTTGCCACCGGCTCAACCACTCGGGTTTCACCTTCCGCCCACAACCCTGCCAGCAGCAGGGCCGATTTAACCTGTGCACTGGGCATCGGCAGGGTATAGCGAATACCCCGCAGCCTGCGTCCACCTTTTATTCTCAGTGGCGGGCAGCCTGCATCACCGGTTTCAATATCCGCCCCCATCAGGCGCAGCGGCTCTGCCACGCGCGACATATTGCGACGGCTCAGGGACTCATCACCGAACAGTTCGGTATCAAACGGCTGAGCGACCAGCACACCAGCCAAAAGGCGCATCGAGGTTGCCGAATGCCCCAGGTAGAGCGGCCCGGGTGGTGGCTTGAGACCCTGCAGGCCAACACCGTAGATTCTTACCTTGCCCTGGTGCGGACCTTCAATCACCACCCCCATGTCACGCATTGCCTGCAGAGTCGCCAGACTGTCTTCACTTTCAAGAAAGCCGCAGATATCCGTTACGCCATCGGAGATGGCGGCAAGAATAATCGCCCGGTGCGAGACCGATTTATCGCCCGGCAGGACCAGCTCGCCCACCAGCGCACCATCACTGCTGACACGCAAGGTTACACCAGCCGCATGATCATTCGATGAATAGGCCGATCCCGTCAGCAACCGGGTGAAGTGATCACGCGCCGCCTTGGCCCGCGTGAAGATCCCCAACATTGCCTGACTGTCGCCGGTGTCGATGGCACTGCGCAGGCGAGCCAGCCCGGTGGTATAGCGGTCGATCTGCGCCAGCACTGCACTTCGATTGGCAATACAGATGTCATGCCACATGGTTGGGTCGCTGGCAGCGATGCGCGTAAAGTCACGAAACCCGCCTGCGGCATAGCGGAAAATGTCCAGATTCTCTTCTTCGCGTGCCAGCGTATCGACCAGCGAAAAGGCCAGCAGGTGAGGCAGGTGACTGGTTGCAGCCAGCACTTCATCATGCCGCTCAACCTCCATCTGCAGCACTTCGGCACCCACCGCCTGCCACAGCCGTGCCAACTCAAGCGTGGCATTGGGGTCAGTCTCGGGCAGCGGTGTCAGAATCACCTTATGCCGCTCGAACAGGTCAGCATCAGCGGCACGCACACCGCTTTTCTCGGCACCGGCAATGGGGTGTCCGGGAATAAAGGTCGGTGGCAGTTGCCCGAACAGGCGACGGGCGGCCGCTACCAGACTCCCTTTTGTACTGCCCACATCCGTCACCAGTGTGCGCACGCGCAGCCAGGGGCGGATCTGTTCCAGCACACTTTCCATCGCCTTGACTGGAACGGCCAGCACGATCAGATCAGCCGCTGACACTTCCGCTTCAAGGTCAGTGGCAACACGATCAATGACCCCCAGCTCGAGCCCCAGTCGGCACTCTTCCTCACTGCGATCGGCACCCGCGATTTCACGAACACAGGAGCGAATCTTCAGTGCCTTGGCAAAAGAGCCACCTATCAGCCCCAAACCGATGATCAGCACTCTGTCGAGCTGGTATTGCGACTTGCCCGAGTAGTTCAGCACGCCAGCACCTGTTTGAGCGCCCGCAGGAACCGGTCGTTTTCGTCTGTCAGACCGATACTGATACGCAGATGCTGAGGCATCCGGTATCCGCCCAGCGGCCGCACGATCACCCCTTCATGCAGCAATGCCTGGAACAGAGGCTGGGCCGGGCGTGCCATATCAGCGGTGATGAAATTTCCGAATGAGGGGATATAACCAACCCCCAACTGTTTCAGCCCCTGCTCAAGCTGAGCCATTCCTCTGCGATTGAGCTCGACACTGCGGGCCAGATAATCGCTGTCATTCAGAACCGCTTCAGCGGCGGCCAGCGCCAGATGGGATACATTGAACGGTTGTCGTACCCTGTTAAGCAGATCGGTTATCACCGCACTGGCAGCTGCAAAACCGACACGCAGGCCGGCAAGCCCCCAGGCCTTTGAAAACGTGCGAGTTACCACCAGATTCGGGAAACGCGGCAGCAATTTCAGGCCATCCGGAAAGTCTCCGGCCTCAACATATTCCGTATAGGCTTCATCCAGTACAACGATGACATTCTCCGGCACGGCTGCCAGAAATGCTGTCAGCTCGTCACGCATCAAGGCGGTACCGGTCGGGTTATTCGGGTTGGCAATGAAGATCAGGCGGGTGCGCTCTGTAATGGCTTCGGCCATCGCCTGAAGGTTGTGGCCATAATCACGAGCGGGCGTGATAACCGCTCTGGCACTGCAGGCCTGAGTCACGATGGGGTACACCGCAAAGGCGTATTCAGAGAAGATCACCACATCTCCGGGTTGAAGAAAGGCGCGTGCAATCAGCTCCAGCACATCATTGGAGCCGTTACCCAGCGTCAGCTGTTCCGGCATCAGCCCATAATGTCGATGCAAAGCCGCCTTGAGACGAAAGCCGTTACTGTCTGGGTAGCGGGTGGTTTCAGCCAGCGCTTTCTGCACCGCTTCAAGCGCATGCACACTGGGTCCCAGCGGGTTCTCGTTGCTGGCAAGCTTGATGATATCGTGTATCCCCAGCTCACGCTCCAGCTCCTCAACCGGCTTGCCTGCTTCGTAGGGGTGCAACCCCTGTACTCCAGGTGTCGCCAGCGCCATAAAATCACATGACATCCCTTGGCATCCTTATACTGTATGAACTCAGAGCACCGCTTTCGGGTAGGATCCGAGAAATTTCACCTCGATATCGAGGCCATCCAGTTCCGCCAACAATTCGATAATTGCGGGGTCTTCACGGTGACCTTCGAAATCAATATAGAACAGCATTTTCCAGTCGTGCTCACCGCTGCTGCGCGTTTCAAGACGCGTCAGGCTGATACTGCGTCGATGGAAAGGCGACAGCAGATCGTGCAGCACGCCCGGCTCATCACGGCAGATAAGCAGCAGTGAAGTTTTGTCATCACCGCTGGGACCAATCGCTTCGCGACCCACGACAAGAAATCGGGGGCAACGATCGGTTGCCTGCGCAGCCGCTTCCGGGGCCAGCTCCACCTCACCACAGATGTAGAGACCAAAGCGGCGAAACAGATCCAGTGTATGCCGTATCAAACCGGCATTTTCACTCTCGATGGGGACAACCGCATAATGAGCGCTGCCCTGCTCAACTTCACTGAACACCTGCTCAAGGCTCGGCAACGCCTGACAATGAACAGCCTGACCAAAATGCTTCTGCGCTGCCTGCTGCGTAAAGGTTCCCTCTGGGCCGAGAAACACTGCACGTATCGGCTGCTCAAGCGCGAGGCATACCGACATGATCTCGCGAAACAGGCGTGCAACGGCCTGATCGGGCAATGGCCCCTCGTTGCGTGCCATTACGGCTCGCAACACCTGCGCCTCACGTTCAGGTCGGTAAAATACCGGTGTCTCGCTCCCTTCGCGGTAGCGCTCCTTCACTTCAGCCACGCCCTGTGCGAGCCGGGCGCGATCATTCAGCAGCTGGTGGATCTGACGATCTACCGTATCGATGCGATCACGCAACACCCGCAGCTCTGCTTCCTGCGCATCTGCCGCCCCCTTGTCAGTCGCCTTCATACTCAGGCCTGCTCTTTTTCGAACCGCTGCATGAAGTCGATCAACGCATCCACCGCCGCTTCTGGTACCGCGTTATAGATGCTCGCCCGCATGCCACCAACGGAACGATGCCCCTGAAGGTTGAGCATTCCTTCCGCCTCTGCCAGCTCCAGGAAACGTTTTTCCAGCGCGGCATCGGCCAGCGTGAACGGTACATTCATAATGGAGCGGTTATTGATCGCCACCGGATTGCCGTAGAAATCGCTGGCATCAATGGCCGCATAAAGCTTGGCGGCCTTGCGGCGGTTCAACTCGGCCATCGCCTCCACACCGCCCTGGCGCTTGAGCCACTGGAATACCAGCCCGGCCAGATACCAGCCAAAGGTCGGCGGCGTGTTGTTCATGGAGTCGGCGTCAGCGTGGATCTTGTAATCGTACATGCTTGGCGTACCGGCCAGAGTCTGGCCGATCAGGTCTTCACGCACGATCACCACCGTCAGGCCGGCAGGACCAATATTCTTCTGTGCGCCGGCGTAGATCAGACCAAAGCGGCTGACATCCACCGGGACAGACAGAATATCGGAGGACATATCGGCCACCAGTGCCACATCGCCGCTGTCGGGAATATAGTCAAACTCGACACCACCAATGGTTTCGTTGGTGGTGTAATGCAGATAGGCCGCCCCAGGCGTCAGCTGGAGTTCTGACTGCGCCGGCGCTGAGGTGTAGTTATTGCCTGCGGTGCTGGCAGCCACATTCACCTGCGCATAGCGCCGGGCTTCCTTGATTGCCTTGCCGGACCAGATACCGGTATCGATATAGTCCGCGCAGCTCGCACCACGCAGCAGGTTCATCGGCACCATGGCAAACTGGGCCGTTGCACCACCCTGCAGGAACAGCACCTTGTAGTTGGCCGGGATGCCCATCAGGTCGCGCAGATCCTGCTCGGCCTGAGCCGCAACGCCAACATACTCGTCACTGCGATGGCTCATTTCCATAATGGAAAGTCCCTGGCCGTGCCAGTCCAGCAGTTCAGCCTGTGCCTGTTGCAGCACCTCTTCCGGCAGGGCTGAAGGCCCTGCACTGAAATTGTATTTACGTGTCATTTCAGCTTCGAATTCCAGTTATATAAAGGGATTCAGGCATCACTGCCGGTGTCGTCAGCCGGAGCGTCCTGCGCATCATCCGCGGCAGATTCCGGCACTTCAGTGCGTGCTTCGGCACTCTCCTCTGCAGCCTCAAGAGCCTCTTCATCCGGCTCTTCGATACGGGCGATACCCACCAGAGCCTCTTCATCAGCCAATCGAATCAGCATCACACCCTGAGTATTGCGGCCCAGACTGGAGATCTCACTGCTACGTGTCCGTACCAGGGTTCCGCGGTTGCTGATCAGCATCACATCGTCCCCCTCAAACACCTGTACCGCACCGGCCAGCTGGCCATTACGTTCGGTACACTGCATGGCGATCACACCCTGACCACCACGGCCTCGCAGCGGGAATTCGTCCACGCGGGTTTTCTTGCCGTAGCCGTGTTCAGAGGCGGTCAACACCTCACCTCCAGCCTGTGGCACCATCAGGGCGATGACCTGCACATCATCATCCATGCGTACACCGCGTACACCGCGTGCCGTACGGCCCATGGCACGCACATCATTCTCGTTGAAACGGATCGCCTTGCCTGCGCTGGTCACCAGCATCACATCATCCTGACCACTGGTCAGAGATGCACCAATCAGGCGGTCACCTTCAACAATATCCAGCGCAATCAAACCGGTACTGCGCGGACGTGAGAAGGCATCCAGCGGAGTCTTTTTCACGGTACCGTTGGCAGTGGCCATGAAAATGAAGCGGTCGGGGTCAAACGCCTGCACCGGCAGAATGGTGCTGATCCATTCGTTTTCGGCCAGTGGCAGGATATTGACCACAGGACGACCACGGGAGGCACGACTCGCGGGCGGAATCTCGTACACCTTGAGCCAGTACACCTTGCCCATGTTGGTGAAGCAGAGAATGGTGTCGTGGGTATTGGCAATCAGCAGGTGCTCGATGAAGTCTTCATCCTTCATTGCCGTCGCCGATTTGCCTTTGCCGCCACGGCGCTGGGCCTGATAGTCAGTCAGCGGCTGAGTCTTGGCGTAACCGGCATGAGAGATGGTTACCACCATATCCTCTTCGGTGATCAGATCCGCCACGGTCAGATCCTGCATGGAGGCCTGAATCTCGGTACGGCGCTCATCGGCATACTCTGCCACCAGCGTTTCCAGCTCTTCGCGGATCACTTCCATAAGGCGCTCATAAGAGCCCAGGATATGCAGCAGCTCGGCGATCTTGTCCAGCAGCTCGCGATATTCAGCGATCAGCTTCTCGTGCTCAAGCCCGGTCAGACGGTGCAGGCGCAGATCCAGGATTGCCTGAGCCTGAACCGGCGACAGATAGTAGCGACCGTCGCGCATGCCATACTGAGGCTCAAGGTCTTCAGGCCGGCAAGCGGTTTCACCGGCACGCTCCAGCATGTCGGTCACGTTACCCGGCACCCAGGCGGTTGCGATCAGGCGCTCTTTCGCCTCGGCAGGCGAGGGAGACTGCTTGATCAGTTCGATGACCGGATCGATATTGGCCAGCGCAATCGCCAGACCTTCCAGTACATGGCCACGTTCACGCGCCTTGCGCAGCTCAAAAATGGTACGACGGGTCACCACTTCACGGCGATGACGCACGAAGCATTGAAGAATCGTTTTAAGATCCAGAATCTTCGGCTGGCCATCGACCAGCGCCACCATGTTAATCCCGAACACACTTTGCAGCTGAGTTTGGGCAAACAGGTTGTTGATGATCACCTCGGCCACTTCGCCGCGGCGCAACTCAATCACGATGCGCATGCCGTCCTTGTCGGACTCGTCACGCAGCTCGCTGATCCCCTCGATTTTCTTCTCTTTAACCAGATCGGCGATTTTCTCGATCAAACGTGCCTTGTTGAGCTGATACGGGATCTCAGTGATCACCAGCATCGGCCGGCCGTTTTTGGGATGGTCTTCGATATGATGGCGTGCCCGCACATAGATGCGGCCACGGCCAGTACGGTAGGCCTGCAGGATACCGGCTCGACCATTGATAATGCCGCCGGTGGGGAAATCAGGCCCCGGAATGAATTCCATCAGCTCATCGATGCTGATATCCGGATTATTGATCAACTCCAGGCAGCCCTTGACGATTTCGCCCAGGTTATGCGGCGGGATGTTGGTGGCCATGCCCACGGCAATACCGGACGAGCCGTTCACCAGCAGGTTGGGAACCCGCGTCGGCAGTACGGCCGGGATACGCTCCGTACCGTCATAGTTGTCGACGAAATCAACGGTTTCCTTTTCCAGATCGGCCAACAGCTCATGGGAGATCTTGGCCATGCGGATTTCGGTATAACGCATGGCGGCAGCCGAGTCACCGTCGACGGAACCAAAGTTGCCCTGACCATCTACCAGCATGTAACGCATGGAGAAGTTCTGCGCCATACGCACGATAGTGTCGTATACCGCACTGTCACCATGAGGGTGGTACTTACCGATTACATCACCCACCACACGGGCAGACTTTTTGTAAGGCTTGTTCCAGTCGTTGTTCAGTTCGTTCATGGCGAAGAGTACACGCCGATGAACCGGTTTAAGGCCGTCACGCACATCCGGCAGAGCACGCCCGACGATGACGCTCATGGCATAATCGAGATAGGACTGTTTCAGCTCATCTTCGATGTTGACTGGCAGAACTTCTTTGGCTAAATCACCCATTCGCTCAGCTTTCCTTGATCCGGTACCTGGGCACACCCTGATGGCGCGCTTTCAAACCGCGGGAGTATACCACAGCTGAGCGGATTTCACGCTAACCGGCCGACTCCCTGACAGGGATCAAGCATCATCGAGCATCTGCTGCAGCGCCTTGGGCAGGGCACTTCGGCGCTGACGAAGCAAAGGCTTGACCTTACGCTCCCAGACCTGCTCTGCCGTAGCCCCCTCCCAGCCCACGTGCGCCAGATACTCCTGCAAAAACAGGGGCTCATCGACACTCCCCCCCTGCTCTCGCCAGTCCAGCAACCAGGCTGAAAGGTGTAACAACGCAACCCGATCCTGCATCTCGGCTGGCAGTCGGCGCGGCTGAACAAAATCAGGGTAGTGCTGCAAGGCGATACTGCTCCAGACCGGCTCAGGCAGCTGCCAGGCCTTAAGCAGCTCAGCCCCCACCACACCGGGATGTATCTGACCAATCATCGCTTTGAAAGCCGGGTTTTGGCGCTGCAACAGCTCGATTACGATACGGCCCACGTCATGCAGCAGCGCGATGGTGGCCATTTCGGCGGGCCGCGCTCGACCACTGGCCTGCGCAAGGGCAAACACAAGATAGGAGAGCAAAAGCGCACGATGATAGCTGACACGAAAACGATCCGTATCCGGCAGGCTTTTGCGCATGCTTTCGGCCATGATGATCTGATATACACCCTCAAAGCCCAGCAGACTCACCGCATGGCTCAGATCGGTAATTTTCTGGTCAAAATTATAGCGTGATGAATTGATCGCTTTCAGCAGGGTCGCCGTGAGGGAGGGATCCTGACGCACCAGCTCTGCAATCTGGGAGTGTGTTGTTTTTTCATCGAGCAGCCGATTAAGCAGCTCCACACTGGAAACCGGCAATCTCGGTATACGGGCAATGATTTGTTGTACCGGCTCTGAACCTGCAAAGGCTTCAGCCGCATCGGCGGCAGAAGTAAACAGCACCGAAGACAGCCGTTCATAACGCTGCTGCGCCCGACGATAATGATCCAGCAACTGCAGAAATCGCTCTGCGGCCGAGTGCTGTGCCATTTGCAACAGCACCAACTGAGTGGATTCCTGCAGCTGACTGAACGCAGCATCACTCAACAGCAACAACTGCCCATCACTCTGGGCCTGCACGCTGAAGCGAGGCAGGCCTGATCCTTCAGCACCTATAAGGTTCAGTGCCGTAGTCACTTCCAGACTGATCGCCTCTTCGGTTGCGGCAGGCGCCACGCGAACAGTACCCGACTGAAGCAAAATATAACTACTGGCCAGCTCCGACTGCACTGCCAGCAGGTCATCACCGGCAGCAAAACGAACAACACTCGCCCGATTGAGCAGCTCTACCATGGCAGTCTCGGAGAGTTGCGCCCGCCCCGTCAGCAGCGGCGGTTGTTTCCGCACCCCTGACGCCCGAGGCTTGTCTTCCGCACCCGTATCATTGCGTTTCCAGAAACCGATCATCCTTTTACTCCCGGCGTGTATTCCCTGATGTATTGAAAGAGGTGAATTTCCGACCCTCAAACCATAGTGCTAGAATGCGGCATATCTGATTCTGGACGCAAGGGCAAAACTGATGAGTGACGAGCGTACGCCGAATATTGATCCGGCCGAGATTGCCAAATTCGAGGAGCTGGCCAGCCGTTGGTGGGATCGCAACAGCGAGTTCAAGCCTCTGCACGACATCAACCCTCTGCGGGTGGACTTTATCGATCGAATCGGCTCCCTGGCTGGCAAGACCGTTCTGGATGTAGGTTGTGGCGGCGGCATACTGTCCGAGGCAATGGCACACCGTGGCGCCGAGGTCACCGGTATCGACATGGGCGAGGCTCCGCTCAAGGTTGCCAAACTGCACGGGCTGGAGAGCGGCGCCCGGGTCAGCTACCGTCGCATCACAGTGGAAGATCTGGCCGATGAGATGCCTGCCGGCTTTGATCTGGTGACCTGCATGGAGATGCTGGAACACGTCCCCGATCCCGAGTCCGTGGTACGCGCCTGTGCCCGTCTGGTAAAGCCCGGCGGACAGGTGTTCTTCTCCACCCTGAACCGCAACCCCAAAAGCTACCTGTTTGCCATTCTGGGTGCCGAGCGCATGCTTAAACTGGTGCCTGACGGCACCCACGACTTCAACAAGTTCATCCGCCCGGCGGAACTGGGTGCCTGGGTACGAGGGGCTGGCCTGAACATGGGGGAGATGACCGGCCTGGTCTACAACCCCTTGACCAAGGTGTACCGCCTCGACCCCAACGATGTTGGCGTCAACTACATGCTGGCCTGCAGCCGGAGCCCGGAATAATGGCAACCATCGATGCCGTTCTGTTTGACCTGGATGGCACCTTGCTCGACAGCGCCCGTGACTTTCACCGCATTGTCAACCGAATGCTGGCAGAAGCCGGACGCGAACCCATGGAATTCAACGACCTGCGTACCCAGGTTTCCAACGGAGCCCGTGCCATGGTGATGCATGCGTTCAAGCTGGAACAGGACGTGGATGCTTTCCCCGCATTGCACCGGCAACTGCTGGACTACTATGGAGCCGATACCTGCCAGCATAGTCAGCTGTTTGACGATATTGAGCCACTGCTGACCTGGCTGGAACAGAAGGGGATTCGCTGGGGCATCGTGACCAACAAGCCACAGCGCTTCACCCTCACCCTGCTCGACAAACTTGGCCTGACCGAGCGCTGTGCCAGCCTTGTCTGCCCGGAAGATGTACGCGCCAGCAAGCCGGACCCCGAAGGCCTCTGGCTTGCCTGTGAACAATTGGGGGCCGATCCGGCTCGGTGTATTTATGTGGGTGATCACAGGCGAGACATCGAGGCGGGTCACGCCGCAGGCATGATCACCATCGCGGCGGCCTGGGGCTACCTGAACGCCAATGAACAGGCCGAAGACTGGAACAGTCACTATATTTCACATCAGCCATCAGAGCTGCAGCCACTGCTAAACTCATTACTGTCACAGGCTGAAAACATACTCCCGGCAAAGCCGGGCAGTTTAAGGAGCTAAGGATGTTTCACTACGATGCACCGGCCGACCTGCTCAAGGATCGGATCATTCTGGTTACCGGCGCCGGCGATGGAATTGGGCGTGCTGCCGCCTGGCACTACGCCAGACACGGCGCAACCGTGGTACTGCTTGGCCGCACCCTGGAAAAGCTTGAATCACTGTATGACGAAATCGAGAGTGCAGGCCTGCCCCAGCCCGCCATCGTACCCATGAATCTGGACACAGCGGTCGAGCATGACTATGTCGAGCTGAGCAACCAGCTTTATGATGAGTTCGGTCGCCTGGACGGAGTACTGCACAACGCCGGCATTCTCGGCATGCGCACCCCGATCGAGAACTATGACCCGGTTACCTGGGAAAAGGTCATGCGTGTTAACGTACACGCCCCCTTCCTGCTGACTCAAACACTTTTGCCATTGCTGCACAAGTCCAGCGATGCATCCGTGATCTTTACATCGTCGGGTGTGGGGCGCACGGGGCGCGCCTACTGGGGTGCCTATGCGGTATCAAAGTTTGCGACCGAAGGGATGATGCAGGTACTGGCAGACGAACTGGACAACGACCCGGCCATTCGGGTCAATGCCATCAATCCGGGGGCAACTCGCACCCAGATGCGCAGCTACGCCTACCCGGCTGAACCACCCGAAACCAACCCCACCCCGGCTGAAATCATGCCGCTGTACCTTTACCTGATAGGGCCGGACAGCAAGCAAGTCAACGGCCGCTCCATGGACGCACAGGGTCAGGAGTCTGCCTGACCCCGGGACTCAGACCCGACGCCCGCGATTACCGGTGTTGCGCTTACCCACCGAGCGGGCCTTGGTTTTGCCACTGCGACGCTTCTCTTCCACCGCAGGCTGCCCTTTGATCACTGCCTGACGCACTTTCTGGCGCTTGTACAGGCGCTGCTCCTTTTCCGCCTCATTCGGCGTGGGGCGATGAGTACGGGCCGTGTCCAGCTCAAGCTCACGCGCCAGCAACTCCACCTCTTTGGGTGGCAGTTCGCGCCAGGTACCTACCTTGATGTCACTGGGCAGGAATACCGGGCCAAAGCGCACCCGCTTGAGTCGGTTAACCTGCAGCCCCTGCGACTCCCACAAACGACGCACTTCACGGTTACGCCCTTCCATCACGACACAGTGATACCACTTGTTGGCACCTTCACCGTCGAAGTAGCGCACATCCGTGAATTTCGCCATGCCGTCATCCAGCAAAACACCCTGTTTCAACCGCTCCAGCATGTCATCATCCACATTCCCAAGCACCCTGACCGCATACTCACGGTCGATCTGCATGGAGGGATGCATCATGCGGTTGGCCAGCTCGCCGTCAGTGGTAAAAATCAGCAGCCCCGTGGTGTTGATATCGAGTCTGCCAATGGCGACCCAACGCCCCTGCTTGAGGGGAGGCAGATTATCGAAAACCGTCGTCCGCCCTTCAGGATCATGCCGCGTACACACTTCACCCAGCGGCTTGTTGTAAATAAGTACACGACGCTCTGCCATCGAGGCAAAGGTCAGCGTGACCGGCTTGCCATCCAGAACGATTTTGTCAGCAACACTGACCCTGTCACCCAGCTTGGCCGGCTGATCATTCAGGACAACGCGACCTTCTTCTATCCAACGCTCCATCTCACGACGTGAGCCAAAACCGGAGCGCGCCAAAACTTTTTGCAATTTTTCATCGGACATTTTGACGTCTCTTTTCGGGGCATCTCACGATTGCCCTGTTGATATAAATTGGCGATAAACCAAAAAAGCCCCTTCGGGTTTCCCCGAAGAGGCTATTGCCATACGCATGATGCCCGATCACTCAACGGTGGGCAACTGCTCCTTGGTCAGATTATTCGCGTCCATATATTCACGAAATGCCACTGGGGTACGTCCACGGCCGGACCAGGCGTGTTCATTGCCTTCGCTGTCCGTAATAACGTACTTGGCCTTGACCGCTTTCTTGCGCGCAACCGGCTCAACGCCCTGCTTCAATTCTTCAAGCCCAATACCGGCTTCGCGCATCAGGCGCTGAATTTCTTCCACCTGCTGTTTTTTGGCCTGCTGTTCCTGTTCTTCACGCAGTTTGGCCTCTTCAAGCTCAGCACGAATATCGTTAAGGTCAGTAATAACCTTGTCGATTTCGGCCAGGGTCATCTCCTGGCAGTGTTTACGCAGAGAGTTTTTGCGGGTCAGGATCTTGTTAAAATCTGTCATATTTGGCCGCCATTAATTAATTGAACAAGTGGATGCGCTTAATTATCGCTACAAAACTTTTTTTTTCAATACCGACGACACAAAATCCTATTTAAAATGCGCGGTGTCCGCAGCTCCTTCACGAACAACCACCGGCACCTCATCAACCATATTAATCACACTGGTCGCTTCCATACCGCAATACCCACCATCGATGATCAGATCAACGTGATGCTGAAGCAGGTCACGCATTTCGTATGGATCCGTCATCGGCAACTCCTCACCCGGCATAATCAGTGAGGTACTCATAATGGGCTCACCAAGCTGCGACAAAAGAGCTGTAACAATCGGATTGTTCGGCACACGAATACCAATGGTGCGCCGCTTTGGATGCAACAATCGGCGCGGCACCTCTGTTGTGGCAGGTAAAATAAAGGTATAGGCACCGGGAGTATGCGCCTTCAGCAGACGAAAGGTTTGATTATCCACTTTGGCATAGGTACCAATGGAAGAAAGATCATCGCACACCAGGGTAAAATTGTGTTTATCATCCAGCTGCCGAATACGCTTGATACGATCTACCGCTTTTTTATCTCCCAAATGACAGCCCAGTGCATAGGCACAATCTGTGGGATAGATCACAACACCACCTGAACGAATTATTTCTGCCGCCTGCTGAATCAGGCGCGCCTGCGGATTTTCCGGGTGTATCTGAAAAAACTGGCTCATTATTCAAGCCTCCTGTCGAATCAGCACTGAACCACTTCAGTGCCTGATAAAGTCATGTATAAGGTGTCTGTCGCTTTCAACGGCCGGGAAACGTCCCAGCCGCGTCCAGGTCATTTCCGGGTTGTGGAAGTCACTGCCGGACGAGATTTTAAGGTTCAGAGTGTCCGCTATTCTCAACAACAGACCGATCTGGTCACGACTGACATTGGGACAACCGATCTCAATACCATCAATTCCAGACTTGGCAAGCTCAGCAACCAACAGCCTCAGCCTTGAAAAGGTCAGGCTGTACTTCGTAGGATGAGCCAGCACGGAAAAACCACCACTTTTTCGGATGATATCGATCGCTTCAACGATATCCGGCCATTCCGCTTTTACATCCCCGGCTTTGCCCTGTCCGAGGTAACGATCAAACGCCTCATTCTCACTGCTGACAACACCTGCTGCCAGCAACGCTCTCGCAAAATGAGGCCTGCCGATCTGACCATCTCCTGCCTGCGCACTGGCCAGCGCTAGAATATTCTCTGGAACACCCCGAGCGACCAGCTTGTGTGCGATTTTTTCAGCTCGAGTTATACGCAGCTCTGCCAGACGGGCTTCGTAGTCTTTCCAGCCCGGGTAGTCAGGATCTATCCCCAGACCCAGCAAATGCAGCACGCGTCGATTCCACAGACAGGTAAGCTCCACACCGGGTATCAGTGTCAGCCCTGCCTCGCTGGCCGCCTGCTGCGCTTCAGCCAGCCCTGCCAGCGTATCGTGGTCAGTCAATGCCATGTACTCAACCGACGCATCCACCGCCATTGCGACCAGCTCCGACGGGGACAGCGCGCCATCAGATGCGGTACTATGCATGTGGAGGTCGAACCCTGGCAGGCGTACCACTTTTGTGGACTCAGTCACGATAAGCTGTTTACCTCTATTGAAATGAACCTTTCACCAACCATATTAGCGGCCCGATGAAACTATTACTCGATTTTCTTCCTGTCATTATATTCTTTGCAGTTTATAAATTCAGTGGTGACATCATTTTGGCAACGGCTGTGCTAATTCCCGCAACGCTGGCCCAGATGGCGTACACTTGGTTCAAGACCCATCGGATCGAGAAAATGCAGCTGGTCACACTTGGTCTGGTTGTGGTTCTGGGTGGCGCCACTGTGCTGCTGGACAACAAGGCGTTCATTCAATGGAAGCCCACCGTTGTCAACTGGCTTTTTGCCGTGGCCTTCCTGCTGAGCCAGTTTATTGGCAAAAAAACCATCGTACAGCGCCTGATGGAGAGCAGCATCGAGCTGCCGTCAAAAGTCTGGAGCAACCTTAATATCGGCTGGGTCGGTTTCTTCATTATTATGGGAATCGCCAACCTGGCCGTAGTTTACACCCTGAGTGAAGAAGCCTGGGTCAATTTCAAGCTGTTCGGCATGCTCGGCTGCACCCTCGTTTTCATCATTGGCCAGGGCATTTACATCTCCAAACATATGCCCGAACAGAAAGAGAGCAGCGGAGAGAATTGATGTATTACGCCATAATCGCAGAAGATATTGAAAATTCGCTGGCGCCGCGCATGGCGGCAAGACCTGATCACCTGGCACGGCTGGAGCAGCTCAAGCGTGAGGGGCATCTGCTGGTTGCAGGCCCTCATCCCGCCATTGACAGTGAAGACCCAGGCCCAGCCGGGTTCAGTGGTAGTCTGGTGATTGCCGAGTTTGCATCACTCGAAGCTGCTCGCCAGTGGGCTGATGATGACCCCTACTGCAAGGCCGGTGTCTATCAAAAGGTGACTGTAAAACCATATAAAAAAGTTCTACCCTAAGCTAATATAGATGTTAGCTGCATACCGGATTCAGGTTACGGCTGCTTAACGACCTCAAGTTGCCTGTATGGTTGCCGTTAAGGAAAAACCTGATTGAATGTTCTATACTCGTAAACAATTAAAAAACATCCACCTGGCACACAAGGATATGATGATGAAGAAAATTGCAATTGCTGCTGGACTGGCGATGGCACTGGGTACCTCTGCTGCGGTACAGGCTCAGGTTCCGGGTTATGCCGTAAACTCTGACGACACTATCTGGCGTACCAGCTTCGGTGAATGCTGGCACACCGGCTTCTGGACTCAGGACCAGGCTGTTGAAGGTTGCGACGGTGTCGTAGCTCAGGCCGCCCCTGCTCCTGAAGCTGCCCCTGCTGCTGTCATGGCTGATGTTGAGAAGAAGTTCGCTCTGTACTTCGACTTCGACAGCACCAAGGTGGGTGATGTAAGCAACATCGTTGATTACATCGGCTCACTGGCAAGCCTGCAGAGCGTGAAGCTGGTTGGTTACGCCGACTTCATCGGCTCAGCTGCCTACAACGAACAGCTGTCCAAGCGTCGTGCTGAAGCGGTGGCCTCTACGCTGGAACAGTCTGGTGTTGATGCCAGCAAAATGTCTATCGGCTACATGGGCGAGTCTGCTCCGGTTGCAAACTGCACCGGTCGTGGCGCCGAGCTGATCGCATGCCTGCGTCCGGACCGTCGCGTAGACGTTGAAATCATGGGTCAGAAGCGCGTTCAGCAATAAGAACCCTTCTCGACTGCACCAAAAAGCCGGCTCTGTGCCGGCTTTTTTGTTGCCTGTTTGCAGCGTCGCCGCCCCATTCGGGTAACAAAAACGGCAGCCGAAGCTGCCGTTTCCATCTCAAGCGATTAGCTGATCAACCCACCCAGACCCGCGCATTGCGGAACATGCGCATCCAGGCGCCATCCTCGGACCACTCATCCGGTGCCCAGGAATTCTGTACGCCACGGAACACACGCTCCGGGTGCGGCATCATGATGGTGACACGGCCGTCCGGCGTGGTCAGTCCGGTAATACCCAGCGGTGATCCGTTCGGGTTGGCGGGATAAATGGCCGTTGCCTCGCCACGGTTATCCACATAGCGCAGCGATACCGTATCCGACTCATTCAACATCCGCAGATGTGCGTCATCCTCGAATTCGGCACGACCCTCTCCGTGAGCCACGGCGATCGGCATACGTGAGCCAGCCATCCCCTGCAGGAAGATAGAGGGGCTATCCTGAACCTCCACCATCGCGACACGCGCTTCAAACTGCTCGGACTGATTACGCACAAAGTGCGGCCAGAGGTCAGCTCCGGGAATCAACTCATGCAGGTTGGACAGCATCTGACAGCCGTTGCAAACACCCAGTGCAAAGGTATCTTCGCGCTCGAAGAAGGCAGAGAACTGCTCACGCGCCACTGCATTGAACAGAATCGACTTGGCCCAGCCTTCACCGGCCCCCAGAACATCACCGTAGGAGAAGCCACCGCAAGCCACAAGGCCACGGAACTGATCCAGTGAAGTGCGACCGGAGAGGATATCACTCATGTGAACGTCGATCGCCTCAAAACCGGCACGGTCAAACGCCGCCGCCATTTCGACTTGGCCGTTGACGCCCTGCTCACGCAGGATTGCCACTTTCGGGCGCTCACCGGACGCGATCAGCTCAGCCGCCACATCCTCGTTTTGGTCGAAGCTCAGGCTGACATTCAGACCCGGATCCTCACGGTCCAGCAGACGATCAAACTCCTGCTGCGCACAATCAGAGTTGTCACGCAGAGCCTGAATGCGGAAAGAGGTTTCGGCCCACCAGCGCTGCAACTGGATCAGGTCAGCACTGTAAACCTCTTCATCATCATAGAAGCAGTTCAGCTGCAGGTCCGGATTAAGGGTACCGATCACCTTGGCTACATCAGCCAGACCTGCTGCATTCAGTTCGTTCAGAACAGTTTCCATATCTGCACGACGCACCTGAATCACGGCACCCAGTTCTTCATTGAACAGTGAAGCGGCCAGTTCAGAGTTGTCTTCGGCCAAAAGATCCAGGTTCAGATCCACACCGGTACGACCGGCAAAGCCCATCTCGGCGATGGTGGCGAACAGACCACCGTCTGCGCGGTCATGGTAGGCAAGAATCAGCCCCTGCTCGTTGAGCTCCTGAATGGCGGCAAAGAAGTTGGCCAGCAGCTCGGCATCATCCACGTCTGGCACGCTTTGACCCACCTGGTTGTAAACCTGTGCCAGCGCTGAAAGACCCATACGGTTCTGGCCATTGCCCAGATCCAGCAGAATCAGGTCGGTTTCACCCTTGTCGGTCCGCAGCTGCGGGGTCAGTGTCTTGCGGGCGTCCAGCACTGGCGCAAAGCCGGAGATGACCAGCGACATCGGAGCGGTAACACTCTTCCGCTCGCCGTTATCATCCCAGACAGTCCGCATGGACATGGAATCCTTGCCTACCGGGATAGTGATCTCCAGCTCAGGACAAAGCTCCATACCCACCGCCTTGACGGTGTCATACAGCTTTTCATCTTCACCTGGATGACCCGCGGCACACATCCAGTTGGCCGACAGCTTGATATCCGACA
This sequence comes from Marinobacterium sp. MBR-109, assembly GCF_040547565.1. NCBI lineage: Bacteria > Pseudomonadati > Pseudomonadota > Gammaproteobacteria > Oceanospirillales > Oceanospirillaceae > Marinobacterium > Marinobacterium sp. MBR-109. The sequence continues at coordinate 285,327 of NZ_JBEPPZ010000001.1, forward strand.
ACTGGCCGATACGCGCTGCCGCCAGGTTGGTCAGCGTTTCACCCACTGCCATTCGGCCGGAAGCCGGCGAGTCAACCAGCGCCAGCGGGGTACGTTCACCCATCGCCATCGCTTCACCGGCAAAAGTGTCATAGGACGCCGTCGTTACGGCACAGTCAGCCACCGGCACCTGCCAGGGGCCCACCATCTGGTCACGGGCAACGGTTCCGGTGATGGAACGGTCACCAATGGTGATCAGGAAAGACTTGGAGGCCACCGCCGGCAGTTTCAGTACACGCTCGGCAGCATCCGCCAGATCGATATCCGTGGTATCGAAAGCCGGCACTTCGTACGCCATGCGCTCAACGGTACGGTGCATCTTGGGCGGCTTGCCGAACAATACGCTCATCGGCAGATCAACCGGCTTGTTCTCGAAGTGAGTATCGCCCAGCGTCAGATGGTGCTCTTCAGTGGCTTCGCCCACGACTGCGAACGGGCAACGCTCACGCTCGCAGATTGCTTCAAAGCGGGCCAGATCTTCAGGCTTCACCGCCATTACATAGCGTTCCTGAGCTTCGTTACACCAGATTTCCAGTGGCGACATGCCCGGTTCATCATTGTTAATGTTGCGCAGGCCGAAGTTGCCTCCACGCCCCCCGTCCTTCACCAGCTCCGGGAAAGCATTGGAGAGGCCGCCGGCACCGACATCGTGAATGAAAGCGATCGGGTTGGCATCACCCAGCTGCCAGCAGCGATCGATCACTTCCTGACAACGACGCTCGATCTCAGGGTTGCCACGCTGCACGGAGGCAAAATCCAGATCGGCAGAGGAGCTGCCGGACGACATGGAAGACGCGGCACCGCCACCGAGACCGATCAGCATCGCCGGGCCACCCAGGCATATCAGCTTGGCACCAACTGTGATTTCGCCTTTCTCGACGTGGTCTTCACGGATGTTGCCCAGACCACCTGCAATCATGATCGGCTTGTGATAGCCGCGCACTTCATCGCCGTTGACACCTGGAACCCGCTGTTCAAAAGTACGGAAATAACCGGTCAGGTTCGGGCGGCCAAACTCGTTGTTGAATGCCGCACCACCGATGGGCCCTTCAATCATGATTTCCAGCGCGGATGCGATGCGCTCCGGCTTGCCATAACCGGACTCCCAAGGCTGCTCGAAATTCGGAATGTGCAGATCAGAGACGGTGAAACCGGTGAGACCGGCCTTGGGTTTGGAGCCACGGCCGGTGGCGCCCTCGTCACGGATCTCGCCACCGGAGCCGGTGGCAGCACCTGAAAATGGTGCGATAGCCGTCGGGTGGTTATGGGTTTCCACTTTCATCAAGATGTGGATCGCTTCTGGATTGTAGCCATACTGGCCTGTGGCCGGATCGGGGAAGAAGCGGCCAGCCTCGCTGCCGACAATCACGGATGCATTATCCTTGTAAGCCGACAGCACATTGTCACCTGCCTGCTCGTAGGTATTGCGAATCATGGCAAACAGGGAATGCGTCTGACGCACGCCGTCAATATCCCAGCTGGCATTGAAGATCTTGTGACGGCAATGTTCCGAGTTCGCCTGCGCAAACATCATCAGCTCGACATCATTGGGGTTACGGCCCAACCCCTGAAAGCTGTCCACGAGATAATCGATTTCATCATCCGCCAACGCCAGACCAAGCTCAGAGTTGGCCTGAGCCAGCGCTTCACGACCACCACCGAGAATATCCACCTGAGTCATTGGACGAGGCTGCTCATGACGGAACAGGGCTCCGGCCTGATCCTGCGCGGTCATCACAACTTCAACCATACGGTCATGCAGAAGAGCAGCAACCCGTTCCCGTTGCGCGTCACTCAGTGAGGATTCGGCGCGAACATAATAGGCGATGCCCCGCTCCAGACGCTCAATGGCACTCAGGCCACAGTTGTGAGCAATATCAGTGGCTTTGCTCGACCAGGGTGAGATGGTACCCGGGCGCGGCACCACCAGAAACAACTCTCCGGCGGGCTCTTCGGTACTAGCCATGGGACCGTAACGCAGGATACGATCAAGAACCTGAGACTCCTGTTCCTCCAGATCACGCTGCAGATCTGCAAAATGAGTATATTCTGCGTACAGACCAGTAACGGACGGAACCTGTGACCGGATCGAGGAAAGCAGTTTGGCATGACGAAAAGACGAAAGAGCGGGAGCTCCACGCAGTACGAGCATGTTGATATCGAGCCTCTTGATTCTACCTGCAGACCAGGCGTGGGAGAGCGAAAGAATGAAAGCTGATTTTACCCGATCGGGCCACCGAGATACAGAATAGCCGAGCCTATGTTTAAAGAGCGTAAATCACCCCACCTGCGCGAGCTGATCTACTCGGGCGCCTTGATCAGCCTCACGCTTGTGCTCGCCATAATCGGGCTGAAAACGCCTACCCAGCTCGATGCAATTCGCAACAACGGTATCCTGAGGGTGGCCACCACCAACACCCCCATGACCTACTTCATTCGCCGCTCCGAGCCGGCGGGGTTTGAGTATGAGCTGACCAAGGCGTTTGCCGACCACCTGGGGGTTGAGCTTGAGCTGGTCCTGCCATCCAGTTTCTCGGGGCTGTTTCAGGTCTTGCAGGAGCGCAACGCGCATTTGGCCGCTGCCAGCCTGACCATCACCCGCGAGCGTCAGCAGCGCTTTGAATTTTCGCCTCCCTACCGCCAAAGCGCCCCCGTGCTGATCTACCGAGTACGACAGGGAAATCCGGCGCCCAAAACCCCGCTGGACCTTTACGGACGCAGCATCGGTGTTCTCAAAAGCTCCAGTTATGAAGAGCTGCTGGATCAACTTCAGGAAGAATTCCCCAAGCTGCGATGGTTCAGCAACCCGGATGATACGGTTACCGACCTGCTCGACCGGGTCCATGAGGGCAGTCTCGACTACACCATTCTGGATTCAACCGTTTTTGATGCACAAAAATCATTCTATCCTGGCCTGAAAGCCGCATTTGAACTGCAGCCACCCCAGCCCATTGCCTGGATGCTCAATCGTCACCATGACGGCACTCTCAAGGCAGCTTTGCAGCAATGGTTTGCCCTGGAAGAAACAGCACAATTGATCAAAACCCTCGAGGAACGCTACTTTTCACGCACCAATCCGCTTAACTTCTTCGACACGGTTTCATTCCGGCGGGACCTGGAAGAACGCTTTCTACCACTTTACCCCTGGTTCCGTGAAGCGGCAGACGCCAGCGGGATCAATTGGCTGCTGCTGGCGGCCATCGCCTATCAGGAGTCACACTGGAGAGCCGATGCCGTCTCTCCCACAGGGGTACGTGGCATCATGATGCTGACGCAGGCAGCGGCAACTGAAGTGGGTGTTGGTGACCGTACCGACCCGAGGCAAAGCATTCTCGGCGGTGCTCAATACCTGGTCAACGTTAAACAGAAGATCCCCGAGCGGATCCCCGAGCCCGACCACACCTGGTTTGCACTGGCAGGCTACAACGTGGGGTTTGGTCATCTTGAAGACGCCCGCATTCTGACCCAGAAAGCCGGCAAGGACCCCGACAAGTGGCAGCATGTACGCGAACACCTGCCTCTGTTGAGCAACCCGCGTTACTACAACCAAACGCGCTACGGCTACGCCAGAGGACATGAGCCGGTGCAGTACGTCAGCAACATCCGCAAGTATATGGAGCTGTTGCGCTGGGAGGTGGATACTGCGGGGGCACGCAACCTGAACCCGGACCTTGAAAGTGACAGTGATGCCGCTGAAGCAAATGAAAACACCCCGGAAGTACGCCCCCTGCCACTGAGCAACCTGCCCAGCTCACTCTGAATCTGTGCTGTCTGAGATCTGGCCACCTGAAACCTTGAGCCGTTTCTTTTGTGCTCTGCGCGAGCGGAAAAAATCACTGATCTGCTCACTGCACTCCTGTGCCAACACTCCGCCCTGATATTCAGGTCGATGATTGACCCAGGGCTGATCAAAAACGCAGCCATTGCTCACCACAGCACCGGCCTTGGGCTCGGTAGCACCAAACACCACCCGTGCAATCCGTGCGTGTACGATGGCACCGGCACACATGGTGCAGGGCTCAATCGTGACATACAGCTCAGCTCCCACCAGGCGATAGTTTCCCACCTTGTCTGCAGCCTGCCTCAGCGCCATAATTTCGGCATGAGCTGTAGGATCATGGCCACTGATGGGATGATTCCAGCCTTCTCCGATCACAACGTCATCCAGCACCACCAGCGCCCCTACCGGCACCTCTCCCAGTTCGGCAGCACGCGCCGCCAGCGCCTGTGCCTGGCGCATGAAGGTCTGATCCCGTGTTTGTTGATCCATCCCGTTATCCTGCCTATACTCCACCGATACGCAACATCACCCTCATAAAGCCGTAGTAATCCAATTGCAGCGCCCCCCTTCCAGCCGCGTACTCAATTTTACGCTTGCATTGATTCAACACGCTGGCTCTCATCAATTTAAAAAGTTATCTAACGACAGCTAATGCCTAATTGACAGCGCAGAGAGAACATCTCGTGAAACACAATGTCACCCAAGATAACGATTTTAGCTAATTAACGGCGCAAAGCAGATGCCGCTGCATCCTCTGCACCATAGACCTCAGCATCAAGCAGGCGCTCATAGACAGTCATCGCACGAGTTTTAATCTCTATTGGCGAGCGCTGAAGCGCAATCACAAGCCCTATAAATTCACCGTCGTATATTCCTCCAATAGCCCTTTCTGCCGATGTGCTTGCTAGCTCAGATGCAGCCTCCACAATTTCAAGCACCAGTACTTCAAAGCCAGGATAAAGCAACAACTGCTGAAGCTGGTGAACAAATAACCGTTCCATCGATTCTTTAAGTAGATCAATATTTTTTGGAATAGCGGCTAGGAGCTCCCGAGTCATCGCGTCGGCAGGCAGTTGCCCTCCACGACCAACAGCTGCTGATACAGCATGCGCCTCGAATCCACTGACATTACCAGCAACAGCCATGAGGTAGCCGTGTGAGCGATTTCGAATATCAAGATCAGACTCTCTCCATCCCTCAGCAGCCGAAAATAACACGCCACACTTGGCGGATATATCATTCCCTGCCATCACTGCCTCAACTATATTGCCCATTTCAGCAGACGCAGCACTATCGACAATCACGCTAGCAGCAGAGAACTCTCCACCTATCTGTCTGAGTTTATGATCGCTATGCCTGAGCCAAAAGTTGACCATCTCCTGCTGCAGGCTGCTAGACATGCGAGCACGCAACCGCCACAACGATTGGATTACAGCCGCATCTTCAAACGCTGCAGGAAACCTTCGCCAGATCGCCTCAATAAGTTCACCCACTCTTGCAGCGTCTGCCCACCAGAGCTCATGTGACCTGAACATTAGAACCGCACCCCAAATTTCAGGGTCTTCAGGGTGAGTAATATGTAGCTCTAACTCTGTAAGCCAACCATCACAATCCACACCATCACGATGGAGATAACCTGCAGCGATAGCTGATAGCAACGTGAAATTGCGTTGAGGGATAAAGTGTATTCCGCCGCCTCGGCCAAACAAAATCGCCTCTGGGCGTTGATCTGGTTTCTCATTTCGTTCGCGATTGGACCTGTTTAGCTCAGCATGCTGCGCCGTTTCAGCAGCTAGCACAGCTGGATCGCGTTGCAACCAGTTACGAAGGAGGCTGATGTCCCGGTCTTCAAGTCCGTTCAGGCGCCCTGCAAGCTTCTCCATAGCACAAGCAGCATCATGGTAGAAATCGCGAGAAGAAAAACCACGGTCATGGAGCTCCCACACAAACGCCTTAATAGTTAGGGCACTAACCTCCTCAATCCCTGATAACTCCCGAATAGCTGCGCCGGCAACCTGCTCGTGCAGACCAGGTTCCAAGCACGGAATGATCCCAAGAGCACGACCTGGGGACGCTTTCGCAAATTCGGCAAAAGCCCGAGACAACTCAATAACACCGCCTTTTAACCAATCTTTCGGATGTTCATGGCGACCAGTCTGGTCGTTAACTTCATTGAGCATATTGATAATCGCGCTGTCGTTTGCCTTTGCCATCTGCTCGTGGCTCATAGGGGACCCCACATACCGCGCCAGCATCCGCCCTCGGTGTTTTGCTTGCAGTTTCGGCTGCTCGACCCGCCACTCCTCAACTTGCCTGCGACGCCGAGCCGTCAGCACTTGCTCTGGTAGCTCAGCAAGCAAACGCAGTCGGCACTCATCAGACCAACGTAGTAAGTCCCGTCTATGAGCAGGATCGTTCTCTTCCTGTAATTCCTTCTCCCAGGGCTTCCACAATTCGATATAGTCCCGAACCTTCTCAATATCACTGTGGGAGAGGTGAGGAACAATCTGGGCGATCAGATTGCTTGATGACCAGCCATAGATCATCTGCCCAACGCCTCTTTCATCGTCGAACATGTCGATACCTAAATTAAGACGACGTTGATCTGCAAAAAGAAAAGCGAGCGCATGTTCAGTAAAGCGCGCCGGATTCACCGCCAGGGTATCGGCAACCAGCGACTGTATCTCATCAATTTCTACAGCAACAACAGTAGCAAGCAAGGTATACACATCTACCGGGGCAGAAATTGCTGACTCTTCAAGTACGCTCCGCAGAAGCGGCATCAAACTGCCATTGTCAGAGTCATATTTCCAATCGTACGGAATCGATAATGATTGTGGATACCGGTGCCCAGGTCGTCCGTCGCTAACCTCTTGCGAGGCCACACTGATAAACCAAGGCAGGAGGCGTTCGGCACAATGAAACGGTTCGGCTGCCGCAATCTCTTCAGAACCATAAACCCCGATACCGTTATGCCGATCCCCTGCTTGTGTCTCAGCCCAAAATGAGATCACGTCCAAAGCAACACGGGTATCACCATTCCTATGCAAAGCCTCGGCATAATGGGATATCGCCCAGTCTGCCAGCGCCGTTCGACTGAATATTTTACGAACATGGGCGATTGCACGATCTGACGCAATTCCAGAGCGCTCGAAGAGACTAAACACATCTCCGTCATGTGAAGCATCCGACCAATAGCGGTCGACAAAATCCATAACGCGACCAGCGTCTTCCTCAACTTCTCGAACAAGCAACATGGTTGCATTCCAACGATGCTTTTCATCCTGCAGCAGAAAAGATAGGAGCGGCAGCAACCCCAATCTCCAGCGCGACCATCTTGTCGCTACCTGCCTGAACGCCCGATTCGCAAGTGCATGATCGTTACGCGCCATCCAATCAACCCAAGCAATATCGCTTTCGCTAGGATCATCAGCACTCGCTAAATGATCAGCCACAAGGTGACGCAAATGTCTGCGAGTATTGGGGTTTAGTAGCAACAAGCGAACAGCCATTTCATGGGAAGGCACATCAATCCGGCGCATGTACTCAAGGCCGCGTAATACCGTTCCCCGCGCAAACAGCCCTTCCTGACGGCTCCAAGCATAATCAGCTAACTCTTTTGCTGTTTGGAGTATTTTTGCCTGAAAATCATCGAGCCACGACTGATGACTGAAGCCGATACTGGTGTCTTCACGGATGACAATCCCAACTGACTCAGCCCAACGCAGCATTTCGCTGTAGTCCGGCTCATAATGAGCCGCCGGTCGCCAGAGGCTTTCATGCTCTGTCATATCGGCTGCAAGCTGGCGCAAAAAACTCATACACGCAGTCCGCCCCACACCTGTAGGTAGCTTCTTGTCGAGCCATCGCTCAAGTAAGTTTGCTGCAGTAAGACCAGCGGGATTAAAGCCCGATTTGGCAAGGTCGACGTACAACCCGAGCGCAAATGGGATACGCAGTGTCTCTTTGATACTATCCGGCACCACCGAGGCGTCAATACCGAGTTCATCAAGCAGTACGGACACCCGCTCGAACGAAGGCTGAGAAAGCTGTAAATCATCCGCATCAATCCGCCTAAATCGAGCGTCGAACTGCGCCTCAAACGGACGTGAAGAAACAATGATATGAATGGGGAGTGGGTTTCCCTCTTGATCCTTTGCCTCCTGCAGCTGAGACGCAAGGCGCAATAGGATCTGCATCCGTTGTGAACTCTGGTCCATCACTTCACTAACAGCGTCAAGCTGATCGATGATTAGTACAACCGGTGTCTCAACCGCCAGCGAAAGAATCTCCTTCTCAATATCACCTGACATGCCAAGATCGCGAGCAAGATCAACGAAATCCATAATATCCGGGCTAAGCATGTCGGCTTTTATCGCCAGCACAGTCTGGCCGCAAGCTCTGAGTGCACAGTAGACCTCAGCTAGAAGTGCTGATTTTCCAGTCCCTGCGCCTCCGACAACAAGCGTGGAACCTGAAGGGTGCTGATCTAGCCTTTGGAGCAGGTCATCAAACTCTGGTCGCTCTATATGTTGCCCCCAGATCATTTGAGGCCAATCAGCCAGACCGAGCGACCCACGCGCAATGTCCTCTTCAATACCGGCTCGGGTTAATGTCTTTGTGCTATTTGAAACCAAGCCAGCTGCAGTAAACCGAGCCTCAATCATAGCCTCTGCATGCTCAACAGCTACTACAAGTTGAACTTTGAAAAAACGCTGGCGGACAGCAGGCATGTGCTCAAGTAACGCATCTAGGTTAACTGGCCGGAGAAGCTCGTATTCAAGACTCTTCAAGGCATCAGTAATGATTGGCATGACCGCCTCGACCTTAAGTGCCGAGAATTTTTCATACTTTTTAATTACGTCGGCAACCAGATCGAAAAGCTCTGTTTCACTGTTAATTAGCCAAGTCTGTGGCGCATCGAAAAATTCGATTGTTGTACTTGCAGGGTCCGCAGCAAGCGCAAGAATAAAGCGGAAACCAGGCGAGTCAGGCATAAGCGCCGGATCAAGCACCGCATTTAGAAGGAACTTGATTACCTCACGGAGCGTATCCGGCCGCGTGAAACCAGCTTTAACTTTTTTGCACTGAATAAGCCCAGCTGGCCGCTCATCCTTTGTCAGCCAAACGTCCCGCCCTTGGTCTGCTCCTGTGACCATCAAACGAGCATTGCTATACCATTGCAGCTCAGTCGTACGCTCACTAAAGATACTGTAAAGCAGGAGCTCAAAATCATCATCCGTTAAGGCAAGATAATTTGCTCTATCTGGTCCCACGCGGCCTTCGTCTACGGCCTCAATATTAGAATATTCTAATCTAATCATCGGTGAGGACTTTCATTCTGGCCTTCCATGTTTGACGATACCCAATTATCGAAAGAGTTCTACCGGCAGCACAACGCTGCTCTTTCAGTAGCAAGCATACGTCATTAGTAACCGCCGTTAAAACGCCCCACTTGGCCTTAACTGTACTGCGCCACTTTTTTTGAAGTCCGCTCCAGTTCAACATTCCAGGGCAGCAGTCGCTCCAGCTTTTCCAGGGTGTCGGCGTTGGCGATGCGCTCCAGCACGTGCCGGATGTAGGCCGAGGGCTCCAGATTGTTGGCTTTGGCCGTTTCGATCAGGGAGTAACAGGTAGCACTGGCGTGAGCGCCCTGCGGGGTATCCGCGAACAACCAAGCTTTGCGCCCCACGGCGAACGGACGGATGGCATTCTCGGCCAGTACGTTGCTGATGTGCAGGTCACCCCGCTCACAGTAGCCGATCAGGCTGGGCCACTGGTTCAGGGTGTATTCCATCGCCTTGCGGGTGAGTCCACCCTTCATCACGTGGCCCACGTTGGCGTCCAGCCAGGTCTTGAACGCTTCCAGCCGAGGCAGGCTCGACGCCTGACGGATCCGATAGCGTTCAGCCACACTCAGATCCTTGATCTGACGCTCGATGGCATACAGCTTGTTGATGTGACCGAGTGCCACATCCGCTTTGGATAGCTTGGCCTGTTTGCCTTTACCCGCCGGCTTGGCCGCTTTGGTCGCTTCGATGAACTTGCGGCGAGCGTGATCCCAGCAGCCGATGCGGGTCAGCTCATTGGCTGAACAGATCTGCGCATAACCGGAGTAACCATCGGCCTGCAGGACACCCTTGAAGTCATCGAGCAGGCGTACGGGTACCGCTCCACTTCGGGAGGGATCATAGGCGAACAGGACTGAGGGTTGGCCCGGTGGTCCGCCCCGGGTCACCCACATCCATTTATCGGATTGGGCGGCCTTGCCATCCTCTTTGAGTACCTGGATCCGGGTTTCATCAGCTTGCAGGTAGGCCGCGCTGTTCTGTGCTTCCCGCATCAGGTTGATCAGCGGTTTGAACACTTCATCCAGACGGATGATCCAGTGCGCCATGCTGGTGCGGCTCAGCTCGTGGCCCAGACGCTTGAACATCTGCTCTTGCCGATACAACGGCAGACCATCGGCATATTTGGAGGTGATCAGGTAGGCCAGCAGGGCCGGGGTGGCGATACATTTGCCTAGCGGGTGTGTCGGGCGAGCCGCGGCTACGATACGCTCGTCGCCGTTCTCCTCGAACACCGCTTTTTCCTGCCAGTATTCCAGTACTTTGAGCTGGGCGGGGATATATTCCAGTTCTTCCTTCACCTTGGTGAAGAAGGTTTTGACGGACCCGGCCTTCTCTTCATCACTCAGCAGCAGCTCGATACGCTCACGCTGCAGGTGATCGGAGAAGCCGCGCTGACGGCGTTTGGGCGCAGACGTGGCAGCAGGAGTATCGTCTTCAGCAACTTCAATATCGTCCGGGAGCTGATCCCGCAGCTGATCGATCTCGGCTTCCAGTTCCGACTCATCGAAGAGATGGATCTGGTGGGCCGTTTTTTCACTGCTGGCGGCGAACCGCTGGATGCGCTGCAAGCGCAGCATCTCTTCCAGCAACAGGATGTACTGCTCGCGCTGCTGGAGTTGCCGGTCACGCTCTTTGACGGCCTGATCCCGCTGCTCAAGCACCTGGTTTTGCCGCTCAAGCACAGCCTCTTTCGAGGCGAGTTGCTGCTGCAGCCCAGCCACCATCGACAACAAGTCAGCGGTCGATAAACCGCTGATATCAGGCGTCTTTGAGGTGGTTTTGGGCTGTGTTTTCATGGGCAAAATTATATCAAAAACAGCCAGTTGAAGCACCCAAAACCGGCTATCCAACGGCCTCATAATGCAAGGTTTTATGGCCTTGCAGCAGGCTGATGTCATAACCATCGAGCAACCAGTTGATCTGTTCGCCGGTCAACGGCATGAGCTCATCAGCCGGGCTGGGCCACTTGAATTTCTCTTCGGCCAGCGCCTTGTAGTAGAGGATAAAACCGTTGTCTTCCCACATCAGGCACTTGATCTTGTTACGCTGCCGGTTGGTGAAGGCATACAGGGCACCGGTAAAGGGGCTATGTCCCAGCTCCTGCTCAACCAGCACCGCCAGACCATTGGCCTGCTTGCGAAAATCAATGGGCTCACGGTACAGATAGATCTCCGGCATTGACCGAGAGGGACGAAGATACCGTGGCTTCATCAAAGCTGCCTCAGGATCGCACCGAGCAGATCGACATTACCGGCATGCAGACCGGTAATGGCCATGCCACCGGGAAGCCTCAGGGTCAGATTGTAGTAGCCCCCATTTAAACCGGACACCTTGGTAGAAGCAAAGGCCTAGGCATAGACCTAGTGCAAAGGAGTGTCCAAGGTGGAGAGAATTGAAGTCATAACCGGAGTTCAGCGCCGTCGCCGGTATTCCGCACAGGAAAAAGCATTCATGGTTGCGGAGTGTGAGCAACCAGGCATGTCAGTATCGCTTGTAGCTCGGCGTCATGGTATATCAGCAAGTCTGTTGTTCCGTTGGAAGAAGCTGATGAAAGACGGTGGCATGTCCGCGATTGAGTCCGGTGATGAGGTTGTAAGTGCATCCGAGGTAAAAGCCCTGAACAAGAAGGTTCGGGAGCTGGAGCGGATGTTGGGCCGCAAGACGATGGAAGCTGAAATACTCCGGGAAGCCCTGGAGGTGGCTCAGTCAAAAAAGTTGATCTCGCGCATGCCGTTGCTGCCACCGGACGATACCCTCTGAAGCGGGTTGCGGAAGTGCTGAAGGTATCGCGCTCCAATCTTCTGGATCGTCTTCATGGTCGCCAGAAAGGCCGAAGCCCGAGATACAACAAACAAGACGATGACCGGCATTTACCGTTTATCCGTGAGCTGTGCGATGCTCGTGCTGCCAATGGCTATCGAAGGATCACGGCTCGACTGAATCGATTGCTCGCAGCCAACGATGAACGAGTGAACCATAAGCGCGTGTATCGACTGATGAAGCAGGATGGGTTGCTGTTACCCCGGTATACGGGGCGGCCTCAGGAGCGCTGCCACAACGGCCAAGTCATTACGTTGAAGCCGGACCTTCGCTGGTGCTCGGATGGCTTTGAGATCCGCTGCTGGAACAAGGAGGTCGTTCGCGTGGCCTTTAGCCTGGACTGCTGTGATCGCGAGCTGATGCGCTATGTAGCGACCACGGGTGGCATCACCGGTGAGATGGTTCAGGACTTACTGCTGGAAAGCCTGGAATACCGGTTCGGCCAGTCAGAGCGAGTGCCTCATCCGCTGGAATGGCTGACGGATAATGGCAGCTGCTACATTGCCAAGGAAACACGATCCTTCGCGTCTTCTCTGGGCTTTGTGGTGTGTACCACGCCCGTGAGAAGCCCTCAGAGCAACGGCATGGCTGAGGCCTTCGTGAAGACGTTCAAGCGGGACTATGTGTACCTGAACGATCTCCCTGATGCCGCCACGGTGATGGCCAAGCTGCCCGAATGGATCGAAGACTATAATCACAGCCACCCGCACAAGGGGCTGAAAATGAAATCGCCTTGGGAGTACCGGGCGGAACTGGCATCAAACGAATGAGGTGGTGTCCGGTTTAGCGGGGGCAACTACACAGATCATCCGATAGCGGTGAAGCGGCCACCTGGGTGACGCGCGCAAAGCCGGATGTAGGCACACGCTCGGTAGCGGCCGCATCATCAGTGCTTTCGAATTTTCGGCGCCAATAAACAAACTGGTGGTAGGACAGTGATTGTTGTTTGCAGAACGCAGCGCCGGATAGCCCGGTATCGCGCCAGTGTTCAATGTGCTGTTGCCAGTGGTGTGTGCGTTCGGCTGAGTTCATGATGGATTCCTCGCGTGGGTGACGATGGAATCAGTGTGCGGCGGTTAGTGGCTGGAAAAAAGGTGCTGATTTAAGGGCGCTTACCGTCATTATCACGGGTATAAAAAAACCGGCCAAAGCCGGTTTTTTTATACAGCACTGCAGGGTCATTCCCACTCGATCGTGGCCGGCGGCTTGCTGGATACGTCATAGGTCACGCGTGAAACCTTGGCCACCTCATTAATGATACGGCTGGATACGGTTTCCAGCAGATCATAGGGCAGGTGCGCCCAACGTGCAGTCATAAAGTCGATGGTTTCCACCGCGCGCAAGGCAATGACGTACTCGTAACGTCGGCCATCGCCCACCACACCTACCGATTTAACCGGCAGGAAGACGGCAAATGCCTGGCTGGTCTTGTGATACCAGTCGGCCTTGTGCAGCTCCTCGATGAAGATCGCATCCGCTTCACGCAGAATTTCAGCGTATTCCTTCTTCACCTCGCCCAGAATTCGCACACCAAGCCCCGGCCCCGGGAAGGGGTGGCGGTATACCATGTCATACGGCAGACCCAGCTCCAGACCGATCTTGCGCACCTCGTCCTTGAACAGCTCGCGCAGCGGCTCGACCAGCTCGAACTTCATGTCTTCCGGCAGACCACCCACATTGTGGTGCGACTTGATCACATGTGCCTTGCCGGTCTTGGACGCGGCAGATTCAATCACGTCCGGATAGATGGTTCCCTGTGCCAGGAAGCGGCAATCCTTCAGTTTTTCAGCTTCGTCATCGAACACCTCGATGAAGGTGTTACCAATGATCTTGCGCTTGGCTTCAGGATCAGCTTCGCCCAGCAGGCGGCCCAGGAACTGCTCCTCGGCATCGACACGGATTACGTTGACACCCATGTTACGGGCGAACATCTCCATCACCTGGTTGCCTTCACCCTTGCGCAGCAGACCGTTGTCCACGAACACGCAGGTCAGTTTGTCGCCAATCGCCTTGTGCAGCAATGCTGCAACCACGGACGAGTCCACACCACCCGACAGGCCCAGCAGCACTTTCTGGTCACCGACCTGCTTCTGCACCTTCTCGATCAGGTCCTGAATAATATTCGCTGCCGTCCACAATGCATCAGTGTTGCAGATCTCACGTACAAAGCGCTCCAGAATGCGCAGACCCTGTTTGGTATGCGTTACTTCCGGGTGGAACTGAACACCGTACAGGTTACGCTTGGGATCACACATGGCGGCCACCGGCGCAGAATCCGTGGCCGCAATCACGTGGAAACCATCCGGCATTTCAGTCACCTTGTCGCCGTGGCTCATCCAGACGTCCAGTGACAAGGTGCCGTTGTTTGCAATGTGGTCTTCAATACCTTCCAGCAGACGGCTCGGACTGTCAGCCAGACGCACACGCGCATAACCGAACTCGCGCTTGTCGGAACTGGCGACCTTGCCGCCCAGCTGCTCGGCCATGGTCTGCATACCGTAGCAGATGCCCAGCACCGGCAGACCCATGTCAAATACGCATGCCGGAGCTCGCGGTGAATCCAGTTCAGTGACGGACTCAGGACCGCCTGCCAGAATGATGCCGTTGGGGGCAAATTCACGAATCGCCGCCTCATCCATATCAAAGGCATGGATCTCGGAGTAAACCCCGATCTCGCGTACCCGACGAGCGATCAACTGGGTGTACTGGGACCCGAAGTCCAGAATCAGGATGCGTTGCGCGTGAATATCTTTGCTCATACTCAGTGACTCCACCGAATGCTGGCCGCCAGGCGGCACAAACAAAAAGTGGGGCAGTCCACCGCCCCACTTGTCAGTTAGATATTGGTTATTCAGCCCACACGATAGTTGGGGGCTTCCTTGGTAATACTTACGTCATGCACATGACTTTCCGTGATGCCCGCGTTGGTGATGCGTACAAACTTGGGCTTGTTACGCATCTCCTCGGTGGTGGCACAACCGGTATAGCCCATGGAAGCTCGCAGACCGCCCATCAGCTGATGCACGACACCCGCCATCGGCCCCTTACAGGGCACGCGACCCTCGATGCCTTCCGGCACCAACTTCTCGGCACCGTCCTTCGCATCCTGGAAGTAGCGGTCGGAAGAGCCGGTCAGGCCTGACATGGCACCCAAAGAGCCCATGCCGCGGTAGGACTTGAAGGCACGCCCCTGGAACAGCTCAACTTCGCCCGGCGCCTCATCAGTACCGGCCAGCATGGAACCGACCATCACAGCAGAAGCTCCGGCAGCAATTGCCTTGGAAAGGTCACCGGAGAAACGTATGCCGCCATCAGCGATCAAGGGAACACCATGCTCGCGCAGTGCAGCCGCCACATTGGCAATCGCCGAAATCTGCGGCACGCCCACACCGGCAACAATACGCGTAGTACAGATGGAACCGGGACCGATACCTACTTTCACGCCATCAGCACCTGCTTCAGCCAGCGCAATGGCGGCTTCTGCCGTCGCGATGTTGCCACCTACCACCTGCACCTGCGGGAAATTCTGCTTCACCCAGGCCACACGATCAATAACACCCTTGGAGTGACCGTGTGCGGTATCCACCACAATCATATCAACACCGGCTGCTACCAGAGCCGCCACACGATCGGGGGTTTCAGGGCCGGTACCCACGGCTGCGCCGACGATCAGACGACCGCGACTGTCCTTTGCGGCATAGGGGAACGCCTGAGCCTTGCTCATGTCCTTCACGGTCATCATGCCACGCAGTGAGAAGTTGTCATCCACCAGCAGGATCTTTTCGATGCGGTGCTTGCGCAGCAACTCACGAATAACGTCAGGATCTTCGCCTTCATTGGCGGTAACCAATCGATCCTTGGGTGTCATGATGGTGGAAACAGTCGCATCCATATCATGCTCAAAACGCACATCGCGGCTGGTAACAATACCCACCAGCTCGCCGTTATCCACAACCGGGAAGCCGGAGAAACTCAGCTTGCGCGACAGATCAATGATTTCGCGCACAGTGGTATTGGAACTGCAGGTAACCGGATCCAGCACCACACCGGACTCGAATTTCTTGACCCGGCGCACTTCTTCGGCCTGCTGTTCGAGGGTGAGATTCTTGTGGATGATGCCGATACCACCTTCCTGCGCCATGGCGATGGCCAGACGGGATTCGGTAACGGTGTCCATGGCCGCCGAGACCAGCGGAATATTCAGTTCAATACCCTTGGTCAGGCGGGTCTTCAGTGAAACGTCCTTCGGGAGTACTTCCGAGTATCCCGGAACCAGCAAAACATCATCAAAGGTTAGCGCTTCTTCAACGATTCGCAACATACTGAACCAGCCCGTTTTCTGTGAAAAATTAAACAGGAAATTATACACAAAACCTGCGCCGACAACAATCAGCGATCACGATGGATGCCAGCTTTGCCGATGTCGTTTATCATGCCGGCATGAACCGATCTGAAGCCACACACTCTACCGCCATCAGTGTCAGTGAACTGAACCGTCAGGTGCGTTCACTGCTGGAAAATTCCTTCATGACCCTGAGGGTCGAGGGCGAGATCAGCAACCTCGCCCGTCCCTCCTCGGGACACTGGTATTTTACGCTGAAAGACGACAAAGCGCAGGTACGCTGCGCCATGTTCCGCAACCGTAACCAGCAGGTTCGCTTTCGCCCGAAGGAAGGGGACCAGGTGGTGATTCAGGCCAAGGTAAGTCTGTACGAGGGCCGCGGGGACTTTCAGCTGATTTGTGAGCAGATGCAGGAAAGCGGGCTGGGCAAGCTGCAACTGGCCTATGAAGCGCTGAAACTGAAACTGGCCGGTGAAGGCCTGTTCGAGATCGGCCGTAAACGACCACTTCCCTCCCCTGCACGCCATATTGGCGTGATTACGTCCCCTACCGGGGCGGCGATCCACGACATACTGACCGTTCTGCAGCGACGCTGCCCGGCGCTGCCGGTAGCGCTATATCCGGTCGCGGTTCAGGGTAACGAGGCTGCAGGCCAGATTGTGCGCGCCATCGAACTGGCAAACCGCGATCAGCGCTGTGATGTACTGATTGTGGGTCGTGGCGGCGGCTCACTGGAAGACCTGTGGCCCTTCAACGAGGAGATTGTGGCACACGCCATTGCAGCATCCCGCATTCCTGTTGTGTCTGCGGTAGGGCATGAAGTCGACGTGTCGATCAGCGACCTGGTGGCTGACCTGCGTGCACCTACGCCCTCGGCTGCAGCCGAGCTGATCAGCCCGGATCAACAGGTGCAACAGCAGCATCTCGCAAGCCTGCAGCACCGCCTGCAGCGGCAAATGCATCTACAGCTGCAGCGCTGCCGTGAGCGGATGGATCACCTGCGCCTCAGGCTGCGCCACCCCGGTGAGCGCCTGCGTGAGCAGAGTCAACGGCTCGATCAGCTTGAACTGCGTTTGCAGCGTGCGCTTCAACAGCAGCTGAACAGACGCCAACAGCGGCTGGATACTCTGGAACAGCGACTGCGTCAGGTTTCGCCTTCTCGCATGCTGCAGCACAAGGCACAGCAGCTGCAGCCACTGCAACAGAGGCTGCAGTCTTCCATACGACACTTGCTTGAACGCCGCCAGCTCAAGTTGCAGGGACTCGTGCGCGAGTTGAACAGCGTCAGCCCTCTGGCAACACTGGAGCGTGGCTACGCCATTGTTCAATCCAGCGATGGTACCGCCATTACTGCGAACACACAGGTCAAGCCGGGCGAGCAGATCCAGGCCCGATTGCACCAGGGTGCTCTGATCTGCCGCGTCGAGAAGATCAGCAACTGAAGCCCCGTCAAAGATGCAGTTATGTTAGCATCGCCCTCTTTAATCAACCGAACGACAAGCGGATTCAATATGTCTGAACAGGTATTCGAAACAACAGAACAGCGCGCCAGCTATGGCATTGGCCGCCAGATGGGTGACCAGCTGGCTCAGGGCAGCTTTGATGGTGTCGATGTGGAAGCGGTGATCACCGGTTTGCGCGACTCCTTTGGCGGTGAAGGCCTGCGGGTACCTGCCGAGCAGATTCAGGCCTCGTTCAACGAAATTACTCAGCGCATGCGCGAAGCTCAGG
The DNA here is from genome assembly GCF_040547565.1 of Marinobacterium sp. MBR-109. Classification (NCBI taxonomy): domain Bacteria; kingdom Pseudomonadati; phylum Pseudomonadota; class Gammaproteobacteria; order Oceanospirillales; family Oceanospirillaceae; genus Marinobacterium; species Marinobacterium sp. MBR-109. The sequence continues at coordinate 303,391 of NZ_JBEPPZ010000001.1, forward strand.
AAGCACAGGCACGCGCAGCGGCAGCCAAGGGCGAAGCGTTTCTGGCAGACAACGCCAAACGTGAAGGTGTGGTGACACTTGAGTCTGGCCTGCAGTACGAAATCATCGAAGCCGGTGACGAAAATGGTGAAAATCCGACCGTCAGCAGCAAGGTGCGCACCCACTATCACGGCACGTTCATCGACGGCAAGGTGTTCGACAGCTCCTATGAGCGCGGCCAGCCGGCCGAATTCCCGGTCGGTGGCGTGATCGCAGGCTGGACCGAAGCCCTGCAACTGATGACCAAAGGGGCCAAATGGCGCCTCTATGTACCTTACCAACTGGCCTACGGTGCCCAGGGCTCTCCCGGTGGTATTCCGCCCTATTCCACTCTGGTATTCGATGTCGAACTGCTCGACATTCTGTGATCCTGTCGCCGCACGTAGCCGAGCATACGTGCGGCCTGTTCATTTCAGGTATTCATCATGCAACTGAATTTTCATCGCAGTGGCCAGGGAGCCCCGCTGGTCATTCTGCACGGACTGTTTGGCACGCTGGAAAACTGGGGTGCCCAGGTCAAACAGCTGAGCGAGCAGTTTGATGTGATCGCCGTCGATCTTCGCAATCATGGCCGCTCCCCACACGATTCGCGTATGGATTACACTGCCATGGCAGATGATGTGATCGAACTGATGAACCGACTGGGACTTGAAAAGGTCAGCTTGATGGGGCACTCAATGGGTGGCAAGGCCGCGATGCAGCTGGCAATGGATCATCCAGGCAAAGTCGAGCGGCTGATAGTGGTTGATATTGCCCCGGTCGAGTATCCACCACATCATAACGATGTGTTTACGGGCCTTAAAAGCATTAACCTGTCGCAACTGAAAAGCCGCCGCGAGGCAGACGATATACTGAGCCAGCATGTGAGTTCAGAGGCAACACGCGCATTCCTGCTGAAAAACCTCTACCGGAACGAAGACAGGCATTTTGCATGGCGCATGAATCTGCCCGCACTTGAGCAGCAATATGACCAGATAGCGGCCGCGCCCGAGGGCACGCCCTACAGAGGACCGGCTCTGTTCATCAAGGGTGGGGAGTCAAACTACATCAAGGCAGAGCATCAGCAGGCCATTCTGTCACGTTTTCCTGCCGCCAGTTTCAAGATTATCGCCGGTGCGGGACATCTGCCGCATGCCGAGAAACCAAGCGCATTTACTCGGCTGGTCGAAAAATTCCTCAGACCTGATAACTGAATAAAGTGCCGGGCGGGTACATCCGAGCAAAAACACCGGTCTCAACCAGCTGCCGCTGCAACCGGCCAATGGACTCAGCCTGCGCCTCACGAATTTCGGCGCGCCTCTCGTTACCGGCATCATCTTCCTGACGCGTTTCAGTTGCAGTTTCCGTTGTCTGCTCCGGTTCTTCACCGGTTTCTTCGCTCGCTTCACTCTCTTCCATTTGGGCCAACTCGGCACGCGCTTCGGCGGCCATGGCACGAGCGCTGGCGGCAACTCTGTAGTCCTGAGGCGAAGGTTCAGCCGGCGCCATTGCTGCACGAATAATCGCTTCGGCCTTTTCCAGTGTCGCACGAGGGTCGCCGCTGACAGCAGAGGTATCAATACTCACCTCACCGCCAACAGCATACATCTGGCCATCCGGGCCACGTTCGTAACTGTAGGAAACCGCTCCGGTAATACCGGCACCAGCAGCCTGATGCGCCATTTCATGCTGGCGCACCTCTCGGTCACGGGCGCTGAGTTGCTGAATAACACGCTGTTCCTGACGCTGCTCAGCTGATTGCTGCCGCGAACTGGAGGTGGTGTCTTTTGGTGTCGATGATGAGGCTTGCGCAGTGTCGTTTGCACTGCCTGTCGGCGCTTGCGGGGACGAATCAGGCCGGCTTGCACGGGTGGCAGGCTGAGAATAGTAGCCGGAAACAGGAACCGACGGGGGTGAGATACTGGAAAGTGTTGTGCTCATGGCAGAACAGGGAGGATCACCCCTCCCTTCCTGTATCAGGCCATGGTATCTATCAGGTTGCCCAACACTTCATCCGTCGCATTGACCACCTTGGTAGCAGCAGCTTCGGTGGTTTCATTGACGGTGGAGCTGGCGACAGCCTGATTAACTTCACGCCCGGAAGCTGTTTCTGCCAGATCCGGACGGCCGCTGCCCTGAGCGTCGCCGGATACTTTCGGCGTATTGTCCAGGGTGCGGTTTACATTGAACATGCCACTGTTCTGAGCTGATGTAACGTTCATGGGGCACCTTCCATTTTCAATTGCAGTTCAGGCGCCAGCACAGCAGTTGTCAGGACCTCAGGATCCTGACGCTCGATACGCCCTTGATTGCATCTGGCAGGCAGTATAGAACAACTGCAGCCATTGGTCACTTTTTACTCACCCAACAGTGGATTCAGATCAATCCTGTCTGCAACCTGTTCCGCATCGGGACTTTCCAGCCAAGGCACCCGCCCCAGCAAAGGCGCCCTGAACAAGCGCTCAAGCGTGGTGATATTTTCATCCAGACAGCTCATGTCAGAATCAACCTGGTTGGCGACCCATCCCGCCAGCCGCAGGCCGTCACGGGCGATCGCCTCGGCTGTCAAAATGGCGTGGTTGATGCAGCCCAGCTTCATCCCCACCACCAGAATCACATCCAGTTCCAGCAGTTGTGGCAACCGCGCAAGGCTTTCCCGCATGCTCAGGGGAACACGCCAGCCGCCGGCCCCCTCGACCAACACCAGGTCCGCCGGTTGCATCATGGTGCCGCGACAATAGGCAGCCAAACGGTCGGCGGTCAGGACACGTCCTTCCTGTTCGGCGGCAATGTGGGGCGCAATCGGGGGCTCGAAGGCGATCGGGTTGACTTGTTCATAACTCAGTTTGACGCTGGCGGCCTGCTGCAGCAGCAACGCATCAGAGTTGCGCAGCCCATCCGGCGTCTGTTCGCAACCGGCCGCCACCGGCTTCAGACCGATGGTTCTGAGCCCTCTGCGGTTGGCGGCCGTAAGCAGTCCGGTGGTCACCAGAGTCTTGCCGGCATCGGTATCGGTACCGGCGATGAAAAAGCGCTTTTTCACTGGGATTCCTTGAGCAGTTCCAGATAATAGACTTCGTAGGTCGCGGGGAGAGAACCGTCGGCCTGGCGCTGCCGTTCATAGGCATCCAGCAACCGGATCAGGCGCTGACGACTGCTCAACCCCTGCTCGCGGCGACTGTTCACGTTATGAGCACCCAACGCCTTGAGCTCATGCATCAGTTCCTGCAGGCGATTGTAACGAAGCACCCTGTATTCAGTCTCGCAACGCTCAAGCTTCAGGCTGATGTTGTGCGTCAGCAGTTTCTCAAGCGCTGTAAAGCTGTTCACATGCACATCGTCATCCACCGCTGCCCATGCCCGCTTCAGCTCATGCAGTGTATCCGGCCCCAGCGTAGCCAGCAGGCAACGGCCGCCTGGCTTTAATACCCGTGCCAGCTCAATCATCAGCCGGTCCGGCTGTTCGCACCACTGCACGGCAAGGCTGGACCAGATCAGCTCAACGCTGGCGTCCGCCAGTGGCAGCTGCTCGGCATCACCACAGAGATAGAATGCCCCCGGCACCGGCCGCTCTTCACGGGCAAACGTGAGCATGCCATGGGCCAGATCCAGATGCAGCAGCGTTGATTCTGGATAACGCGCATGCAGATGAGGCGCGGCATAGCCGGTGCCACAACCAAGATCCAGCAGATTGCCCTCGACCTGCTCAGGCAGCCACTCCAGAAGACGGTCTGCGATATCACGCTGCAACTGAGCGACGGAGTCGTAACTTCCGGCCGCACGACTGAACGCCTGGGCAACCTTGCGCTTATCCCGCTGCATCGGCACCGTCCACCTGTCGCACCAGCGCATTGAGCATGATCAGCACTTCATCGGCATGGCTGACAAAAGGCATATGTGCGCTGTGTGCCAGCATATGAGCCTGCAAACTCGGGTTCAGTGCTCGCGCCTGTTCAGCCAGACCTGCAGGTACCAGTTGGTCTTGATCCCCCAATATCAGCTGGGCCGGGCAGTTCAGACCGACCAGGGCCGAGCGCAGATCGGATTCCAGCAGCATCAGTGCTGCCGCCAGCGCCCGAGGCTCCGCCGTTGATATAACGTTTTTAAGTCGCTTCAGTTCATCACGAGCGCTGGCGGAGCCACGGGTCTGCAGAGCGGCAAAGCGCTGCAGGGTCTTGGCTTCGTTATCCGCCAGTGACTGGACAAAGGCGTTGAAGACATCCGGCGCCATGGCACAGGGCCAGTCCTCACGGGCAACAAAACAGGGGTTGGCGGCGATCAGACTCAGGCTTTTCAGCCGTTCCGGCGCCTGTTCGGCACAGGCCAATGCCAGCTGCCCGCCCAACGACCAGCCGATCCAGTGCGCCTGCTCGGGTGCGGCGTCAAGCAGGGCTTCAACCACCGTATCCAGCGACATATCGCCTGCAGGTGCAGAACGTCCCAACCCCGGCAGATCGATCAGTGTCACACGATAACGCTCAGCCAGACGGTCGGCAAAGTCACCCCAGATGGCAGAGCTCAGACCCCAGCCGTGCAGCAGTACCAGGTCAGGGCCTGTGCCATGGGTCTCATGCCAGAGACTCATGCCTTGCCTCCTGCACGCACCGCATCCAATGCATCCAGCAAACGATCCACCTGCTCCTCGCTGTGGGCCGCACTGAGGGTCACCCGCAAGCGCGAGCTGCCGGCCGGGACAGTGGGCGGGCGGATGGCACTGATAAAGATGCCACGCGCTTCCAGTGCGGCACTGATCCGCATCGCCTCCCCGGCGTCACCGATCAGGATCGGTTGAATCGGTGTTGGCGAGTCCATCAGCGCATAACCCAGCTGCTCACAGCCACTGCGAAAACGGGTGATCAATTGCGCCAGCTTGTCACGGCGCCAGTTTTCGGTCTGCACCAGCTTGAGGCTTGCACGGGTGGCCTGAGCCACCGCCGGCGACATGCTGGTGGTATAGATGTAGGTGCGGGCGAACTGGATCAGGGTTTCGATCAGCACCTCGGAGCCGGCGACAAAGGCACCGGAGGTACCGAAGCCCTTGCCCAGGGTGCCGATCAGTACCGGGACTTCATCGCAGCTCAGGCCAAAGTGTTCGACACAGCCTGCGCCGACTGCCCCCAGACAGCCAAAGCCGTGGGCGTCATCGACCATCAGCCAGCCACCCTGTTCGCGAGTGACACGGCTCAGCTGCGGCAGGTCGGCGATATCGCCATCCATGCTGAACACACCATCGGTCACCACCAGCTTGCGGCGCGCCTCTGAACGACTCAGGCGCTGAGCCAGGCTGTCGGGGTCGTTGTGCAGGTACCGCTGGAAACGGGCACCACTGAGCAGGCCCGCATCCAGAAGGGATGCATGATTGAGACGGTCCTGAAACACCGCATCCTGTTTGCCGATCAGAGCATTGACGGCGCCAATGTTGGCCATGTAACCGGTTGAGAACAGCAGCACCCGCTCACGGCCGGTAAATTCCGCCAGCTCTTCTTCCAGCGCATGGTGCGCCTGAGAATGACCGTTGACCAGATGAGACGCACCGCCGCCCACGCCGTAAGTATCGGCACCCTGCTTGAGTGCAGCGACCACCTCAGGATGGTTGGCCAGTCCCAGATAATCGTTGGAACAGAACGCCAGATAACGTTTGCCGTCGACACTGACCTCCGGCCCCTGCGCCGACTCCAGCACGCGGCGGTGGCGATACAGATTATCCTGCCGCCGCGCCTCAAGCGCAGCCGCCAGATCATTGAAGGACATGGGCACGCCTCAGTGTGTGGCGGTGGCGTCGACGAACAGCTCGGCATCCTGTTGCGCCTGGATCTCGGCAGCCAGCTTCTGCTCCTGGTCCGTATCGGAGTCTTCAATGCGCTGCTCGGGGCGGATGCCCAGACGCTTGAACAGCTGCAGGTCACGATTGGTTTCCGGGTTCGGCGTGGTCAGCAGGCATTCACCGTAGAAGATGGAGTTGGCGCCGGCAAAGAACGCCATGGACTGCAGCTCATCGGACATCTGTTCACGACCGGCGGACAGGCGCACATGGGATTTGGGCATCATGATGCGCGCCACGGCGATAGTGCGGATGAATTCCAGCGGGTCCAGGTCTTCCACGTTTTCCAGCGGCGTGCCCTGCACCTTCACCAGCATATTGATCGGCACCGACTCCGGCTGCTGCGGCAGGTTAGCCAGTTGCATCAGCAGACCGTAACGATCACGGGCGGTTTCACCCATGCCGAGAATGCCACCGCTGCAGATCTTCATGCCGGAATCGCGTACATGCTGCAGAGTGTTGAGACGATCCTCGTAGCTGCGCGTGGTGATGATCTTGTCGTAGAACTCCGGCGAGGTATCCAGGTTGTGGTTGTAATAGTCCAGCCCCGCCTCTGCCAGCTGCTGCGCCTGGGATTCCTGCAACATGCCCAATGTCATGCAGGTTTCCAGTCCCATCGCCTTCACGCCCTTGACCATCTCTATCACGTAGGGCAGATCACGCTCGGTGGGGTGCTTCCAGGCCGCGCCCATACAGAAACGGGTAGAGCCGGACTCCTTGGCTTGTTTCGCCTTGTTCAGCACCGCTTCCACTTCCATCAGGCGCTGTTTTTCCAGACCGGTGTTGTAGTGGGCACTCTGCGGGCAGTATTTGCAGTCTTCCGGGCAGGAGCCGGTCTTGATCGACAGCAGCGTGCTGACCTGTACTTCATTGGGATTGAAGTGCTGACGGTGTACGCTTTGTGCCTGAAACAGCAGATCATTCATCGGCAATTCGAACAGCGCACGTACTTCCTGTTCGGTCCAGTCGTGGCGTACTTCAGCCTGGCGTTGCATAACTCCAATCCCCTTGTGACATAATCATGGGACATGCATGGATCGCATGTAACTTGTCAGCATCTTAATTGGACAGAAGGAACTGTCAACTTATGTTTAAACATATAATCAACAAGTGTTTAAAAAACATACAAAGATGTGCACTTTGCGGAGCACGCGACTGCCAGACCCACGGATTGTGTGAAGGTTGCCACGCCGACCTGCCATGGCTGATCCATTCCTGCCCACGCTGCGCCCTTCCTCTGCCACGCCACCTGTCGGGTTTGTGCCTGCAATGCAGACATGAGCTGCCGCTGTTCGACAGGGTGCAGGCCGCTTTTACCTATTCCTTTCCTGTCAGCGAATTAATCCCTGTCATTAAATATCAGCGACAACCCGCGCACCTGGGCTGGCTGGCAGCGGTGCTGGGTGACTTTATCCTGCAGCGCCATGAAGGCCAGTGGCCTGATGCGCTTGTGCCAGTGCCGATGCATCGCTTCAGCCAGATAAACAGGGGTTATAATCAGGCAGAACTGTTGGCACAAAGGCTGGGCAAGCAACTGCAGATTCCGCTTAACGCCTGTCTGCACAAGCATCGCCGAACACCCAAGCAGATGTCCCTCAGCCTTGAGGACAGGCGACATAACCTGCAGGGTGCATTTGCTGTACGCTCTGCGGTGCCGGAGCATGTCGCACTGGTCGACGATGTCATGACGACAGGCACCACTGCATCAACCCTGACGCGATTACTGCTTGAGCGGGGTTGCAAGCAGGTCGACATCTGGGTTCTGGCGAGAACGCCGGAAAACCATTGAGAACCGTCGGCACTGTGAATACCTGACAACCGGTTGATATCGACCGGCGTTCGAGTTTTTGCTAGCTTGAAGGTTATTTCCTGCCTGGACGGAAAAAGGCGATGACATTTGAAATGCTGGGACAGCTGTTTGGTGGTATCGGTCTGTTTTTGCTGGGCATGCAGCTGCTCACCAATGGCCTTAAGCAGGCAGCGGGACGCTCATTGCGGGCTGCACTGGAAATGGCAACAGGCTCGCGGCTACGCGGGCTGGTTTCTGGCGCATTGATTACGGCACTGGTGCAGTCCTCCAGTGCCGTAACCGTGGCGACTCTGGGTTTTGTCAACGCAGGCTTGCTGACGCTGACCCAGTCGGTTTCCATCATCTATGGCAGTAACATCGGTACCACCATGGTCGGCTGGCTGGTGGCGCTGATCGGCTTCAAGTTCAAGATCAGTGCGTTTGCACTGCCCATGATCGGACTGGGCATGGTGTTGCGCATTACCGGGAACAGTAATCGGCTGGGACATATCGGTACCGCCGTGGCCGGTTTTGGCATTTTCTTCATTGGCCTGGATTTCCTGCGTGACGCTTTTGACGGCCTGAGCGAATCGGTGCCTCTTGCAGAGCTGGGTGCAGGTCCATTGGCGCTGGCGCTGTTTGTCTTGGCCGGTATTGTAATGACCTTCCTGATGCAGGCCTCCGCAGCCGTCATTGCCATTGCCCTGTCGCTGGTTTACACCGGCAGCATTTCTCTGGCGGCAGCGGCTGCACTGGTTATCGGCGCCAATGTGGGCACCACGACAACCGCCCTGCTGGCATCTATCGGTGCCACATCCAATGCCAAGCGCATTTCGGCCGCCCATGTAATTTTCAATCTACTGACAGGGCTGGTCGGTCTGGTGCTGCTGATACTGCTGGGGGGCTTCCTCAACCGGTTGGATCCGGCCCAGTTTGATCTGGTTTCCCTGCTGGCCCTGTTCCACACCCTGTTCAACCTGCTGGGCGTACTGCTGATGTGGCCACTGACCGATCGCATGGTCAACTTCCTTAAACAGCGCTTCCGCACGCAGGAAGAAGACGAAGCAACGCCCCAATACCTGGACAAGAACATCATCACCACCCCCTCCCTAGCGGTTGAAGCGATCAATATGGAGCTGGCACGCGTCAGCCGCATCTGCAGCCGGATGGCCCGTGAAGCGATCAGCGCGGAGCGCGGTGCCGCCACCCGGCTGCAACAGCAGTCGGACAGTGTAAATCTGTTGATCAGCCGTATCGGCGACTTCAACCAGGAGCTGGCGCGTCAGAACCTGAGTATCGAGATCAGTGAAACACTGCCGATTTCGCTCAGAGTTGCCCGCTACTTCAGCGAAATCGCGCGCCTGTCAGCCCGCCTGCCGGAATACTACCCGGTATTCGAGCAGCTCGAGGACCCTGGCGTGCGCAGCAGCGTGCAGGAGTTTCAGCAGGCGGTCATCCACCTGATCGATGCCTGTGAAGTGCGTGAAGACCAGGCGGTTCAGGGCTACGAAGCACACCAAATGATGCGTCAGGTTCAGCGTGAATATCAGTACCTCAAGGGCAGCCTGCTGAATCAGACCATTTCCAGCCTGCTCAATACGGCTGATTCGGTTGCGCTGCTGGATGCGCTGAGCCACATTCATCGTTTGGCCGAGCAGGCCGAGAAAGCATCGCGCCACTGGAGCAGTACAACGCCGGTGCAGAAGCGCGCAGCACTGGTTGAGGCGGCCTGATCGGGTATACTGCCGGCTGAATCCTGCGGAGTAGACGATGACCGTCCCACACAGCCACAGTATGACGCCGATCGGTTTTATCCACAGCCCGTTTAACGAGAAGTTCGGCATTCCGCGCCAGCCCGGACTGGCATCGATTCGCGCCCGTATCGAACTGGTACCCCCCTTTTCAAGCCCTGAAGCGGTACGCGGGCTGGAGCAGTGCAGCCATATCTGGCTGCTGTTTCTGTTCAGCGCAACCTCAGACCAGGGCTGGAGCCCCACCGTGCGGCCACCTCGACTGGGTGGCAACCAGCGCCTGGGTGTATTTGCCACCCGCTCGCCGTTTCGCCCCAATCCCATTGGCCTGTCGCCGGTCCGTCTATGCGGTATCGAGCAAACCGGCGATCGGATCTGGCTTGAAGTGGAAGGGGCCGACCTGCTCGACGGTACTCCCATTCTCGACATCAAGCCCTATCTCCCCTACGCAGACAGCCTGCCTGAAGCAGAGTTTGCTCTGGCGTCACGCATTGAGCGGCTACAGCTTCCGGTTCATTTCAGCCAGTCGGCGCAACAGGCTTGCCAGATCCATGCAGACCGCCTTGGCCAACCATTGGCACGGCAGATCAGTGAAGTCCTGCTGTGCGACCCGCGACCGGCTTACAGGAAGCAGGATGAATCAAGAGAGTACGGCATCAGTCTGTACGGCCTGAACATTCGCTTTCGCATCACCAAGGACCGAATCGACGTAAACAGCATTATTCCTCAGGCTGATCAGGATTGATCCGTAAGGATTCGAGCCCTAGAATATTAGAATAAACTAAACAAAGGAGTCGCCGTCATGACCGAGCAGCCCGGCTCGACACTGTCCGCCCCGCAACGCCTGCAGCACTTCCCCATAGCGCTGATTGCAATGGTAATGGGACTCGGAGGCCTTACTCTCAGCTGGCAGAAAGCATCCTATACTCTGGGCATGTCGCCACTGGTCGGACAGATACTGCTGGTGGTAACCGCCTGCGTACTGCTGATGATTACCAGCATCTATCTGCTCAAAACCCTGCGCTTCAGCCGCGAGGTAATGGATGAGTTCAACCACCCGATCAAAATCAGCTTTTTTCCGGCATTCTCCATCAGCCTGCTGCTCATCGCTACCGCCACTCTCGAGCTTTCGCCGGCCCTGTCGCGCTACCTCTGGATCAGCGGTGCCATCATTCATCTGCTGCTGACGCTGCATGTGATGACCCAGTGGATACATCACTCTCGGTTCAAGGTTCAGCACAGTACGCCGGCCTGGTTTATCCCTGTCGTGGGGAACATCGTCGCGCCGATTGCCGGTGTACAGCACGGCTACACCGAAGCCAGCTGGTTCTTCTTCAGCATCGGCCTGCTTTACTGGCTGCTGCTGAAAACACTGATTTTCAACCGGATGCTGTTTCACGCCCCCTTGCCTGAAAAAATGCTGCCGACACTCTTTATCATGATCGCTCCACCCGCTGTCGGCTTTATCTCCTACCTGCAATTGAATCAGGGCGTGATCGACAACTTTGCACGCATTCTCTATTACGCCGCCATGTTTATCACGTTACTGCTGTTTACCCAGTTGCCGCGTTTTTCACGCATTCGCTTTTTCATCTCTTGGTGGGCCTACAGCTTCCCGCTGGCAGCCTTCTGCATCGCGACCCAAGTCATGTTGATACAGACAGGCAGTGATTTTTTTCTGCTGCTCTCCTGGCTTTCACTGATCGTGGTGACCTTTGTGGTATGTCTGCTGCTGCTCAAAACCCTGCGCGCAATTACCAGCGGTGCCCTGTTCCAGCCGGACTGACCCCGGCCAGAGCATGCTTTGTGCCCGTCAGCAACGGGTGCTAAGCTGACTTCACGCTCTCCTTAATGGAGCTGGAGCCACGAAGGGCCGAATTATGCGCAAGGGTCTTTATGTATCACTGCTTTCCGGCCTTTTTCTGCTGGCAGCGCTGTTCCTGCATGAAGTTCGGAAGGACAGAACACAGCAGTACCTGGAACATGCTTCTACCCTGCTGCAGGCAACCTATGATGCCAGCCTTGACCGCTACGCTCTGGCAATGGATACATTTTATGCGGACCTGGCCCGTCAGCCCGAACTGATTAAGCTGTTTCACCTTGGCGCCAGCGCAGACGCCTATTCCGAACGCGCGCTGCTGAGAGAAGAGCTGTATCAGCGATTACTGCCTCACTATCAGGACCTTGTTCAGCGCGGCATTTATCAATGGCAGTTCCATCAGGCAGACGGCACCAGCTTTCTGCGCTTCCACGCTCCCGGTGTGCATGACGACTCTCTCGCTGAAGTCAGACCTTCACTGCGAAGGTTGCAACATCAACCAGAGGCCTGTTACGGCTTCGAGGTTGGACGTTTTTTTATCGGCTTCCGTTTCATTCAGCCACTCATGCTCGACAACCAGATGATCGGCAGCATGGAAACCGCCGTTTCCTTTGCCCGCATTCGTCAGACACTTGCATCCCTGTCACCACGCCAGACCTTCATCTTCCTGCTTGAGCGCAGTACCGTAGAGTCGGTGCTGTTGGGCGGACCTCAGGATCAATTGCAACCGGCCCTGATCAGCCCGGACTTCCTGCTCCATACCGACAGCCTGAATGATGCCCTGAACCAGGAGCTGCCACTGGAAACCCTGCGTCATTCGCTGGCTGCCCAGCCGAACATCCGCCAGCGACTCAAGACCGGAGAGCCCTTCACCACGGCCATTTACCACCAGGGCACCGGCTATGCAGCGGCATTCATTCCGGTACAAACACTGACCGGAGGACTGGGGGGGGTACATTCTCTCCATTCACCCAGCACCACTTCTGACCGGTCTGCAATGGGAGTTCTACACCATGCTAGTGGTCAGCCTGCTGATCACCCTGTTGCTGGCCTGGATGATGCTTCATCTGCACCAGCAACGGCATGCCATTCAGGTACAGAAGTATCGGCTGGACGCCATCGGGGCTGCAGTTGGTGAGGGGATCTACGTGCTGGACACTGAGGGCAGAACCCTTTATGTCAACAAGGCCGTCAGCCATCTTACGGGTTATAACGAACAGAAGTTGTATCACGAAAACCTGCATCAGCTGCTGCATCAGCATGAAGAGAATGACCTGCCACTGCAACAGTGCCCGATTGTCTCCAAGGCACTGAAGGGCATTACCTTCGAAGGTGATGAACAGTTCAAAACCCGAACCGGTGAGTTGCTGCCCGTTGTAGTGACCAGCCAGCCGATGATCGAGCGCGGCCAGATAACAGGTGTTGTCACCGTATTCCGCGATATCAGCGACCGCAAGGAGGCTGAGCGCAAACTCAAGCGACTGGCCACCACCGATTCCCTGACAGGCCTGAGTAACCGGCGCGCCCTACTTGAGCGGCTACACGAAGAACAGCGCCTGAGCAAACGCCTGGGGCATCCAAGCAGCCTGCTGATGATCGACTTTGATCATTTCAAGCAGATCAACGACGAGTATGGGCACAACGTCGGCGATCTGGTATTGCAGCACTTTGCCAGCCTTGCTCGAAGCTGCCTGCGCGAGACCGATTCGATTGGTCGTCTAGGGGGTGAAGAATTTGCCATCCTGCTGCCCGGCACCGACCTTGAAGGCGCCGTGCAGCTGGCAGAGCGTCTGCGTCACCTGCTTGAACAGACACCCACCGAAACCACGGATGGGCCGGTCCCCATGACACTTTCCATCGGCGTAACAACATTGCATGCCAGCGACACCACCAGCTCGGAGCTGCTGAGCCGAGCAGATGCTGCCCTGTATCAGGCCAAAAGCGGTGGCCGCAACCGAATTGAAGTGCGCCACTAGTCCTGCCAGAGGTTGCAGCCCGCTACAAAGATCGTTCTAATGAGCCCCCTCACACCAGTTCCCAGGAGTGGAGATTACGCATGCGCGGCCCCGACACAGAGCAGCTTGCCTTTGACAGCCAACATATCTGGCACCCCTATTCGTCCATGATCAACCCGCCGCCCATGTTCCCGGTGGAGTCCGCTTCAGGTGTACGCCTGCACCTGGCTGACGGGCGTGAACTGATCGATGGCATGGCCTCCTGGTGGTCCGCAGTACACGGCTACAGCCATCCGGCACTGAACCGGGCCGCCCACGAGCAGATCGATCGCATGTCCCATGTCATGTTCGGCGGCCTGACCCATACACCGGCGATAGAGCTGTCACGCAAACTGGTCGACATGACCCCGGCAGGCCTTGAACGGGTCTTTCTGGCCGACTCCGGTTCGGTTTCGGTTGAGGTTGCGCTGAAGATGGCAATCCAGTACTGGCACGCCCGTGGCAAACCGGAAAAGCACCGTATGATCAGCCTGCGCAACGGCTACCATGGCGATACCTTTGGTGCCATGTCGGTGTGCGATCCGGTGAACGGCATGCATGAGCTGTTCAGTGGCGTGTTGGCACAGCAGCTGTTTGCCCCTCGCCCGGAGACCCCCTTTGATGGCGACTTTGCGGCCACCGATATCTCAGAGCTCGAACGCCTGCTGGCCCAGCATCATGGTGAGCTGGCAGCACTGATACTGGAGCCCATTGTTCAGGGTGCTGGCGGCATGCGCTTCTATTCCCCTGAATGGCTGCGCAGGGCACGAGCGCTCTGCGATCAGTATGAGGTGCTGCTGATTGCCGACGAGATTGCCACCGGGTTTGGTCGCAGCGGCGAGCTGTTTGCCTGTAACCATGCCGGCATCAGCCCTGATATCATGTGCCTCGGCAAGGCCCTGACCGGCGGCTACGTGACTTTGGCGGCCACTCTGGCTACCGCCGAAATTGCCCACACCATCTCAGCGGGCGGTGCCGGCTGTTTCATGCACGGCCCCACGTTCATGGCCAATCCGCTGGCCTGTGCCGTGGCACTGGAAAGCCTCAATCTGCTTGAACAGCACGACTGGCGCACTCAGGTAGCACGCATTGAATCAGGACTGAAACAGGGACTTGAGCCCGCCCGCTCTCTTGCCAGCGTAGCCGATGTGAGAGTGCTGGGCGCGATCGGCGTAATCGAGCGCCATGAGCCGGTTTCACTGGTGCAGGTACAGCCCATGTTTGTCGAAAAGGGGGTGTGGGTGCGTCCATTCGGCAGGCTTGTCTATGTGATGCCAGCCTATATCATGACAGATGAAGATCTTGCCACCCTGACCGCCGCCATGGTCAGCGTGATGCAGGAACTTGAGCGGTTGTAAGCAACTTTCAGGAGAGTGCACAAGATGGCCCGGATCAAACTGGATATGCCGGACAATTACCTGTTCAGCACCGAGCTGTGTGTTCGTATCAGCGATATAAACTACGGCGGACACATGGGCAACGACGCCGTACTGTCGATGGTACACGAGGCTCGCCTGCGCTTTCTCAAGCACTACCACTACGCCGAGTTTGATGTGGAAGGGGCTGGTATCATCATGACCGATTCCGCCATCGTCTATAAGGCGGAAGGTTTCCATGGTGATCGCGTACAGGTGGACGTAACGGTGGCCGACTTCAACAAGTACGGCTGCGATCTTTACTATCTGCTGAGCAACAAGGACACGGCGGTGGAGATCGCGCATGCCAAAACCGGCATCGTGTTCTTCGATTACACCGCCCGCAAGGTGGTTGCCGTGCCCGAAGGGTTTCGCAACAAGATGCTCAGGGAATCCTGAGCATCTTCCTATTCGCCATCATCGTAGTTGTAATTGATGTGTGACAGATTTTCAAAACGGGTGTACTGACCGATAAACGCCAGGCGCACTGAGCCAATGGGACCGTTACGTTGTTTGCCGATAATGATTTCGGCGGTACCCTTGTCCGGACTGTCCTCGTTGTACACCTCGTCACGGTAGATGAACATGATCACGTCTGCGTCCTGCTCGATCGCACCGGATTCACGCAGGTCGGAGTTCACCGGGCGCTTGTTGGGCCGCTGCTCAAGGCTGCGGTTCAACTGCGACAGAGCCACAACGGGGCAGCTCATCTCCTTGGCCAGGGCTTTCAAGGATCGTGAAATCTCTGAAATTTCCTGGGTACGACCTTCACTTTTACCGGTTTTAAGGGTCATCAGCTGCAGGTAATCGACCATGATCATGGCCAAATCACCGTGCTCACGCACGATACGGCGGGCACGAGTACGCATCTCGTTGGGGCTGATACCCGGCTGGTCATCAATAAACAGCGGCTTGTTCTTGAGCATGTTGACCGCCGTTGTCAGCTTGGGCCAATCATCCTCTTCCAGCTGACCGTTACGCACCTTGGTCTGATTGATACGGCCAAGCGATGACAACATACGCGTTACCAACTGGTCTGCCGGCATCTCCAGCGAGAACACCAGCACCGGCTTCTCCGTCGCCATCAGTGCATTCTCGACCAGGTTCATGGCGAAGGTGGTTTTACCCATTGAGGGACGTGCCGCCACGATCACCAGATCCGAGTTCTGCAGGCCACCAGTACGATCATCCAGATCATCAAAGCCGGTGGTGACACCCGTGAGGGAATCCGCATTGTTGAACAGCTCGTCAATCCGGTCCACCGCTCGCTTAAGCAGCGGATTTACCCCCTCGGGACCTCCCTGATTGGGTCGATTTTCCGCAATCTGGAAGATTTTCTGCTCAGCCTCGTTGAGGATTTCATCAGAGGCGCGACCGCCGGGATGAAACGCACTGTCGGCGATCTCGTTGGCTACGCTGATCATCTGCCGCAGCAGCGAGCGGTCACGCACGATTTCGGAGTAGGCGCGGATATTGGAGGTACTGGGGGTATTGCGAGCCAGAGTGACCAGATACTCTAGACCACCTGCGCTTTCCAGCTCAGCTGTACGGTCCAGTTCTTCCGACAGGGTGACTACATCGATCGGTCGGCCTTCATCGATCAACTTTTGCATGGTGCGGAAGATCATGCGGTGATCGCCGCGGTAGAACTGATCTTCCAGCAATACTTCCGATACCGTATCCCAGGCGTTGTTGTCCAGCATCAGGCCGCCCAGAACCGACTGCTCGGCCTCAATCGAATGGGGTGGCTGCTTGATCTGCTCCAGCACCTCGTCGTTCAGATCTGCCATTTCCACCTGATCTCGTCTCCTGAGCTATGCAATATCGTCATTTTTGAACATAAAAAAAGCACTGCGCAGTATATACCACGCAGTGCTTTTTCTTAACCGGGTTGCTGTGCGAAATTATTCGCCGGCAATAACCAGTTTGATGGTGGCGGTCACTTCAGGGTGTACCTGAATGTCGACGTCGAACTCGCCAACGTGACGGATCGCACCTTCCGGCAGACGCACTTCGCTCTTGTCGGCCTGAACGCCGGCAGAGCTCAGCGCTTCCGCGATATCACGGGTACCGATGGAACCGAACAGTTTACCCTCGTCACCTGCTTTGGTGACCAGAGACAGTTCGAGTTCGTTCAGCTGTTCGGCGCGAGCCTGGGCCTGAGCCAGCTTGTCAGCGGCTGCTTTTTCCAGCTCGGCACGACGCTCTTCGAACCTGGCGACATTATCAGCGGTAGCCGGTACGGCTTTACCCTGAGGAACCAGGTAGTTACGGCCAAAGCCCGATTTAACGGCGACCTTGTCACCCAAATTACCCAGCTTACCGATATTTTCGAGCAGAATAACTTCCATCTCGTAAAACCTCTTGTTCTGCAACGGCTGCAGTCTTGAATCCCGGCTGCTGCACGCGATCTCCGGGCAGCAGCATTAAACTAGTCTGGCAGCACTGTGTGCTGCCTCCGGCTGTATCAACCGACGCTTAAACGTCGTGGCTGTCGGTGTACGGCAGCAGAGCCAGGTAGCGGGCGCGCTTGATAGCGGTGGCCAGCTGACGCTGATAGCGTGCCTTGGTACCAGTGATACGGCTCGGAACGATTTTGCCGGTTTCAGTGATGTAGCCTTTCAGGGTATCCAGATCCTTGTAATCGATCTGTTTTACGCCTTCAGCGGTGAAACGGCAGAACTTGCGACGACGGAAAAAACGTGCCATCTGAACTTCTCCAATAAATAGGGTTAACGATTACTCTTCAGCAGCTTCTTCAGAGCTGTCATCGGCAGAACTGTTGTCCTGCTTCTGCTCTGTACGCTCTTCGCGACGCGGCTTGCGCTCTTCGCGAGACTCTGCTGCCTTGATCGGAGAAACTTCAGCGACCGCTTCGTTGCAACGGATCACCATGTTACGCAGCACAGCATCGTTGTAACGGAACATGTTGGACAGCTCGTCCAGAATGTCCTGAGTCGTTTCAACATTCATCAGCACGTAGTGTGCCTTGTGTGCATTGTTGATCGGGTAAGCCAGCTGACGACGGCCCCAGTCTTCCAGACGGTGAATCTGGCCCTGAGCACCTTCGATCAGAGTCTTGTAGCGCTCGATCATCGCCGGAACCTGCTCGCTCTGGTTCGGGTGAACCAGGAATACGATTTCGTAATGACGCATTTTTGCTCCTTACGGTTTCACAGCCTTCAAGTCACCCGCCGAATGCCGGTGGTTGAAAGCAAGGAGTTGAACAAATAAAAAGGACGCAAAATTCTACTTCAGCGCCCTTCCAGAAACAAGCCCAAAAACGGGTTTATTCCACTTCCACAATTTCAAAGCCGTGACTGATCTTCACGCCGCCACGCTCAAGCATCAGCGATGCCGAACAGTACTGCTCGGCGGACAGACGCACCGCACGCTCAACCGCGGCCGGCTTCAGCTTGCGACCGCTGACGATGAATTTGACATGAATTTCGGTGAAGACCGAAGGCACTTCGTCCGAACGCTCGGCACTGATTTCAGCCACACAACCGGTCACATCCTGACGCGCCTTGCGCAAAATGCCCACCACGTCAACACTGGTGCAGCCACCCAAGCCGGTCAGCACCAGCTCCATGGGACGCGGCCCCTGCTTCAGATCCTTGTCGATGACCACTTCAAAACCGGAACCCGTGGTCGCCTTGAAACGATCATCGCCATCCCAGTTAACACTGACATTCATGCTCATACTGCCTGTTTCCTCACAATGCGTTAGTGTGCGGCGCTGAAAAAGCGCGCCAGCTGCTGACCTGGATCTTCCGCACGCATAAACGCCTCACCGATCAGGAAAGCGTTGACCTGACGTGCCTGCATCGCCGCCACATCTTCAGGGGTCAGAATGCCACTTTCGGTCACGACAATACGGTCGTCCGGAATACGATCCAGCAGTTTGAAGGTGTTATCAAGACTCACATCGAAAGTATGCAGGTCGCGGTTGTTGATACCGACCAGGCGGGTGTTGAGCGGCAGGATGCGCACCAGCTCGGCCTCGTTGTGAACTTCGATCAGCACATCCATGCCCAGTTCATGGGTCAGGGCAGCAAGCTCTTCCAGCTCAGCATCGGTCAGCGCAGCCACAATCAGCAGAATACAGTCAGCCCCGAGCGCACGGGCTTCGTAGATCTGATAGGGGTCCACGATAAAGTCCTTGCGAATCACCGGCAGTTTACAGGCCGCACGCGCCTGCTGCAGGTATTCATCAGCCCCCTGAAAAAAGTCCACATCGGTCAGCACCGACAGGCAGCTGGCGCCACCGCGCTCATACGATGCAGCAATTTCAGCCGGCTCAAAGGGGTCACGAATCACCCCTTTGGAGGGGCTCGCTTTCTTGATCTCGGCAATAACGGCAGGCCGGCCAGACGCCAGCGAGGATGCCAACGCCTCGGCAAAACCGCGCGGATCGGCTGCACTTCCCCGCTGCGCGGCGATGCGCTGCTTCAATGCCTCAATCGAGACGCGAGCACGGCGCTCAGCGACCTCTTCATGTTTGCGGGCGATGATCTTTTTCAGAATTGTCGGTGTGTCATTCATTACTCTGTTTTCCCCAGCTGCTGGCTGAGTGCGGCCAGCTGCTTCATTTTATCCAGTGCCGTGCCGGAGCGGATGGCTTCAAGTGCCTGCTCAACACCCGCCCGGTGTGTTTCCACCTGTCCGCTCAAATACACCGCTGCACCCGCATTCAGCGCCACCATGGCGGCCGCCTTGCGTGCCAGCGGCTCATCCGAGCCGCTCAGTGCCAGCTGGATCAGGGCCAGTGATTCTGAAGGGCTGTTCACACTCAGGCCGATGAGGCTCTGACTGTCGATCCCAACATCCTCAGGAGACAGGCTGTATTCACTGATCCTGCCATCACGCAGCTCGGCCACCTGGGTCTGGGTAGCAAGGCTGATTTCGTCCAGACCATCCTTCGCATGCACGACCATGATGTGTTCGGCACCCAGCTGCTGCATCACCTCCGCCATGGGGCGGCAGAGTTTGGGGGTGAAGACGCCGATCACGCCGCGAGTCGCGCCAGCCGGATTGGTCATGGGACCCAGTATATTGAACAGGGTACGCATGCCCAGTGCACGGCGGGCACCGATCGCATGCTTCATGGCACCGTGATACCCGGGCGCAAACATGAAACCGATGCCAACCTCATCAATACAGCGTGCGACCTCATCGGCACCCAGGTCCAGGTTGATGCCCGCCTGCTCCAGCAGATCAGCACTGCCGCTGCTGGAGGAAACACCACGATTGCCGTGCTTGGCCAGGCTGACACCACAGGCAGCGGCGACAAAGGCACTGGCAGAAGATACATTGAACAGGTTGGCACCATCCCCGCCGGTTCCGACAATATCCACCAGCGGCCCTGCTGTCGGGCGTACCGGCGTGGCCAGTTCACGCATTACTTTTGCGGCAGCGGTAATCTCGTCGATCGACTCGCCTTTCATTCGCAAGCCAACCAGAAAGCCGGCTATCTGGGACTCACTGCACTGTCCGGTCATCACCTGACGCATGACGTCTTCCATCTCCTCAAAACTGAGGTCG
This sequence comes from Marinobacterium sp. MBR-109, assembly GCF_040547565.1. Lineage (NCBI taxonomy): Bacteria > Pseudomonadati > Pseudomonadota > Gammaproteobacteria > Oceanospirillales > Oceanospirillaceae > Marinobacterium > Marinobacterium sp. MBR-109. The sequence continues at coordinate 323,542 of NZ_JBEPPZ010000001.1, forward strand.
ATATGGTCGACAATACGTGCCAGTGCTTCCTGAATATTCATCCAATGCCTCCTGTTTGTATGCGATTCAACGCCGCTGAATAAAGTTTTCCAGCAGTGCGTGTCCCTGTTCAGTCAGAACGGATTCGGGGTGAAACTGCACCCCATACAGTTCAAGTTCACGATGCTTCAGCGCCATGATTTCGTCAGGCTCGCCCTCTGCGTCCGTTGTCCAGGCCGTCATTTCAAGGCAATCCGGCAGGCTTTCGCGTCGTACGACCAGCGAGTGGTAACGCGTGACCTCAAGCGGTCGCTTCAGGCCTTCAAACAGGCCATCTCCATGGTGCTCAATCGCTGAGGTCTTGCCGTGCATGACCTGACGCGCCCGCACAACCTCAGCGCCAAAGGCCTGCCCTATGCACTGATGGCCAAGACAGACACCGAGTATCGGGAGCCGACCAGCGAAATGACGGATGGCTGCAACCGAAATACCGGCTTCATCAGGCGTGCAGGGCCCCGGGGATATTACCAGATGAGTGGGCGCCAGGACTTCGATCTGCTCCAGCGTGATCGCATTATTGCGGTGCACCTGCACATCCGCCCCCAACTCTTCAAAGTAGCGGACAACATTCCAGGTAAAACTGTCAAAATTATCGATCATCAGCAGCACTGCTTCTGTAACCCCTTGCTTAACCAATACTTTTTTATAACAGCCGCTGACATTTATCCGCTTTTGCCATCGCCGAGGTAAAACGGATTGGACACTTCGAGTAATAATACATTACAGGGATGTAATAGCGAACTGGTACATGCCACTGAAACCCGTGCCACCGCTGATCACTGGCGCTTTCTATTTTTGTAAAAATGGGCCTATAGTGTCTGTATCAAATCAAGACGGGCAATGAGAAGGATTATTCATGCCTCATATATCTGCTTTCATACAGCGGGTGGTTGATGCCCGAGACCCTGATGTTGCAAGTCATCAGAGTCGGTTGAGGTCCTATGCTGAAGGCTTTGCAAAACACCTGTCCCTGAACAGGGATGATACCTATACGCTGACCTACGGCGCGGAAATCCATGATATCGGCAAGCTCTCGATCAGCGAATCCATTCTGCACAAACCTTCGCGCCTGACCCACGCCGAGTATTTGCTGGTTCAGCAACACTCTCGACTCGGGGCAGAGCTTATTGAGCCGCTGGCACTCAATGACCAGGTTGTGATGATTGTGTTGCACCACCATGAAAATTTCGATGGCAGTGGATACCCGGCCAGATTATCGGCTGAGCAAATTCCTCTACTGGCCAGAATCGTCCGCATTATCGACTCATACGATGCCATCACTGAAGATCGGCCTTACCATAAGGGGACACCGTCTGCGGATGCGATTGCCATGCTGCATTCAGATGCTCATTGGTATGACCCTGATCTACTGAAAGAGTTTACGGCATTCATATCCACGTCCGTTATGTAGCGCTGGAATGGCTTCATGCGCCAAACCGAATCATGTTGCTCTCAGGCTCACCTTTACCTGAAGCCCTCCAAGCTCTGAAACGGCAAAGACCAGCTCACCATCGTAGCTCTCTGCTACGGCCCGACAGATCGACAACCCCAAACCACTGCCATCGGCTTGCTCATCCAGACGCACGCCACGCTCAGAAAGCCGCAACAGGTCAGCACTGCCCACTCCGGCACCGTCATCTTCGATCCAAATTGACCACAGGTGCGCATTATCACCCGGGGGCTGTATTCGCAGCCGTACGCGCCGATTAGCATGGCGCCAGGCGTTATCCAGCAGGTTACCTAGCATCTCCAGCATGTCATCACGGTCAAAAGGGATCGCTCCGGGCGGCAACTCGGATTCAAAATCGATATCATCTCGGCCGATACGCTGAAGCAGGCGCACCAGATGTGTCACTTCATCCTTCGGCACGAACTGCCTTCCCGGCCCCGGCGCACCGGCAATCCGCGCCCGACGCAGCTCCCGATCAATACGCTGATGTAGCTGCCGATACAGTCGCAGCAACTGCTCACCCTGCTCAGGGTCCGGATGCTGCCGTGCAAGCCACTGCAATTCCTGTAACGGATGCTTGAGTTCATGTGCCAGATTGCCCAGCGCCATCCGCGAGCGACTTGTCTGCTCACCAGAGCGCCGCAACAGTTGTGTGATGGTTTCCACCAAGGGCACCACTTCTTGAGGTATCTCAGCCGGAAACTCAACCTCGGCACCAGCCAGCTGTCGCGCGAGACTCTGGCGCAAGGGCTCAAGACGGGCAAACCCCGAACGCAACACACGCCTTTGCAGAATCAGCAACAGCGGCAGACTCAACAGCAACAGCAGCAAAAGCCCAGCTTCAAACTGCCGCTGCTCCTGCTGCAGGTCCGCAATATCTTCGGCTATCCAAAGCGAAAAGCCCTGCCCCTGTTTACTGAACCCCTGCTCTCTGATCAACCACTGCTGATCACCGACCCCGGGCTTGAGATCACTGCGACTGACACCCACCGGCATCATTCGAGTTGACGTTTCCAGGTCCCAAAGAGAGCGTGAACGCAAGGTCATTGTGTCACTTGCAAGTACATAATAGTGCCCCGAGTGAACCCGCTGATACACTTGCGGCAATGTCGTCTCATTCAGCTGCCAGCGGCCATCAGCCCCACGTTCCAGAGCCGCAATGAGACTCTCGGCATCATGTTCCAGGCGGCTGAGGACAAAATTCTGGGTCAAATGGCTGACACTGATGTGTACCAGCACCAGCAGGCCGGTCATGACCAGCAGCAGTACCAGCAGGAGCTGACGCCGAATTCGCCATTCAAGCGAGCTGCTCGTCACGGCCTGGGGTCGACTCATGAGCCGCTCTCAGGCTGACTTGGCATCACATATCCCTGACCACGCCGGGTCAGGATGCAGCGTTTGCCAAAACGCTGACGCAAACGGTTGATATAGACCTCAATCACGTTGCTGTCACGCAGATCTTCCTCTTCGTAGACATGCTCGCTCAGCTCGTTCTTGGACAGCACCCTGTCAGCATTAAGCATCATGTAACGCAGCAGGCGAAACTCTCGACCGGTCAACGGATGCTCCAGCCCCTGCTGATCACGTACCAGCTGAAGATCGTTGTCCAGCTCCAGTCCGGCCACCTGCAGACGGCTGCTGGCATGGCCATGATGACGACGAACCAGCGCTTCAAGACGCGCCAGCAACTCCTCTATATGAAAAGGCTTACCGAGATAATCGTCTGCACCGGCCTTGAGCCCATCGACTCGCTCATGCCAGGCGTCACGTGCCGTCAGTACAAGCACCGGCATATCCAGACCTGCGCTGCGCCAGTTTGTCAGCACTTCAAGACCGGGCCTGAGAGGAAGGCCCAAATCCAGAATAACGGCATCAAAGTTTTCCTCTCGCCCCAGAAACTCACCATCCTCGCCATCATGAGCGGTTTCAACGGCAAAACCTGCCTGCTGCAGCCGAGGTTTGAGCTCCGCCGCAAGTCGAACATCATCTTCAACCAGAAGAATTCGCATGCTCAGTCCTCGATCTCTTCCTTGATAACAGCGCCACTGGAGGCATCCAGATAGAACTCACGTACCACGCCATCCTTGCCCAGCACCTCAATTTCATAGACCAGGCGCCCATCCTCCTCTTCCAGCTCTACGTCAAGGAGATGCCCGCTCAGCCGTTCCGGATGCAGCAGCATCAACTCCGACAAGGGTCGGATCTGCCCGGACAACATCAGGCGACGCGCTTCATCCTGATCAACATCACGACTGGCCAGGGCAGCAGGCGACAGCACCATTGTCAGCGCCATAAAGCCAGACAGCAGAATGGCAAGCAGGCTTTTCATTGTGTCACCTCCAGCAAATTGTCGAGACCGTCTCAACTCACATCGACCTCACCCGGCACACGCTTGCGTCCGGTGATCATCGATTTAACCAGACTCTCGCGGTGACGGATACTGGCCAGAACAACACCTGCCACATGCAACCCCGCCAGCACAAGCATCAGATTGGCCAGCAGCTCATGGCTCTCTTCAACCCACTCCTCACCCCACAGAATGTCAGTGTAAAGCCAGCCGGAGAGCGTCAACATGGCAATACCGAGCAGCAAAACCACAACCATCATGCCGCCAGCCGGATTGTGCCCCAGATAGCGTATCTCGCGCCCCTTGAGCATATCCGACAGATATCCTGCAACAACTTTTGGATCACGTACAAATTGCCTGAACCTGGCGTAACGGGGGCCGAAAAGCCCCCATATCAACCGGAAAGCGATCAATGTCGCAGCTGTATAGCCTGCTATTTCATGCAGGTCCTGCCATTCGTCCGCACTGGCCCAGGCCACCGCAAAGCAGAGCACCAGCGACCAGTGAAACACCCGCACCAGAGGATCCCAGACTTTCACAGTGGCATTCATTGTCTGATCCTCAGTCGTCCAGTTCCATCTTGACCATGTCGAAGGTCTTGGGATCGAAGTAGGCCTCTACCCGACGCTGCTTCTCGTCATAGCCATAGACCTCATAGCAGCCGTCATCAATCTTGAATTTTTTGATCTCCCACCCCTTGGCCTCAATGGCGGCACGGAAGGCCTCCTCGGTTTGCCATTCATCCTGTGGCACATCACATTTGTCACCAGCCATGGCCACACCGGAGACGGCAGCGGTGGAAAGGATCAGGCTTGCAAGCAGCTTTTTCATCAGGTTTCTCCTGTCTGTATTGGTTTACAGGGGTCACTGTACTCTTGCTGGCTGAAACCAAACTTAAAGCATCGATTTTTTCCACGGGACTTCTTAAGGCTGCTTTAATAAGCTCTGTGCATAGTCAGCAGTGATACAGAATCACGAGCAGGTCCGGGAGAGCAGGATGCAGAATCATCATCACGACAGCCACAAGGATTCACAGGCAGAAGAAAAACGCGCTCGATTACCCCTCTCTGCACGTTTTCTGTTGTTTGCCATCAGTATTCTGGTCTTGAACGGTTATCTCCTGTCACACAAGACTGACAAAGTCATTGAGCAGGCCTTTTTGGCCCAGGCCGACCAGAAAATACATCTGCTGCTGGATCAGATTCGACGCAATGTTGAACAGGAACGGATTGCGCTGACAGACGCTGCACTGGCAGCCGAGGTGGATTATCTGAACCGCCATAGCGACTTTGGCTGGCAGCTGCATATTCAGGATCTCTACGCCTTTGATGCCAACGGCGACATTATTGCTCACAGCCAGGCCCAGCGGGGCCAAAAGACACTTCAACCAGGCTCCACCTATTACCGGGTCATTCATGACCGGCAGCCATCACTTGGCGAATCCCGTGAACACCGCACAGACAGCGACTTCATTAAGGCGGATTATCTATTGCCGATGACCCTGCCTGGTGGCGCCATCGCAGGTATTGAGGCCGAGGTCGATATTACCGGCCTGAAAAACGCGATCAGCAGTTTCGATGGCCCTTTCGAGCAATCCATGTGGAATACCATTTTGATCAGCAGTCTGCTGATGCTGCTGTTCCTCGGCGGATTGATCCATTTTCGGCTCACGGGCCCGATACAGCGACTTCATCGCTGCGTACAGGCACTTTCCCGTGGAGAGCTGGACAGCCGTGTCAACGTGACGACCCGTGATGAAATGGGACAGCTGGCATCCGGCGTCAATCACCTGGCCGAGAGTATTCAGGAATTACTGCGCGAGCAGGAAAGAACCTACATGGCGACGCTAAGTGCATTGGCTCAGGCACTGGAAGCCAAGGACCCCTATACCGCCGCTCACTCCGGCCGCGTCTCACGTTATGCCGTCAAACTGGGACAGCAGCTGGGTCTGGAGACCGACCAATTGGCCCTGCTGAAGAAGGGAGCACTGATGCACGATCTGGGCAAGATCGGCATTCACGACACCATTCTCAACAAACCCTCTGCTCTCACCGGTGCCGAATACCAGGAGATGAAAAAACACCCGGTGATGACCGCCGCCATCATGAAGCCGCTGAAACGCTTCAGCGCTTTTGCCGAGATTGCCGCCTGGCACCATGAGCGCTGGGACGGGACCGGCTACCCCGATGGACTCAAGGGTGACGAGATCCCACTACTGGCACGCATCGTCGCAATTGCCGACACCTGGGACGCCATGACCGGTGACCGCATCTATCGCCCCGGAATGCCCGTCACGAAAGCCCTGAATATTCTCGAATCCGAGCAGGATCAAGGGCAGTTTGATCCTGAACTGATACGGGTGTTCATTGCCATGATTCGTCAGGAACAGCCTGAGGATCCTCCTTCGGCAGCCGAATGCTCGTCTCGACCAAGCACCTCTGTGTGACGCGAGCGAGGCTTTCACGTCCTCTTCACTCTGAGACAGGCATCATGCCAGTTCCCTCTACAGTGGCGGTTGTTACAGCATGAATTCCAGCCCTCCAGGCCGCACAGGCTTCATATGCTCAGCCCTTGCGGCGCTGGCATGCGCCATGGTGGCGACCCTGATCATCCACCGTTTTCAGCTTGACCTGACACTGGCCCAATGGATTTATGCGCTGGAAGGTCATGAATGGACCCTGAAGGAGCACTGGCTGTTCAGTGAGTTACTCCATCAACGCGGTCGACAGCTCAGCATTGCTCTGCTCTTGTTATGTTTTGTGCTGCTCTGGACCAGTTGTATTCATCCACACGTGCGCCCACATCGGAGAGTGTTGGCCTATCTGGTCATTTCACCACTGATTGCCAGCGGAGTGATTCTGTTGGGCAAGCGTTTGCTTGGCGTTGAATGTCCCTGGAGCCTGCAACCTTTTGGCGGCGAGTTGCCTTACTCACCCTTGCTGCAGCAACTTTTCAATCGCGGTAGCGGAAGCTGCTTTCCCGCCGGACACGCCAGTGCCGGGTACGCCTGGCTTGCGCTCTATTTTGCGGCGGCCACTGTCCAGCCACGGTGGCGATATGCCGCACTTGCCCTGGCACTGGGGCTCGGCCTGCTGTTCGGGACCACTCAGCAACTGCGAGGCGCCCATTTCCTGTCACACGACATCTGGAGTTTTGCACTGTGCTGGTCGATCAACGCCCTGCTGGCGGCGCTGATGCTGGCACCCAGGCGCGATTGCAGCCCCCACCCCGACAGCTCTATGATGCATTTAAAATCAGTAAGCGAGCGTCTGCCCCATGTCTCAGATTTCCGTTCTACTGGCCGATGACGATCCTGGCATTCTTGAGGCGATCGCCGACTTTTTAAGCTGGCGCGGCATCAGTGTTGACTGTGCCCGTACCGGCGAGCAGGCACTCGAACTGTCCCGGCAACAACATCATGACGTACTGGTGCTGGATGTCATGATGCCCGGCATCAGTGGTTTTGCGCTCTGTCAGCAGCTGCGTCAGCTGGGCGTCACCACCCCGATTCTGCTGCTGACGGCTCTCGATCAAGTGAGTGACAAGGTCACCGGTTTTTCCGCCGGCGCCGACGACTACCTGGTCAAGCCCTTTGCCATGGACGAGCTGGTTTGTCGCATTGAAGCCTTGAGCCGACGCGTATCACGTCAACAACTGCGCCTGCTGCATTTCGGTCCACTGGAGCTGGATGTGGAACAGCAACAGGCACGGCGCGATGATGTACCGCTGCAGCTGACCCCTCAGGGCTTTACCCTGCTGCGCCACTTGATCGCACATGCTCCCCGCGTGGTCAGCCGTCGCGAGCTTGAACAGGCCATCTGGGGAGACGAGCCCCCAGACAGTGATGCGCTGCGTTCACTGCTGTATCAGTTGAGAGCCCAACTCGACAAGCCATTCGACTCCGCAATGCTGCACACCCGCAGGGGAAGCGGTGTGTATCTACAACTTCCAGATGCCCCCAAAACTGCAGAAACACCATGAAATTCACGACCCGCATCATCCTGATTACCGGACTCTCCACTCTGCTCTTGACCAGCCTGTACTGGCTGGCGGGCTGGCACCTGGTCGAAAGTATTGAGGATGCCAACCGTGCAGCCATTCTCGAATACATGGCCAGTCAGCCAGAACTCCAGCAGACGAGTATTGAGCAATTGCTGGACGAGCCTGATTCATCCGAGCTGATGGAACGAGCGCTCGTAATTGGGGGGATTCTGCTGTTTTCGCTTGGAGCCATGGGCATCACCCTGCTGCTGATCTGGCAACAGACACGCCCCGTGCGAGAGTTGATGCAGGCGATTGAGGCGGTTGATCCTTCTGCACCACAGATGCAGCCCCTGCCCCGCAAGGATGAGCTGGGTGAAATGAGTCAGCGCTTTGCCCAGCTGTTACGGCGCATTGATGGTTTTATTCAGCGGGAACAGAACTTTACCCGCTTTGCCAGTCACGAACTGCGCTCCCCCCTGACCGTGATACATGGCTCGCTGGACCTGTTGCAGGAGATGTCGAGAGATCACACCAATCCCGCCGAGAAACGGGCGTATCAGCGCCTTGCCCAAGCCGTCAGCCGAATGGAGCAGCTGACCGACTCCTTCCTCTGGCTCTCCCGTGAACAGCCCTCAGAGCATTGCAAAGTCGACAGCCACATGCTGCAGCAACTGATCAACCAAAGTAACCACTCAGGACTTGATCTGCAGCTGCAGATTGAACCATCACTGGACTGGTCCATTCACCCCTTTGTGCTGTCGGTCATACTCGACAATCTGCTGGGCAATGCACGCCGCCATGGTACGGGGGCACTGACACTTGAGGCGGGTATTCACTCACTGATCCTGACCAACCCAGTCACAACTGCAGGCCCAGAAAACAACCAACAGGGATTTGGCTACGGCCTGCCCATCATTGCTCAGCTGTGTGACAAGGCCGGAGCACATTTTTGTTACCACCAGGATGCTCGGCAGTTCCAGGCCCGGATCGAGTTTCAGCCATCAGCCTTCTTGGCCGACTGAGTGTGTGCTACCGCGAGACTCCGCTGTCCATTACGACAAGGCGCAAACAGGTCCAGCTCTGGCTGGTAGACCGAAGTGCTGACCTGCATCAGCCCCAACAGAGAATGTGCCAGAAAGTCATGGCTGAGCGGTTTGTCGCTGTTTGCCTTGAGGCACTGCCAGTCAACACCATGTTCCTGCTGGAACCCGGCTGACAGCCAGGTGATCAGAGGCACCTGCTTTTGCTCTGCTGGCGCCAGCAGCCAGGGCATGCCATGCAAGTAGAGGTTATTCTCACCCAACGACTCGCCATGGTCCGAGACATAGAGCATGGCGGTGTTAAACTGCTCTTGCCGCTGCAACAGCTCGATCACCCGTGCCAGCAGATGGTCGGTATAGCGAATGGTATTGTCATAGGCGTTGACGATATCGGTCTGAACACAGGTCTGCAGCTCACTGCTTTGGCAAACCGGTGTGAAATGCCGATACGTCTCAGGCACTCGCTTGAAATAAGCCGGCCCATGACTGCCCTTTTGATGCAGCACGATCACCGCAGACCCGTTCAGCCCCTCCAGCTGCTGTTGCAACCCGGATAATAACTGATCATCGAAGCACTCCTCTGCCGTACAGTCGTGTCCCGGATTGAGCAGCTCCGCCTCGATCACCGGAATGCGTGCACACACACCCTTGCAACCGGAGTTGTTTTCACGCCAACGTACAGAAACACCTGCATGCTGCAGAATATCCAGCACATTGCTCTGATAGGCCACCTGCTCATCGTCATAGCGTTCTCGCTCCTGCAGCGAGAACATACAGGGCACCGACACAGCTGTACTGGTACCGCAGGATTCCACATCCGTAAAGCTCACCACCGGCAGGCGCTCCAGCTCGGGCGTGGTATCTCGCGCATAGCCGTTGAGGCCAAAGTTCATGCTGCGTGCCGTCTCACCCAATACCACAATCAGCACGTCAGGCTTTTGCGCTTTCGCGGATACAGTCTGCAACCCGGCTGATTCAAGTCGGGCATCCAGCCCCAGGGGCTGAAAAACATGCCTGGAAGCATCATAGGCTCCACTGAGGTATCGCCCGGTGTAGTACAGGTAGCTGGACGGCAGCGCCAGATTGCGGATCTCCCGGTGATTGCGAAACAGCGAGGAATAGTCCTTATACAGCAGTGTTGCATTCAGCCCGATCAGGAGCAGGCAGCTGAGCAGGCTGATGGCTTGCCCCACCAGAATCCGCTTGACGGGCTGAGGCTTGATTCTGATCCACAGCAGCAACAGGGACGGCAGCACGCCTTTCAACAACAGGTTAAACAGCATGGCGCCGGTGACCAGATCCCTCGCTTCTGCCGGGTCGGTCTCGAACAGGTTTTGCACCATGGTTTTGTCAATCACGATGCCATAACTGTCCATGAAATAGCCGACCTGCGCCGTGCTCAGAAGCAGAAACAACGCCACCGGCTTGATCAGCCTTGGCCAGCACAACAAGCCCATAAACAGCTGAATCACCGCCAGCAGAAACAGTAAAAAACCTGCGGCAAAAAACCACTTGTGTACGGCATCAGCATACTGAAGCGATAGTATCAGGCGCCAGAGCGATCCGTTATAGAACAGCCCCAGCAACAGTGTCACGAACCAGCCCAGCTGAACGGCGCTCAGCCGAGGACGAGGCAGGCAAGACAGTTTTGAAAACAGGCGAACAGGCATGGCTATGTCCTGAAAATTAATCAGGGCTGCAGCATGCTCTGTACTGTGTGAGGCTAACGTGAAAGCAGGCTCGAATCAGACCCCAACATCTGTATTGGTGTTAAGCAACTCCAGCTCCCCCCTTGTCTGCTCCTGCAGTTGGTGCAGGCATTGCTCCAGCGGCTCCGCTTCACCCTGCAGAGTGACCAGCACCTGCTGTTCATACTCCACTTCAAGTGTCAGCCCGGCCTGTTCGGCCAAACGGCGCACCAGTGCTTCATGCGCATGCTCAAATCGAATCTGCGCCTGCGCCTGAGGCTTGACCTCGACATATTCGACCTGCTGCAGCGGCTCGCTGACCGCCTGGCTGTAGGCACGCACCAAACCGCCGGCACCCAGCTTGATACCGCCAAAGTAACGCACCACCGTAGCCAGTACATAATCCAGCCCCTTGTGCTGCAACACATTGAGCATGGGGCGTGCCGCCGTGCCGGAAGGCTCGCCATCATCAGACTGGCGCACCTGCCCGGCCACCAGCATCGCGTAGCAGATATGCCGCGCTTCCGGGTGCTGCCGCCAGAGTTCGGCCACCCGCTCAAGTCCGGCCGCATGGGAGTGAATCGGCTCGATGCAGCCGATGAAGCGCGACTTCTTGATCACAAGCTCGCTGTGCACAGGCTCGGCCAGGGTTCTGTAACAGGTCATGAGCAACGCAGGTCCTCGATTGTTAGGTCCACGCGGGATGATAGTACATCGCACGGTCTTCTGTCCGGTCGCGGGCAGCACCACGACTGCGTTGCTGGTACACTTCGCAGGCCCGAACTGCCAAGGATTCTGACCATGCCCGACCTCTCTCAGCTGCCTATCGACTCACTGCTGCCAGAGATCGTCTCCACACTCGGGCGACGAAATGAGCTGATTCTTGAGGCCGAGCCAGGGGCGGGCAAAACCACACGTGTTCCACTTGCACTGCTGGACCAGCCCTGGCTGGCAGGACAGAAAATTATCCTGCTGGAGCCACGCCGGCTTGCGGCCAAGGCCGCAGCCCAGCGACTTGCGCAACAACTGGGTGAGCCGGTCGGCAAACGCGTTGGCTATCGCGTTCGACTCGAAACATGCATCAGTGATGCCACCCGCCTGGAAGTGGTCACCGGCGGGGTACTGGTGCGCATGCTGCAGGAAAACCCGGGGCTGGATGGCATCGGGCTGTTGATTCTGGATGAGTTTCACGAACGCAGCCTGGACGCTGATCTCAGCCTGGCGCTGGCACTGCAGGGGCGGGAGCTGTTGCGCGAAGGACCACCGCTCAAACTGCTGCTGATGTCGGCAACCCTCGAACACGCGACATTGTCTGAACGGCTCGGCGGTGCACCGGTCGTGCAATCCGGCGGGCGCACTCATCCGGTGGAGATCGTCTGGTCCGCTCGCAGTCGCAGCGACGAGCCGATCGAGCCTCGTGTCGCGAAACTGGTGGCTCAGGCGTTGCAGCAGCACGCTGGCAGTCTGCTGGCATTTCTCCCGGGGCTGGCCGAAATTCGCCGTACCCAGATGCTGCTGGAGCCGCTGCTTGAACAGCATCCTGAGTTGCTGTTGACCCCGCTGCACGGTGAGCTGCCACTGGATCAGCAGCAACAGGCGATACTGCCACCGTCCTCTGGCAAGCGCAAAGTGGTACTGGCCACGGCCATCGCAGAAACCAGCCTGACTATTGAAGGCATAGACGCTGTTATCGACTCCGGACTGAGTCGACAGGCGCGCTTTGATCCAGCCAGTGGCATGACACGCCTGTTCACAACCCGCGTATCGATGGCAAGCGCCACACAGCGTGCCGGCAGGGCTGGACGCCTCGGGCCAGGCACCTGTTACCGGCTTTGGTCCGAAGCTCAACACAGTGAGCTTGAGCCTCACGCACGTGCAGAAATCCTTCAGGCTGACCTGGCACCACTGGCACTGCAGCTGCTGCGCTGGGGCGTCAACGATCCAGCCGAGCTGGTCTGGCTGGAGCCACCGCCCACGGCCACATTCAGTCAGGCGATACAGCTGTTGATGCAGCTTGAAGCGATAGAAGCCCCTGCCCCCAACCAGTTTCGACTGACCCCCAGAGGCGAACGTATGGCCGAGCTGCCAGCCCACCCCCGCCTTGCCCACATGCTGCTGTGCGGTGCGGAAAACGGCTTGCTGCCATTAGCGGCAGACCTTGCCGTGCTGCTGACGGAGCGTGACCCACTCAATACTCAGTCCGCCGACCTGCGCCAGCGGCTTGACTGGCTGCACGGTTCAAGTCGTGAGCCACGCCGGCGGCGACTGCAGCAGCTTGCGCGCCAACTGCGCAACAGCTGCACCGACATCGCCTCCCAGCCGGTCAGCGCCCCGGATCAGCCCCGTTGGATCGGTTATCTGGTTGCCTGCGCCTACCCGGATCGGATCGCCCGACAGCGCGAGCCCGGCTCTGCACAGTATCGCCTCAGCCAGGGGCGTGGGGTCACGCTTGTCGAACAGGACCCGTTACGCCAGCAGGACTGGCTGGCGATCGCCACACTCAGCAGCCACGACGGCCGCGCTTCAGACAGAATCAGGCTGGCCTGTGCACTGGACCCCGAACTGTTCGAAAGCCAGCTAAAGGATCTGAAACGGGCCGAAGAGGTCGTCGAGTGGGACAGCCGACAGAACAGACTTGTGGCTGAACGACAGGTGCGCATTGGCAATCTGGTACTGAGCCGAACACGGCTGCAGCACGTCACCCCGGAGCACAAGCGCAGGGCTATTCTGTCGCTGCTGCAGCGCGAAGGGCTGCAACGACTCAATTTCACACCTGAAGTCGAGCGGTTCAGGGCACGCGTAGCCTTTGCCGCCAGCCAGGACAGCTCATGCCACTGGCCAGACCTGTCAGACGTATGGCTGCACGACAACCTTGAGCAATGGCTTTCACCCTGGCTGGAGGGCATCACACAGCAGGACGACCTGGCCAGACTGGACCTGCTGTCGATCATGCGCAGCCAGCTGGACTGGCCACAACAGCAGCTTCTGGACCAGCTTGCCCCCGAACGCATATCCGTTCCTTCAGGCTCCAGCTACCGAATCGACTACAGCCACTCTCCCCCTGTGCTGGCGGTAAAACTGCAGGAGATGTTTGGCTGCCTTGACACACCTTGTGTAGGCCGCGGGGTTCCCCTTACGCTGCACCTGCTGTCGCCGGCACAACGACCGCTACAGGTTACATCCGATCTGGCCGCATTCTGGGCTGGAAGCTACAGGGAAGTGAAGAAGGAGATGAAGGGACGCTATCCAAAACACCCCTGGCCGGATGACCCTGCCAACGCAGCGCCGACTCGATACACCAAACGACATCAGCCGTCTTGAAAAAGGGAGGGATGGAAAGGTGCCGGCAGCAAGGCTACCGGCAGAGGGGATCAGCTGCGAACGATGGACACGTCTTCAGCCTGCAGGCCCTTGTCACTTTCACGCACACTGAAACGCACTTTCTGACCTTCATTCAGAGAGCGGTGACCACGGCCACGGATGTTGCGGAAATGAACAAACACATCATCGCCGTTTTCACGCGTGATGAAACCAAATCCCTTGGACACGTTGAACCATTTAACACTGCCGATCTCGCGACCGTCGTTCTCGTCACCTTCGTCATCATCCTGCTCTGATGAATCCGAAGAGGGACGGGCTGTACGAGCCGCACCGGCAGAACCGGCTGGCTGCCAGGCACTGGCCAGGGTTACCAACAGAACCACAACGGCAATGATTGCCAATACCGGCAGGGTAAAACCTGTTTCTATACCCGCAACGCGCTGCAGCAGAAAAGGAATAATAAACGCAGCCAGAACACTGGCCAACACACTCTTGATTAACTGATTACCACTCATTGATCTTCTCTGTTTATTAACTGAATGTTTATACAATAAAGATGCGCAGGTTTTTGAATACGCGCATTGAAGCTCGTCAGATATACTCCATTCATCATTTTTTTTCAATGGCTTAAGACCGACAGCCTTTCTGACAGAGGGTAGTATGATCTATCCTAGGGATACCCGTCCCAACAGCAAGGAGTTCATTATGGCCGACAACGATACCCTGGCAGAGCTGGAGTCACGCATCGCCTTTCAGGAAGACGCCATCGACAAGTTGAGTGAGGTGGTGGCACGGCAGGAGATGGATCTGGAAAAGCTGACCCGAATGGTCAAGATTCTGCATGGCCAGCTGCGTGAACTTGGTGGCAGTGAAGAAGCACCCGCAGCCGATGTACCGCCGCCCCATTACTGAGTGCTTTCAGCTGCCACTCAGTGCCTTCAAGGCGTAGATATCATACCGACTGGACTTGCCCTCCAGCGAATGGGAGGGCTTGTGACCAGCGATGGCGGGGGCCTTGCGGGCACGTTTGACAACCACTCGACAGCGCGCTGCCTGGAGTGCCGCCGCCAGCAACTCGGCATCATCGGCGTCCTGACCCACCAACTCTCGGAACGCCAGCATCTCCTTCTTGACCTGAGCCTTCTTGTCCGTATGCGGGAACATGGGATCAAGGTAGACCAGATCTGGCTGGCGCTGTTCAGGACAGTTTTGCAGCCAGATACGCCCGTCAGCCCGCTCCAGTGTCATACGTTGCAGCGTTTCAGCCAGCTCGGGGTCTCTGCGGGCCTGTTCCAGCCCGGCCGCCAACAGTGCATGCACCACCGGTGAGCGCTCCAGCATCTGCACCTGACACCCCAGCGTTGCCAGCACAAAGGCATCTCGCCCAAGGCCTGCGGTCGCATCAACAATGGTTGGCCGAATGCCTGACTTGATACCGCAGGCCTTGGCAATCAACTGGCCTGTACCCCCGCCAAACTGACGCCGGTGTGCAACCGCACCCGACACGAAATCGGCCCTGACAGGCCCCGGGCGTTTTGGCCCGGTCGCGCAAAGCGCCAGCCCCTGCGAGTCAAACAGCAATACCTGCTGCCAGAGCTCGGCCGAGGCCAGATCAGGTGACGCGACACAGGGAAGCCCAAGCTCAAGCGCCAGTGCTTCGGCCTTTGCCCTGCCAGCCTCATCCTGCCAGCCTACGGCCAGTTTCACACCAACCCTCCGGGGCCTGCCAACCAGACCAGCAGCAGCACAACGCCCAACGCCAGCCGGTACCAGACAAACGGCATCATGCCGACTCGATCTAGCCATTTGAGGAACAGGTGGATACAGGCCAGCGCGCTGAGCCCGGCAACCAGTGTGCCGACACCGATCTGCAGCCAGTGAACACCATTACCACGTTCAGCCAGATGGGTCAGCTGCAACAGCCCCGCACCAAATATGATCGGAATTGATAAAAGAAAGGAGAACCGAGCCGCAACCTGGCGCTCAAAGCCGAGCATTAGTGCGGCCGTGATGGTAATCCCCGAACGAGAGGTACCGGGAATCAAGGCCAGCGCCTGCGCCAGACCGATCATAACGGCATCACGCCTTGTCAGCTGCTTGACACTCCTGTTTTCCTGACGCCGCTTATCCGCCAGGCCCAGCAATACACCAAAAATCAGCGTAGTCGCTGCAATCACCAGAATGGAGCGGCCATAGTGTTCTATCAAACCTGCAAACACGAAACCGCTGACCACAGCCGGCAAGGTCGCAAGCGCTACCAGCCAGGCCAAGCGACCTTCTGCATCACACTCGCCTCTGAAGGAGCGCCCCCAGGCCAGCGTCATACAGCTCACTTCACGACGTAAATAATAGATAACCGCCAGCAGAGTACCGACATGAACGCCGACATCAAACGCCAGCCCCTGATCTTCCCACCCCAGCAACTGGGAAGGCAGAATCAGATGCGCCGAACTGGAGATCGGCAAAAACTCCGTCAGCCCCTGAATCACGGCCAGACACAAGGTATGCAGCCAGTCACTGAAATTCACTGCTGGTCCTTTTTCTTCCAGGCAACCTGATCGCGCAGGTAAACCGGTCGCGCGTCATCCGGCGCCATGGTTTCTCCCCGCTGGAGCGCTCGCTGCGCCAACTGCGCCATCGCCGAAGCCTGCGGGTAGACCTCCGCTTTTATCTCACTGACCTGCCGTACCAGCTCGGCCGGCATCTGCTCACGATAGCACCAGCCACTACCCAGCCCACCAAACGACTGTGTCAGGCACTCCGACGGCAGGTGGATCTGTGCCGGGGCACACACCTGCTCCTCAACCAGTGCAACCGGCTCGCCGTCCTGCCACCGCCATGCACACCAGTAGACCTCGTCCATGCGAGCATCCAGCACCGTCAACAGCGAGCCACTGTCTTCACCTTCTGCCCAGGCCATCGCCTTGAGGGTTGAAACCGGCACGACCGGCAGACCTGCTGCCAGCGCCAACCCCTGAGCGGCTCCGGTCGCAATGCGAATACCGGCGAAAGAGCCGGGGCCACGGCCAAAGGCGATGGCGTCCAGGCTGTTCAGAGCCATATCGGCTTCGGCCAGCAGCTCTTCAACCATCGGCAACAACAGATGGGTATGGCGGCGCGGCTCGATGACAAAGCGATCAATCAACTGATCATCCAGCAGCAGCGCCGCTGAACAGGCATCGGTGGAGGTATCCAGGGCCAGTATCTTGGACATAGTCTTCTCGGTCGGTCAAAATCGGGGGCTATTGTAATCAGCTGGGCCGTACAAATCACCCGCCCTGAATCAGCGCTTCACCCCAGCGTGGCAGCAGTGACTGTTCAAGCCCCAGCTGCGACAGGATACGCGCCACTACAAAGTCCACCATATCTTCGACACTTTGTGGGCGATGATAGAATCCGGGGCTGGCCGGAATGATGACACTCCCCATGCGAGTCAACTTGAGCATATGCTCCAGATGGATCTCGGAGTAAGGCGCCTCGCGGGGCACCAGTATCAGCTGACGGCGCTCTTTCAATGCCACATCAGCCGCCCGCTCGATCAGGTTATTGCTGGCACCACAGGCGATGGCCGACAAGGTACCGGTACTGCAGGGACACACGACCATGGCAGAGGGGGCACCCGAACCGGACGCCACCGGGGCCATCCACTGCTCACGCCCGAACACACGGATCTGCCCCGGTGCCGCCGCATGGTATTCCGTAAGAAAGGTTTCCATCGCTTCCGGGGCTCCCGGCAGCCTGAGAGCCGTCTCCGTCGCGATCACCACCTGCGCAGCTTTCGACACCATCAACAGCACCTGTCGATTTTGGGCCACCAGGCATTGCAGCAGACGCAGCCCATACTGGACACCGGAAGCGCCCGTAATGGCCAGCGTCACCCGACCCTCGAAGCGAGTATCAGAGGACATGGATCGACTCCCGCTGCTCCAGCGCCTTCAGCAACTTCTGGTGAATGCCGCCGAAACCGCCATTGCTCATGATCACCACCTGCGCACCACGCGGCAACTCACTTACAAGCCGATTGACCAGTGGACAGATCTCCGTTTCCAGCCGCGCCGGGACAGGGCTCTGTGCCACCACTTCGTCCAGTGACCAGTCCAGCCCCTCCGGCTGATACCAGTACACCTGATCCGCCATGGCGGTTGCCTCGGCAAGCTGTGCCTTGTGGGCCCCCAGCCGCATGGTGTTGGAGCGCGGTTCAATCACCGCCACCACCGCCTGACGCTTGCCCACACGGGCACGAATCCCTTCCAGAGTGGTCTGGATCGCACTGGGGTGATGGGCAAAGTCGTCATACACGGTGATCCCGGCCACCTCACCCAGCCGCTCCATGCGCCGCTTGACACCGCCGAAGCGGCTCAGTGCCTCAATCGCATGCTCCGGCTGAACCCCCACATGGCGCGCCGCCACCAAAGCATTGATCGCATTGCTCACATTATGCAGGCCGGTCAGAGACCAACACACTTCGCCCAGACTCTTGCCCTCGTGTTGAACGGAAAAGTGACTGCCGTCCTCGCTCAGGAGCTGAGCCGACCAGCTGGCACGTCGATCAAAGCCGGTCAGTACGCGTTCACTCCAGCACCCCATCTCGATCACTTCATCCAGTGCCGTCACATCTGCCGGCATAATGACCTGCCCGGTGGCGGGCAGAATCCGCATCAGGTGATGGAACTGGCGCTGAATCGCCGCCAGATCAGGAAAGATATCCGCGTGGTCGAACTCAAGGTTATTCAGAATCAAGGTGCGGGGATGATAGTGCACAAACTTCGAACGCTTATCGAAGAAGGCGGTATCGTACTCGTCGGCCTCAATCACAAAGAAAGGGGTTTCACCAATGCGGGCAGAGGTTTCAAAGTTGAGCGGCACGCCGCCAATCAGGAAACCGGGCGCCATCCCCGCCTGCTCCAGAATCCAGGCCAACATGGTAGCGGTAGTAGTCTTGCCATGGGTACCGGCTACCGCCAGCACCCAGCGATCGGCCAGCAGGTTGTCATGCAGCCATTGCGGACCTGACATGTAGCGCAGGTTGTGCTCAAGCACATGTTCGACACAGGGGTTACCGCGGCTCATGGCGTTGCCGATAACCACCATGTCGGGGACCGGCTCCAGCTGCGCCGGATCATAGCCCTGAACCAGCTCGATACCCTGCTGCTCCAGCTGCGTGCTCATGGGCGGATAGACATTGGCATCCGAGCCGGTGACCCGGTGTCCCAGCTGCTTGGCCAGTATCGCCAGCGACCCCATAAAGGTACCGCAGATTCCGAGAATATGAATGTGCACCCGGATGCTCCTTTTCTTGTTCTGAATGGCCTGCATCATATCAGCTTGACGCGGCGAAAACCGCACCGGAAACGATCTGCTCTTATGCAAAACCCATCAAGATAGCGTACAATTCAGCGCGTCTTTCCCATCGGATCAAACAAAGGCCGAATTCACAGATGCAGCTGCTCAGCAACTACCTGAAACACCACGACACCGACCTCGAACTCGTTGAACTGATCGACACACTGATGATTGCTTGCAAGGAGATCGCACTGCAACTGCGCGAGGGCGCGCTGGCCGGTATTCTCGGCACCACCAGTGACACCAACGTTCAGGGCGAAACCCAGAAAAAGCTGGATGTCATCTCCAACGACGTGCTGAAAAAGGTACTGCTCGATAATCCGCTGGTACGCGGCCTCGCGTCCGAAGAGGAAGACGACCCCGTATTCGGCAACCCGAACGGTCGTTTCCTGGTGACCTTCGACCCGCTGGACGGCTCCTCCAACATCGATATCAATGTATCCGTGGGCACCATTTTTTCCATCCTTGAAGCCCCGAAAGATGTCACCGAAGAGGGCGTGGAGATGTTCCTGCAGGCCGGCCGCAAACAGGTGGCCTCCGGCTACGTGCTGTACGGCCCTTCCGCTGTACTGGCGCTGACCACAGGGCATGGCGTCAACATGTTTACCCTTGCTCACACCGGTGACTTCCTGCTGACCCGTGAAAACGTAAGGATTCCCGAAGAGACCAAGGAGTTCGCCATCAACATGTCGAACCACCGCTTCTGGGAACCCTCGATGCGCAACTATGTCGACGACCTGCTAAAGGGTGCTGAAGGCCCCCGTGGCAAGAACTACAACATGCGCTGGATCGCTTCCATGGTGGCCGAGGTGCATCGCGTCCTGACCCGTGGCGGTATTTTCACTTATCCCTGGGACGCACGCGAACCTGCCAAACCCGGCAAGCTGCGCCTGATGTATGAGGGTAACCCCATGAGCCTGCTGATCGAGCAGGCCGGCGGCATCTCCAGCACCTGTTACAGCGACATTCTGGATATTCAGCCGGACCATATTCATCAGCGCGTTTCCGTGGCGCTGGGCTCACGAAAGGAAGTCGAAACACTGTTGCAGTACCACTGCGACTGCTGAACAGGCGTTTCACCTGTAAGTCGTATTCCGGCGGGCCGCAGGGCAGTTTATACTGCGCCCCGCTATCCGTTCTGTCCTTGCAACCGATAACAGGAAACAGCTCATGAGCTTTGAGAAAGTCCCTGCCGGCAAAGAACTGCCGAATGACATCTACGTGATCATCGAAATCCCGGCGGAAAGCTCCCCGGTTAAATACGAGATCGACAAAGACGTTGATGCGATCTTCGTTGACCGTTTCATGGCTGCACCGATGTTTTACCCGGCCAACTACGGTTACATCAACAACACCCTGGCAGACGATGGCGACCCCCTGGACGTGCTGGTCCTGACGCCGCACCCGGTGATGACCGGCTCCGTGATTCGCTGCCGTCCGGTCGGTGTTCTGAACATGACCGACGAAGCCGGTGGTGATGCCAAGCTGGTAGCCGTGCCGCACGAAAAGCTGAGCCAGGCCTACAACGACATTCAGGATGTGGACGACATTCCGCAGCTGACCCGCGACCAGATCTCGCACTTCTTCGAGAACTACAAGACTCTCGAAAAGGGCAAGTGGGTCAAGGTCGAAGGCTGGGCCAACGCCGACGCTGCCCGCGCCGAGATCGAAAAATCCGCCGCTGCATACGAAGCTGCCAAGTAAGGCTCGCTTCCAGGGAAGATGTGCCGGTCACATCTTCCCACCCTCTTCCCCTGTACCTGCCCTCTCTGCACCTCTCTTTTCTGCCCGACCCGTTCTGATACACTGGCCACTGTCTTTTACCAACCGACCCACAGCAACCGACAGAGACGCCGATGAAGTTTTCAGGTACCGACCGCTACGTTGCCACCGACGATCTGCAGATGGCCGTGAACGCCGCCATCACCCTGCAGCGCCCCCTGCTGGTCAAGGGCGAACCCGGCACCGGCAAGACCATGCTGGCTGAAGAACTGGCCACCGCACTGGGCAAGCCATTGCTGCGCTGGCACATCAAATCCACCACCAAGGCGCAGCAGGGCCTGTACGATTATGATGCCGTTTCTCGCCTGCGTGATTCTCAGCTGGGTGACGATCGCGTGCACGATATTCGCAACTACATCCGCAAGGGAATGCTGTGGCAGGCATTTGAGGCTGACGAGCAGGTCGTACTGCTGATTGACGAGATCGACAAGGCGGATATCGAATTCCCCAACGACCTGCTGACCGAACTCGACAAGATGGAGTTCGACGTGTACGAGACCGGTGAGCGCATCGCGGCCCGTCAGCGCCCCATCGTCATCATCACCAGCAACAACGAGAAGGAGCTGCCTGACGCCTTTCTGCGCCGCTGCTTCTTCCACTACATAGCCTTTCCTGACAAGGACACTCTGCAGTCGATCGTCGATGTTCACTTCCCGCAGATCGAACAGACGCTGGTGCGTGAAGCACTGGAAATATTCTTCCGCCTGCGCGAAGTCCCCAGCCTGAAGAAAAAACCGTCAACATCAGAGTTGATTGACTGGCTCAAGCTGCTGCTGGCCGACCGCATTCCGGCTGACGTGCTGGCCAACCAGGACCCATCCAGCGCCATGCCTCCGCTCTATGGTGCACTGCTCAAAAATGAGCAGGATGTACACATGCTGCAGCGCCTCGCCTTCATGGCGCGCCGTGAGGCTCGCTGATGCTGATCGACCTGTTCACCCAGCTGCGCAAGGGACAGGTGCCGGTTTCGGTGCGTGAGCTGCTCGACCTGATCGGCGCACTGGAGCAGCAGGTCGCCTGTCTGGATGTGAATGACTTTTACCTGCTGGCCCGCGCCTGCATGGTCAAGGACGAGAAATACTATGATCGTTTTGATCGTGCCTTTGGCCAGTATTTTGCCGGGCTGCAGGCACAGGGCGACATTACCGATGCGCTTATCCCCTCGCACTGGCTCGACAGCGACTTTCTCAAGCAGCTCAGTGAAGAAGAACGGGCACAGATTGAGGCGCTGGGTGGTTTGGACAAGTTGCTGGAAACCCTGAAGCAACGACTGGAAGAACAGGGTGAACGCCATGCCGGTGGCAACAAGTGGATAGGCACCGGTGGCACCTCACCCTTCGGCCACAGTGGCTACAACCCGGAAGGGATTCGCATCGGCGGCGAAAGCAAGCACAAGCGCGCAGTGAAAGTCTGGGAGCAACGTCAGTTCCGCAATCTGGATGACAGCGTGGAGCTGGGCACGCGCAATCTCAAGGTCGCCCTGCGCAAACTGCGCAAGTTCGCCCGCACCGGCGCGGCCGATCAGCTCGACCTGGACGACACCATCCGCTCAACGGCCCGCAATGCCGGCCTGCTGGATCTGAAAATGGTGCCGGAGCGGCATAACGCCGCCAAGGTGCTGCTGTTTTTGGATGTAGGCGGCTCCATGGACCCGTTCATTCGTACCTGCGAAGAACTGTTCTCCGCCGCCCGCACCGAATTCAAACATCTGGAATATTTTTACTTCCATAATTGCGTCTATGAAAAGGTCTGGCGCGACAACCGTCGCCGCTACGATGAAGCGATTCCAACGCTTGACGTGCTGCATACCTATGGCCGCGATTACCGAGTGATCTTTGTGGGTGATGCCGCCATGTCGCCCTATGAACTGGTGGACCGTTACGGCAGTGTGGAGCACATGAACGAGGAGCCGGGACAATTCTGGCTGCAGCGGATACTGGAGACCTGGGACAAGGTAATCTGGCTCAACCCCTCATCCGAGCGCTACTGGCAGTATACCCAGAGCACTCAGATGATTCGGCAGCAGGTCGAGGGGCACATGTACCCGCTGACGCTGGAGGGGCTAGAGGCCGGCATCCGCTATCTGTCACGCTGATGCCGGCCGACAGGATCAGTCGCGGGCATGGTGCACCATGTCCTCGACCACTTCCTGCTCTTCGTGAAGATCATCATCCGCCGGTTTCGACTGCGGCAGGATCAGATTCAGAATGATCGCCACCGCACCACAGAGGCTGACGCCCTGCAGGCTCAGGTCGCCCTGCCCCATTGCCATGCCACCAATACCGAACACCAGCGTAGTCGCCACGATGACCAGGTTGCGCTGCTCGGCCAGATCCACATGCGCCTTGATCAGGGTGTTCATCCCCACCGCCGCAATGGAACCGAACAACAGTATCAGTATGCCACCCATCACCGGGGCCGGAATGGTCTGCAGCGCCATGCCAAACTTGGCAATGAACGCCAACGCAATGGCAACGATTGCAGCCCAGACCATGATCACTGGGTTGAAAGCCCTGGTTAGCATCACCGCACCCGTCACTTCGGAGTAGGTCGTATTGGGCGGTCCACCAAACAGCGAGGCCGCAGCCGTGGCAAGACCATCGCCAAACAGGGTTCGGTGCAGACCCGGCTTGCGCACGTAGTCCTTGCCGGTCACGTTGGAGATCGCCAGGATATCGCCCACATGTTCGATTGCGGGCGCCAACGCTACCGGAATCATGAACAAAATCGCCTGCCAATGAAATTCAGGCATCACAAAGGCCGGCATGGCCACCCAGCTTGCTTCGGTGATCGGACTGTAATCCACCATACCGGTAAAGTGAGCCATGGCGTACCCCACCACCACACCGGACAGAATGGGCAGCAGGCGGAAGATGCCATGGGCAAACACCGCAACGATCAGGGTGGTCACCAGCGCACTCATGGAGACCAGCATCGCCTGCTCGTAGGGGAAAAGCTCAATCGAACCATCCCCGCTCTTGCCCATCGCCATATTGACCGCAATCGGCGCCAGACCAAGACCGATGATCATGATGACGGGGCCGGTTACCACTGGCGGCATGATCCGGTGCAGAAAGCCAACCCCCTTGAGCTTCACCGCCAGTGCCAGCAGCATGTATACAACGCCGGCCGCCATCAACCCGCCCATGGTAGCCGCCACACCCCAGTTCTGTACCGAATAGGTGATCGGTGCGATAAAAACAAACGAGGAGGCCAGAAAGATCGGTACCGTGAGTCCGGTTACCAGGTGAAACAGCAGCGTCCCGATCCCGGCCGTAAACAGCGCCACACTCGGATCCAGGCCGGTCAACAACGGCATCAATACCAGCGCACCGAATGCCACGAACAGCATCTGCGAGCCGGCCAGCATGGTGCGCCAATGCAGTGCGCCTTTACGTTCAGGAACGGGTTGCATGCTCGACTCTCCTATTTGGTGCCGAAAATCTTGTCACCGGCATCACCCAGCCCGGGTACGATATACCCCTGTTCATTCAGGCATTCATCAATCGATGCGGTGAAGATATCCACATCCGGATGTGCCGCCTGCACCTTTTCGATCCCTTCCGGGGCCGCCACCAGCACCAGCGCACGAATGCTGCTGCAACCTGCCTTTTTCAACAGATCAATGGTCGCGATCATGGAGCCACCCGTGGCCAGCATCGGATCCACAATCAGCGCCATGCGTGCCTCAATATCACTGGCAAGCTTTTCAAAGTAGGTGACCGGCTCCAGCGTTTCTTCGTCCCGGTAAAGCCCTACCACCGAAATCTTGGCACTGGGTACCAGCTCCAGCACACCATCCAGCATGCCAAGTCCCGCCCGCAAAATGGGTACTACGGTAATTTTCTTGCCCTTGATCCGCTGCCCCTTGACCGGACCACACCAGCCCTGCAGGGTATACTCTTCCAGCTCCAGATCCTTGGTCGCTTCGTAGGTCAGCAAGCAACCAACCTCGGCGGCCAACTGGCGGAAGCCGCGGGTACTCTTGTTACTGGAGCGCATCAGGCTCAGCTTGTGCTGTACCAGCGGATGGTGGATTTCATGAACACTCATGGCAGGGCAACCTCATCGGCGGAGCCGCACGCTTGAACCAACGTCCGGCTTGACAAAAAATTCAGGGCAAGACTAACGAATGATCCGCCTGATGTCATCCACGCCCACAGCCTGATATTGCTCAGACAGCAAAACCTGAGTACCCTTGCTCACTTTTTTTACAATCCGGTCGCCAGTGGCGGCCATCAGCCATTGCCGGAGTGGTTCCATGAGCACTATCGATTCCGAAGAGATCAAGCGAGTCTACATTGAAGCGGACCTGCTCTACAGCCAGGCCGAGGTAGACGCGGCAATCAGCAACATGGCTGCCGACATTAGCGCCGAACTTCATGACCGCGAACCGGTCATTTTTGCGGTTATGAATGGTGGCCTGGTGATTGCGGGCCAACTGCTGACCCGGCTCAACTTCCCGCTGGTGGCCAGTTACCTGCACGCCACGCGCTACCGCAACACCACATCCGGCCATGAGCTGGAGTGGAAGGTGCCGCCAATGGTCGAGTTCAAGGACCGCCCGGTGCTGGTGGTGGATGACATCCTGGACGAAGGCCATACCCTGGCCGAAGTGATGGATTACCTGAAGGCGGAGGGTGCCGCATCAGTGCAGTGCGCGGTGCTCGTTGACAAGCACCATGACCGCAAGGCCCGCCCTGATCTCAAGGCCGACTTTGTTGGGCTTGAGATCGAGGATCGCTACATTTTCGGCTATGGCATGGACTACAAGGGTTATTGGCGTAACGCGCCCGGCATCTTTGCAGTAAAGGGGATGTAATCTACGCTTGCCATCCGGTCCTGTCTGGTTACAATGCGGGTGTACGAAGAAATTTTACAGGGTTTGCATGACGGAACTGGTCATTCTCGCGCTGTCGGCCACGGCAATTTTTACCTGGCTGCTGCGTTTGAGACGCAAATCGCTCGCCGCACGGGATAGTGCCGCTCAGCGCGACTGCGTATTCATGAGTGATGGTCGGGTTATTGCGCCGGACAAATAAGCGGTATCCGGCAATTTATCCCAGGCGATATCGACAAAACGGAGCCCCAAAGGCTCCGTTTTTTTATGCCCTGAACACACCGTCAGACCTTTTCCAACTCCTCGAACAGCTGCACAAATTCCTGTGTCAGCTTGTGGGTGGGGGCCATATGGATCAGAGGGCTCGCCTCGTTATGAGATTCTTTCATCTTCACCGAAGCCGACAGCCGAGTATTCAGCACCGGCAGTGATTCGGCCAGCAGCCCTTCAACAATCTTGCGCGGCAAGGAGGCGCGGGGCTGATACTGATTCACCACAATGCCTTCCACTTCCAGCCGCTCATTATGGTCCGCCCGCGTTTCACGCACGTTATTCAGCAGGTTGTAGAGCGCCTGACGTGCAAATTCATCACAATCGAACGGGATCAGGCAGCGTTCAGCTGCGACCAGCGCCGACAGTGTAAAGAAGTTGAACGCCGGCGGCGTATCGATATAGATGGCATCAAACGCATCCCCCAGCTCGTCGAGTGCGTCACGCAGCTTGTAGATCTTGTGCTTGCTCTCCAGCTTTGACTGCAGATCACCCAGCTCCGGATGTGCCGGCAGAATCGACAGCCCGGCAAAGGGTGTCGGGTGAATGAAGGCTTCAGGCGCCTTGGGCTTGAGCTGGAAACTCAGCGTCTGCTCAAAAAAACCGTAGGCGTCGGTATCCGGCTGGTTGGCATCATCACCCAACAGGTAATGGGTGGAGTTGCACTGGGGATCAAGATCAATAACCAGCGTCTTGAGCCCTCGACTGGCACTGATCGCTGCCAGATTAACCGCAATACTGGACTTGCCAACGCCGCCTTTCTGATTGAATACCACTCTACGCATGAGTCTTCTCCGCTCCTAACCCTGAGCAAGCAGGTCACGCAGATCAATAATGGCTGCGTTGGCCCGTGATATATAGGACGCCATCACCAGTGAGTGATTGGCAAGAAAACCGAACTCGGCACCATTCAGTACCATCGGACTCCACAAGGTTGACTGAGTTGATTCAAGCTCGCGGATGATCTGGCGCAGACTGGCGCGAGCGCCCTTGCGGTCCAGTGCTTCGCCGAAATCCTGCTCGACAGCTTCGAGCAGGTGCAGAAGCGCCCAAGTGGTACCCCTGGCTTCATAGAAAACATTGTCTATCTCAAGCCAGGGAGTCCTGACATCAATTTCATTATCCGCCACGGTTGACTGGCGCGCCCCTGTTTCGCCCGCCAGGTCGGTGTTCACTCGTCGCTGCCCAACACTGGCGCTGAGCCGCTGCGACAGACTGCCAAGTCGAGTGGAGACATCACCCAGCCAGTCACGCAGATTGTCTGCACGGGCATAGAACTGGGCATTACTCTGGCTTTCATCCGACAACCGGTCCGCATAATCCTGCAGCAGGCGGATCGCCTTGCGATACTCACTCTCCGTTGAGGGCAGTATCCAGCTGTTGTTATTGAAGTGCAGCAGCGGTTCGGCCTTGGCCAGCGCCGGGTCTTCTGTCGACTGAGACTGGGACCGGCTCATGCTTTTGCGCAGCGAACGCCCCATATCACGCATCTGCACCAGTACACCGAACTCCCAGGCCGGCATGTTATCCAACCAGATACCCGGTGGCAGACGGTCATTACTCAGATAGCCCCCCGGTTTATCCAGCAGGGTGTTGCCCAGAGTAATCAGCGTCATCACCGTATGGGTGCCGGTCACAGGCTCACCTGTTGCCGTCTGTGCGCTTGCCTCACGGGCCACATCGAAGCGATCAGGCTCACCGCTCCACCAGACGCCTACGCCCAGTGATACCAGCAGCCAGATGATCAGCACCAGCAATACCAGCTGCAGCTTGCGCGCGGTCGCAAATCGGTCCCAGATTCCCAGCCAGATGCGCTCAAGTCGTTCCACTTGTGTCTCCTGCCATTTCAACTATTCAGGGGCCGCTGGACGCAGCCTCCATGTTGCATTGCACTATGGCCAATTCGGCGGTTGTGGTCAATCGTGCCGCAAGCCGCCACCGGAGCGGTGATTATCACCGGCTATCGCACATATAAGGCTAACTTCGGCAAACTCGCCGCTAACAGACGAAAATCCGACGGCCAGCATAGACAGCCATTTAACTTTCATGCACACTAGTCGACCTTGGTTTTAACCCATGGCAACTGAGTTTCGGCGGGGCAACTGCATGGCACATATTCTGGTTCTGAATGGTCCAAACCTGAATTTGCTCGGCACCCGAGAACCCGGTATCTACGGCTCCACCACCCTTGCCGATATCGAGGCATCGCTTGTCACTCAGGCCAAAGCACTGGGGCACTCAGCCGAGTGCTTCCAGAGCAATGCCGAAGCCGCCCTGATCGATCGTATTCATCAGGCACCGGCACAAGGCACCGGTTTCATTATTATCAATCCGGCCGCCTTTACCCACACCAGTGTCGCACTGCGTGATGCCCTGCTGGGCGTCGGCATACCCTTTATTGAAGTGCATCTGTCCAACGTGCACGCCCGTGAGCCATTCCGCCAGCATTCCTACCTGTCCGACAAGGCGGTAGGCGTCATCTGCGGCCTTGGCGCTGAAGGCTATGGTTTTGCCCTTGAAGCGGCGCATACCCGTTTGCAACAGAGCTGAACCACAACGGACAGATTCGTACCCATTAACAACATTGAATTCAGAGAAGCCGTCAAAGCATGGATATTCGCAAAGTTAAGAAACTGATCGAGTTGCTGGAAGAGTCCAACATCAACGAAATCGAGATCAAGGAAGGCGAAGAGTCTGTCCGTATCAGCCGTGGCGGCAGCCAGGTTATCGCGGCCCCCGCCCAATATGCAGCACAGGCCCCCGTTGCCGCACCTGCACCCGCAGTAGCCGCTCCGGCTGCCGAAGCTCCGGCCGAGGCCGCCCCCATGGGCCATGCCGTGCGCTCTCCGATGGTCGGTACCTTCTATCGTTCTCCCTCCCCCACCTCCGGACCCTTCGTTGAAGTAGGCCAGAGCGTGAAGGCAGGTGATGTTATCTGCATCGTTGAGGCGATGAAGATGATGAACCAGATCGAAGCGGACAAGTCCGGCGTAATCGAAAGCATTTTGGCCGAAGATGGCCAGCCGGTCGAATTCGACCAGCCGCTGATCACTATCGCCTGATTGCTGACCAAGGATTTTCACTATGCTGGATAAAGTGCTGATTGCAAACCGTGGTGAGATTGCACTGCGCATCCTCCGCGCCTGCAAGGAGCTGGGCATCAAAACCGTTGCCGTCCATTCGGTTGCTGACCGTGACCTGATGCATGTGCGCCTCGCCGACGAAGCTGTGTGCATCGGCCCTGCCCCCTCCTCCCAGAGCTACCTCAACATTCCGGCGATCATCAGTGCCGCCGAGGTTACCGACTCTGTCGCGATTCACCCCGGCTACGGCTTTCTGGCCGAAAATGCGGATTTTGCCGAGCAGGTAGAGCGTTCAGGCTTTACCTTCATTGGCCCGCGCGCCGATACCATTCGCCTGATGGGCGACAAGGTATCCGCCATCAGTGCGATGAAGTTGGCGGGTGTACCGACAGTACCGGGATCTGATGGCCCCCTGCCTGACGATGCCGAAACCGTCTACAAAATCGCCCGTCGCATCGGCTATCCGGTGATCATCAAGGCTGCAGCCGGTGGCGGTGGTCGCGGCATGCGCGTGGTGCATACCGAAGCGCATCTAGGTAACGCGGTACAGGTGACCAAGTCCGAGGCCAAGGCGGCTTTCGGTGATGAA
Organism: Marinobacterium sp. MBR-109; assembly: GCF_040547565.1. NCBI lineage: Bacteria > Pseudomonadati > Pseudomonadota > Gammaproteobacteria > Oceanospirillales > Oceanospirillaceae > Marinobacterium > Marinobacterium sp. MBR-109. The sequence goes on from NZ_JBEPPZ010000001.1 coordinate 353,318, forward strand.
ACCGTGTACATGGAAAAATTCCTCGAAAAGCCGCGCCATGTTGAAGTACAGGTACTGGCCGATGGTCAGGGCAATGCCATCCATCTGTACGACCGCGACTGCTCCATGCAGCGCCGTCACCAGAAGGTGGTCGAGGAAGCGCCGGCACCGATGATTGATGAAGCCGCACGCGCCAAGGTTCTCAAGGCCTGCGTCGATGCCTGTATCGAGATCGGCTACCGTGGCGCCGGTACCTTCGAATTCCTGTATGAAGATGGTGAGTTCTTCTTTATCGAGATGAACACCCGCGTCCAGGTAGAGCACCCGGTTACCGAAATGGTGACCGGTGTCGATATCGTCAAGGAGCAGTTGCGCATTGCTGCCGGACTTCCGCTGTCCTACAAGCAGGAAGATATCAAGCTGCGCGGTCACTCCATTGAGTGTCGTCTTAACGCGGAAGACCCGAAAACCTTCATGCCAAGCCCCGGCAAGGTGACCCACTTCCATGCAGCAGGCGGCAACGGCGTTCGCGTTGACTCACACCTGTACAGTGGTTACAGCGTACCGCCTCATTACGATTCGCTGATCGCCAAGTTGATCACCTTCGCGGATGACCGCGAAACAGCACTGGCGCGCATGAAGAGTGCACTTGACGAGACGTTGATCGAAGGGATCAAGACCAACATCCCGTTGCATCAGGATATTGTTCGCGATACCAACTTCGCCCGTGGCGGCGTGAATATCCACTACCTTGAGAAAAAGCTCGGTCTCTGAGCCTTTCTCGACAACAGCCGGCCAGATCCGGCTGTTGTCACTCCCCCCTCTTTTTGCCTGATACTGCCAACCGCTCGCCAGACACCTTCGACGTGCGCTGGATCAGCGATCCCCGGATTTTACCCGTCGCAGTTTTAGGACATACTATTGATAACAAACAGATGGAGTCTCTGCATGCCCTGGCTACAGATTAAAGTTGCCACTTCTCCCGAGCAGGCCGAAACCTACGAGGATCTGCTGCTGGCAGCCGGCTGCGCAGCCGTCACCTATCAGGACGCCGCCGACCAACCGATTTTTGAGCCTGATCTGGGGACCACGCCGCTGTGGAGCCACACCATCGTTACCGGCCTGTTCGCCGCAGAGCACGACTTGCGTGAAACACTGCACCTTTTGGCCGACGCTCAGCAGGGGGCCTTTTCCGGCACCGATGCACTGCCTGAATTCAGGGCCGAAATTCTGGAGGACAAGGACTGGGAGCGAGAGTGGATGGATCACTACCACCCGATGCAGTTCGGTCAGCGCCTTTGGGTATGCCCCAGTTGGCGGGAAGCACCCGAGCCTGATGCCGTCAACCTGATGCTCGACCCCGGTCTTGCTTTCGGTACCGGCACGCACCCGACGACCGCGCTGTGCCTTGAATGGCTGGATGGGCAGGAGCTGAACGGAGCGCAGGTGATCGACTACGGCTGCGGCAGCGGCATTCTTGGCATAGCCGCCCTGTTGCTCGGCGCGCGCCATGTCATGGCCGTGGATATCGACCCCCAGGCCCTGACCGCCACCGCTGACAATCTGGCACGCAACCAGTTGCCGACCGAGCGGCTCAATGCCTATCTGCCACTGAATGCCCCCAAACTGCAGGCGGACGTTCTGGTGGCCAACATCCTGGCCGGCCCTCTGTGTGAACTTGCCCCAACGCTTGCCGAGCGCGTTCGTCCGGGTGGACGCATCCTGCTGTCTGGCCTGTTGTCGCAGCAGGCAGATGAGCTAATATCCACCTACCGTCAGTGGTTTGAAATGGATGCACCGGGTGAGCGCGAGGGCTGGATCCGCCTCAGTGGCACCCGTAAGCAGGAGAGCTGATCTTTGATCATAACGCGCTGCCCCAACTGTCATGCCCGCTTTCGCGTGACCGAAGGCCAGCTCAAGCTGGCCGAGGGGCAGGTGCGTTGTGGTGCCTGCCTGAAGGTTTTCAACGCCCCTGAGCACGAAGTCAGCTCGTTCAAGCCTGAACAGGACAGTCCCGTCCATGAAAAACCTGAGACACCGGTTGAGTCTGTAGCCCATCCTGCCAGCAGCGAGCCTTCAACCCGGCCACCCAGCAGAACAGATCTGGACACAGCACCCGCTTCGACCGACACACCAGCGGCAGCAGCTGATCCTGCCGAGGCACCAGCCCCGGCTCCGGCCGGTATCGATGCAAATCAGTCTCAGGCAGAAAGCACGGCAGCCGTACCGCTGATAGCGGAACCGCTGCAGCTGGCCAAAGTCGATGATGAACGCAATCCGATTACCTCCGCCTTCCTACTGCTGGGCATTCTGCTGACACTGGCTGTATTGCTGTCGCAACTGCTCTGGTTTGAACGTGCACGCCTGGCTCGGCACTCACAACTGCAGGGCGTCTATTCCATGCTGTGTAACCAGATCAACTGCGATCTCGACAGCGCCGGTGCCCTCAGCCAGATCCGCAACCACAGCCTGCACGTTCAGCCTCATCCGCGCTTCGCCGATGCGCTTAAAGTCTCCATTGTGCTCGAAAATACGGCCCCCTTTCCCCAGCCATGGCCAGCTCTCCAGCTGCGTTTTACGGATTTGAAAGGACGCGAAGTGGCACAGCGCACGTTTCAACCAGACGAGTACCTCGACACCCGCAGCCTGTCCACTGAACAGATGATGCCTGGCCAGCCGATGCAGATCGAGCTGGAGCTTGCATCACCTGGCCGCCGGGGTGTCAGTTACGAACTTTCCCTGCAGGCCCCGACTCACGACTCCTGAAAACAGATCATTTTTTCATCAGAAACGGTTGGACGCGGCAGGCCGAAGGAGTATCATTGGCCGCCTTCCGAAAGTGAGCCCCGGTTTGCTGCAACTGCAGCAAACGTGAGTTTCCTTTACCTTTCTGACAGGACGCAGCATGTTCAGGATCGGCCCATACAGCATTGACAGTCGGGTGATTCTGGCCCCCATGGCCGGGGTGACGGACCGCCCGTTCCGGCAGCTGTGTCGCCGCCTGGGTGCCGGACTAGCCGTGTCCGAAATGGTCACATCCGACAGTCGTCTCTGGCACACTCGCAAATCCAGCCTGCGTCTTGATCACACGGGTGAAGCCGAGCCGCGTTCTGTTCAGATTGCCGGTGGTGATCCCGACATGTTGGCTGAGGCTGCTCGTCTGAATGTCACGAACGGTGCTCAGATCATCGACATCAACATGGGTTGCCCCGCCAAAAAGGTGTGCAACAAGGCTGCAGGCTCTGCCCTGTTACGGGACGAGTCACTGGTACAGGATATTCTGCAGGCAGTTACTGCAGCCGTAGACGTACCGGTTACGCTCAAGATCCGCACAGGCTGGTGCCCCGACACCCGCAACGCGATTCGCATTGCCCGCCTTGCCGAGCAATCCGGCATTGCGGCACTGGCCATTCACGGTCGTACTCGGGCCGATGGCTATCGCGGCGAGGCCGAGTACAACACCATCACCCGGGTACGTGACGAAATCAGTATCCCGTTGTTTGCCAACGGTGATATCGACTCGCCACACAAGGCCCGGCAGGTACTGGAACTGACCGGTGCTGATGCAGTGATGATTGGCCGTGCGGCACAGGGTCGCCCCTGGCTGCCCGGCCAGATTGATCATTTTCTGCGCACAGGCATGGAACGCCCTGACCCATCTGCCCGAGAGCAAGAGCAGATTTTGACCGAGCACCTGCGAGCACTGTATGCATTCTACGGCGACTATCTGGGCGTCAGAATCGCGCGCAAGCATGTGGGCTGGTATCTGCAGACTGCAGAGGGCAGCCGGGACTTTCGGCAAGATTTCAATCAACTAGAAACAGCACATGATCAGGTGAGTGCCGTGGCCGCTTTTTTTGCGTCCCGGCTGGCAGCCGCCTGATCCCTGGATTGGGTACAGAAGTACAGTGGATACCAAAGACTTGAAACAGACTAAACCCGGCACACAGACGCAGATCCCCCAACAGACCCTGCGTGACACCGTGCACCAGTCACTGACCAGCTACTTCAAACAGCTGGACGGCCAGCCTGTTACCGATGTCTATCAGATGGTTCTGTCCGAAATCGAGGCACCGCTGTTCGAGAGCGTGATGGCCTACACCAAGGACAATCAGACCAAGGCGTCAGAGGTACTGGGCCTCAACCGTGGCACACTGCGCAAGAAGCTCAAGCAGTACGGTCTGCTGTAACTGAATTCATTTCGAACTGGAACGCTTACCATGTCTGAACAGAACACCAAAGCCGTCCGTCGCGCCCTGATCAGCGTGTCCGACAAGACCGGCATCGTCGACTTTGCTCGTGCACTCAACGCCGAAGGCGTCGAGATCCTGTCCACCGGCGGCACCTACAAGCTGCTGTGCGACAACAATATTCCGGCGGTTGAAGTCTCCGATTACACCGGCTTCCCTGAAATGATGGATGGCCGTGTCAAGACCCTGCATCCGAAGGTACATGGAGGCATCCTGGGCCGTCGCGGCACCGATGATGCGATCATGAACGAGCACGGCATCCAGCCGATCGACATGGTAGTGGTTAACCTCTACCCGTTCGCCGCGACCATCGCGCGCCCGGATTGCGACCTGCCGATGGCGATCGAGAACATCGATATCGGCGGCCCGACCATGGTGCGTTCCGCTGCCAAGAACCACAAGGATGTTGCCATCGTCGTCAATGCATCCGACTACGACAGCATCATCGCCGAGCTGAAATCTGACGGCGGTCTCGGCTTCAAAACCCGCTTCGATCTGGCCGTAAAGGCGTTTGAACACACCGCTGCCTACGACGGCATGATCGCCAACTACCTGGGCGCCATCGTCGAAGGCGATGAGGAGATGCCGGCCGACTTCCCGCGCACCTTCAACACCCAGTTCATCAAGGCACAGGACATGCGCTACGGCGAGAACCCGCACCAGCGTGCGGCCTTCTACGTTGAAGCCAACCCCGGTGAAGCCAGCGTGGCAACCGCCCGCCAGCTGCAGGGCAAGGAGCTGTCGTTCAACAACGTGGCCGACACCGATGCAGCACTGGAATGTGTCAAGCCGTTCCAGGAACCGGCCTGCGTTATCGTCAAGCACGCCAACCCCTGTGGCGTGGCCGTTGGCAACGATATTCTGGAAGCCTACAACCGTGCCTTCCAGACTGACCCCACTTCAGCCTTTGGTGGCATCATTGCGTTCAACCGCGAGCTGGATGGCAAGACGGCCCAGGCAATCGTTGACCGCCAGTTTGTGGAAGTGATCATCGCCCCGAGCGTGTCACAGGAGGCCTCTGACATTGTCGCCGCCAAACCCAACGTGCGCCTGCTCGAATGCGGCCAGTGGGAGCGCAAGCGCGCCCACAGCTTCGACTACAAACGCGTCAACGGTGGCCTGCTGGTACAGGACCGCGATCTGGGCATGATCGATGCTTCCCAGCTGAAGATCGTCACCCAGCGCCAGCCCACCGAACAGGAGATCCGTGACCTGCTGTTCTGCTGGGAAGTGGCCAAGTACGTCAAATCCAACGCCATCGTCTACGCCAAGAACGGCCAGACCATTGGCATTGGCGCCGGTCAGATGAGTCGCGTCTATTCTGCCAAAATCGCCGGCATCAAGGCCGCTGACGAAGGTCTGGAAGTGCCGGGGTCCGTCATGGCGTCTGATGCGTTCTTCCCGTTCCGTGACGGCATCGATGCCGCTGCAGCGGCGGGTATCACTGCAGTGATCCAGCCCGGCGGCTCCATGCGCGATCAGGAAGTGATCGACGCTGCCGACGAGCACGGCCTGGCAATGGTATTCACCGGCATGCGTCACTTCCGTCACTAAACAAGGGGAATCGAACATGAATATTCTGGTTATCGGTTCCGGCGGTCGCGAGCACGCACTGGCCTGGACCGCGGCTAAAGACACTGCAGTCGAGCGCGTGTTTGTCGCGCCCGGCAACGCCGGTACGGCCATTGAGCCCAAGCTGGAGAATGTGGATATCGACGTGATGCAGATCGATGCACTGGTCAACTTTGCCCGCGACAACGCGGTAGCGCTGACTATCGTCGGTCCTGAGGCACCACTGGTAGCCGGCATCGTTGATCGTTTCCGCGCAGCAGGCCTGGCGATCTTCGGTCCGACCGCCGGTGCGGCTCAGCTCGAAGGCTCCAAGGCATTCACCAAGGACTTCCTGGCCCGTCATGAGATTCCGACGGCGGAGTATCAAAACTTCACCGAGATCGAGCCTGCGCTGGCCTATGTGCGCGAGAAAGGTGCCCCGATCGTGGTCAAGGCCGACGGTCTGGCCGCCGGCAAGGGCGTCATCGTCGCAATGACCCTGCAGGAAGCGGAAGACGCCATTCGTGACATGCTGGCCGGCAACGCCTTTGGTGATGCGGGCAGCCGCGTGGTAGTCGAAGAGTTCCTCGATGGAGAGGAAGCCTCCTACATTGTCATGGTCGATGGCGACAACGTGCTGCCGATGGCCACCAGCCAGGACCACAAACGTGTGGGCGATGGTGACACCGGTCTCAACACCGGCGGCATGGGTGCCTACTCGCCGGCACCGGTGGTGACCGCCGAGATCGACCAGCGTGTGATGGACGAAGTGATCATGCCTACGGTCAACGGCATGAAAGCGGAAGGCAACGAGTACACCGGTTTTCTCTACGCCGGTCTGATGATTATGGCCGACGGCACCCCAAAAGTGATCGAGTACAACTGCCGTTTCGGTGATCCCGAGACTCAGCCGATCATGCTGCGCCTGAAGTCGTCGCTGGTGGAGCTGTGCCAGGCGGCACTGGACCGGAAACTGGATCAGACCAGTGCCGAGTGGGATGAGCGCAAGTCCGTTGGTGTTGTCATGGCGGCCGGTGGCTACCCGGGTGACTACGGCAAGGGCGATGTGATCAGCCTGCCGGACAGCTGCCCGGAAGGCAGTAAGATCTTCCACGCCGGTACCCAGCTGGATGACAAGGGTCACGTCGTGACCGCCGGTGGCCGTGTACTCTGCGTCACGGCACTGGGCGACAGCGTGACCGAAGCGCAGCAGCGGGCCTATGAGCTGCTCAAGCAGGTCAGCTGGAAGGATGCCTACTTCCGTACTGATATTGCCTATCGCGCGATTGCACGCGAAAACGCCTGATTTTTCACGTCAATGTTTCAACAGCCGCCTTCGGGCGGCTGTTTGCGTTGCAGAGGTCTTATAACGATGAGTACAGAGATCTGGATTGCACTGTTGGGCACGGCTCTGCTGATCAGCCTGTCTCCCGGTGCCAGTGCCGCCACTGCCATGGGTGCAGGTCTGACCTATGGTGTCCGTGGCGCCTGCTGGAGTACGCTTGGGCTTGTCAGCGGCTATGGCGTACAGATTCTGGTGGTCTCTCTTGGGCTCGGCAGCCTGATCGCCACCTCCCCTGAACTGTTTGCCATCATCAAATGGATCGGTGTCGTTTATCTTATCTGGCTTGGTATCCGCCTCTGGAGACAGCACACATCGGGCGAGGTAGAGTCGCTTGCGTTTGCACCGCGCCACAGCCGCTTCCTGCAGGCACTGCTGGTCAACATTACCAACCCAAAAGGTCTGGTGTTTCTGCTCGCGCTGATCCCCCAGTTCATTGATCCCGCCCGGCCGCAGCTGCCCCAGCTCATCACCATCAGTGCTACACTGATGGCAGCCGAAGCCTGCGTCATGACCGGATACAGTGGCCTGGCCTCGGGCCTGCGGCAGCAGTTCGCTCATCCCATGGCCATGATCTGGCAGCACCGGCTGGCGGGCAGTGCGCTGATCGCCGCTGGTCTGGCGCTTTCGGTGGCCACACTCTGATCTATTGGAACGACCGGCATGACAGGATGGCAACGCACACTGACTGGATTAAGCCTGCTGGCCCTGCTCACGGGATGCAGCCAGATGCAGCGGCATGCCCCCCCTGATCAGAGTGGCTACTGCCTGCGGGCAGGACAGGACCAGGCTTTCGACTGCTCAGCACCTGCACTGGAGATCAATCAGGTGCGCGATCCTTTGCAACCCCGTAGCCGGTTTACGGATGAAGAGCTGTTCTCACTGCTGTCCGAGGTCAAGCGCTGGTTGGAGCGCGAGCGGCTGATCGCGGCCGGTGAACCCGTCCCCCCCCACCTGCAGCCAAAAGAACCACCAGCCCCCCCGCCTGAACCGGTCTCGCCTCCCGATTCGCCCCTCTGGCCGCGTGTACTGGAAGCCCTTTCGCGCTGATTCTTCGCAGTGCAACATGGATCGTATTCATCCTCGCCGATCGCTTTGTGACCGGGCCTGCAGTCGTCTTTGTGCATCTGCACATGCTGCATTTGAATGCGCTAAATCACTGATCCTCAAGCTGTACTTTGCCCAGAGCTGTGCTATCCAGAATGTAAGGGGATGGTGCTGTCCACAAGACTCGACACCCTCCATTCACATACGTTTTCCCTGACGCCCCAGTGCGGAGGACCCCGTCATGTTGAAGCAGATGGAAAACGCCGGACTGACCGATCTGCACTTCGGCCTGGATCCGGCTACCGGATTGAAAGCGATCATTGCCATTCACTCAACCGCTCGTGGCCCGGCCATTGGCGGCTGCCGTTTTATCCACTATGCTCGAGAACAGGAGGCGGTGACCGATGCCCTGCGACTGGCCCGTGGCATGAGTTACAAGGCGGCACTGGCCGGCCTGCCCCATGGTGGTGGCAAGGCCGTGATCATCAGGCCCGAAGTCGAGTTTGACCGGGTTGCACTCATGCAGGCATTTGGCCGTATGGTCGACCAGCTGGGGGGCCGCTACATCACCGCTATGGACAGCGGCACCGAAGTCAGCGATATGGATGCCATCGAAACCACCACCCGCTTTGTCAGCTGTACCAGCGCCAGTGGCGACCCCTCCCCGCATACGGCGTTGGGAATATTTGAGGGGATCAAGGCCGCTGTCCTGCATCAGCTTGGCAAGGACAATCTCGCCGGTCTCAGTGTTGCCATACAGGGCCTTGGCCATGTGGGCCACGCACTGGCACAGCGGCTGCACAATGCCGGCGCTCAGCTGTATGTCGCCGATATCGATCCGGAACGAACCGGGCGTTGCGTGCAGGAGTTTAACGCGCGCGCCGTGGATGCCGAGGAGATCTATGATACCGGCGCTGACATTTTCAGCCCCTGTGGTCTCGGTGCCACACTCAACAGCGACACCATCCCGCGCCTCAACTGTCGCATTGTTGCCGGCAGTGCCAACAATCAGCTGGCAACCGATCAAGATGGCAACCGTCTGCGCCAGCGCGGCATTCTGTATGCACCGGATTATGTGCTCAACGCCGGAGGCCTGATCCATGTTGCCATGCACCATGCCGGCCACAGTCCTGCTGAACGGGACGACAAGATCAGAGAGATAGCCTCTACACTCACCCATCTGTTTGAAGAAGCCGACCGTACCGGTCAGTCAGTACACCATGTAGCCGACCTGCATGCCGAATCCCTGCTGCAGGCAGCCAAAGAGGCGCAGATCAAGCGCCAGCGTCAGGAGGTGCAGCATGCATGAAACACGCTATCGTGGCGAAATCCACCTGACCCGCTATCTGGCGCCGGATGGTCAGCCACTGGGCGAAATGCCCGACTGGGCACAGGGTACAGACCCCTGGTGCCACTATTACCGCCAGATGGTGCTGGCTCGGCAGTTTGATGCCAAGGCGATCAGCCTGCAGCGTACCGGCCAGCTGGGCACATACGCCTCGCTGCTGGGCGGTGAGGCGATTGATGTGGTCTGTGGTGCACTGATGCAGCCAGATGATGTGCTGGTGCCCTACTACCGCAATCACATCCTGCAGATGATGCGCGGCGTCCCCATGCAGGATGTGTTGCTGTACTGGGGTGGTGACGAACGCGGCAGCGCTTCACCGGCCATGCGCAAGGACCTGCCCAACGCGGTCCCCATCGCCACCCAGTGCCTGCACGCCTGTGGCGTGGCCACGGCTCTCAAGCTGCGTCAGCAACCTCAGGCGGTGCTTACCATGATCGGCGATGGTGGCACCTCCAAGGGCGACTTCCTGGAAGCGATCAACGTCGCCGGCGCCTGGCAGTTGCCGGTGGTCTTCGTGATCAACAACAACCAGTGGGCCATCTCGGTGCCCCGTGCCAAACAGTGTATCGCACCGACCCTTGCCCAGAAGGCGATCGGTGCCGGTATCCGCGGCGAGCAGGTGGACGGCAACGATGCCATTGCCCTGCACGAAGTGGTCGGTCAGGCACTGGCACGTGCGCGCAATGGGAAAGGCCCGACGCTGGTTGAAGCGATCAGCTATCGTCTGTCCGACCACACCACCGCCGATGACGCTACCCGTTACCGCTCGGCGGAAGAATTGAAACAGGCCTGGGCGCGAGACCCGTTGCCACGCCTGCGTACCTGGCTGCACAGCCAGAGTCTGTGGGACGAGCAGCAGGAGCAGAGCTGGCAGGAAGAAGCCAAGGGGCTGATCAGCAAGGCGGTGGATGCCTACCTGGCCATGCCACCACAGGCAATTGATGATCTGTTTGACTATCTCTATGCCGAATGCCCGTCGGGGCTGCAACGGCAGAAAGAGGATATGCGTCTAAAGCGGCAGGGAGGAGAGGATCATGAGTGACAATGCCATTACCCTGCTGGATGCCGTCAATCTGGCACTGGCGCGCGCCATGGAAGATGACCCCAACGTGATTCTGCTGGGCGAGGATATCGGCACCAATGGCGGTGTCTTCCGCGCCACCGCAGGCTTGCAGGATCGCTTCGGCGAACGTCGAGTGATTGATACCCCACTGGCCGAAACCATGATTGCTGGTCTCAGTGTCGGCCTGGCCACACAGGGCATGCGCCCCGTTGCCGAAATCCAGTTCATGGGGTTCATCTTCCCCACTTTTGAGCATCTGATCGGTCATGCGGCGCGCATGCGCCATCGCACCCGCGGACGGCTGGCCTGCCCAATGGTGTTGCGGGCACCGTTCGGCGGTGGCATTCATGCCCCCGAACATCATTCGGAAAGTACCGAAGCACTGCTGGCCCATATCCCGGGGCTGAGGGTCGTAATTCCCTCCTCCCCGGCGCGTGCATATGGCCTGTTGCTGGCCGCGATTCGCTGTGACGATCCGGTGGTCTTTCTGGAGCCGAAGCGGATCTATCGCGCCAGCAAAACGCTGGTGGAAGACAACGGGCAGGCGCTGCCGCTGGATACCTGCTTTACCCTGCGTGAAGGTGAGGACATTACCCTGATCAGCTGGGGGGCCACCGTCACGGAAACACTCGCCGCCGCCAGTCAGTTGGCCGAGGAAGGTGTCAGCTGTGAAGTGATCGATGTCGCGACCCTGAACCCGATCGACCATGACACCCTGATCGCATCGGTCAGTAAAACCGGGCGTTGCGTCATCGTACACGAGGCACCGCGGCATGGCGGCCTGGGCGGTGAAATTGCCGCCACCCTGGCCGAACAGGTGCTGCTGTCGCTCAAGGCACCGCCCCGTCGCGTCACCGGTTATGACACCGTGATGCCCTATTATCGAAACGAACAACTCTACCTGCCCACCACGGCCGATATTGTTCAGGCCGTGCAGGAAACCCTGGAGTACGCCTGATGAAATATTTCAAGCTGCCCGATCTGGGCGAGGGTCTGCCCGAAGCTGAAATCGTGGAATGGCATGTCCGAGAAGGCGACAGCATCAAAGTTGACCAGATCATGGTCTCGGTGGAAACCGCGAAGGCGATCATTGAAGTGCCTTCGCCCCAGGATGGCGTGATTGCGCACCTGTTTGGTGCAGAAGGGGACACCATTCATACGGGTGAGCCGCTGGTGGAGTTTGCCGATGAGGATGACAGCGACAGCGGTACCGTGGTGGGCGAACTGAGCCGACATCAGGGCGGTGACAGCCAACGCGAAGAGTTCATTATCGGGGCCGCACCCAGCAGTCGCCAGGCGGCATCCGCCCGAGTGACACCGGCTGTACGCGCCTTGGCTCAACGCTTGAATGTCTCGCTGGATACGCTGCGCGGCAGCGGTTCCCAAGGCGCTGTCACGGCACAGGATGTGGAGCATGCCGCCAGCCTCGATCGTTCATTGGGCGCCCCCGAGGCACTGCGCGGTGTACGCAAGCAGATGGCACGTACCATGGCGCAGTCCCATGCTGAAGTGGTACCGGTCTCGTTGTGTGAGGATGCCGACATCGATCACTTGCCTGCCGGTACCGACATTACCATGCGACTGGTTCAGGCCATCGCGGCTGCCTGCAAGGCCGTTCCCGAGCTGAATGTCTGGTTTGATGGCCATCAGCTGGCACGGCGGGTACATCAGAAAATCGATCTCGGCGTGGCCGTGGATACCGAGCAGGGACTGTTCGTACCGGTCCTGCGTGATATCGGCAACCGGCCTGTCGAAGACCTTCGCGAAGGGTTGAACCGGCTGCGTGCCGATGTCAAATCCCGCTCCATTCCACCGGCCGAAATGCAGGGTGCCACCATCACCCTGAGTAACTTTGGCACCCTGGCCGGACGCTATGCCAGCCCGGTTGTGGTCCCCCCTCAGGTGGCGATTGTGGGCGCGGGTGTGATTCGATCAGAGCCGGTTGCCGTTGATGATCAGGTCGTCGTACACAAAGTGATGCCCCTGTCACTGACATTCGACCATCGAGCTGCCACCGGTGGTGAAGCGGCGCGATTTATGCAGGCGCTGATTATGTCGCTGCAGGCCTGAGCCGTTTGTCGCGATGCAACGTGTGGCAATTCAGATGGTCATATCAGACAGGAGGACAGGACCGCTGAATGAGGGTGTGATCCGCTTTTTTAGGTCACACCTCACTTGACTCTCAGTAATCTGAACTACACTGAAATCACTGGAACGCTTCGCCGGTTTGGCCAATAAGCGTTTGAATTTTCAGTGGGTAGCGTAACGTACGGGAAGGTGAGCATGAGTATCTTCGAGCACTACAAGGCACGTTATTCGGCCATTCTGCAGGAAGAAATGAGCCTGCAGGAGTATCTCAACCTGTGTCGGGAAACCCCAAAGGTGTACGCCAATGCTGCCGAGCGCATGCTGGATGCGATCGGTGAACCCGAGGTGATCGATACCGCACTGGATCCTCGCCTGAGTCGCATCTTTTCCAACAAGGTGATCAAGCGCTATCCGGCTTTCAGTGAGTTCTACGGCATGGAAGAAGCGATTGAGAATATCGTGTCCTACTTCCGTCACGCCGCTCAGGGGCTCGAAGAGAAGAAACAGATTCTGTATTTGCTCGGTCCTGTTGGGGGGGGTAAATCCTCGCTGGCGGAGCGTCTCAAACATTTGATGGAACATATCCCCTTCTATGCGATCAAGGGCTCACCGGTATTCGAGTCACCGCTGGGACTGTTCAATCCGGAAGAAGACGCCGAAATACTGGAACAGGAGTACGGCATCGCCCGTCGCTACCTGCGTGGCATCATGTCTCCCTGGGCCGTGAAACGCCTTCACGAGTACGGCGGCGACATCACTCAGTTCCGGGTGGTGAAGCTGCACCCGTCCATTCTGGATCAGGTGGCGATTGCAAAGACCGAGCCAGGTGACGAGAACAACCAGGACATCTCAAGCCTTGTGGGTAAGGTGGACATCCGCAAGCTGGAGGAGTATCCACAGCATGACCCGGATGCCTACAGTTTCTCCGGTGCCCTGTGCCGTGCCAACCAGGGGATAATGGAGTTCGTCGAGATGTTCAAGGCACCGATCAAGGTGCTGCATCCGCTGCTGACCGCCACCCAGGAGGGCAATTACAACAGTACCGAAGGCATGGGGGCCATCCCCTACGACGGCATTCTGCTGGCCCACTCCAACGAATCGGAATGGCAGAGTTTCAAGAACAACAAGACCAATGAGGCCTTCATCGACCGTGTCTACATCGTGAAGGTGCCCTATTGCACCCGGGTGAACGAAGAGATCCACATCTACGAGAAACTGCTGGAAAACAGTTCGCTCAATGCCGCCCCATGCGCACCGGATACCCTTCACATGCTGGCCCAGTTCACTGTCCTGTCACGCCTGAAAGAGCCGGAAAATTCCAGCATCTACTCCAAGATGCGCATCTACAATGGCGAGAATCTCAAGGACACCGACCCGCGCGCCAAATCGATGCAGGAGTACAAGGATTCCGCCGGCGTCAACGAGGGTATGGACGGACTTTCAACCCGTTTCGCCTTCAAGATTCTGTCCAAGGTGTTCAACTTCGACGCTGTCGAAGTGGCGGCCAACCCGGTCCACCTGATGCATGTACTGGAGCGTGAAATCAGTCAGCAGCAGTTCCCGACCGAAACCCAGGAACGCTACATCGGCTTTTTGAAAGAGTATATCGCGCCCAAGTACATCGATTTCCTCGGCAAGGAGATCCAGACCGCCTACCTGGAATCCTACTCCGAGTATGGTCAGAACATTTTCGATCGCTATGTCACCTATGCCGATTTCTGGATTCAGGATCAGGAGTACCGTGACCCTGAAACCGGTGACATTCTCGATCGACAGGCCATCAACGAAGAACTGGAAAAAATTGAAAAGCCGGCGGGCATCAGCAACCCGAAAGACTTCCGCCACGAGATCGTCAACTTTGTACTGCGCGCCCGGGCCAGCAACAACGGCAAGAACCCGGCGTGGAACAGCTACGAGAAGATGCGTTCCGTGATCGAGAAAAAGATGTTTGCCAATACCGAAGATCTGCTGCCGGTGATCTCCTTCAATCCGAAAGCCTCTTCGGACGATCAGAAAAAACATGGCGAGTTTGTGAAACGGATGATCGAACGTGGATACACCGAGAAGCAGGTTCGCCTGCTGTCCGAATGGTACATCCGCGTCCGCAAGTCGCAGTAACCGGGCACCAGGAGCCGTACCCTGATGGAACTGACCCGGCAGTTGCCAGGCAACTGCCGCATGGGAGCCTGAAATATGAGTTACATCATAGACCGCCGTGAGAACGCCAAAAAGAAAAGCACGGTCAACCGTCAGCGTTTTTTGCGCCGATACAAACAGCACATCAAGCGTGCCGTGGAAGAGGCCATTCATGATCGCTCCATCAAGGAGATCGATCAGGGCGGTCAGGTGACCATTCCACGCCGTGATATCTCCGAGCCGATCTTCCACCACGGCGAGGGCGGGCTGCGCCACAAGATATTTCCCGGCAACAAGGAGTTTGTCGAGGGTGACGAGTTCAAGCGCCCCGAGAGCGGTGGCGGCGGTGGCGCCGGTCAGGGAAAGGCCAGCAATCAGGGTGAAGGCGAGGATGACTTTACCTTCACCATCAGCCAGGAAGAGTTCCTCGACTTCATGTTTGAAGATCTTGAGCTGCCCTGGATGGTGCGCAAACAGCTCAAGGATGCAACCTCGTTTGAAACCCGTCGTGCCGGCTTTACCAGCAGTGGCTCACCAGAGAAGCTGCATATTGTGCGCTCGTTGCGGGCCGCACATGCCCGCCGCATCGCGCTGACCGACAAGAACGTACGACGGCAGATTCGCGCCCTGCGCAAGGAACTCTGGGCGCTGGAAGACACCCCGCCTTCGGTTGAAAAAACCGACAAGATAACCGCGCTGAGGGCACAGATAGCCGAGCTGGAAAAAGGCTCGCGCAAGCTGCCGTTTCTGGATGACTTTGACCTGCGCTACACCAATCTCGTGCGAGTGCCCTTGCCTTCCAGCAAGGCGGTCATGTTCTGCATCATGGACGTATCCGGCTCCATGACGCAAAGCGTGAAGGATATAGCCAAACGCTTCTTCATCCTGCTGTACCTGTTCCTGAACCGAAACTACAAGCAGATCGAAGTCGTGTTTGTGCGCCACCATACTCACGCCAAGGAGGTGGATGAGCAGGAATTCTTCTACTCCCGCGAGACCGGCGGTACTATCGTATCCAGCGCATTGGCAATGACCGCCGATATCATCGACAAGCGCTATCCACCTGCCGACTGGAACATCTATATCGCTCAGGCGTCGGACGGCGACAACTGGGATGGTGACTCCACCACTTGCAGCAAGATCCTGATCGACCGCATTCTGCCCAAAACCCAGTATTACGCCTATGTGGAGATCACCACCGGCCCGCACCAGAATCTCTGGCACGAATATGAGCAGGTACGTGAGGCGTTCAAGGAGCAGTTTGCCATGCAGCAGATCACTGAAGCCGGCGAGATCTACCCGGTCTTCCGCCGCCTGTTCGAGAAGCGTACCGAGGGGGCTGTCCATGAGTCGTAAAAAACGCCAGCCAATCTCGACCGGATCCGACTGGACCTTCGAGCTGATAGAGGCCTATGACCGTGAAATCGCTCGGGTCGCGCAGGATTTCGGTCTGGATACCTATCCCAACCAGATCGAGGTCATCACCTCGGAGCAGATGATGGACGCCTACTCCTCTGTCGGCATGCCGCTAAACTATAACCATTGGTCCTTCGGCAAGCAGTTTGTCGAGACCGAGCAGAACTATACCCGTGGCCGCATGGGGCTGGCCTATGAAATCGTGATCAACTCCAACCCCTGCATCGCGTATCTGATGGAGGAAAACACCATCACCATGCAGGCCCTGGTGATCGCTCACGCCTGCTATGGTCACAACTCCTTTTTCAAGGGCAACTACCTGTTCCGAACCTGGACAGATGCCAGCGCCATCATCGACTACCTGCTGTTCGCCAAGAACTACATCCGCCACTGCGAAGAGAAACATGGCGTTGAAGAGGTAGAACAGCTGCTGGACTCCTGCCACGCGTTGATGAACTACGGCGTCAATCGTTACAAGCGGCCTCGACCCCTTACGGCGGCCGAGGAGCGTGAGCGCCAGCAGGACAGGGAAGAATACATACAGCGTCATCTGAACGATCTGTGGAACACCACCGTACCCCGCAAGGCGGACAGTGATGATCGCAAACACCCTCGCTTTCCGGCAGATCCGGAAGAGAACATTCTGTACTTCATCGAGAAAAACGCACCCCTGCTGGAACCCTGGCAGCGGGAGATCGTCCGCATCGTGCGCAAGGTAGCGCAGTACTTCTACCCGCAGAAACAGACTCAGGTGATGAACGAAGGCTGGGCCTGCTTCTGGCACTATACGTTGCTGCATCAGTTGTATGACGAGGGACTGGTCACCGATGGTTTCATGATGGAGTTTCTCCACTCCCATTCCAGCGTGGTCTATCAGCCTCCGTTTGACAGTCCCTACTTCAGCGGCATCAACCCCTATACCCTCGGCTACAACATGATGCAGGACATTCGCCGCATCTGTGAACAACCCACCGATGAAGATCGGGAATGGTTTCCGGATATTGCCGGCAGTGACTGGAAGCAAACGCTGGATCATGCCATGCGTAACTTCAAGGATGAAAGCTTCATTTTGCAGTACCTGTCGCCCCGGCTGATGCGGGAACTGAAGCTGTTTTCGATCATGGATGACAGCAATCGCCCGGTGCTGAAAGTCGATGCCATTCATAATGAGCGTGGCTACCGTCAGCTGCGTGAGTCTCTCTCGGCCCAATACAACCTGGGCAACCGTGAGCCCAACATTCAGGTCTGGAATGTCAACGTACGTGGTGATCGCGCGCTGACTCTGCGCCACTACATGCACAACAGTCAGCCATTGGGCCAGTCCACTGAAGAGGTATTGCGCCATGTGCACCGTCTGTGGGGATTCGATGTACAGCTTGAATCCGTACTGCCGGACGGTACCGTTGCCAAGCAGTATGCCTGCCCGCCACGGGAGCAAAAGGTTGAGGCGATCTGACTGGGGTCGCTATACTGCTTCGACATGCATCAAATGAGTCGAGAGAAGGTTATGGATTGTCTGTTCTGCAAAATTCTGGAAGGTGAAATCCCGGCTGAGCGGGTGTACGAAGATGACCAGGTCATCGCCTTTCGCGACATCAACCCACAGGCACCCTTTCACTGCCTGATTATTCCGCGCAAGCATATCGCAACCCTGAATGACATTGCCGACGGCGACCGCGAGGTAGTGGGGCATATGATTCAGGCCGCCAGCAAAATTGCACAGCAACAGGGCTTTGATCAGGATGGCTACCGCACGGTGTTCAACTGCAACACTCACGGTGGGCAAACAGTCTACCACATCCACCTTCACCTGCTCGGTGGCAAGCCGATGGGTTGGCCTCCGTATCAGGACACCCTGAAAACCCCGGTGAACACCTGAGGCCCGGTGGCCGGGCCACACGCTCGGCTGCCTTCGAATTTTGTCTCGGATCAAATTTGCCGCGAGCCCGACCGCTTTATGTTGCACTGCGTCATAATGGGTTCATTATAGGGTTATACCCTAGCCATCAGCATTCTCAGGAAGGATACCCCCATGTCGATATCAGCTGACGCCCCCAATACCCCGATCTCAACCGAAACGCCACCCATGCACAACCAGCTGGAGTTCTTTATTGAACAGGCGCGCAAGTCCGGTCCGATCCGCACCGCCGTGGTCCATCCGGTCGACCACAACAGTCTGCTGGGCGCCATCGAAGCGGCTGAGCAGGGTTTGATCGAGCCACTGCTGGTCGGCCCGGAACACAAGATTCGTGCCGCAGCCGAAATTGAAGGCATCGATCTGTCACCCTACACAATCATCAGCACCGAACACAGCCACATGGCCGCCGAGTGCGCCTGTACACTGATTCGTGAAGCCAAGGCAGTCGCGCTGATGAAAGGGAGCCTCGGCACCTCTGAACTGCTCAGTGCCGTGATTCATAAAACCAAAGGCATCCGCACCGAGCGGCGTCTGAGCCATGTATTCGTGTTTGATGTGCCCAACTACCACAAGCCACTGGTAATTACCGACGCCGCGATCAATGTGGCCCCGGACCTGATCGCCAAACGGGATATCGTGCAGAACGCGATCGATTTCTGTCAGTCTCTGGGGAATGAATCACCCAAGGTCGCGATTCTGGCTGCGGTTGAAAAGGTAAAGCCGACCATGCAGAGCACCCTCGATGCTGCCGCCCTGTGCAAGATGGCTGACCGAGGCCAGATCACCGGCGGTATCATTGATGGCCCGCTGGCGTTCGATAACGCCATTTCGCTGCAGGCGGCGATCGACAAGCATATCAACTCACCCGTCTCCGGTGACGCCGATATCCTGCTGGCACCCGACCTTGAGGCCGCCAACATGATCGCCAAACAGTTGATCTATCTGGCCGATGCCAAGTCAGCCGGCCTGGCCGTAGGGGCCAAGGTACCGATCATTCTCACCAGCCGCGCCGAAGGCACACTGGGCCGTCTGGCGTCCTGTGCACTGGCTTCGTACATGGTCAAGCATCCACGCATGGGAGCCTAAAAGCATGGATACCATTCTGACCGTTAACGGCGGTTCTTCCAGCCTCAAGTGCGGCCTGTATGCCCTGCGTGCGGACGATTTGCACTGCTTGTTTCACCTGAAAGTGGAAAACCTGCTGGGTGACACCACTCTTTTCAAGGTGCGCGATGAAGACAACCGGGTACTGGACTCACATCAGCTTGAGTGCCAGTCCGTGGCACTGGATGAGCGTCACCAGTTCGCCTTGCGTGAAGTGCTGCAGTGGGTTGAGGCCCATCTGCCGGAGTCACGCCTGATCGCGACCGGACACCGAGTCGTGCATGGCGGCGATCTGTTCAGCAGGCCGATACGGCTGGATGATGCGGCACTGGAGCAATTGCGCAGCTTTATCCCGCTGGCTCCGCTGCATCAGCCCTATAACCTGAAGCTGGTCGAAGCCTGTCGTGCACTGGCACCACAACTGCCCGTTGTCGCCTGTTTTGATACCATGTTCCATGCGGCTCAGCCTCGGCTTGAGCGGCTCTATGCCCTGCCGCGGCACCTGATTGACAAGGGGGTGCACCGCTATGGCTTCCACGGTCTCTCCTACGAATATATCCAGCGCCAGCTCAGCCTTGGCGGAGCGGGCAATCTGAAAACGGTGGCCTGTCACCTGGGCGCCGGTGCCAGCATGTGTGCCATTCGAGATGGCCGCTCCATCGCATCCAGCATGGGCTTCACCGCCGTCGAAGGCCTGCCCATGGGCAGCCGCACCGGCAATCTTGACCCTGGCGTGCTGCTCTATCTGATGCGGGAAGAGAACATGGACGTGGATGCACTGGAAAAGCTGATCTACAAGGAGAGTGGCTGGCTGGGCGTTTCCACCATCAGCTCGGACATGAAGGAGCTGCATCAGGCTAATGATCCACGCGCCGAGGAAGCGATCGACATGTTCTGCTACCGGGTTGCACTGGAAATGGGCCGCTTGGGTGCTGCACTGGAAGGGGTGGAACAGGTGGTATTCTCGGGTGGTGTCGGCGAGAACGATGCGGATGTGCGCGCGCGCGTGCTGGAGCGTTGCCGTTGGCTCGGGATCGAGATTGACAGTGAAGCTAATCAGCGCAACAGCGGTATCATCAGCACGCCGGACTCAAAGGTCACTGTGCGTGTGATGCCGACCAATGAGGAAGCGATGATCGCCACCCATGTGGACGAGTTGCTGCACTGAACCGCACAGCGGAGGCTAGGCCTCCGCTTTTGCTGCCCGCTGACGCACCACTTCAAACAGGCATACTCCGGTCGCCACGGACACATTGAGGCTGCTGACCTCCCCCGCCATCGGAATGTTCACCAGCTGATCGCAATTTTCACGGGTCAGGCGGCGCATGCCCTTGCCCTCCGCGCCCATCACAAGCGCTTGCGGTCCGGTCAGATCAGCCTGATACAAGCTCTGTGTCGCTTCGCCGGCGGTTCCGGTGATCCAGATACCGTGTTGTTGCAATAACTGCAGAGTTCGCGCCAGATTGGTCACCTGAATGTAAGGCATCACTTCGGCGGCACCACAGGCAACCTTGGCGACGGTCGCATTGAGCGGTGCCGACTTGTCCTTGGGGGCAATAACGGCTGTTACGCCTGCAGCATCCGCCGTACGCAGGCAGGCACCCAGATTGTGCGGATCGGTTACGCCGTCCAGTACCAGCAGCAGCGGAGCTGTGTCGGACTGTTCCAGCAGCCGGTCCAGAGCCTTTTCACTCAAGGCGCGCAGCGGTTCACATTCGGCGATAACCCCTTGATGACGACCTCCACCGGCACGCTGATCCAACCCTTCACGCGGCTGTGTGATCACCTTGATGCCGCGTGTACTGGCCAGATCCAGTACCGACTGCAACCGGGCATCTTCGCGGCCCTGCTGGATCAACAGGCAACGAACCCGATCGGAATTGCGCTGTAGAAGAGTGGTGACGGCGTGCAGGCCGAAGATATCCGTTGTGTTCATGCTGCCCCATATGGCTGTATCAGAAAACAGGCGGGTATTATGGGCCAATTGAAAGCAAAAAACCGCCCGCAGGCGGTTTTTCTTGCTGGATTCCTGCTTAGCCTTCGAGACCAGCAAAAACCTTATTGCGGATATCATCTACACTGCCCACACCTTCAACGTAGACGTAACGCGGTGCGTTGGCTTCACCGGATTCATTCCAGCCGCGGTAGTAGTTGATCAACGGAGCTGTCTGGTCATGATAGACCTTTAGGCGCTGACGTACGGTTTCTTCTTTGTCATCTTCACGCTGTACCAGCTCTTCACCGGTAACATCGTCGAACTCTTCCTGTTTCGGCGGGTTGAACACGACATGATAGGTACGACCCGAGGCCGGGTGCACACGGCGACCGCTCATACGCTTGATGATTTCAGCATCGGCCACATCGATCTCGACAACGGCATCAATATCCACACCGGCATCCTTCAACGCATCAGCCTGCGGCAGGGTGCGGGGGAAGCCGTCAAACAGGAAACCATTGGCACAGTCTGCCTCTGTGATACGTTCCTTGACCAGCCCGATGATGATGTCATCGGATACCAGGCCGCCTGCGTCCATCACTTCCTTGGCCTGCTTGCCAAGCGGGGTGCCCGCCTTGACCGCAGCACGCAGCATGTCCCCAGTGGAGATCTGCGGAATGCCGTACTTTTCGGTGATGAACTGGGCCTGGGTGCCTTTGCCGGCGCCCGGTGCTCCAAGCAGAATAATGCGCATCTATTTCGTCTCCTGAACGTTGTTGTAAACTGCAACTCGGGCCACACGCTCACGCCCTGTCGGGACGAGACAACGGCAGCCACTTTATAGTTATCCTGCGGGACAGGCTAAACGCCCCTGCCCTGCGCACACAATTCGACATTAGACCTAGCTGCTGCCCAATTGTTGACAAAAAAGTCGAGGTTACGCCAAAGCCTGAGTCCTGTTCAAGCCCTGACGCCCCTTGGCAGTGATCAGCCGGTGTTGCGCATGCCCGCTGAAATACCGGCCATGGTGACCATCAGCGCCTGCTCCAGACGCTGATCCGGCTGGTTGCGATCACGGAACAACAACTCCGCCTGCAGTACATGCAATGGGTCGATATAGGGGTTACGCACCTCAATCGACTGACGAATCACGCTGTTGCCTTCCAGCAACTGCTGCTCCTGCTTGATCTTCATCACCTGCTCAACAGCCTGCTGCAGGCGAGACCTGAGACTGGAGCCCAGTACCCCCAGCTCCGGCGAGGCCAACCGCTTTTCGTAGTAGGCCGAAATGTTGACATCACTCTTGGCCAGTACCATCTCCAGCATATCGATCCAGGACTGGAAAAACGGCCATTCCACATACATGCTGTGCAGGAGTGGCGCTTTGCCCTCATCCAGCGCCTGCTTCAGTGCTGCGCCCGAACCCAGCCATGCGGGCAGCATCAGGCGAATCTGGGTCCAGGCAAAAATCCAGGGAATGGCCCTGAGACTTTCCACCCCACCATCGACCTTACGCTTGGCCGGCCGTGAGCCCAGCGGCAGCTTGGCCAGCTCCTGCTCCGGTGTAACCGCTCGAAAATAGGGCACGAACTGGGGCTCTTCTCGCACCAGCGAACGGTAAATGGTCATACCGCAAGTGGCCATGCTGTTCATCAGCGTACGCCAGTCAGGCTCAGGCTGCGGCCCCGGACTGAGGGTTGCCTCCAGCACTGCACCGGTGTAGAGCGTCAGGTTGCGTACAGCAATTTCGGGGATGCCGAACTTGAAGCGGATCATTTCGCCCTGTTCCGTCACGCGCAGGCTGCCCGCGACCGAACCCGGTGGCTGTGCCAATATCGCCGTATGGCTGGGGCCACCACCACGACCAACGGTACCGCCACGGCCATGGAACAGAGTCAGACGTACCTGTTCGCTCCGACACAGTTCCGTCAGCGCCTCCTGCGCACGATACTGCCCCCAGGCCGCCGCCAGCTGTCCAGCATCCTTGGAGGAGTCGGAATAGCCGATCATCACTTCCTGATGGCCGTCGATATAGGCGCGATACCAGTCGATCTGCAGCAACGATTCAATGCAGCTGCGGGCGTTATCCAGGTCATCAAGGGTTTCAAACAGCGGCACCACCCGCATGTTGTGTTCCACACCGACCTCCTGCAGCAGCAGGATAACGGACAGTACATCCGATGGCTGGCCCGCCATGGAAATCACGTAGGAGCCAAGACTGTAATCCGGATTGGCGGCGATCACCCGACAGGTACTGATCACCTCCTGCACGCTGGCAGAGGGTGCCCAGCGGTGAGGAATCAGCGGGCGACGCGAATTCAGCTCCTGCAACAGAAAAGCCTGCTTCTGCGCTTCATCCCAGTCGGAATAGCGGCCCAACTGATAGAACTCGGTCAGGGCATCAAACACCTCGGTATGACGCTCGGCATTCTGGCGAATATCCAGCCGCACCAGCGTCAGACCAAAGCAGGCGATACGCCGAATCAGGTCCTCAAGCGCCCCTGCGGCGATGCAGCCCATACCACTGTCATTGAGCGAGCGGTGGCACAGCAGCAAAGGCTCAAGCAGCTCGTCCAGTTCGCTGATCCACAGGTCCGGGTTGCTGGCTCGACCTTTAAGATAGTTCTCAATACCCTGCCGGGTTTCATGCAGCCGACTGCGCAGACGCCCCAGAATTTCACGGTAGGGCTCGGGGTGGTTGTCGGTTTCGTGTCGCAGCTCGGCATTGGCCTGATACATGGACAGCTCACCGCGCAGCAGGTCCACGTCACGCGCATACAGATCGGCGGCCATCCAGCGTGCCAGCAACAGCACTTCAGACGTTACCTCGGCGGTCACATTGGGGTTGCCATCTCGGTCGCCCCCCATCCAGGACGAGAAGCAAACCGGTGAGCAGGTCAGCGGCAGTGAGGTATTCAGTGTTTCCTGCAGACGGCCATCCAACAGACGCAGAAAGCGCGGTACCGCACTCCAGAGCGAATTCTCGATCACCGCAAAGCCCCATTTGGCCTCTTCTACCGGGGTGGGGCGCTGCTGACGAATCTCATTGGTATGCCAGATCTGGCTGATCAACTGATCGAGACGATGCTGTACCGACTCACCACGGTCCCGCTGCTTGAGGGTCTCGGCAATGGCGTCATACTTCTGGATCAGGGTGCGCCGATTGACTTCCGTGGGATGAGCTGTCAACACCAGATCGATGCACATCTCGTTCAGGCAGGCGAGGATTTCATCAGGGCCTCGACCCTCGTTCTGCAGGCGCTTGAGCAGGCTGTCGATCAGCTCTTCATCTTCGTCACCTTCGGTTTCATAGTGACGACGCACCCGATGATGTTCTTCGGCGATATTGGCCAGATTGAGGAACTGGGTGAACGCGCGGGCGATTGGCAAAACTTCATCTTCACTCAGCTCACTGAGAGCCTCGCGCAGTGCGGCTTGTGTCGCATCTTCGGCATGTCGCGCCGATTTGGCCAGCTTGCGGATATACTCAACCTTGTCGAGGAAGTCGTGGCCCAGGTGGGATTCCATTGTTCGGCCCAGGCTCTCACCCAGAATCCGGACATCATCGCGTAACGCTTCGTGCAGGTCGCTCATGCGCTCACCTCCATTGACAGATCATGCCTCGATGCTAACCGATTCCGCCGATCAGCATAACCGCCATTGGTATGATTGCACAGCAACGAACAGGGGTGTCAGAGCCCCTTGAGCTTGGCTTCGTCCCACCAATGGTCAAGCTGATCCAGATTCAACTGCTCCCACGCCTGGCCACTGTCGGCTACGCGTGATTCCACATGGCGGAAGCGGCGCTCAAACTTGGCATTGGTATGACGCACCGCCTGCTCGGGGTCAATTTCAAGGTGCCGTGCCAGATTAACCTGCGCAAACAGCAGGTCACCGATCTCTTCACGGGCATTGTCCAGATCACCCTTCGCCAGCGCTTCGCGCAGCTCGGCAATTTCCTCTTCGATCTTGTCCAGTACACCCCGAGTATCCGGCCAGTCAAAGCCAACCCGAGCGGCGCGGCGCTGCAGTTTGGCGGCACGGCTGAGTGCAGGCAAGCCAACGGGAATGTCATCCAGCACACCGGTGCGGGATTTGGCCGCCCGCTCCTGCTGTTTGATCGCTTCCCAGTTGCTGTTGACCTGTTCCACGGCGATGGCTTCAACACCGGCGGTGCTCAGGCTGCCGGTCGGGAACACATGTGGGTGACGACGAATCAGCTTGGTCACCAGCTGGTCAATGATGCAGTGCAGATCAAACCAGCCCTGCTCGTTCGCCAGACGGGCATAGAACACCACCTGAAACAGCAGATCACCCAGTTCGTCTCGCAGGTGCTCCCAGTCTTCCCGCTCGATGCAGTCGGCCACTTCGTAGGCCTCTTCCAGCGTATGCGGCACAATGCTGGCAAAGGTCTGCTGCAGGTCCCAGGGGCAGCCTGAATCAGGCTCCCGCAGGGCATCCATCAGCCGGATCAGGTCATCAAGGCTGTAGCTCATCGCCCGGCCCCGCTGCGCTCACGGTGCACATCCAGCACGTTGGGCACCTGGTTGATCTTGTCCATCAGCCGGCCCAGCCGCTCAAGCCGCGGAATTTCGACCGTCAGCGTCAGGCGTGCCATGTTGTTCTTGCGATCGGTCAGGGTGTTGGCCGCCAGAATATTGAGCTTCTCGTTGCTCAGCACCAGCATCACATCACGCAGCAGGCCCGGGCGGTCAAATGCCTCGATGATCATGTCCACCGGGTAAGTCTGTTCGTGTTCGTCACCCCAGTCGACGCTGATCACCCGGTCCGGCTCGTGTTCACGCAGGCCCATAAGGTTGAGACAGTCTTCATGGTGAATCGAAATTCCCCGCCCTTGGGTGATGTAACCCATGATCGGGTCACCGGGCACCGGCTTGCAGCACGTCGCCAGGGTGGTCAGCAGGTTGCCAATCCCCTGTATATTGATGCCGCTGCCGCCACTGCGCGGCTCCTTCGCTGACTGACTGGCCGGCAGCGCCAGATCCAGCTGGGATTCCTGCCGATCAGGCTCGACCTGACGCTGGGCTTCATGAATGATTTGTGACAGGCGCAGATCACCGGCGCCCAGGGCTGCACAGAGGTCTTCCGAGGTTTTATAGTTGAGCGCGCGCGCAATATCGTTGAGATCGATCGTGTGCGGATCCAGTGCCAGGCGGCGGAATTCGCGCAGAATAATATCGCGCCCCGCTTCGGCATTCTGTTCCTTGGCCTGAAGCTTGAACCAGTGCGCCACCTTGGCCCGTGCACGGGAGGTGGTCACAAAGCCGTAGTTGCTGTTGAGCCAGTCACGCCGTGGCGCTTCTTCACGGGAGGTCATGATTTCGACCTGGTCACCGGTCTTCAGCGCCTTGTTGAGCGGAATGATGCGGCCGTTGACCTTCGCACCCCGGCAACGGTGCCCGACTTCGGTATGCACACGATAGGCGAAGTCGACCGCCGTAGCACCCTGTGGCAGGTCGATCACATGTCCGTCCGGCGTGAATACATAGACCCGGTCCTGCACCACATCACCGCGCAACATGTCACCGAGGGCTTCGGTATCACCCAGGTCGTCATGCCACTCCAGTACCTGTCTCAACCAGGCGATTTTCTCTTCATAGCCATCACCACGGGCCTGGGTGTCCGTGCCTTTGTATAGGTGGTGAGCACATACGCCCAGCTCCGCCTCTTCATGCATGGCGAAGGTACGGATCTGAACCTCCAGCACCTTGCCTTCCGGACCAAACACGGCGGTATGCAGTGAACGATAACCGTTGGGCTTGGGCGAGGCGATGTAGTCATCAAATTCATGCGGAATATTGCGCCAAAGACCGTGCACAATCCCCAGCACGGTATAGCAGTCACGAATCTCGGGCACCAGAATGCGTACGGCACGTACATCGTAGACCTGGCTGAAGTCGATGTTCTTGCGCTGCATTTTGCGCCAGATACTGTAAATATGCTTGGCGCGGCCCATCACGTCACCGGCAATGCCGGCATCTTCCAGTCGGCTGCGCAGCAGCTCCACCACCTGATTGATAAACAGCTGGCGATCGAGACGCTTTTCGTCCAGCAGACGTGCAATATGCTTGTAGTCGTTGGGTTTCAGGTAGCGGAAGGAGAGGTCTTCAAGTTCCCACTTGATATGGCCGATGCCAAGCCGGTGTGCCAGAGGTGCATAGATATCGAATACTTCGCGCGCCACCAGATAGCGTTTTTTGCGGTCGCCGTCCTTGACGCCACGGATGGCACAGGTGCGCTCGGCAATCTTGATCAGTGCAACACGCACATCATCGATCATTGCCACCAGCATCTTGCGAACATTATCGATCTGAGCGATCTTGGTGCCGAGCACGCCATCATCCGAGCGAGGGTTCTTGCGGCTGCCGATGGCGGCCATTTGCAGTACACCGTTGATCAGGCCCGCGATGGTTTCACCAAACTGCTCCTGCACCCGCTCCAGGCTGAGCTTGCGCTCGCGCACCGCACGGTAAAGGATTGCCGCAATCAGTGTTTCCTGATCCTGCTGCAGCTCCGCCAGAATCTGGGCCATTTCGAGCCCGGTACGAAAGCTGCCAACCGTATTGTGTGACCAGTCATCATCCGATTCGGCAACCGCAGCGCGTGCTTGCTTGGCCAGCAGACACGCCTGACGGATCTGGTCGATATCGCTGACTTCTACCTGCTGCTGCAGACGCAGCAGCCAGAGATCCAGATCAACGGTACCATCTTCTCGTATAGGGTGTTCTTCTCGAACCTTCACCATGGCTGAACGCCACTCCTGTCTTGCCTCCGGCGACCATAACTGAAAGGCGGGCCAGTGCCGGCAACAGCGGCTCCCCCTCAGGATGGAGCCACATTCTATTCCCTAAGACCGCTCAGTGCGAGCGAGTTCCCTGACCGGTCCGCAACGGGCACGACCGATGACGTGAGCGCTAGCCGAACACGCCGGTGGAGAGGTAGCGATCACCTCGGTCACAAATGATGCACACAATGGTCGCGTTACTGACCTCCTCGGCCAGCTGCAGGGCACCTGCAACAGAACCGCCGGAGGACACACCACAGAAAATGCCTTCTCGCCGCGCCAGCGCGCGCATGGTCTCTTCTGCCTGCCGCTGAGAGATATCGATCACCCGGTCCACGCGGCTGCGTTCAAAAATCTTGGGCAGGTAGGCTTCGGGCCAGCGCCTGATACCGGGAATCTGCGATCCCTCCTGCGGCTGCAGGCCAACAATCTGGATATCCGGGTTTTGCTCTTTCAGGTAGCGGGACACGCCCATGATGGTACCGGTCGTGCCCATGGAGCTGACAAAATGGGTGACGGTACCCTGTGTCTGTTGCCAGATCTCAGGGCCGGTGCTGCGGTAATGGGCTTCGGGGTTATCGGCGTTTGAAAACTGATCCAGTACCTTGCCCTCTCCTGCCGCCTGCATCTCCAAGGCCAGATCACGCGCCCGCTCCATCCCCTCGGCCTGAGTCACCTCGATCAGCTCTGCACCATAGGCGCTCATCGCCGCCTTGCGTTCGGAACTCATATTGGCGGGCATGATCAGTTTGAGCTGATAGCCCTTGATCGCGGCGGCCATTGCCAGGGCGATACCGGTGTTGCCGGAAGTCGCTTCAATCAGGCAATCACCCGGCTGGATATCACCACGCTTCTCGGCCAGTTCAATCATGCTCAGTGCCGGGCGATCCTTGACCGAGCCTGCCGGGTTGTTGCCTTCCAGCTTGCACAACAGGGTGTTGCCATTGGCTACCGGAATACGCTGCAGACGGACCAGCGGCGTGTGACCGACGTAATCGGCAATTGTTGGATAATCAATGGCCATGAGTGCTCCTGAGCAGTACTTCAATATGGATATAACAGCCGGCTTACTTATTCCCGACTAATATTGTCGGGATAATATCAGGCCGTATGGGCAACGGCAATCTCAGCCGGCTTCAGCTACCACAAAGGCCACCACCAGTGCCTGTTCATCACTATAGGACAGATGCCAGCGGCTGATACCCTGCTGCCGGGCCTGCGCTTCGGCCGCTCCCGCCAATCGCAACAGAGGGCGGCCCAGCGCGTCATGCTGAACAGAAAAGTGTTGCCAGCTGATGCCGCGCCCTATTCCGGTTCCCAGTGCCTTTACGGCCGCTTCCTTGGCTGCAAAACGTTTGGCCAGAAACACCTCCGGACGCGCACTCTTATTGAATGCATCCAGCTCCTCGGGCGTGAGAATCCGCAGCGGCAGACGTGGCGTTCTGGCCAGCGCCTGCCGGATGCGATCAATCTCGACGATGTCGGTGCCGATCCCGTAAATCATGAGCGCAGGGCATCACGCCTTGATTGAACCCGTTGTTGCACCTCCATCATGCGCTGGCGCATCTCGGCCACGGCTGGCTTCAGCCCCACCATCAACGCCCGGGCGATGATGCCGTGCCCGATATTGAGTTCATTCAGCTCCGGGATTTCAGCCACCGGCTCCACGTTGTGATAATGCAGCCCGTGCCCTGCATTGATCACCAGCCCCTGCTGCCAGGCATGACGTGCAGCGGTTTTCAGGCGCTCCAGTTCTTCACTGCGCTCAACGATGGTTTCCGCATCGGCATAGTTGCCGGTGTGCAGTTCAATGACCGGCGCACCGCAACGTACGGCGGCATCAATCTGCGCCGGATCAGGATCGATAAACAGAGAGACTTCGCAGCCTGCATCGGCCAGACGCATGCACGCCGCACGGATCTGGGATTCCTGCCCGAGCACATCCAGCCCACCCTCGGTCGTCAACTCTTCACGCTTTTCAGGCACCAGACAGACATGGGCCGGACGTACCGCTTCGGCAAGCTGCATCATCTCTTCGGTCAAGGCCATTTCCAGGTTCATACGGGTTTGCAGGGTCTGCGCCAGCAGGTGGATATCACGGTCCTGAATATGGCGCCGATCTTCACGCAGGTGCACGGTAATGCCGTCAGCTCCGGCCTCCTCCGCCAGTGCCGCCGCCTGCACCGGATCAGGATAACGGGTACCACGCGCCTGACGCAGCGTGGCAATGTGATCAATATTGATGCCCAGCAACAGGCGATCAGGCTCGGTCATCTTGTACTCCCTTGCGCTTGAGAAACAGCTCGCGACTGCGCAGAGGCCTGTCTCCCAATAGTGGTGTAAGTCGGTTCCGCATCAGGCGCTTGGCACTGCGCCGGACGGCGGGATCATCATAATGGTCTTCGGCAATGGCCTGCAGGTGTTCGGCCGGATAGGCATCCACTCGATTACAGACGATCAGCCCCCGCTCCGGGTCCAGACGATAGCTCAACCCCGGCTGAAGTGAACGAGTGTCCAGCGCAAACCCCAGCTGCTCAAGCAGTTGGCGTTCAAAGGTGCGCAATGCGCCTTCAAGGTCCTGCCCCAGCCGCAACTCATTGAGTGCATAACGGAAGTAGACGAACAGCCGGGGGTGAGAGTCAAACGGGCGCAACAGGCGCTGCAGCAGCTCATTCAGATACAGTCCGCACAGCAGCGCCTTACCCTGCAGCATCAGCAGGGATTCGACCGGTTCAGCCATGCGCAGGGTTTTGAGATCAGTACGCCCCTGCCAGCCAACCTGAAGCGACTGGAACGGCTGTAGCGTGGAGCGCAGGCGAGAGCCCGGTTTGCGGGCACCTCGGGCAACCACGCTGACCTTGCCATGCTCCAGCGTCAGCAGATCAACCAGCAGGCTGGTTTCACGATAGGGCCGGCTGTGCAGAACATAGGCGGCCGCCGCATCGACCCGCTGGCTCATCACTCATGCCTGTAACCGAGGCTCTGCAGTGCCCGTTCATTATCGGACCAGCCCCGCTTAACCTTGACCCAGAGATTGAGCATGACCTTGGTATCAAACATTTTTTCCATATCCATGCGGGCATCACGACCGATGGTCTTGATCACCGCACCGCTGTCACCGATCACGATCCGCTTCTGGCCTTCACGCTCAACCAGAATCAGCGCACTGATATGCAGTACACGACCATCATGCTTGAACTCTTCAATCTCGACCGTGGTGCCATAGGGCACTTCTTCACCCAGATTGCGCATCAGCTTCTCACGCACCAGCTCAGCGGCTACAAAGCGGGAGCTGCGATCCGTTATCTGGTCTTCCGGAAACAGGTGCACGCCCTCGGGAATCCGCGATTCAACTTCATGCTCAAGGCGTTCGACATTGTGCCCCTTCTCAGCCGAGATCGGGATAATCACGTCAAAGTGGCGCTTGGCCGAAAGCTCTTCAAGCTGCGGCAGCAGGGCTTCCTTGTCTTTCAGCTGGTCCACCTTGTTGACCGCCAGAATCACCGGGCAGTGCAGGTGCTCCAGCTTGTCGAGGACCAGCTGATCCTCTTCGGTCCAGGCCGTACGGTCAATCATGAACACAACCAGATCCACATGGCGCAAGGCCTCGGACGCAGTACGGTTCATGAAGCGGTTAAGCGCTTTGCCCTTGTCATCCTTGTGCAGCCCGGGTGTATCCACGTACACCACCTGCAGATCGTCCTCGGTCTTGATACCCAGAATCTGGTGCCGGGTTGTCTGCGGCTTACGCGAGGTAATGCTCAGTTTTTGCCCCAGAATGCGGTTCAGCAGGGTCGATTTTCCTACATTGGGGCGGCCCACGATGGCCACATAACCACAACGCTGTGTTGACTCACTCATGCGCTAGCCTCCTGATCCAGTTGCGCCAGTGCGGCGCGGGCCGCTTCCTGTTCTGCCTGACGGCGACTGCTGCCATGCCCTTCTGTGGGCACATCCAGCAATGATATTTCGCAACGGATATGAAAGGTCTGATCATGGGGCTCCCCTTCCACCGATACCAGCTCGTACTGAGGCAGTTGCGAGCGACGTGACTGCAAAAACTCCTGCAGCCGGGTCTTGGCATCCTTGAGGGTAATATTCAGATCCAGCTGCTCCAGGTGCGGCCCAAACCAGTGCAGAATAAACGCTCTGGCGGCCTCCACTCCCTGATCAAGATAAACGGCACCGATGATGGCCTCGACGCTGTCGGCCAGTATGGAGTCGCGCCGAAAGCCGCCGCTTTTCAGCTCACCGGAGCCCAGGCGCAGATAATCACCGACCGCCATTTCACGTGCGATAAGGGCCAGCGTTTCCCCCTTGACCACACGGGAGCGCAGACGACTCATCTGACCTTCACGGGCATCAGGAAAGCGCGAATAGAGATCATCGGCGATGACGAAACTCAGAATCGCATCGCCGAGAAACTCCAGCCGTTCATTATTGCGTTTACCACAGCTGCGATGGGTCAGTGCCAGTTCAAACAGCTCGGGGTCTTCACAGGGGTTGCCCAGTTTACGGGCCAGTTCAGCAGCAGGTTTAATCAAGGTTTAACAGCTTCGTAGTGTTCTTCAAACTTAACCAGTGCATCAACGTTGTAGAACATTGGTACACGGACCTCATAGACCAGATCAAAATAGAGCACACCCTCTTCCAGTCGTACCTGCAGGGAATCCTTTTCCGGCAGTGATACCTGGTTGATCAGGAATTTCTTGTCAAAATCGCGACGAATTTCGCGCACCGACTTGGACAGTTCATCCGGGTCCTCACTGACCTTGGAAACAATCGAGTTGATCGTGGCATGGTCCCAGTAGGGGCCGAACAGCTTGAACCCCACTGCAAAGAAAATACCCGCCACAATCAACCCGACCAGAGTCGAGGTAAATGAGGCCCCGCGCTGAAAGTGTGTAGCTCCGTTGTTCATCTTTCCATCCTCTAGTTAATGCGACGAACATCACTGAAATCGGGCAGACTGAAAAAACTGTCCCAATGCATCCATACAGCGGTTGCTTTTCCAACCAGCAGTTCCTCGGGCACAAAGCCCCAGTAGCGACTGTCCTTGCTGTTATCCCGGTTGTCGCCCAGAACAAAGTAATGCCCTTCCGGCACCACCCACTGACCGTTCATGACCGGCCGATAGATATCCTGGTAAATACGGTGCGGCTCGCCTGCCAGCGTTTCACTCAGCAACAGCTGCTCCGGGTTGGCGGGCGGCAGACGTGCGATCAGGCTTTGTGGCTGCGCCTCATCATTAATGAACAGCGTCTTGCCCTGATAGGTGATCACATCACCCGGCACACCGACTACTCGTTTAATGTAGTTGATACTGGTGTCTTCCGGGTAGCGGAACACGATCACATCGCCATGCTGCGGATCATTATTGCTGACAAACCGCGTATTCAGTACAGGCAGGCGCAGGCCATAATGAAACTTGTTCACCAGAATGAAGTCGCCGATCTTCAATGTTGGCAGCATGGAACCTGAAGGAATCTGAAACGGCTCAAACAGGAACGAACGCAACACCAGCACCACCAGCAATACCGGGAACATGGAGCGAGAGGTGTCGGCCCAGCCAGGCTGACGCAACAGGCTGATCTGCTGTGCCTCCGGCAGTGGCGCACCGGCACTCTGTTCAGCCTGTGCCAGTGCCGCCCGTCGCCGGGGCGCAAACATCAATGTGTCGATCAGCCACAGAATACCGGTCAACAGTGTGACCAGTACCAGTATCAGTGAGAAGTCCAGATTCATATCCCTGCCCTAGCCGTCAACTTTGAGTACAGCAAGGAAGGCATCCTGAGGAATCTCGACCCGTCCTACCTGCTTCATGCGCTTTTTACCTTCTTTCTGCTTGGACAGCAGTTTTTTCTTGCGGCTGACGTCACCACCGTAACACTTGGCCAGCACGTTCTTGCGCAGCGCCTTAACGGTGGTACGCGCGATCACCTTGCCACCGATGGCAGCCTGAATCGCCACATCAAACATCTGGCGCGGAATCAGCTCTTTCATCTTTTCACACAACATGCGGCCGCGGTACACCGCATTGTCCTTGTGCAGAATGACCGCCAGTGCATCCACACGCTCGCCATTGATCATGATATCCATGCGTACCAGCTTGGCGGCCTCAAAGCGCTGGAAATTATATTCAAGCGAGGCATAGCCACGGCTGCACGATTTGAGGCGATCAAAGAAGTCCAGCACCACTTCCGCCATTGGCAGCTCGTAGGTGACCTGAACCTGCTTGCCGACAAAGTGCATGTTTTTCTGCACCCCGCGCTTTTCCACACACAGACCAATGACCTGGCCGAGATGCTCGTCCGGCACCAGAATATTGGCCAGCACGATCGGCTCGCGCATTTCACGCACGGTGGAGGGGTCCGGCAGTTTGGAGGGGCTGTCGATCTGAACCACGTCACCGTTGTTCAGTTCCAGCTCGTACACCACCGTTGGGGCGGTTGTGACCAGATCGAGGTCATATTCACGCTCCAGGCGCTCCTGAATGATCTCCATGTGCAGCATGCCAAGGAAGCCACAACGGAAGCCGAAGCCCAATGCGTCGGAGGTTTCCGGCTCGAAGAACAGGGAGGCATCGTTCAGGGTCAGCTTGTCCAGCGCTTCACGGAAATCTTCATAGTCATCGGCACTGGTCGGGAACAGGCCGGCATACACCTGCGGCTGAACCTTCTGAAAGCCGGGCAGGCTGGGC
The DNA here is from genome assembly GCF_040547565.1 of Marinobacterium sp. MBR-109. Taxonomy (NCBI): domain Bacteria; kingdom Pseudomonadati; phylum Pseudomonadota; class Gammaproteobacteria; order Oceanospirillales; family Oceanospirillaceae; genus Marinobacterium; species Marinobacterium sp. MBR-109. Next base: position 388,001 of record NZ_JBEPPZ010000001.1, read on the forward strand.
ACATCCGGTGTCTTGGAATGCGTCAGGGTGTCGCCTACGGGTGCACCATGAATATCCTTGATGCCCGCAACAATAAAACCGACCTCACCGGCACGCAGCTGATCGGTTTCCTTCCGTTTCGGAGTAAAGACACCCACCGCATCCACCTGATGCGCCTGACCGGTGGACTTGACCAGCAGCTTGTCCTTTTTGCGCAGGGTACCGTGTATCACGCGCACCAGTGATACCACGCCCAGGTAGTTGTCGAACCAGGAGTCGATGATCAGCGCCTGCAACGGGCCATCCACGTCACCCTCCGGCGGAGGGATTACCCGAACCAGCTCTTCCAGCACTTCCTCAACACCCAGACCGGTCTTGGCCGAACAGGCGACCGCGTGGGTGGCATCGATGCCGATCACCTCTTCGATCTCCTGCCGCACACGGTCAGGATCAGCCTGAGGCAGATCCATCTTGTTCAGGACCGGCAGCACTTCCAGACCTTGCTCGATGGCGGTGTAGCAGTTGGCCACCGACTGAGCTTCAACACCCTGCGCAGCATCCACTACCAGCAAAGCACCTTCACAGGCCGACAGCGAGCGTGACACTTCATACGAAAAGTCCACATGCCCGGGGGTGTCGATGAAGTTGAGCTGATAGGTATTGCCGTCCTTCGCGGTGTAGTCGAGGGTAACGCTCTGCGCCTTGATCGTGATGCCGCGCTCGCGCTCAAGGTCCATGGAGTCGAGTACCTGAGCCGCCATTTCACGGTCGCTCAGACCACCGCAGATCTGAATGATGCGGTCGGACAGGGTGGATTTGCCATGATCGATATGGGCGATGATCGAGAAATTACGTATGTGACTGATTTTTAAGTCTTTTTCAGCGATGGACATTCATCAAAACCCGGAGTATGTACGCACCCATGTACAAGAAAAAAATGTAGCCATTAAGTGCAGAAAACGAAATTGGCGAGCATTGTAACGCGAAGCGGGTTTGTTGTCGCCAGCGACCTGATTGTGGCACTCATAACTGAAGCCCCCTTCACAGCCAGACGACAAGGACTGACGTATCAACCATGTATGCTGATACCTGCCTATGCCTCCCCCACCCCATCCAATTTGGTATGATGCCAGGCATTGTTGAATCAACCGTTAACCGAGTGGGCCGCCCCGGCCTGCTGCAAGGATCGCCGCATGTTGCCCAAAGACCCTGCTTCCATGAACACCTCTACCGCTTCACTGGCTGGCCTGATCTGGTCGGTGGCCGATCTGCTGCGCGGTGACTTCAAGCAGTCGCAGTATGGCCGCATCATCCTGCCGTTTACCGTGCTGCGCCGCCTTGAGTGCGTGCTGGCGCCGACCAAGGACAAGGTGCTGGCGCTGGCCGAAAGCAGCAAGGCGATGCCGGAAGAAGCGCGACATAAGGTGCTGCTCAATGCCGCCGACAAGGCGTTCTACAACACATCCAAACTGGATCTGGCGCACCTGGGTGAGACACACATCTTCGACAACCTGGACAGCTACGTGCGCGCCTTCTCGAAGGATGCGCGGGAGATCTTTGAGCATTTCAGTTTTGAAAGCAGCCTCGACAAGCTGGATGAAGCCGACCTGCTGTATCGTGTGGTGCAGGAGTTCGCCCACTTTGACCTGTCGCCGGAGGCGGTGAGCAACTACCAGATGGGCCTGGTGTTCGAAGACCTGATCCGCCGTTTTGCGGAAAGCGCCAACGATACCGCCGGTGAGCACTTCACTCCGCGTGATATCGTTCGCCTGACCACCTCGCTGGTGTTCAGCGGTGACGACGAGGCGCTGACCAAGCCGGGCATCATCAAGACCATATACGATCCGACAGCGGGCACAGGCGGCTTCCTCTCCAGCGGCATGGAGTACCTGCTGGAGCTGAACGAACGCGCCAGCCTGAAAACCTTCGGCCAGGAGCTGAACCCCGAGTCCTACGCCATCTGTAAGGCGGATATGCTGATCAAGGGGCAGGAGATCGACAACATCAAGCTGGGCAACACCCTCTCCAACGACCAGCTGCGCGGTAACACCTTCGATTACTGCCTCTCCAACCCGCCGTTCGGCGTGGACTGGAAGAAGGTAGAGAAGGTGATTAAGGATGAGAACAAGCTGCAGGGCTTCAATGGCCGCTTTGGTCCAGGCCTGCCACGGGTATCCGATGGCTCGCTGCTGTTCCTGATGCATCTGATCAGCAAGATGGCACCCAAAACCGAGACCAACCCCGGTGGCCGTATCGGCATCATCCTCAACGGCTCGCCGCTGTTTACCGGCGGTGCGGGCAGTGGTGAGAGCGAGATTCGCCGTTATGTGCTGGAGCATGACCTGCTCGATGCCATCGTCGCCCTGCCTACGGATATGTTCTACAACACCGGCATCGCCACCTATATCTGGGTGCTGTCCAATCACAAGCCGGTGGAGCGCAAGGGCAAGGTGCTGCTGATCAACGCCACCGACCTGCACAGCCCCATGCGCAAGTCGCTGGGTTCCAAGCGCAAGCAGCTCAACGATGAGGCGCTGGAGAAGATCGTCGGCCTCTACAGCCGTTACGACAGCGCCGAGCTGGAAGCCTCCGGCATTGCCAAGGTGTTCAACACCACCGACTTCGGCTACCGCCGCATCACCGTCGAGCGTCCGCTGAAACTGGCGTTCTACCCGAAAGATGCCGAGCGCATCGCCGCCCTGCAGGCCGACAAAGCCTGGGAGAAGCTGGACGCCAGCCTGCAGAGTGCGATTCTGGACGCCCTGAGCCGATTCGATCAGGACAGACTGCTGTCACGCACCCAGTTCAAGAAGCAGCTCACTGCGTTGCCGGGTGAGATCAAACTGCCCGCGCCCGCGTTCAAGCTGCTGTGCAAGCATATCGGTGAGCAGGACGACGAGGCGGAAGTCTGCAAGACAAAAGGTGAACCCGAGCCTAACCCGGACCTGCGCGACAACGAAAACGTACCGCTGGGCGAAGACATTCACGACTACTTTGCCCGCGAAGTGCTGCCCCACGTGCCGGATGCCTGGATCGACGAGAGCAAATGCGACGAGAAGGATGGCAAGGTGGGTATTGTCGGCTATGAGATCCCGTTCAACCGCCACTTCTACCAGTACCAGCCACCGCGTGCACTGGAAGAGATCGACGCCGACCTGGACAAGGTCAGCCGTGAGATCATGGAGCTGCTGGCGGAGGTGCATTCGTGATGGTCACTCAGGCTTTTTTTGATGCGGTGCAGACAAGTGTGAACTTGACAGGGACAGGCTCTATGCCTAGCATTATCTGCAACACACCCGCCATGCCTCTCATTGAAGCACACTTTGGCGGGTTTTTTGTTTTTGGTGGTCAGTAATGACAACCTATGACAAAGTTGCCCTGACCCAAGATCAGCATCTTCACTTGTTGAGTGAGCGGGGTTTGCATATTCCTGATGAATCGCTCGCTCGTCATTACCTCTCCAATATCAGTTATTTCAGGTTATCAGCCTATACCCGTGCATATTACCGGTCGGGTGGTAGCCATCAATTTCGTCCCGGTACCTGCTTTGACGACATTCTGGATCTCTACATCTTCGACCGAGAACTTAGACTGTTACTGCTGGACGCGATAGAACGCATAGAAGTTGCTCTGCGCAGTCAGTTGGCAAACACCCTTGCAGAACATCATGGCGCCCATGGCTATCTGCAGGAAGGCGTATTCAATGATCGTTACAACTACACCTGGCTGTATCAAAAGTTGGCCCAGCCTGCTGACGGACCCTTGGCTGAAACCTTCCTTACCCATTACAGAACCCGCTACAAAGCGGCGCCGGCTCAACCACCGATTTGGATGGCAGTCGAGATATTGTCATTCAAGGAAGTATCAATTCTGTTTGCGAACCTGCGCAAACCGGATGACAGGCAACGAATAGAAGCACATTTCGGTTGGAAGCATCCAGTGCTCAAGTCCTGGTTTCGCAGCCTGTCAGACTTGAGGAACTCATGTGCCCACCATGCCCGCGTGTGGAATCGTGAATTTGGCAGTCGCCCAGAAATTCCGCGCAAGGTGAATCGGCCATGGCCGGGGATACCCGGCTCGATACCTGTGCACTCCAGCTATCATCCTGAACAGCAGATTGACCCACGGCGGCGTTTATATGCGCAGGTTGTGGTGATCGAAGCTCTGTTGCAGGTGGTAAGCCCGCAAAGCCTTTGGGCGGTGAAGCTCCAGCAGTTGATGGAGCGATTTCCCAATGTATCTCGCACGCATATGGGCTTCCCTGATGAATGGCAGAAGCTGAGTTTTTGGCAGCAGGCGTTTGGCTCCATGGAGGGCGTCGAATGATACTTACACAGGCAAATTCGGATAGGTTGGGCGGGAATGCGGACAGGCTGGTGTCGGATACGGATAAGTTGGAGCAGGATAGAGAACAGCCAATTGCTCTGCTACCGAAAAGCCTGATTGCGGTGCTGCCCAGCCCTGTGAGGTTTCACAAACAGCAGGCTTACTGTACCAGCGAAAAGGGACAGGCCCTATTGAATGAGGTGCGCCCGTGATGGCTACTCGACTGTTTACTTTCCGCGCCTTGCAGGCCAAAATGCTCTACAACAACACCCGCCAAGGCTATGCTGCCCGCAGTATCCTCAAACCGGCGGGTTACTCTTTCCCGGTTAATACACCCGCCAAGCCTATGCCCTCCCCGGTTGGTATGCTCAAATCGTGCGGGTTTTTCATTTCCGTTGCACGGCCAAACGCCTATTTCGGCTGCGAAGTGCTATCCCATGTGCCGAATGCCTGGGTCGACGTGGGTATTGTCGACTACGAAACCCTGTTCAAACGCCCCTACGAAAAAGTGACAGCACTGCTGACGCAATTGCCCAACGTCCATGATCAAATTGCTCTGAGCCAGAGCGAGCGCCGGGTTGAACAGGACTTTTATACCCGGAACGCACTGAAAGGAGATCAGGTATGAGCGGTAAATATCAGGCGTATCCGGAGTATAAGGATTCGGGGGTTGAGTGGTTGGGTAAGCTACCAACCAATTGGGGTGGCGTCAGATTAAAGTACCTTGCTCCCATCGTAACGGAGAAAGCTACTGATCGTCGAAACCCTTTAGGTCTGGAAAATATTGAGAGCTGGACAGGTAAGTTGCAGGTAACAGATAGTGAATTTCAAGGCGATGGGACCAGGTTTATTGCGGGTGATCTTTTGTTTGGCAAGTTACGTCCTTACTTGGCGAAAGTGCTTCTAGCGCAATCTGAAGGGGAAGCAGTGGGTGATTTCCACGTGTTGCGGCCTTTACATAATGACAGTCGCTACCTTCAGTACCAGATGCTCACAAGGGAGTTTATATCCATTGTTGATGGATCAACCTACGGCGCAAAAATGCCCAGAGCCAGCTGGGAGTTCATGGGAAACCTTACCTGCTCTCGCCCTAGCTTGATTGAACAACGCACCATCGCCGCCTTCCTCGACCACGAAACCGCCCGTATCGACCGGCTGATCGAAAAGCAGCAGAGGCTGATCGAGTTACTGAAGGAAAAGCGCCAGGCTGTGATCTCTCATGCCGTCACCAAGGGCCTTGATCCCAATGTGCCGATGAAAGACTCCGGCGTAGAGTGGCTGGGACAGGTGCCGGAGCATTGGGACGTTCTGGCAGTCAATCAGGCCACGCAGAAGATCACCAATGGGTATGTAGGGCCAACTCGTGACATTTTGGTTGAATCTGGAACACCTTACGTACAGGCAACCCACATCAAGAACGGAAAGATTAACTTCGATGGGGGCTACTTTGTCACCGGCATCTGGAGCCTGAAGCATAAGAAATCAATTCTAAAAAAAGGCGATGTTCTCGTGGTTCAGACGGGTGCGGGAACAGGTGATGTAGGATTAGTTTCGGACAGCGAAGAAGGCTACAACTGCCACGCACTGATCATCCTTCAACCGATCAAAAAGAAGATCTCGGGTGACTACCTCTCCCTCGTTCTTCGCTCTGCGTATGGGCAGTCTGTTCTTTACTCGATCCGAACAGGAGGCATGCACCCGCACTTAAACTGCTCTGAGGTGAAGTTTGTAAAGCTCCCCGTTCCATCAACTGGCGAGCAGCATGCAATCTCCGAGTATGTTAGTGATGTTATAAAGAAGTATGCCGATCTGATGGTGCTAACTCAGCGGCAGATCCAGTTACTCCAAGAACGCCGCATAGCCCTGATCTCCGCCGCCGTTACCGGCAAGATCGATGTGCGCAACTGGCAGCCAAACACCAGCCCCCAAGCCATCGAACCCGACCTACCTATGGCTGCAGAGCAATCCGCTGAGTATCGAGTATAGGAGTCACCATGACGCAAGGACGCAGTATTCGCCTCTTTCTGGTCGATGGCAGCCCCAACGGGCTACTGACCGCCGAAATCATGAACTGGACCGGCCATTCGCTGACTGGGCCGCGCACGCGCTTGTCGGAGCTGGTGAAACGCCCCGAGTGCAGCCGTACCGGGATCTACTTTCTGGTGGGGCCAGACCCGGACAATACTGCACGTCCGCTGGTCTATATCGGCGAGTCCGACGATGTGGCCAAGCGCCTCAAACAGCACAACCAGCCCGAGGACAAAGGCGGGAAAGATTTCTGGGAACGGGTCTGCCTGATCACGAGCAAGGATCAGAACCTGACCAAGGCCCATGTGAAGTATCTGGAAAGCCGGTTGATCGCCCTGGCCACAGCCTCCGGTCGATGCGGCCTGAAAAATGGCACAGCCCACGACTACACAATCCTGCCGGAAGCCGATCAGGCCGACATGGCGTTCTTCATCGAACAGATCCGCACCATCCTGCCGGTGTTAGGGTTCGACTTCCTGCGTGAGGCCGCCACCAAGCCAGTCCACGCTGATAGCAGCGCCAACACCACGCTGCCCTCCCCTACCTTCGAGCTGACACTGCCACGCCACAATATCACCGCAAAGGCTCAGGAAGTGGATAGTGACTTCATCGTGCTGGCTGGATCACAAGCACGTACTCAATGGGTGGGTATCGACGGGGGATACAAGGGACTTTATGACCAATTGATCAGCGATGCTGTACTGGTCGAAGGCGAAGGTAAATATTGTACTTTCACCAAGGATCATGCCTTTTCCAGCCCCAGCGCTGCCGCTGCTGTGGTTTCCGGTCGCAGTGCCAACGGTCGTATCAGCTGGTTTGTTGAAGGCAGCAAGACAACTTATGGTGAGTGGCAGGCACAGCAGGTTGAACGCGAAACCACTGAAACTTCAGCAGATACAGGCAGTAACTCTGCCTGGGCCAGATCGGCTGGCATTTTCTCAGTATAAATGCCTATAATGTTACCTAAAAGGTAACGCAACAAGGCGTATCGGATGGCGATCAAGAGTTTCAGGCACAAAGGGTTGGAAGACTTCTTCTATGACGGCACGACCAAGGGCATCAACCCGAAGCATGCCACCAAGCTGGAAACCCGCCTTGATCGTTTGGATGCCGCCACCTCCCCGGAGGATATGAATCTGCCGGGTTATCGCCTGCATCCCCTGAAAGGCAAGATGCAGGGGCGGTACGCGATTGATGTGTCGGGCGCCTGGCGCCTTACCTTTGAGTTTGATGATGGCGATGCCATTGTCGTGGACTATGAACAATACCACTGAGAGGTGCACCATGACGCGCATTCGTACCCGCAAGCCGGTTCATCCCGGTGTTGTGTTCAAGGCTGACGTACTCGACCCGCTGGGCCTGAGCGTAACGGCCGCGGCCAAGGCGATGGGAGTCTCCCGCAAGCACCTGTCGCTGTTCGTAAATGGCCATGCAGCCTGCAGCAAAGAGCTGGCGCTGCGTATCGCCAAGGCAACCGGCACTTCGGTCGCCAGTTGGCTCACCATGCAGACTCGATATGATGTCTGGGAAGTAGAGCATGCCGATAACGGCTACCTGGCATCGGTTCAGTCGCTGGCCGAGGTAGCGCACGCTTAACCAGACCGGCAATATTTGAACGATGTACCGGCAACGGCAATAACCCGCTGGCACATCCAGCTTTAATAACAGCAGACACATGGAAGAGGAACCGTCATGGCTGACAGCCGCGAACTGGCATTTCAGAACGATATCATCGCCGCCCTGCAGGCGCAGGGCTGGCAGGTGGGGCAGTCGAGCCAGTACGACCGCAAACGCGCCCTCTACCCGGACGACCTGATCGCCTATGTGCAGGAGACCCAGCCTGACGCCTGGGCCAAGTTCTGCAAGATCTACGGCCGAGAACCGGAACATCATCTGCTCAACGCTGCTGAGCGCAGTCTGAGCCGCAAGGGCACTCTCTGGTTGCTGCGTAACCAGATCGAAGATCGCGGCGTGCGCCTCAAAGTGGCCACCTTCAAGCCGGACAACAGCCTTAATCCCGAGCTGGAACAGCGCTATGCCGCCAACCGCCTGCGGGTGGTGCCGGAGCTAATCTACAGCCCCCACGGTTATGATGGCCGCATCGATCTGACACTGTTCGTCAACGGCCTGCCTGTAGCCACGCTGGAGCTGAAATCCTGCTTCAAGCAGAGTCTGGAGAACGCCAAGAAGCAGTACCGCTATGACCGCAAGCCGAAAACCAACGGCAAGGACGAGCCGCTGCTGAAGTTCAAGCGCGGTGCCCTTGTTCACTTTGCCGTGAATCAGTTTGAGGTGGCGATGACCACCAAACTGGCCGGCAAGGATACCTTCTTCCTGCCCTTCAACCGGGGCACGGCGGCGGGCGGCGCGGGTAATGATCAGCCTGGCAGTGTTAATGGCGAACAGGGCTATGCCACCGAGTATCTGTGGAACGAGGTATTCCAGCCCGACAACTGGCTCAAGCTGCTGCACCGTTTTGTGCATCTGGAGTCGAAAGAGGTGTTCGACGAGCTGGGCCATATCCATACCAAAGAGACGATGATCTTTCCGCGTTATCACCAGTGGGCGGTGGTGCAGACACTGCTCAACACCGCGCGCGTGGAAGGCACTGGCCACAAGTACCTTATCCAGCATTCGGCTGGCTCCGGCAAGTCCAACTCCATCGCCTGGCTGGCGCATCAGGTTTCGAGCCTGTGCGATGCTGAGGGCAACAAGGTATTCAACTCGGTGATCGTGATTACCGACCGCACCGTGCTGGACAGCCAGTTGCAGGAGACCATCTCCCAGTTTGAGCACAAATCCGGCGTTGTCAGCCGCATCAACCGCGAAGAAGGCGACGGCAGCAAGTCGGCCCAACTGGCTGATGCCCTGAGCCGGGGCACGCCGATTATCATCGTCACCATCCAGACCTTCCCCCATGTGCTCAAGGCGATACAGGAAAGCACCGGCCTGCAGGATCGCACCTTTGCCGTCATTGCCGACGAAGCCCACTCCAGCCAAACCGGCAGCACCGCGCGCCAGCTGCGCGAAGTGTTGATGGCGGAGCAGCTGAAGGACGAGGAGGAACTGTCTGCCGAGGACGTGATGAACGCCACCCTAGCAGCCCGTGGCGGTTCCGACAAGATCAGCTATTTCGCCTTTACCGCGACCCCCAAGGCCAAGACGCTGGAGCTGTTCGGCCGCCCAGAAGACCCGAGCATGCCGATCAGCGACGACAACCCGCCCCACCCCTTCCATGTGTATTCCATGCGCCAGGCGATTGAAGAGGGCTTTATCCTCGATGTGCTGCGCAACTACACCAGTTACTCGCTGGCGTACCGGCTGGCGATGCAGCAGGACGCCGATCAGGAGGTGGACAGCAAGAAGGCCAAAACCCGGCTGTCACGCTGGGTCCGCCTGCATCCGCACAACATCGGCCAGAAGGTGCAGGTAATCATCGAGCACTTCCGCGAGAACGTGATGCACCTGCTGGCGGGTGAAGCCAAGGCGATGGTAGTCACCGGCAGCCGCGTGGAAGCGGTGCGCTACAAGCTGGCGTTCGACAAGTACGTCAGAGAGCAGGGCTACGAGCGCATTCAGGCTATGGTGGCCTTCTCCGGTGAGGTCAACGATCTTGAAAGTGGCCCCGAGCCCTTCACTGAGCGCAATATGAACCCCGACCTCAAGGGGCGTGATATGCGCAAGGCGTTCGATACTGACGACTATCAAGTGATGCTGGTGGCGAATAAGTTCCAGACCGGGTTTGATCAACCCAAGCTCTGCGCCATGTACGTGGACAAGAAACTGACCGGCGTGGACTGTATCCAGACCCTGTCACGGCTCAACCGCACCTATCCGGGCAAGGACACCACCTATGTGCTGGACTTCACCAACGACCCGCAGGAGGTGCTGGCTGAGTTCCAGAAATACTTTGAAACCGCCCAGCTCGATCAGACCTCGGACCCGAACCTGGTCTATGACCTGCAGCACAAGCTGCTGGAGAACAGCATCCTCCAGTGGCATGAGGTGGAAGCCTTTGCCGATGCTTACTTCGACCCCAAGCGCGGTGCCGAGGCACTAACCGGCTACATCAAGCCTGCCGTGGATCGCTTTATCCAGCGCTACCGCCATGCCAACGAAGTGCTGCGCGATGCCCGTATCCAGCTCAAGCGCTTTATCCAATCCGGCAGCGACAGCGAACGTGTCAATGCCGAACGCTCGGTGAAAGCCGCCGAGGAAACCCGCGACAGCCTGGATCTGTTCAAGAAAGACGTGAACAGCTATATCCGCTTTTACGAGTTCATCAGCCAGATCACGCCATTTGAAGACCCTGCGTTGGAACAGCTCAACGTCTACGCACGCCACCTGCTGCCGCTGCTGCGTCAGGAAGTGATCGAAGAGGATGAGATCGACCTAACCGCCGTGGCGCTGAGCCACTACAACCTGAAGCAGAAGCGCACTCAGGACCTGAAGCTGAAGGACGGTGAAGGCCAATACATCACCGGCACCACCGCCGTGGGCACCGGCAAGCCGAAGGAAGGTGAATACGATCTGCTGTCACACATCGTCGAGAAGATGAACGAACTGTTCGGCACCGAAACCACCGATGGCGACAAGCTCGACTTCGTACAGGGCCTGGCCAGCAAGCTGACCGAGAATGAAAGCGTGATGGATCAGATCCGCCACAACACCGATGCTGCGGTCATGAATGGCGACTTCCCCAAGGCGATGGATGCCGCCGTGATCGCCCGCATGGACACCCAGCAGGGCATGGCAATGGATTACCTGTCCAAGCCCGAGATCGCAAACGAGCTGCAGGGGCTGATGCTGGCGTGGTTGCGGCAGCAGCTTGGTCTAAACTCTAGTCGTTTATGAATTAAGCACAGAAACCCGGGGAGGCTTGCTCCCCGGGAGAAGGGTCACTCAATCTTGAGGGCAATGAACAGCGGGCTGCCGCGGCGCACAATTCTGAGCGGTACGGAGCGCCCCTCCGGCAGTGAAGACGCAACCTGCTCAAACTGCTCAACCGTCTCGATTCGCTGCCCGTTCAGCATGGTGATGACATCGCCGCGCACCAGACCCGCCTGAAGTCCGGCCCCTTCCATGACCTGCTGCACCATGACGCCTGAACTGATGGCCCACTTGTCTTTCAGGGTCGGATCCAGCGGCGCCACGACCAGCCCAAGACGACCCGTTTCAGCCGGCTTGTCAGCGGTGCGGGATGCCTGCTGCTCTTCATCCGGCATGGTGCCGATGACCAGCTCTACCACTTCACGCCGACCTGAGCGCATCACTTCAAGACGTGCCGTCTGGCCCGGCTTGATGCGGCCCACCAGCGGCGGCAGATCTGAGGACAGTTCAACGGACTTGCCATTGAGCTTGAGAATCACATCCCCCTCCTGCAGCCCACCGGACTGTGCCGGGCTGCCTGGCAAGACCTTGGCTACCAGTGCACCTGCGGGCTTCTTGAGCCCAAACGACTCGGCCAGATCGCGGTTGACCTCCTGAATGATTACGCCCAGCCAGCCACGCTGTACAAACCCCTGGTTTTTCAGCTGGTCAGCCACATCCATCGCAACATCGATCGGGATGGCGAACGAAAGCCCCATGAAACCACCAGAGCGGGTGTAGATCTGGGAATTGATCCCCACCACTTCACCCTCGAGATTAAACAGCGGCCCACCGGAGTTGCCCGGGTTGATCGCTACATCAGTCTGGATGAACGGTACGTAGGTTTCATTGGCCAGCGCCCGTTCGGTGGCACTGACAATACCGGCCGTGACACTGTGGTCAAAACCAAATGGAGAGCCGATCGCCAGTACCCACTCACCCACCTTGAGGTCGGCTGAGCGGCCTTTCTTCACCACCGGCAGGTCGCGCGCATCAATCCGCAACAGCGCCACATCAGTACGCTCATCAGAGCCGATCACTTCGGCCTGAAGTTCACGCCGGTCATTGAGACGTACCAGCACCTCTTCGGCATCCTTGATCACATGATGATTGGTGAGGATGTAGCCGTCGCTGGAGATGATAAACCCGGAGCCCAGAGAGCGAGGCGCCTTGCGAGGTCCTTCACGGAACTGCGGCATGTCACGGAAGAAGTGTCGAAAGATTTCCGGTACATCTTCCCCTTGCGGGCCGTGAAATTCAAACTGTCCAAAAGGGGTCGAAAGTGACTGTTCGCTGCGGCTGACCGTACTGATATTGACCACCGCTGGCGAGGTCTCCTCGACCAGTTCGGTGAAGTCGGGCAACGCCGCCGCATTCACCAAAGGGGCACAAAGCCAGGCAAGCATGAAACCAAGGCTGATCTTGATGCTTTTCACTGATTTTCACCTTTTGTCGATTACAGGATTTTCAATAGGACCGGCTGATAGCGACTGAGTTCAGCCGTGTTTCGGGTCAAAAAGCGTACCGCCGCAAAACCGGCCAGCAGCATCAGTGCAGCCGCCAGCATCTGTATTGCCTCACTGGCCCCCAGCATACTGGCAACCAGGGCACCGGCCACCAGCATCAGCAGGGGCAACAGATACAGCAACAGCGAAGCACGCATGAGACCGCCCTCCTCAAGCCCGATCAATACCTGCTGCCCAGGCACCAGTGAAAGGTTGTCAGGGTTTAGCACCTCGATCTCGACGGTACGCCCGCGTGACCACTGCGACAGCACACCCTGGCTGCAGTTCGAGCGACTGCTGCACCGGGCACAGGCACTGTTACGGGCCGCTTCAACCCGCGCCAGCCCCTGGCCGCTCCAGGTGACGGTCGCCACTTCTTCAATCATGCTCAGCGCTCAGGCTGAACCGCACTGGCGATGCGATCCGCGATCATCAGCGGCACATCACCGACCACGGTCACGAAGTGCTCTCCGCGCCGCTTGCCGACTGCAATGTAGCCATCGGCCTGAGCAACCCCCTCGGGCATGCTCTGGTGACCAATCTCCTCAACACTGACCGAAAAGGCATCACGCGCATTGGCAAACACCATCACTTCGCCGTGAGGCAGAAGCTCATGGCGTACAATCGAGTACCCCTCGGGCAGCCAGCGTGTCGTCCACTGCGGCACTTTCTGAGTACTGAGCAGATGCTGATGCTGGTCGATGTAACGTTTGAGCCCGTCCGACAGACGGATTACATCCGCCGAGTCATAACGGGCCGACGGAGAAACCGAGCGCGTTCCCAGCTGAGTGCGCATCAGATCGGCACTGGCCGTTGCCCCAGGCAGAGTATAGGTCGGGCGTGCCGTATCACCGGTTTCACTGAGTGACCCTGCTCCCAGAATCACCACCGCAGTGACAGATGCCGCCACCGCCATGCTGGATACCGAACGCCACCAGCGGGACACCGGCCTGAAGGCACGCTGTCCCAGTGACGATTCATCCGGCTGATCCGCACTTGGGTGGTACACCGGCTCCTGCTCCAGCGCAGCCATGACCCGATCACTGAGATCGATGTCAATGGCGGCAACCGTTTCACGCTTCAGAGCCGATCGCACAACCTGGTAACGATGCCACTGCTGACCCAGCTGCGGGTCTTGCCCGACCTGCTCCAGTGTGCGGCGCAACTCGAAGTCACTGACCTCTCCATCGAGGAGTGCCGATATGGATTCATTCGCTTCTCGCATAGACTTACCCCGAATGGCTGCAAACGGCAGTCATATGATCTCTCAGTTGTTATTGAGCAGCGGCGCGATCTCCTTGTCGATCGCCTCGCGTGCCCTGAAAATCCTTGACCGAACCGTGCCAACAGGACAATCCATGACGTTGGCAATATCTTCATAACTCATGCCTTCAAATTCGCGCAGCGTCAGTGCCACTCGCAAATCTTCCGGCAGACGATCAAGCGTCTGCTTGACGACACGTTCCAGCTCATCGCGGTAGAGTGCGTTTTCCGGGGTCTCCAGATCTCGCAGCTCATTCTCCGCCCCCAGGTACTGGGCATCGTCCACATCCACGTCCACATCCGGTGGCCGGCGATTGCGGGCAACCAGATGGTTCTTGGCGGTGTTGATCGCAATCCGGTACAACCAGGTATAAAACGCGCTGTCGCCACGAAAACCGGGCAACGCTCGATAAGCCTTTATAAAAGCTTCCTGGGCAACATCCAGTGCCTCGTGCTGATCGTATACATAACGTCCGATCAGTCCGATGATCTTGTGCTGGTACTGTTTGACCAGCAGGTCGAAAGCACGTTTGTCACCAGCCTGAACCCGCTTGACCAGCAACTGGTCGGCGGCTGCCTGACTCTCGTTAGACACTCGGTATCCTTAAGTCACTGTGACTGTTTTTCCTGCAGATGCGAGGAGATCATGATTCAATAAAGTATGTATGGATGACCTGATGCATTGCAACCTCATGTCTTGAGCAGGCTCGCAACTGGTATGAACCTGAATCAGGGATGAAGTTCCAACACAATTTAAATTTGCGGCAACCTTACACTTGTCTGTGCAAGACCGCATAATAGTTCGCCCTACAGGTACGGAATCTGAATATGAGTACAACACAGAGCCCCCCTCAGGACTTCGATGTACTGATCATCGGCAGTGGTGCTGCAGGCCTGACGCTGGCACTGCAGTTGCCGGGGCACCTGCAGATTGCACTGCTCAGCAAGGGCAGCTTCGAGAGCGGCTCTACCTGGCTGGCTCAGGGCGGCATTGCCGCTGTATTGGAGGAAGGCGACAGCCTTGAAGACCATATCCGCGATACGTTGACCGCCGGAGCCGACCTTAGCCGCCCCGATGCCGTGACGCGGATGGTGCAGGAAGGCCCGGACAGCATTCGCTGGCTGATCGATCAGGGCGTGCCTTTTACGCGCGAGGGGGACCACTACCACCTCACCAAGGAAGGCGGCCACTCCCACCGTCGCATCATCCATGCCACCGACGCTACCGGCCGCGCGGTACACGAAACCCTGCTTGCCCGCGCTCAAAAGGCATCCAACATTACATTGCTGGACCGCCATGTTGCCATTGATCTGATTACGCGGCGCAAGCTGAAACTGCCACACAATCGTTGTATCGGTGCCTATGTACTGGATATTCGCAGCGGCCACATTCGTGCCTTCCGGGCACCACAGGTGATACTGGCAACCGGCGGGGCCGCCAAGGCCTACCTGTACACCAGCAACAGTGATGGTTCTACCGGTGACGGCATCGCCATGGCCTGGCGTGCAGGCTGTCGCATCGCCAATATGGAATTCAACCAGTTTCACCCGACCTGCCTGTACCACCCTCAGGCCAAGTCGTTCCTGATCAGCGAGGCGGTACGTGGCGAGGGCGGCAAACTGCTGCTGCCGGACGGCTCTCGTTTCATGCAGCACTTTGATGAGCGCGCCGAACTGGCACCGCGTGATATTGTGGCCCGCGCCATCGACCACGAAATGAAGCGGCTGGGCTGTGACTGTGTCTATCTGGATATCAGCCACCGGCCCGCGGATTTTATCCGCGAACACTTCCCCACCATTCACCAGCGCTGCCTGGAGCTGGGCATCGACATTACCCGAGATCCGATCCCGGTGGTGCCGGCAGCTCACTACACCTGCGGCGGGATCGTTACCGATGCGGATGGCCAGACCGATCTGGCAGGATTATACGCCATCGGCGAGACCGCCTTCACCGGGCTGCACGGCGCAAACCGGCTGGCTTCGAACTCACTGCTGGAGTGCATTGTTTCGGGCCGGGCTGCCGCACGATCGATTACGGCAGACATGACACAGGCTCGGCCCGAACTGCCCGACATTCCGGGCTGGGACGAATCACTGGTCACCGATTCGGATGAGGATGTCATCATCTCGCACAACTGGGATGAGCTGCGCCGCTTCATGTGGGACTATGTGGGGATCGTGCGCACCGACAAGCGTCTGGCGCGGGCACAACACCGGATCGAGCTGTTGCTGCAGGAGATCAGCGAGTATTACAGCAACTATCGTGTCAGCTCCGACCTGATCGAGTTGCGCAACCTGGCCACTGTTGCCGAACTGATCATCCGCAGCGCCATCCGCCGCAAGGAGAGTCGCGGCCTGCACTATACGCTGGACTACCCGCAACCCTCTGCCGAGCGCAGTGATACCGTTCTGGCGCCGGCTAACTTCCAGTGGCCTGACGCGACGCGAGTGGAGACGCCCATCTGAGCACCACGTGCAGACGCCGCACGTCGGTGCGGCTGATCTGCTCCGGTGTGATCAGCAGCCAGGTTGGCCGCGCCCGATCCACACGTTGCAACTTGAGCACCTGAATCAGCCCAGGCACAGAACAACTGAAGGGGATCCGCTCCACCTGGCACCAGTCACCGGAGCGAGTCAGCAACTGCATGTCGCCCAGATCCGGCTCCCATGCGAGCCCAGCGACCGCATCATCTGCATTTGGATGCAGTAACGGCCAGCACAGCAGAGGCATGACAACCAGCAGCGCCAGCATGGACAACAGCCGCAGGCCCACATCCGGCAGCATCAGCCAGACTGCCAACTCTGCCGCAACCCACAGGACCAGACACAGCACGTGCAGCCTGGTCCCCGGTTTCAGCTGTAGTTCAATCCGGTTGAACCCGTTCAAGCATGATCCTTATGATACGTTTCAGGTCCTCGTCCTGAGGCTCCTCTCGCTGCATGAACCAGACAAACATGTCCTGGTCTTCGCAGTCCAGAAGCTTCACAAAACGCTGCTGATCCTCCAGTGCAAGGTCAGCAAAAGCGTCCTGCATGAACGGCAACAGCAACACATCCAGTTCCAGCATTCCACGGCGACACTGCCAGGTCAGCCGGCGTACATCATCTTCTGTATACATTCATCCACCAATCCAGTCGGCTCTCAACAGCCGCTATTAAACCTCGAAAAGGCCCACGGCTCCACTTGCTGTGCGAAACACATGCTCAATCCGGTATACTTGCATTTTTTACCACCAGCCTGGATAGCCCCATGACTGAACGCCTGACAATTACCCGCCCCGATGACTGGCACCTGCATCTGCGTGATGGTGAGGTGCTCACACATGTTGTACCTGCCACCGCTCGCCAGATGGGGCGTGCCATTGTAATGCCCAACCTGCGCCCCCCGGTAACCGATGCCGCCCAGGCACTGGCCTACCGTGAGCGCATTCTGGCTCAGGCACCAAAGGGCAGCCATTTCGACCCTCTTATGACACTTTACCTGACCGATAACACCACCCCGGAAATGATTGCCGAGGCCATGGCCAGCGGGCGGGTTGCCGCGGTCAAGCTCTACCCTGCCGGTGCCACCACCAACTCGGATTCAGGCGTGACCGATCTGGGCAAGCTGGACGATATCTGCGCAGCGCTGGCCGAAGCCGGCATGCCATTGCTGGTACATGGCGAAGTCACCCACAACCATGTGGATATCTTCGACCGTGAAAAGCAATTTCTGGACGAGATCCTGACACCACTGGCCGGCCGTCACGCCAGCATGAAACTGGTGGTTGAACATATCACCACCCGTGACGCCGCGGAATTTGTGAATGCCCACGGCGATAACGTGGGTGCGACCATTACCGTTCAACACTTGGCCTATAACCGCAACCACATGCTGGTGGGCGGTATCCGTCCGCACCTGTTCTGCCTGCCGATCCTCAAGCGCAACGTGCACCAGCAGGCGCTTCAGGACGCGGTTGTCAGCGGTAGCCACAAATTTTTCCTCGGCACCGACTCGGCACCCCACGCCAGGGGCGCAAAGGAAAACGCATGCGGCTGTGCCGGTTGCTACAGCGCCTATGCAGCCATTGAGCTCTATGCCGAAATATTCGAAGACCTGGGTGTACTCGACAAGCTTGAGGGATTCGCCAGCCACTACGGAGCGGACTTCTACGGCCTGCCGCGCAACACTGACAGCATCACGCTTGTGAAACAGCCATGGCAGGTACCTGCTGAAATGCCCTTCGGCCAGGAGACCATCGTGCCACTGCGCGCCGGCGAAACCCTGCGCTGGAAACTGGAAGGCTAGGGCTGCAGACCACTGCGGTCAAAGGGCGAACGGCGCCTCCTTCAGCTGCTCGGCACGCATGAAAAACAGGGTAACCACCCCGAGCTGAACGCCCCACTTGTTCACACCGGCCCGGTTAACGAGCACGTTACCGGGCTGCAGATACATCCAGTCATCGAAACTGACTTTCCAGCTGCCATCACCCACTTTCAGCTCCATGCGATAGCGCCAGTTGAGGCGATTACCCTCACTGTAGCCCTGTGCAGTCCCGATAATATCCCCTGCACGGCCTTCGTACTCACCCTCGCCTTTGGGCACGATGGTCCAGACTCGGGTATCGCGCTCACCATCGCTGTACAGAAACTTCTCGTCCAGCACCAGCCGCTGCCCATCCCAGTCACCATCGATCTCGACCTGAAACTGCCGCCGCAGATTGCCAAATCGATCTTCAAAAATCCCCCAAGCGTACACCTTGCCATCAAAGAACTCTTCGATCTTGAGGGTCGGGTCCTGCTGGCTCAATCGGTCAGTATTCATGGGTGAGCATCCGGTTATCAAAACAGTGGTCAACACAAACAGAAAAGCGAATATCCGCATGGCGGTCTCCTTTGCGCCGCACACCGGTACGACATGCACTGCATTACGTTCACGGCTGGCCTACAGATCATTCCGGCAACGGCCGTTGGAGGCGCTGCACCAATCTGGCATGCAGCCGCGTTCTCAGCGGGTAGTGTCGCAGCCGCCAGATGGCTATCAATTTCATTACACAGGGGATGCCTGCATACAAAAGCGCCAACAGCAGATCCGAATGTTCGGGCACAAGCCCATCAGCCAGATTGAGCAGGCCGAACCCGATCAGAGCGGCCAGTGCCAATGCCAGTTTGTTGGCACCATTCCAGCACGCGAACAGCAACCCTCTGCGCTGACGACGATGGCGGAAACGGTCCCAATCACAGACTTCTGCCTGTAACGCATGGGGCAATGCCAGATCGGCTCCAAGCGCCAGACCTGTGAGTACGCAGACCAGCATGAACCAGTACAGATCACCGGCTCCCAGCCAACTTGCAGGCAGGAAGGCACCGACGGCAAACAGCATGGCGCTGCGCCACAGGTCAGCCTTGTCGAACACGCGGCTGAGGCCCAGCCAAAGCGGCAACGACAGCACCGCTGCACCGAAATAGATCAGTATCAGCAAGCCTCGGTCAGCTTCACTGCCCGCAAGGTTACGCGTGACATAGAGCGGAAACAGCACCGCCGGTACGCCGTTGGCAATGCCGTTCCAGAACCAGCTTTGCAGCAGAATACGAGCGGGACGGTTGCGCCAGAGACTGCTCCAGTCGGTACCGGAGTGGTTCGACATCTCCTGCGCCGGCAACTCCAGATAGCGCAGCAGACGCCACAGCGCCCAGCCACCGGGCAAGAGCGTAAAACCGGCAATCAACCAAAGTACCTGCTGTGTGCTGAGCGCGAGCATTAAACCGGCCGCCGGCAGAACCGCCGACAGCAACAGCCCTATCAGGCCGAAGCCCTCACGCAGGCTGGCAGCGCGAGCCCGCTGATACGACTCGGGGCTGAGAGCCGCCAGCCAGCTCAAGTAAGGCACCTGCACCAGAGTCCAGCCAAGATAGAGCAACATTGATCCCAGCAGCAGGGACAGCGCGTGAAAGCCGGCAAGCGGCAGTACAAGCAGTGCCAGCCCGGGCAGACACAACACTGCCCCGGCCAGTATGAACTGCCGATAGCGCACCGGCCGGCCTCGATCCAGCCAGTAGCCGATCAGCGGATCAGTGATCAGATCGCTGACCCGGGCCAGCATCAGAATGAGCCCGACCAGCCAAAGCGCCAGACCGCCCTGCTCCACATACCAGGTTGGCAACAGAACATAGAGACCAACCGTTGGCACCGCCAGCGGCAGTGCGGGCAGAGCATAGTTGAACAGCTCTTGGCGGCCAAGCCTGGCAGCCTTCATCTCAGCGACTCAGCTGATAGAGGCCCACATCGATGCTGCCGTGGCGAAAGCCAGCCTCGCAGTAGGCCAGATAATAGACCCACATGCGGCGGAAGCGCTCATCAAACCCCTGAGCCTGAACCCTGGGCCACTGTTCGATGAAGCTGTGGTGCCATTCCCGCAGAGTACGGGCGTAACCCAGTGCAAAGGTGTGCTCCTGCTGCAGTTGCAGACCACCCGCGGCGATCTCGGCTCGCAAACGGGCCGGGCCGGGTAACATGCCGCCGGGAAAGATATAGGTCTGAATAAACTCGGCACTGTTGCGATAGCGCTCAAAGCGCTGATCTTCAATACTGATGATCTGCAGTACCGCTCGACCACCGGGCCTGAGGCAGCGCTTGAGCTGGTTGAAGTAGACCGGCCAGTGCTCTTCACCCACCGCCTCGAACATTTCAATCGAGACAATATGATCGTAGGTTTCATCCACATCGCGATAATCGGTCAGGGTAAAGCGGCACTGCTCATTCAGCCCGGCCTTCTCGATCCGCTCACGGGCATAGATCAGCTGCTCGGTGGACAGGGTAATCCCGTGCACGTCGACACCGTATTCTTGCGCCGCCAATTCGGCAAAACCACCCCAGCCACAACCGACCTCAAGCACCCGCTGTCCAGGCTGCAGCTCTAGCATCTCGGCGATACGCCGATATTTGGCCAGCTGTGCCCGGTACAGCGCTTCCTGCCCCTGCGCATCCACATCTTCATACAGGGCAGCGGAATAGGTCATGCTGCGATCCAGCCAAAGCCGGTAGAAGTCGTTGCCCAGGTCATAGTGATAGGCGATATTGCGTCGACTGCCCTTGCGGGTGTTGGCACGGCGCAGATGACGCAGGCGGTTGAACAGGCGCAGCAGCAGGTTGCCGCGAATCAGATTCTGCATCGCCCTTTCATTGCCCAACGCCCACCGCAGCAGCGACTCAAGATCCGGGCTGTCCCAGTCGCCCTCCATGTACCCCTCGGCCCAGCCTATGGCGCCGCCACGCAGCAGACGGCGCAGGGCACGGTAATGATGCAGGCGGATTTCTGCACGCGGCTCACCTTCTCGGGCCTGACCAAACTGCAGCAGTTGACCTGAAGGCAACTGCAGATCCAGGGTACCGAACTCGATCCGAGGCAGATGATCCAGCAGGGCCTGCAGGCACCAGCGATTCAGCCAGCCGGTACGCGACAGGGAATCCTGTGTACTGAGACTGGGTGTAGGTGAATGTTTCATCAGTGTTGCTCCCCTGTCTGACTGACCAGTGTGGTGCGATGTGCCGGCGGTGTCGGGCGAGGCTGCAACGGAACCTTCTTGCGCCAGATCAGCAGCGCCTCCCAGTGAATGCCGGCAATCACCTTAAGCGTCATCAACGGGTGGCTGAAAAAGGTTCTCAGCAGAGCCTGATCACTCAGTTCGCGGCGCTGCCCGGTGAAGGTCGCGTGCAGTACGGCGCTCTCGCTGTCGGTTTGACGTATGCATACCGCAATCCGGCTGCCGGGCGGCTGCATGCGAAAGTGATAACGTGTTTCCATGCTGATGAACGGAGACACGTAAAAATCCTTGTCACAGGACTGACGAATCTGATCGGACGCCGCATGGTCTACCGGGATCAGGTAATTGTGCTTCTGATTGAACGTGTTGCTCACCTCGTACAGGATCGCACGCAACTGGCCGGACTCGTCATGGCAGTAGAAGACGCTCAAGGGATTGAACACATAGCCCAGCAGTCGCGGGTAGCACAGCAGACGAATCGAGCCTTGACCGGTATCAATGCCACTCTCACGGAGCACAGCCCTTACCTGCTCGACCAGCGGCTGCTTACTGCCATCACCGTGGTCACGATCATGGAATGAAAACAGATTGAAACGGTTGCGCGAAAACCACTTCAGTGTGCGGCCAAGCTGATCCAGCTCATCCAGATCGATCAACATTGAGGTAACACGGTAGATGAAGCGATGCCTCTTCGGCTTCATCCGGTGGTGCATCACCTGACCGGCGTACAGGCACGAGTGTGTCATGCCACAGCCCCATGCAACCATACAACCCGCGGTTTTTCAGGCGGCTGCACATGGATGCGGCTGTTGGGATCATCCAGCGTCCAGGGACGTTTCGTGCCACCGAGCTGTTCAGCTACAGCCAAACCGGACTGCAAGCCATCCTCATGGAAGCCGTAACCGAAATAGGCACCGCAGAACCAGGTGTTCTGCTTACCCTGCAGCGACCACAACTCTTTCTGTGCTGCGATGGAGTCCAGATTGAACACCGGATGGTCATACAGAAAGCTGCGCAAAATCTTGCCTTCAGCGGGCTCTTCAACCGGATTCAGGGTCACAAAAACAGGATGCTGCTGCGGCAGGTGCTGCAAGCGGTTCATCCAGTATGTGACCGAAATCGCCCTTGGCAGCCTGTCTGGGCTGTGGCTGTCGCTGAGATAGTTCCAGCTGGCCCAGGCGGCCTCGCGCCTTGGCATCAATGCAGAATCGGTGTGCAGCAGTGCACGATTGCGTTGATAGGGAAAGCAGCTCAACAGGCGCTTCTCATCCGGGCTGGGATCAGCCAGCAGCGCCAGTGCCTGATCGGCATGACAGGCGAGCACCACATGGTCAAAGTTTTCACTCTCGCCATGCATGAATTCGACCACCGCCTGACCTCCTCGGCGGTGAATGCGGTGAATGCGGCTGTTCAGGCGCACCCCGCCCTTGAGCTCATCACAGATCCGCTGCACATACTCGCGACTGCCCCCGGCTACCGTGCGCCACTGGGGGCGATCCTTCAGCTGCACCAGACCGTGGTTTTGACAGAAACGAAGAAAGGTCACCGCCGGGTAGTCCAGCATCTGATCGGCGGGAGTGGACCAGATCGCGGCTCCCATGGGAATCAGGTGCTGATAGATGAAGGTACGACCGTAGCCGCGGCTGTACAACATTTCACCAAGAGTCTGCGGTTGCACCTCCGGATCATCAATCAAGCCTGGAGCTTCGCGATAGAAGCGCATCAGGTCCGCCAGCATTTTCCAGTAACCGGGGCGCAACAGGTTGCGTTTTTGCGCAAACACCCCAGCGAGTCCACAGCCGCTGTACTCGAGTGCACCGGCATTGATGGACACGCCAAATGACATGTCAGTATTCATGCTGGGCACACCCAGGGTACGAAAAAACTCGACCAGGTTGGGGTAGTTGACCGGGTTGTACACAATAAAGCCGGTATCGACCGCCATATCCCCTTCATCGGTGGCGACCGTCACGGTATTGGAGTGACCGCCCGGGCGGTCATCTTTCTCAAACAAGGTAACATCATGCTGCCTGTTGAGCAGCCATGCCGCTGACAGCCCGGAGATCCCTGAGCCAATGACGGCAATCTTCAACGGTCTGATCACTTTAACGTTCATGCGTGGGGCCTTTTCAAAAAAATGCATCTGCTGCCTCTTACGCGTCCCTGATATGGCTGGATCATCGACATTGTGAAGCCGATACTGTATCAACAACAGAAATATCAGTATCAAGCCTGATCCACCCACATCCACTCACGCGTATGGAGAGCAAATGCAGATAGACCAGCCTGAAGGAGGCGATGTGAACGCTGCCGCTGTTGATTCTGCCGCTCTCAGAGCGCGCGACTCAGAGGAAAGGAGAAAGCAGGTGCGTGATGACTGGAGTGCCTGTCTGACTGCACTGGCCGAAAGCCGGGACAAGTCTGAATTTGCTCGCCTGTTCTCCCACTTTGCCCCTCGGGTCAAATCCTACATCTTGCGTTTGGGGATGCCTGAAGCCAGTGCTGAAGAGATCACCCAGGAAGCAATGCTGCTGGTCTGGCGCAAGGCGCACCTGTTCAATCGTGCCAAGGCCAGTGCCAGCACCTGGATCTTTACTTTGGCCCGAAACCAGAGCATCGACCGGATGCGGCGCGACAAAATGCCGCTGTATGAACTGCCGGAAGAAGAACCGGATCCGGACGAACGTGACATGAACGAGCACGGGGTACTGGAAGATCGCATGCGCGCAGCCATTGAGACATTGCCCGAAAACCAGGCTCAGGTACTGCACCTGTCCTATTACGAGGGCAAGAGCCATTCCGAGATTGCTGACCAGCTGGGTATACCACTGGGCAGTGTAAAGTCACGACTGAGACTCGCTTTCAGTAAGCTCAAGGCCCACTGGGGGGAAGAAGAGTGAAAATCAGCCATCATTTTGACGACGCGACCCTGATGGCGTACTCCGCTGGTACCTTGCCGCAGGGCATGGCGCTGTTGGTTGCCTGCCATCTGCACTGGTGCCCGCACTGTCGTGAACGGATGCACGCCACCGATGCGGTTGGCGGAGCACTGCTGGAACAACTGCCACCGAGCAGTCTGAAGGCGGATGCCTTTGAACAGCTGCTGGCACGGCTTGACGAGCCGGAGCAAGAGCTGTCCACTTCGGCACCTGAGGCCGGCTCCAACCAGGCGCTGCCGACACCGTTGGCACAACTGCTCGACAAACCACTGGATGAACTGCCCTGGAAACGAATCGGATACGGTGTAAAACAGCTGGATCTGCACCTGAGTGGCCCCGGTGCCGCACGTCTGTTGCGCATTTCACCGGGGGTATCGGTACCGCATCACACTCACGGCGGCAATGAACTGACGCTGATCCTGAAAGGCTCCTATAATGATGAACTGGGGCGTTTCTGTCAGGGTGATGTAGCCGACCTTGATGGTGAGGTGAGCCATCAGCCACTGGTCGATACCGATGAAGAGTGTATCTGCCTGATCGCTACCGATGCCCCACTGAAGTTTTCGGGGCTGGTTGGACGTCTGGTACAGCCTTTCATTGGTCTGTGATTAACAGGGAGTACACATGTCGGCTCAGCCTGAACACAAGATACCGGTCGGCATCAGCGCCTGCCTGACCGGCGAGAAGGTACGCTACAACGGCGGCCACAAACAGTCCCGCTACTGTCTTGACGTACTGCAGGATTGTTTCGAGTTCAAGCTGTTCTGTCCTGAAGTGGCCGCCGGTTTGGGTGTTCCACGCGAGCCCATTCGGCTGGTCGGTCTGGCCGGCGAGTTGCCACGTGCGCTGGGCACCAACGATCCTGATATGGATGCAACCGACGATCTACTGTCGGTGGGCACACGTTTCGCCGAGCAGAATACCGCGTTGCGCGGCTTTATCCTGATGAAGGGCTCACCCAGCTGCGGCATGGAGCGGGTCAAGGTATACCACCCCAACGGCATGCCCAATACAGCCGATCAGGGTCTGTTTGTGCGCGCTCTGCGTCAGGTCAATCCTGTGCTGCCGCTGGAAGAGGAAGCCCGCATGAACGATGCAGTGCTGAGGGAAAACTTCATTGTGCGGGTGTTTGCCTATGACGACTGGAAAACCAGCGTTGAGCCGGAACCGTCCTACCACGCCATCATTCAGTTCCACAGTCGACAAAAATACCTGCTGATGGCGCACCACTATGAAGGCTACCGCGAACTGGGCCGCTACCTGGCCGATGCCCACGATCAGCCCCTTGCCGAGGTGATGCAGCATTATCTCCTTCGCTTCATGCACCACCTGAGCTGCAAGGCGAACCGCAAGACACACACCAATGTGCTGATGCATCTTCTGGGGTACCTGAAGAAAGAGATCGACAGTGACTGCAAGCAGGAACTGATCGACGCCATCGAACAATACCGGCAGGGGCATGTACACCTGGTGGTGCCACTCGCATTGCTCAAGCACTACATCAAGCGCTACGGCTCCGATTACATTCGTGCACAGACCTACCTGAATCCGCACCCACATGAACTGGGGCTGAGGAACTACATCTGAATGCAACTCGTCTGGTTTCGCAATGACCTGCGCCTGCAGGACAATCCGGCGCTGGCCGCCGCCTGCAGCAGCACCGGGCCGGTCACGGCAGTGGTCTGTCTCACGCCCGGGCAATGGGCGCAGCACAATGAATCGCCCGCCCGCATCGCTTACTGGCATGACCGCCTGGCGTGGCTGGAAGCCGAGCTTGACAACCGCAACATAAGGCTGATCCGGCTGCCGTTGCAGCATTTCAGTGACTGCCCCGCGGCGCTTCTGGCGCTGTGCCGGGAGCTGAACGCCAGCGCTCTGCATTTCAATTACGAATACCCGCTCAACGAGCAGAACCGAGACCGTGCCGTTTGCCAGGCACTACAGGCTGTTGGTACCCCCGCCTGGGGATACCATGGCGACCTGATTCTGCCACCGGGCAGTGTACTGACCGGCAACGGCGGGCCATTCAAGGTATTCACCCCTTTCAGTCGCGCCTGGCGTCGCCAATTGCTGCAGACGGATCATGCACCTGTTGCGGCACCCACCGCAGTAAAAACCACGGGCTCACCGATCACGGTCAGCACTGGCGAGACCGGCAACAGTGACTATGATCGCACACGCTGGCCGGTTGAACAGAATCGGCTGGAGGCTCAGCTTGAGCGGTTTATTTATGAGCGCGAGGCTGATTACGCGCGTCTGCGCGATTTTCCAGCGCTCAACGGCACCTCTGCGCTGTCACCGGCACTGAGCATCGGCGCACTGTCCGCTCGGCAATGTCTGGCGGCCCTGCAACTGGCACGCATTGGTGACAGCTGGCTGGAAAGTACCTGGCTGAATGAGCTGATCTGGCGTGAGTTCTACCGTCACCTGCTGGTTGCCTTTCCCGGCCAGAGCCGGCTGGAGCCGTTCAGACCCGAAGTTGAGGCGCGAATCAGCTGGCTGGAGAACGAGGCGGCCTTTGAGGCCTGGAAAGCGGGCGAAACCGGTTACCCGATCGTCGACGCCGCCATGAAACAGTTGCTCGCCACTGGGTGGATGCATAACCGTCTGCGCATGATTGTGGCCAGCTTTTTGACCAAGCTGCTGCGCATCGACTGGCGTCGTGGCGAGGCCTTCTTCATGTCAAAGCTGATCGATGGGGACTTTGCCTCCAACCTGGGCGGCTGGGCGTGGAGCGCATCGGTGGGCGCGGATGCTGCACCCTACTTCCGCATCTTCAATCCACAATTGCAGAGCGAGAAGTTTGATCCCAAAGGGGAGTTTATTGCACATTGGCTGCCACAGCTGGACAAGCTGCCGGCAAGGGAACGTCACAAGCCCGGAGCGGGACAACACCTCGGTCGTCCCGCTCCGGTTGTAGACTACAAGCGTGCCCGTCAGGCCGCGCTTGATGATTACAGCGGCAGCTGATCAGCCCATCCAGGCACTGAACATCCACACGGTTTTTTCCTGCTGGGTGATGTAGTCACTCATCAGGGTAGCCGTGCCCTCATCCTGCGCTTCCTGCGCCAGCTCCATCACTTCGCGTTGCATGCTGATCAACTGCTTGTAGCCCTCAAGCAGTCCCTGCACACAGAGCTTGCCCTCTGTGACGTTCTTGGCTTCCTTGATGTCACTGTTTTCAAGGTACGCACTGAATGCATGCATCGGCCGATGCCCCAGCGTCAGCACACGCTCGGCAATCTCATCCACCTTGAGCAGCAGATCGTTGTACTGCTCTTCGAACTTCACATGCAGTTCAAAAAACTCGGGGCCGCGTACATTCCAGTGGTAACCGCGCACGTTCATGTAAAAAATCTGATAGCTGGCCAGCAGCTTATTGAGTTTGTCTGCCAGCTGCTTCGATTTATCGCTGTCCAGTCCGATACGGTTGGTTTGCATATTCGCCTCCTTACTTGGCTTGGCGTAGAAAAACGGTCCTTACATCATTCTTCGGGGCGACTCTGCCTGGTTTCAACCCCTGATGGCTGCATTATATTGCATGGCCTATATCCGGTACGGACACCAGCGGTGTTTGCCAGAGCTCAGACCCGGTGGCAGTTGCCATTCGTCAAGATCAGCATAAACTGACGTGGACTGTTTTGCAGCATCATCATTGATAGTTAAAATTTATCAACCAATTAGCAGCTATCAATTTCATTAGACTGCAATTCTGCTCTAGTATTGTCTTCGACTTCAAAACGATCCACTCAATCGAGCCAAGGAGAAATACACACATGGGTATCGTCAATACCGAAATCAAACCGTTCAAGGCAACTGCATTCAAAGCGGGTGAGTTCGTTGAAATCACCGAAGCTGATGTAAAAGGCAAGTGGGCCGTATTCTTCTTCTACCCGGCTGACTTCACTTTCGTCTGCCCGACCGAGCTGGGTGACGTAGCTGACAAATATGAAGAACTGCAGAAGCTGGGCGTTGAAGTGTACTCCGTGTCTACCGACACTCACTTCACCCACAAGGCATGGCACGACACGTCTGAAACCATCGGCAAGATCCAGTACTACATGGTTGGCGACCAGACCGGCACCATCACCAACAACTTCGGTGTCATGCGTGAAGGCATGGGTCTGGCTGACCGCGCCACCTTCCTGATCGACCCGCAGGGTGTGATCCAGGCTGTTGAAATCACTGCTGAAGGCATCGGCCGTGACGCTGACGACCTGCTGCGCAAGGTTAAAGCCGCTCAGTACGTAGCGTCTCATCCGGGTGAAGTATGCCCGGCGAAGTGGAAAGAAGGCGAAGCCACTCTGGCACCGTCTCTGGACCTGGTTGGCAAGATCTAAGATCAGCCTGCTGTCCCCCGCCGGTTTGCACTGACCGGCGGGTCTTCCTCTCTCCCCCCGCTTTGCAAAATCCTTTTCGTTATACATGCTTGTCTGACACGACCTCACCAAACACAGGGATACGTATATGTTGGATGCCAATCTGAAACAGCAATTGAACACCTACCTGCAGAATATTGTGGCCCCGATTGAGCTGAGCGTGTCGAGTAACGACAGCCCCAAATCCCGAGAACTCAGCGATCTGGCACAGGAGATTGCTGAGCTTAATGAAAAAATCACCCTCAGACAGGTTGATGGCGCACGCGCTCCCAGTCTGGCGGTTGGTCCTGCCGGTCAGGCACCGCGGGTGAACTTCGCCGGTATCCCCATGGGCCACGAGTTCACCTCGCTGGTGCTGGCACTGCTGCAGGCCGGTGGTCACCCGTCCAAGGCTGATGCCGCGCTGCAGGAGCAGATCCGTAACCTAAAGGGCGAGTTCCACTTCGAGACCTACATCTCGCTGTCATGCCAGAACTGCCCGGACGTGGTACAGGCGCTGAACCTGATGGCAGTGCTGAATCCGAACATCACCCACACCATGATCGACGGTGCGCTGTTCCAGAAAGAGGTGGAAGAACGTCAGATCATGGCCGTTCCTTCCGTCTACCTGAACGGTGAACACTTCGGTCAGGGCCGCATGACGCTGCCGGAGATCGTCAACAAGCTGGACACCGGCGCCGCTGAGAAAAAGGCAGCCGAGCTGAACGAGCGCGAGCCCTACGAAGTCTTGATTGTTGGTGGCGGCCCCGCCGGGGCTTCAGCAGCAATTTACGCGGCACGCAAGGGTATCCGCACCGGCCTGGTAGCCGAACGGTTTGGTGGACAGGTGATGGATACCGTCGGTATCGAGAACTTCATCTCCGTGCCCTACACCGAAGGCCCGAAACTGGTGGCCAGCCTGGAGCAGCACGTTAACGAGTATGAAGTGGACGTGATCACCGAACAGTCCGCCGCCAAGCTGACCAAGGGCGAACTGATCGAGGTGGAACTGGCCAGCGGCGCGACCCTGAAAAGCCGCAGCGTGATTCTAGCCACCGGTGCCCGCTGGCGTGAAATGAACGTGCCGGGCGAGCAGGAATACCGCGGCAAGGGCGTGGCCTACTGCCCGCACTGCGACGGTCCGCTGTTCAAGGGCAAGAGCGTGGCGGTGATCGGTGGCGGCAACTCCGGCATCGAAGCGGCAATCGACCTGGCCGGACTCGTGAAAGATGTAACGGTGCTGGAGTTCTCCGACACCCTGCGCGCCGACAGCGTGCTGGTGAAGAAGGCGGAATCTCTGCCCAACATCAAGATCATCAAGCAGGCGATGACCACCGAGGTGCTGGGTGATGGCAACAAGGTGATCGGTCTGAAATACAAGGACCGCAAGACCGATGAGTCTCATGTGGTGGATGTGGCCGGTATCTTCGTTCAGATCGGTCTGGTGCCGAACAGCGAGTGGCTGAAG
Source organism: Marinobacterium sp. MBR-109 (assembly GCF_040547565.1). Lineage (NCBI taxonomy): Bacteria > Pseudomonadati > Pseudomonadota > Gammaproteobacteria > Oceanospirillales > Oceanospirillaceae > Marinobacterium > Marinobacterium sp. MBR-109. The sequence goes on from NZ_JBEPPZ010000001.1 coordinate 418,260, forward strand.
AACACCCTGGAACTGACCGAGCGCGGCGAGATCGTCATCGACAGCCACGGCGCCACCTCTATGCCGGGTGTATTCGCCGCCGGCGATGTGACCGCCACACCGTACAAGCAGATCATCATCTCAATGGGGTCCGGCTCGACCGCTGCACTGGGTGCCTTTGACTACCTGATCCGTAACTGATCCGCCTTTGGGTGGCGATGCCCGCATCGTCACCTACCCCTGAACAGCGCAGCCCTGAGCCAATATCATTCCTGGGGCTGTTTATTCCGCCGAGCCAGTACAATACGATCAATCTTTTCCCTCACCTCGTCAGGTTTGCGGACAAAGGTAAACCGCAACTGGTTATTCCCCCTGCCGGCAATTATCAGGCTGGCATGCCCCAACAAGCGCCCAAACAGGCTTTGATGCAGCGATACGCCATCTACGCTGAGCAGGTAGAGTTCATCTGTAGCACGCCCCACAAAGCCGCGGCGGTTCATTACACGCAGGCTGGTAACCGAGTAGCGACGGCTCGCTTCGCGCATCAGCTGGCGCAACGCCCCCACACCGACCAGCAGCGCCAGCAGGCCGAACAGGGCCGCTATCCAGCTGGCCGGTATGCCCGCCCCTTCCCACAGAAAGCGGGTAGCCAGCTCACGGTACTGCCCCACCAGCCACCAACTGTCCCAGAACGGCACCTCTGCCATCGCCTTGAACATGCCCCAGAACAGAAGCAGTGCAATGGTCAGATCAAACAGGCCACGCAACAACGCCAGGGGGGAGCGACGAATTTCGAGCAATATTTTTTCGTTGGGGAGCATGAGACCATCCATAACAGCATCCTTGTTCAAAGCACATTGTACCGAGATTTTAGCAGTATCGCTCTGCAGGCACATGACAAGGGAAGAATGGGCACGCGGTAAACGCCGGCCCTGTGAGCAGGGCCGGCAAGACCGATCAGAAGGGGATGATGGTCTTGATCCAGAAGGCATCACCTTCCGGGCGGTTTTCGACAGCAAATTCCTGCTGATATTTCAACGAGATGAAAAAGCCCTGGCCGTTGTCGTACTTGATCGATGGACCAATGGCGAAGGCCTGTCCCTCATTGCCGATTTTGACACCGTTCACCTTGTCCGGTGTGGTCTGTTTGTAACCATAGCCCCCCACACCCACGACCCAATTGGGACTGACGCCGTAGCCAAGCGAGTAATCAAAATGAAGCTCCTGGCCTGACTGGTAGTTCGTATCGTCGTTCTCGAAGTTGTAGTCATACATCAGCTTGATGTCGGCATTCCAGCCGGTAGGGTTTACCCAGGAAGCGGCATAGGCGGCCTGTACCGCCCAATAGTTGCGTCCAATATTGGCCATCGCTCCCGTATCGTACTCACCGATAGGGACAAACACATCCATACCCACCACCGAATGGAAATTCGGGCTGTGATGGTAAGCCAGCGCGAAGGCTGTCAGATCAAGGTCACCAACACCCTGATTGCGGTCGCTCATTCCGTTAACGGACACATCCAAATCCACCAGCGGCAATAAAGCTGCATGGAACAGTTGACCACCCAGAATGGTCCTGTCGGTTACCCAAACCAGACGCGGTGCCACGACGTTGGCACGCAAGCGAAAATCGATCGGCAGGCTGTCGCCGGAGTTATCCTTCAGGTCATCCGCTGAATAGCGGTTGGCATAGATCAGTGGATACACCCCAGGCGGTGGCAGGGCCCCCATCAGGTAGTTCTCGGCTCCCATCGGATAGTTGGAGCCACCCCCCTCTGTCGCCCGAGCCTCAACAGTCAACATCAATGTCAGCGCAATGGCGGCGGCCAACCCCTGTTTACTTGATACATTCATCATGCACAGAATCCTGTGTTGTTATTGTTATCAGGGCACCGCGCAAAGACAGCGCCCTGTGGTTTCAATTTGCCAGCTGTACAAATGCCCCTCTGTAAAACAGCAAGGGCTCGCTCGGTAAGGTCGTCAATGCATCAACACGTCCGACGATCAATAGGTGGTCTCCCAACACCCGCGTGAACTCCACCGTACACTCCAACTGTGCCTGCGCCCCATCAAGCAGCGGCACCCGATGACTGTTGAGTTGGTACTCCACGTCCCGGAACTTGTCTTCCACCGGGCGAGCAAACTGCAACGCAAGCGCTTCCTGTTCTCGTTGAAGGACGTTAATCGCAAACGGTCGCCCCTCTTCAAAAGCACCGCAGTTTGGCGATCGCAGCGCCAGACTCCAGAGCACCAGCGGCGGCTCCAGAGACAAAGAAGAGAAAGAGTTCGCCGTTATCCCGACCGGCTGCCCATCGCTCCCCGGAGCCGTTACCACTGTCACCCCGGTTGCAAACAGCCCAAGCGCATCACGCAGTGTTCGCGGATCGATTGAAGGTGCGAGCGTAGCAGCGGCAGGCGCGCTCGCTTCGATGGCAGCATTGGCAGTGTTCATTGTCGTCATCTCAGGCGGCTCCCTGTTGCATATGGGTGTTGATCAGGCTCTCGCACGCGTCGGCATCCAGCCACCAGGGCATGTAGTCGGGCGGGTTGTCGAAACCGTTGGCAAGACGCGCTGCCAGCGATGGTGACTGTTGGGCAGCTCCCAACAGTTCAAGAATGTGCGGCGGCGGGGGCAGAAGGAAAGCATTGGTCCACTCGACCACCTGAGACGCATACGCCCAGTAAGTTTCAAAGGTCTGCTGCATCCACTGTTCCGTGAACGGCTGTTCGCCATGAGACAGTATCGCTTCGAGGTACACCCGGCTGCACTTTGCGCCATTATTGGAGCCTTGGCCGGTGATTGGATCGTTCACCACCAGCGCATCTGCAATACCCATTACCTTGCGACCTGACGGCAGAGTTGCCACTGGCTTGCGGACCGTTGGTGCGAAACGGCCGGCCAGCACGCCACCATCATCCGTCAGCTCAACGTTATGGCAGCGTTCGGCTTCCCAGGGCGCATAGGTACGGATGATTTCAAGGCTGCGCTGCAGGTGCTCCTGCGGCGTAGTGACATCGCCCCAGCAGTCCATGGGGCCGCCCGGGATCCCCTCAAAAACCATAATTTCACAGGGGCCGCTCAAGGTGAGAGCCGGAAAGACAAAGTATTCGCCCACTCCCGGTATCAGATTGAAGGCCACACGAGAGTAGGGCTCTTTGGGGGTCATGCCGTGAACGTAGGTCAGCGCCAATGCGCGCTGCGGCTTATCAAAGCGAGAGCGCTGTTCATCACGTTCAAACATGCGCACAATTTCGCCCTTGCCAGCGGCTACCAATACCAGCTCATAGGCTGCCGCCAACTCTTCCAGCTCTGCAATGCCCACGTCACAGATCTGCAGCTCACCACCCAGCCGTTCAAATTCATCCATCCAGACCGGCATTTTCAGGCGTTGATCCACTGACTGCGCCTTATTGTCCAGTCGGGCAGACCAGTCGATCAACCTGTCACCTGCCTTCTCGGGATTGGGGACTGACACCCCTATTCCCTCTACCGGTGGGCAGTCGTGTTCCCAGAAATTCAAGCCCAGCTCTCGCTCGGTCTGCAGTGCCTGATCAAACATGCACTGACTGGACATCACCTTACCGCCGCGAATCTGATCGCCGGTACGGTTGGAAAGAATGGTCACGTCATAACCGGCCTTGAGCAGGCCGATACCGGTTTGCAGGCCAGACTGGCCCGCACCTACGATTGCGATTTTGCGTGTCATGGAGAGACTCCGATCTTATTGTTATGCCGCCGGCCGACTGACTCGACCCGCTATTGAGTTAAAGCCGGACGGTTATTCCGCCAGCTTGGGAATGGCCGGTTCCTGCTGTTCAGGCCCCAATGAGGAATAGCCACCATCAACGGCGTAGTCCGCACCGGTTACAAAACTTGCCCTTGGCGAGCAGAGGAAAAGCACCACTTCCGCCACTTCATCAGGACCACCCAGACGCCCCAACATGTGAAAAGGGGCTGCAACACGGTCAGCCTTGGCTCGGTCACCGCCACTGACCTCTTCAATTACACGAGACCAGGTCCAGCCCGGCGAGACCGAGTTGACCCGAATGCCATCCGCGGCGAAATCCAGTGCCATGCTGCGGGTCAAATGCTTGAGAGCCGCTTTGCTGGCGGGGTAAATCCAGCGGCCGGTCTGGGCGGCCTGAGCCGAAATGCTGGTAAAGTTGACGATGCAGCCGCCGTTTGACTCGCTCAGCCAGGGACGCACTGCCCGTGCGGCCATGACGGCACTGACCACATTGATGTCCAACGCCTTGAGCCAGTCCTCACGGTTGGAGTCGGCGCCCTCGTCGAGGTAACTGCACGCCAGATTAATCAGAAAATGCAGCCCGCCGAAGTGCTCTGCCGTCTGCCTTACAGCGGCTTCGAGCTGACTGTCGTCGGTAATGTCGGTTTCGATAAACAGAGCTGCAGGACCCAACCGGTCAGCCAGATTCGCGCCAGCCTGGGCATCGATATCCAGAATCGCCACATTGGCTCCATCGCGAACAAAGGCTTCAGCCAGAGCCGCACCAATCAAGGTGGCCCCGCCTGTGATCAACGCCGTGCGGTTATTGAACTCATTCATGGCCGCGTCCTCACTCCTTTCCAGCGCTGCTGGGCCAGGTTGGCATCAGCTCATTGGATGGCAGAGTCTCGTCCAGCAATTTGGCGGCCGTTTCACGACCGGCCACCGGCAATCCCTTGGGATCCAGTACGCCCAGCTGTACCAGTACCGTGGCCTGATCCCAGTAGATATGCTCGTGATAAAGCTTGTCGCCGCGGAATTTCACCACTGCAACAAAAGGAACTTCCACATACTTGCCGGTCGGCTCGATACCTGGCACCAGCCAGTCGATTTCGCGGTCATGGGTAAAACAGAACAGCAGCTCATCCACGATCTGGGTATCCCCTATGGTGCGGGAAATCGGGATCAGCTTGGTGTCAGCCGGATTTGAGTTGACGAAGTGATGTTTGTAAAAACGGTACAGGTCCTTGTAACCCACCCCGCCGGTCAGCGTCGGAATGTGGTTAACATAGGGGTCTGCCACCATGGTTGCCATGGTATCGTCGACGTTGCGGGTATCGAATTCGTACTCACAGTGCTTGTCCCACAGGTGAGACAGGTTGTAATGAGGACCGATGGCTCGGCGCAATACGGCAACTGAACGTTCATGAGCAATCAGGGCTGAAGGTTTGTGATAATGCTCAGAGCCTGGACGCGCAAAGGCATGATCTACCCCGGGGTAGAGGTACAGCTCAACATTCTCGCGCGACTCCAGAGCCGCAAAGATATCGTTACGTGCGGAGGCCGGACAGTATTCATCGTTCTCGGCAAAATGCAGCAGCAGGCGTCCCTTAATGTTATCCGCTTCGTCCAGGTGGTTCTCCATCCCCATGCCGTAGTAACCGATGGCCGCATCCACGTCACAGCGACAGGCCGTCAGATACGCCATGCGAGCACCCAGGCAAAAGCCCAGTACAGCAGCGCCCCCGGTACACTCTTCCCGGCTGCGCAGGGCTGTCAGGGCGGCATCAATATCATCAACACCCTTGTCCTGATCAAAGCCCTGATAAAGCCCAAACGCCTTCTGCCAGGAGTTCTGGTCATAGCCCAGCTCTACATTGGCCTCCTGACGCCAGAACAGGTCCGGCACCAGAACGACATACCCCTCCTCGGCATAGTAGTCCGCGATCTGGCGCATCGTAGCGTTGACACCAAAAATCTCCTGCAGCAAAACCAGACCCGGACCCGTCCCTGCCGACGGAACCGCCAGATAACCGGCAAATACGCCTGAACCGTCTTTTGAGTCGATATCAATCTGAATTCCCATATATGGCTCCTTTTATTATTTTTCATATTACAGAGCCCATACTATTTAGAATTCGCCTTTTTAAACGATCCATTTCCAGCAGCAACTATCCATATAGTGCAGAAAAGTAAAATTGTTTATCCACCTCCTGCACATCACCTGTTTATAATGATCACACCCTGAGCAGCCGCAGCTCTAAATGCGGAAAGATAAATATAAGAAGGGAAGTAGCCCATGCCACCCAAAAAAGCCATTCCGCCCGTGTTGGCGAACGCCTTGCTGTACCAGCCCGAAAATCTGGTACTGAGCTCATGCGATATTGACGAGGTCAGAAATACGGTTGGCCAGTCATTCAAGCCTCATAATTTGAAGCCTGTCCGACACACGTCCGCTCTCGAATCCAGACTGCACCAGTTTTCAGTGGGGCACGTCTCATTTCACCGACTTAAGTATGGTGGAGAGGTCGAGGTTGACCCGGAATGTCTGGACGACTTTTTCCTGGTCCAGATGCCGCTGGCAGGCAAGGCCGAGATCAGTTGTGGTGACTGTTCGTTACTCTCAAACTGCCAGCAGGGAGTGGTTTTAAACCCGACCCAACGTCTCAAGATGCACTACAACAGCGAATGCGATCAGTTGATGCTGCGCATTAGCCGCCTGGAGCTGGAGCAAGTCTGCAGCCGTTTGTTGGGGCACAACCTCAAACATCCGATAGAGTTTGACTGTCACCTTGACTGGCTGCACTCGCCTGCCTGGCTGCATATGCTTGAATACATCATTCAGCTGCAAAAAGATGCACCTGACTGTCTTCAGCAAACGCTGGTGTCCCGGCAGCTGGAAGAGCTGGTCATCAGCACTCTGCTGAGCCAGCAGTCCAGCAATTACCTGGAGGAGCTCACACAGGATGCTCGCTCACTGGCTCCCCGCCATGTCAAACGAGTGGAAGAATACATCGAGACCCATGCTCAGGACCCGCTCACTCCCGGCATGCTGGCCGAACTGGCGGGTGTAAGCGTACGTACACTGTATGCCGGGTTTCGCGACTTTCGCCACATGAGTCCGATGGAGTTCCTGCGTAACGTTCGGCTCCAGCGCGTACGAGAATCGCTACAGAATCCTGATAATCACCGGACCGTTACCGACACAGCCATACACTGGGGGTTTTCACATATGGGGCGCTTCAGCAAGGAATATCAGCTGCTGTTTGGCGAGAAGCCCAGCCAAACCAAACGCAAGGCGCAGGCCTGAAAGCCCGCGCCTTGCCTTGAGTCTGATGACCGGTTAGAGCAGCATCAGTGACAGCTGAGGGAAAGCACTGAGCAGTACCAGAGTGACCAGTGTTGCCAGCAGGAACGGCAGCAGTGAGCGAAAGATTTTCATCGGCGGGATGCCGGTCATTGACGACCCGATGAACAACCCTGCCCCCACAGGTGGTGTCAGCAGCCCCATGACCAGCGTCAGACACACCACAACACCAAACTGATAGGCACTGATATCAAACTGTTGCTGTGCGATCGGCAACAGGATGGGCACCACCAGAATCAGGGCCGCGATGCCATCGATCACCATGCCCACCAGAATCAGTACACCTACCACCATCAGCAGGAACACAAAGGGATCTGCCGTCTGCTGTGCAATCCACGCGGCGGCCGCCTGCGGAATCTGCTCGTACACAATCACCCAGCCAAACACACCAGCTGCCGAGATCAGCATGATCACCATGCCAGAGTTAAGGGCGGTGCGCTTGAGAATCTCCGGTAGGTGGGAAAACTTCAGGTCTTTATAGACATACTTGCCGATCAACAGTGCGGCCAGCGAGGCCAGCGCGGCCGACTCCGTCGGTGTCGCCAGGCCAGTGAGAATGCCGCCTATGATTACCATGGGTATGAGACCGGCAGGAATCCCCATCAACAGGTAGCTTTTCATCTGTTTGCGGTCAGGCCACTGACCGGCAGGATACTGCTGTACCAGCCCAATTACGGCAATGACAATAAAAAACAGCCCCGACATCAACAGTCCCGGTACGATACCGGCGATGAACATCTCTGCAATGGGGATCTGCGCCAGTACCCCAAAGAGAACAAACAGCATGGAGGGCGGAATGATGGGCGAGAGCAAACCGCCCGCAGCCGTAATCGCGGCCGCATAGGAGCCGGAGTACCCCTCTTTCTCCATTGCAGGCACCATGGCGCGCGACATGATCGCGATCTGTGATGCTGCCGATCCCATGATCGCGGCCATCATCATGTTGGCGACCAGGTTGATATAGGCAAGCCCACCCCTGAAGCCACCGACAAAGATGCGCGCCAGATTGATCAGGCGGGAGGTCAGCCCACCCTCGTTCATCAGCTCGCCGGCCAGCATGAACAGCGGAATCGCCAGCAGACCGTAGCTCTCGATGGCGCCGAAGAGTTGCTGCGGATAGGAGCTGAACAGCACCGTATTACCGGAAGTTGCGATATACCAGAGCGCCGTCAGGGCCAAAACAAGCGCGATGGGAACAGCACAGAAAAGAAGTACCAGAAAAAACGCCAGTGTCATACAGCCGCCCTTTTGAAATAAATCGCCCGCTTAAGGCTGCCCAGAATATTGCCGGCAGCATGGATCGAAAGGCTGAATGCAAACCAGGGCAGTATCAGCCAAGGCCATATCTTGCGCACCCCCAGAGTGTTTGTTTTTTCAGAATATACAAAGTTGAATGTATCACCCTGAAAGGCACGAATATCGAAATCAAAGGAATACAGCGTTGCGGGCTCAAGCCAGCGCCAACATAGCAGCATTAAACTGACTGCAAAGGTCAGAATCATCAAGTCGGAAAAGCATTGCATCCAGATCCTGCTGCGTTCGCCCAGCAGATCGACCAAAAGAGTGACCGCAATGATCTGACGTTTTTTAAGCACAACCGATGTAGCCAGAAATGTGGTCCAGACCATGGCATAGATAGCCAGCTCATCGACCCAGTAGATCGCCATCCCCAGGGAGCGGCTGGCGATGTTCAGCAAAACCAAAAGCGTCACAGCTGCGGCCAATGTGGCTGCCGCGGCCATCTCAATTTTGGCCAGAGCTTCGGAAAAGGTTTTCAACATGTTGAATCCTCACCCGCAGCGGCTGAGCGCTGCGGGCTTTTACTAAATCGCTCTGGATCAGTTAGCCTTGATCTCGGCGGCAGCCTGTCGCAGGCTGGGCAACGATTTGGCCTTGTTGGACCAGATTTTTTCCCAATCACTGATGGCAGTGGCAAAATCGTCCTTGCCTGCTTCTTCAATGGTGATATCGAGTGCACGCAGCTGCTGCTCCTGCTGACGCTCCTGCTGCTGGAAGTGATCAATCACTCCATCCAGGTGCTTACGCATGCTCGTCTGGAACAGCTGACGATCCTCTTTGCTCAGATCTTTCCAAACGCGACCGGACACAACACCCACCATCGGGAACATCATGTGGTTCGAAATCAGCAGGTTATCGGCACGCTCATAAAACTTGAAGATCAGGATGGAGTCGAAATCCATGTCAATTGCATCGATCTGCCCATTGGCCAGCGCATCGTATACGGCCGGCAGCGGCAGAGGAGTCGGCGCAGCACCGGTTGCGATATAGAAATCACGCAGCGGCTCGAACGGCGTAATGCGCAGTTTCTTGCCAGCCAAGTCTTGCGGTCCTTTGGCAGCTGTACGGCTCATGACCTGACGCATCCCCGCCATGCCGTAGCCAACACCGACCAGTCCTGCTTCGGCGGGTAGCTGATCCAGCAGCTCAATAGCCGTGTCAGAACGCAGCAGTGCCGCCGCCTGATCAATATTGTCAACCAGATAGGGCGCGTAAAGTGCACCAAAATCAGGTACTCGGTTGGAGATCTCGGCGATGGTCAAAAACGCCATATCCAGCGCACCGGTTTGCAGCTGCTGCACCATCTGAGCTTCATTGCCCAGCTGCTGAGCCGGAAATATTGCAATACTATGCTCGCCACCGGATTGCTCTTTCACCTCATTGGCGAAGGCCTCGGCAGCCTGTGTCCACTGATGAGACGGAGGGGTAATCAGGCCAAGACGGAAGTCGCGGGCATGTGCCGGCAGCACCATCGCAAGTGCCAATGCTCCGGTCATAACAGGACTGAGAAAGCGTTTGATCGACATCTGTAAACTCCGATATTTTATAATTTTGAGCTGGAATGGTGACATAGCCGAGTGCAAGGATACCTCATTCCAATTTATCGATGGATCAAACTAAAGATTGTTTAGCCCGAAAAATATCAAGCCTTGTGATACTAGTCATCAGGCAGTGAATCAAACCGGTGAACCAAGGTGAAAAGCCGCCTACCCCACTACCGTATCCAGTACCAGCATGGCGGCAAAACCGCCCATCAGGCCGATGGTGGCCGGTGTCTGGTGGCCGTTGCGGTGGGTTTCGGGAATGACCTCATGAGATACCACAAAAATCATGGCACCGGCGGCAAGACCCAGCCCCACCGGGTAAGCGAGCGGCAGACCACCGGCCAGACCGATGCCCAGAAACGCACCCAGCAGTTCCATAAGACCGGTGCCTGATGCCACCACTGCAGCCATCACCGGGCTCAACATTGCAGCCCTGAGCGCAAGCGCAACGGCCAGACCCTCGGGGACGTTCTGACATAGAATGGCGATAGTAAGCGGCATGCCAACGCTCATATCGTTGTTGGCAAAACTGACACCGATCGCCATGCCTTCGGGGAGGTTATGCAGTGCGATCGCCAGAAAGAACAGCCAGACTCGGCCGATTCGCTCGCATCCCGGACCACAGGGACCCTCGTTTTCATGCTCATGCGGGGTGAACTTGTCCAGCCCCAGCATCAGCAGCACACCCAGCCCCATACCGGTAATCACGACTGCGACGGCAACCGCACCAACCGATACCAACTGCTCGGCGGCTTCAATACCCGGCAAAATCAAGGCAAATGCACTGGCCGCCAGCATCATACCGGCAGCAAACCCAAGCATCGTATCCTGTGTTTTGGCCTTGATATCACGCAGCAGCAACGCCAGGCTGGCACCTATGGCCGTTGAAACAAAACCGCCCAGACCGCCAAGCATCGCATAGCCGAAACGCTCACCACCGCCATTGCCGATCTCGACCAGACTGTTCTGCAACAGCAGCAACAGCACAGCCGAAATGGCAACGGCCATACCGATGGCCGCAAAACGATGCTGACGAATCTCGCGCCAGAGCGCATCACGAAAGCTGTAACCGGGTGCCTGAACCTGATCCATGACAGCAGTACCATTCCTGGGGCATTTCGTTCCATCTTAGCGCCGCGCTGAGCACGGCGTCCAATCGGTTCAGGCTATATGTCTGATCAGCGGAATCAATCCGGCAGAACGATCCACGCGCTCAGATTTCAGGCCGGAACCTGGCGCAGGATCTCGATCAATTGAGCATGCAGTTGCGGGTCACCACAGGCGACCACCGCCCCCCCATGCTGCGCATCGCCTCCCTGCCAGTTGGTGATGACGCCACCGGCCGCTTCGATGATCGGAATCAGCGCTTGCACATCATAGGGCTTGAGGTCTGCCTCGATGATGATATCCACAAGGCCGGAAGCCAGCATGCAATAAGCGTAACAGTCGCCGCCAAAGCGCATCAGTTTGACCTGGCGTGCAACACCCTGAAAGGCGGACAGCTGTTCATCAGTGCTGAACATGTCCGGCGTGGTACACATCAAAACCGCTGCAGCGAGATCAGGGCAGGCTCGGGTCGTCAGGCGCTTGCCGTCAGCCCAGGCGCCGGAGGCAGAGCCGATGAACCGCTCCCCGGTAAAAGGCTGATTCATCACCCCCAGCACTGGACGATTACCGTCGTTCAACGCAATCAGCGTACCCCACAGGGGCATTCCCGTGATGAATGCCCGTGTTCCATCAATCGGATCAAGCACCCATGTCCATGGGCTGCTCCCCTCCACGCGATCCTCTTCCTCTCCGAGAATACCGTGCTCGGGGTATCGGGCCTGGATCTGCTCCCGCATGACGCGCTCGGCGGCCTGGTCAGCCTCGGATACGGGGTCGAAACGGCCCTGTCCCTTGTCACTGACAGCAAGCGAGGAGCGAAAATAGGGTTTTATGACCTCGGCCGAGGTATCGGCCAGGTGTTCGGCAAAGGCCATGAATTCGGCCAATTGATTGTCGTGCATGAGCCCCTCTGCGAGATAATGTCCCAAAGACGCGATTGTATACGGGCCGTATCAGGCTCGCAAAAAGAACCCCGCCATTGGCGGGGTAAAAGCTACAGTCAACGAGAGTCGAAACGATGGAACCGCCGGGGCCTAGCGCCCCAGCTTTTTGGCCGACTGGCCACCGATGCCGAAATGCTGTTTCGGCATCTCGGTAATGATGACCCGTACATTGGCCTCGGGAGAGTCGAGTGAGCGAGCAATCGCGCTGGTCACTTCTGCGATCAACTGCTCTTTCTGCTCATCCGAACGCCCTTCCATGATATGGATTTGTGCAACGGGCATGACGGCCTCCTCAGACGAACTTGCCGCTCAGAGTACCCAGACCCTGATAACGCACGGTGAAGGCATCACCCTTGTTCACCTGTACCGCAGCCGTGATGGCGCCGATCATGATGAAGCTGCCGGCCGGCAGGCTTTCACCACGGTCAGCCATCATGTTGGCCAGCATGGCAACGGAGGCAGCCGGATGACCCAGTACGGCAGCGCCGGCACCGGTCTGTACCACTTCACCGTTGATCTCCATGACCACACCGATGTTTTTCAGATCCACATCAGCGATATCGGCCATGCGGCCACCGGTGATGAAGCGGCTGGAAGAGGAGTTGTCGGCAATCACGCTCTTGAGGTCGAATTTGAAATCCTTGTAGCGCGAGTCGATCACTTCAACGGCCGGCATGACGAAGTCGGTGGCGCGCAGCACATCACCGATATGCACGCCCGGGCCCTTCAGCTCTTCTTTCAGCACGAACGCAAGCTCGGCTTCAATCTTCGGGTGGATCAGCTCATCGTGCTTGATCTCGCCACCTTCAGGTACACTGAAGTAGTCGGCCAGGAAGCCGTAGCAGGGCTGCTCGACACCCATCTGCGCCATCTTGGCCCAGGAGGTCAGACCCATCTTCATACCGACGATCTTGTGACCACGCTCTTCCTTGCGGCGACGAATTTCCCACTGAATGTCGAACGCATCCTTGTAGGTCATCTGCGGGAAGTCATCGGTGATCTTGGTGATCTCGTAGGCTTCCAGTTCGGCGTTTTCGCAGTGAATCGCCAGCTCTTCAATCTGAGATTGTGTCAGCTTGTTTTCGTATACTTCAGCCATCAGATCAGCCCCTTTTCTTTCGCCATGGTCAGTGCCAGGTCTTCAATCATGTCTTCCTGACCACCCACGGTACCGCGGCGGCCGAGCTCTACCAGAATGTCACGGGCGGAGATGCCGTACTTCTCTTCTGCGCGCTTGGCGAACAACAGGAAGGAGGAGTACACACCGGCGTAGCCCAGGGTCAGTGCGTTGCGATCGACGCGGATCGGCTGGTCCATGATCGGCACGATCAGGTCTTCGGCCACATCCATGATCTTGTACAGATCAACGCCTGTTTCCACACCCATGCGATCCAGCACGGCGCAGAACACTTCTAGCGGCGTGTTGCCGGCACCGGCACCCAGACCCGCTACGGAGCCGTCGATGCGCGTGGCACCGGCTTCAATCGCGGCCAGGGAGTTGGCGATCGCCATGCCCATGTTGTGGTGACCGTGGAAGCCGATCTCGACCTCTTTCGGCAGTTCGGCACGCAGCAGGCCGATGCGGGCAGTGACGTCATCCGGCAGCATGTAGCCGGCCGAGTCGGTAGCGTAGATGCAGTTGGCGCCGTAGCTGACCATCAGTTTGGCCTGTTCCAGGATCTTCTCCGGGCTGACCATGTGGGCCATCATCAGGAAGCCGACGGTGTCCATTTCCATCTTGGCGGCCATGCCGATATGCTGCTCGGACACGTCCGCTTCGGTGCAGTGGGTGGCCACGCGAATGGTGGACACGCCGCAGTCCTTGGCCATCTTCAGATGGTCAACGGTACCGATCCCCGGCAGCAGCAGCGCGGAGATTTTGGCGTTTTTCATTTTGGGCACGACGGCGTTGAGGTATTCCTCATCGCTGTGGGCCGGGAAGCCGTAGTTGACGGAGGCGCCGCCCAGCCCATCGCCGTGGGTGACTTCGATCAGCGGCATACCGGCTTCATCCATGCCGGTAGCGATGCGGACCATTTCGTCCAGGCTGATCTGGTGACGCTTTGCGTGCATACCGTCACGCAGGCTCATGTCGTGCAGGGTTACTTTCTTGCCGTTCAGGTTCATGTGCTGTTCTCCCCTTAGCCGCGTGCAGGCAGTGTGATGACGCCGTTGGCCGCTTCTTCAGCGAACATCTCGGCGGTGCGCAAGCCGGCAGCGGTCATGATGTCCAGGTTGCCGGCGTACTTGGGCAGGAAGTCACCCAGGCCTTCCACTTCCATGAAGCAGGAGACGCGGTTGCCATCGAAGATTGGACCATTGACCAGACGGTAGCCCGGTACGTACTTCTGCACCTCTTTCACCATGGCGTGCACGGACTCGGTGATGGCGGCCTGATCCGGCTCGCCTTCGGTGAGGCAGTGGATGGTGTCACGCATGATCAGCGGCGGCTCGGCCGGGTTGATGATGATGATCGCCTTGCCCTGCTTGGCACCGCCCACCTTCTCTACGGCACCGGCGGTGGTGCGGGTGAATTCGTCGATGTTCTGACGCGTGCCCGGCCCGACGGAGCGGGAGGAGACGGTGGCGATGATCTCGCCGTATTCAACCGGCTGTACACGGCTGACTGCTGCGACCATCGGGATGGTCGCCTGGCCACCGCAGGTGACCATGTTGACGTTCATCTCCAGGTTCTTGGCGTGGTCGGCCAGGTTCACCGGCGGCACGCAGAACGGGCCGATGGCGGCGGGGGTCAGGTCAACCATGATCACGCCCAGTTCGTTCAGCTTGCGGCTGTTCTCGGCATGCACGTAGGCGGAGGTGGCGTCGAAGGCGACACGGATATCGTCTTCAATGATATGCGGCAGAATGCCATCCACGCCGGTGGCGCAGGTCTTGATGCCCATTTCGGCGGCGCGCTTGAGGCCTTCGGACTCGGGGTCGATGCCCACCATCCAGACCGGCTCGATCCACTCGGAACGCTGCATTTTCATCAGCAGGTCGGTGCCGATGTTACCCGGGCCAATGATGACCGCTTTGAGTTTTTTGCTCATGTTTTTATTCCTGTAATCAACGAGACCGATCAGACAAAACGGACAGATGCGCTGCCGATGCCACCGATGCTGACACTCATGAAATCACCCGCCTTGACCGGCTCCAGCGGAACCAGAGAACCGGACAGAATCACTTCACCGGCCTTCAGCGGAATGCCGAACTGGCCCAGAGTGTTGGCCAGCCAGGTTACGCAGTTCACCGGGCTGCCCAGTGCTGCGGCACCAGCACCGGTGCTGATGATGGAACCGTTTTTCTCCACCACCATGCCGCAGGTGGCCAGATCGACCTTGCGCGGATCAACCGCACGGTCACCCAGTACAAACAGACCACAGGAGGCGTTGTCTGCCACGGTATCCTGAATCTTGATCTCCCAGTTCTCGACGCGGGAGTCCACCACTTCAAAGCAGGGAATGACGCAATCGGTCGCCGCCAGGACATCGGCATTGGTGATGCCAGGGCCCATCAGGTCCCTTTTCAGGATGAACGCGATCTCGCCCTCAGCCTTGGGCTGCATCAGACGCTCGGAGATCGGCATCTCTTCACCTTGGCTGAACGCCATAGAGTCGGTCAGGTAACCAAAGTCCGGCTGGCCAACCTTGAGCATGTTCTGCACCGCCTTGGAGGTCAGACCGATTTTCTTGCCGATCACACGCTCGCCGGCTTCGATGCGGCGTTCCAGCATGCGCAGGGAAATATGGTAGGCGTCATCAATGGTGATATCGCTGAAGCGTTCGGTCAGCGGACGCACCGGCGTGCGCTTGATCATCGCTTCGTACAGTTCGTCACCACACGCCTGAATCTGTTGCTTATCCATGATTTGTCCCTTACAGCTTGATGCAGATGTTTTTGGTTTCGGTGTAGAACTCGAGTCCGTGCACCCCGCCTTCGCGGCCGATACCGGACTGCTTGGCACCACCGAAGGAGGTACGCAAGTCACGCAGGAACCAGGAGTTGACCCAGGCCAGACCCACTTCCATCTGCTCGGCAACACGCACCGCACGGGATGAATTCTCGGTCCAGATGGCGCACGCCAGTCCGTACTCGGTGTCATTGGCCAGCTCGATCACCTCTTCTTCGGTGTCGAACGGACGAATATGGCAGCAAGGACCAAAGATCTCTTCACGGATCACGCGGGCATCATCAGACAGGCCGGTCCAGATGGTCGGCTCAATCCAGGCACCGTCATTCAGCTCTGCGCCCATGTCCGGGATGCCGCCGCCGATCTCGACCGTTGCACCCTCTTCGCGGGCCAGATCGTAGTAGTATTTGACCTTGTTGCGGTGCTCCAGACTGACCAGCGGGCCAAAGTTGGCAGCGGGGTCTTCCGGACGGCCCAGCTTCAGCTTGGCCACCTCTTCCTTCATCCGCGACAGGAACTTGTCGAAAATGGGGCGCTCAACGTAGACACGTTCGGTACCCAGACACACCTGACCGCAGTTGACGAATGCGGAACGCATGGTGCCTTCAACGGCTTTCTCGATATCGCAATCAGCAAACACGATGCCCGGGTTCTTGCCGCCACACTCCATGGAGATGTTGCGCAGGCCCACGGAGGCAGCGCGCATGATCGCCTCACCGGTACGGGTTTCACCGGTAAAAGTGATGGCATTGATCAGCGGGTGAGTGGTCAGGAATTCGCCCGCAGAGTTGGGGCCAAAACCGTGCACCACGTTGAATACACCCGGCGGCACGCCACACTCGTTCATCACTTCACCCAGCAGGGTGGTGGTAGCCGGTGTCTCTTCAGACGGCTTGACCACAACGGTGTTGCCACAGGCCAGTGCCGGACCGACCTTGAAGGTCATCAACAGCAGCGGCAGGTTCCATGGCGAGATAACCGCGATGACGCCCTTGGGTGTACGATGACCCACGTTCAGCGCACCCTGTCCATCCGGCGTATCCATGCGGAACGCTTCAGTAGGATGGTTGGCAAGGGTTTCGGAGAAGGCCTTGAAGTTGGCCGCACCACGCGGAATGTCGATGTGGCTGGCGATGGAACGCGGCTTGCCGGTATCGAGACACTCGGCTGCGAGAAACTCTTCAAAACGCTCGTTGATGCGATCCGCAACCTTGTTCAGCAGCGTGGTACGCTGGGCCTGAGTCAACTTGCTCCAGGGACCTTTCAGCGCGGCCTTGGCGGCGCGCACCGCAGCATCGACTTCAGCCTCACCGGCTTCATGGACCATACCGATCAGGCTGTTGTCCACCGGGCAACGGTTCTCGAAGGTCTTGCCGCTGGCTGAGGCGACATACTCACCGTTGATAAAGTGTTTGAACTCTTTCATGGCTCACCTTGTTGGTTGCGACCGGGTTGATCAGGTCGCGGACTTTTATGGTCGGATTACACAGTCACTGCCTGTACTGAAGGCGGTGCATTAGAGTGAAATCCAGTATAGCGTTGCAAAAACGGGATAGAAGGCGCAAAAACGGGGGTTGGTGATTCCAGTTTCGGGAATTAGGATCATACATGGAATATCGACAGGGAACTTTGTTTTTACCGCTTTGGCCGGATGAACCACCAACCGGTACCATCATGCTGACCGCGCCTCAAAAAAATAACCCGGGGAAGGGGACCCGGGTTACTCTTCATGCTGTTCTAATCAATAATCAGAACTTGTACATCGCCATCAGCTCAAGCTGCTGCCCCGCAGGACGTGTACCGTGTGTGGCCAGGTTCTGGTCTCGCCACTCGATACCAAAATCAAGCCCTGGCAAGTAGTTGTACACCAGATTGACGTGACCAATCTTCAATGTATCTTCGGCCCCGGCTGACGTTTCATCGGCCTCAATTTGGGCATAGCGAACTGCGCCTGTCAGTTTGTCATTGAACTTGTGCGAGACACCCGCAACGATGCCTGTGGTTTTAATCAACTCACCGGCAGCATTCGCATCAACGGCTGGCCTGAGAGTCGGGTGCCAGGCACCACCGTAACCGAATCCGGAATAGACCCCCTGCCCTTCACCGTGATAGCCGTTCAAGTGCAGTGTGGTCGCGCCCAGTGAGTACTTGCCCGCATAGATCAAAGCGGCACCAAACTCCGAATCGTCACTGCTGTTGGTGGTGTTGCTTCTGGCAACATCTCGTCCAGCCAGAGCAATGCTCGCGGCATGACCACCTTCGAATTTTTTCGCATAGTTGATAACGAAGTCAGGGTAATCCGCATCATCATTAATGGGGTCCTGCAACGTGAAGCGGACATCGCCCATCTGGTAATGCATGACCATATCCGGTCGAACAACACCACCATTTCCACCAGTGTTACCCTTACCAGGATTGAAGAAGTCAAGTTGCGGAACATCATAGGGAACCGAAGCCAAGAACTGACCGCTCCAGGTTTGTCCCAGTGTCAGGTTATCGACCTTGAGAAACGCGTGGCGCAAACGCCAGTCGTAGGTCGACCCCGTGGCATCGCCACCATAGAAGTCCCCTTCCACAAAGCCCATCAAAGAGTGGCCTTCAATATTGCGCTTGGCAGTAAAGTTGAGGCGTGACTGGCGGGCAGTGCCATCAAACTCGCTGTCACCGTTGTCAGCATCGGTAAAACGGGCTTCCGCCTTTACATATCCGCCAATGCTGAACGAAGTGCCATTGAACTCACCCAACTCGAGTGCATGAATCTGGGTTGTGAGACTTGCTGTTATAATTGCCAGCGTCAATTTATTTCTGATTAACATTTAACCTTCCTATTTATTATCTTTTTAATATTGGGGCGGTTAATGAAAACAGAACGATATAGGCTAAAACTATCCATTTTTTACATCAACACTATCCAAAAAGTGAAAACAGCCGATGGTCAAGTAGATGTGAGCGCCAAAGAGTGTATAGGAAACTCTTACCAGCTTGTTAGCACACTATTTTGTATCAAAGCTATACACTACTCGCGCTTATCTCTTTTCACAGGCTGCAACCGCTTTTTTAAGAAGACAGGAGGACTAAACTGTGCTCTCAAATATCTGCCCCCACGCACACAAGGTTGACAACGTACCCATCGGCCGCCCAACAGAGACAAGATGCTAATGCCAGTACAACATCTCAGGGGCTATTAGCAGATATATTCAACCCGTATGTCGCCCCAGCGCCTGTTCGCGCAATGTTCGTCGCGACACCTTACCAATGGACGTGCGCGGCAGCTGCTGGCAAAATTCAACCAGACGCGGCACTTTATAGAGTGTCAGCCGTTCACGGCAATAGTCGCGTACCGCTTTAATAGTCAACTGCCGACTTGCAGGCACCACATACAGCTTGATCTGCTCCCCCCTGCAGCTGTCCGGCAGCCCGATCACTGCACACTCCAGAATGTCTGGGTGGCAAGCGATGATATCTTCCACCTCGCTTGGATAAACCTTGAAACCGGAGACATTAATCAACTCCTTACGCCTATCAGTAATATATAAATAGCCCTGTGCGTCGATCAGACCAATATCCCCTGTATCCAACCAGCCACCCTGCAGTACTTGCTGGGTTTCCTCGTGTTGGTACCAGTAGCCCTGCATCAACTGCGGTCCACGTACGAAGATGGAACCAATCTCGCCATCCGGCAGGACCTGCCCCTGCTCACCCAGTATTTTTATCTCGGTATCCGGCAGCGGCCGTCCAACACTGCCCAGGTGAATGGCATCGGGCCGATTGACGCTGACAACCGGCGAACACTCGGTCAGACCGTATCCTTCACAAATCGAATGCCCCGTCACCTGTTGCCAACGCTGTGCCACGGAGCGCGTCAGCGCCATACCTCCGGAAATGGTCAGTTTCAAGCGACTGAAGTCCAGCCTCTGAAATTCAGGCTGCTGACACAGAAAAATGAACAACGGATTGATACCGGCGACCACGCTGGGATCAAAACGATCCCAGCACTTGACCAAACCACGAATGCGGCGCGGATCAGGTACCAGTTCGATGCAGCTGCCGATACTGAACATCACCAGCGTCAGCATGAAGGAATAAATGTGATAGAGCGGAAGAGGCTGCAGCAGCTTTTCTCCCCCGGGCTCGCAATAGTCATCCAGCAGATTGCGGATTTGAGCCAGATTCGCCAACAGTGCCTTTTCTGTCAGCATTGCGCCCTTGGCAGGCCCGGTCGTGCCACCGGTATACTGCAACAGTGCCAGTGATTCCAGCTGCCCGAAGCGCTCCGGTGGCTGCCAGATCAGGCTACTGCCCTTCTGCATCACCTGCGTCAATCGTATGCCTGTCACACCCGGAACGACGGGCGCTGCCGGCAGCAACCCCGGACTCCCGCCACGCTTCAGGCGAGCAGCCAAATTCAACGCCCAGCGCTTGCCAATTGGATGCAGGTCACCCAACTCCGTCGTAATCAGATACTCGACTTCAATACTGTCAAGGCGCTGACACAGCCCGGCTTCCAGTGGGGCAAACGCCACCAGCGCTCGCGCACCCGAATCCTTCAGGTGCTGACACAACTCATCGCAACAATAGAGAGGGTTGGTGTTCACCACCACGAGCCCCGCCCGTCGAGCACCGAACAGAACGACCGGGTACTGCATCACATTAGGCAACTGCAGCGCGATACGATCGCCCGGCTGCAGGTCGGTTTCATGCTGCACCCAAGCCGCAAAACGGCGCGACATGCGGTCAAGGTCGGCAAAACTGATGCTGGCGCCCATATGACCAAAGGCCGGCTGTTCGTCAAACCGGCGCGCCAGCTGCTGCACCATATCAGACAGACTGTCGAACACGGGGCCGGGTGCCGCCATCAACGGGCCTCCGGTAGCTGACACACCACTTCGCCATCCCGGAACACCACCAGCTCTCCGGCCTGCAATCGATGCCAATGCTCATTGTCTGTCAATGGCGCGGTGGCAATCACGGTCACCACTTCATTAAGGGTTGTCACAGCACCAAAATCGACGCTCATCTCACAGTCCTTGATATATACTTCGCCAATAGGTTCAAGACGGTGTACTCAGGACCGTTTGCTACAGCGATATTTTTTGCTCAGTTCCGCCTTGATTGGCAAAACCTTGACCTGTTCAGCTAATAACAACCATCCGAGTAGCGGTAAAACTTCCATGTTTCGAAGTTTCGCCTTTCAGGGCATCAGCAGTTACTCGAACATCTCACTCACCGGGCAGGAAATAGAAGCATCAATCCGCTTCATACCAAGCTCTATAAGCCTTTCTGGCGCGCAGAGATCGCTATCAGCGATAGGTGACTTGCAGATCCACTCTACGCCGAAAAACGTGTAAAGGCGGGTACATCTTATGCCGCGAAATTGATTGCATCTACCTTAGATTGAAAAACAAGGATTAGAACAGATAGAAACATCAACTTAAATGAAATCACCTCTACTGTGGCACAATGCCGCTCAAAAAAGCGGAATTGTGCCACACGTTTAAAGTTTTTTATTTCATTTAAATGCCGTGTTAAAAGCGCTCTTTATTTATAGCCAAGTCCCACCTTGGCGATCATTTGGCTCGTTGAGATCACCAGCGTCGAAACCATGAATCCAATCGAGGTGATGCAACATAGCTTTATGTGAAGCAAGGCGCGCATCACGCTGATCTCGGGTTTCACCGGGTGGCAAGTGCAACATATCTCCTGTAGTTACGGACGCATACACAACCTTACGTGCACGACCACGACGCAGACGCTCGTAACGCTCGAAGGTCTCAGCAATTGATTCAGACCCAGCGGCGGCGATGCAGTCTGCAAGAACTACTGCATCCTCAATCGACTGGTTAGCACCCTGCCCATGATGTGGTACCAGTGAATGTGCAGCATCGCCGAGCAGTGTTACTCGTCCTTTGCTCCAGCGGCCCAAGGTCATGCGATATACCATGCCCCATCGTTCGTTAACTGTCTTCAAAGTATTTGAAGCAATCATCTCGACAAGTGCGGGGTGCCAGTCTTTAAACAGACGAAGCTGCTCACCGTCTTCTGTTGGTGCCGTTGATCGGTTTAACGGCCATGTCGTCGGCGTACGTTCAACAAGAAAGAAGTTGATATCCCCTTTTCTGTCCCCACCTATTGGGTAGTGGAGGCAGTGGCCCGACTCACCCATCCAGAATTGAATTGCAGTTGGATCAGGCATATTAGGTAGCTTATCAATTGGTACAATCCCGCGAAATGCCGTGTATCCTGCATAGATGTAATCTTCATAGCCCAGCATCAAGTTTCGTACGGTAGAACGCACCCCGTCAGCACCAATGACGATATCCGCTTCCGCCTTGCTGCCATCTTTAAACTGCAGCACTACCTGCTCACCAGTGTCATCGATATTTTCCAAACGCTTGCCCAAGTGGATGCGGTCCATACCTACCTTGGCAGAAAGAATTCTTTGCAGCTCAGCTCGGTGAATACCAAGATATGGTGCGCCAAAAAGCTCTCTATATGCCTGCCCTCCTGCATGCCGGCCAATTTCTTGACCGGTCTTTCCATCTCGATAAATTAAGGCAGAGATTTCAAACGCTGCCTCTTCGAACGACTCCCCCATACCCCATTTATCATAATAGAAACGTGTAGCGTTAGCGGATAAAGCCACCGCTGCACCTACCTCACGCAACTCATCTGCTTGTTCATATACATCGACATCAATACCATGGTGACGCATTGCAATCGCAAAGGTTAGGCCGCCAATACCGCCACCAACGACAGCAATACGGCGTACTTTATTCATTTCTTTTTCATTCATAATGATCATCTCTTTCTTATTAGATGTAGACAAAAATTGAGAAAGTGCGAATGACATCATGTAGGGGCTTTTAACAGAGACCGATGAGTTGCAGCGTCTCATGCTGTTGTGTGAGTGTCTGCCTGACCACACTCCCCACGGTGATGTGTTGAGTGAAAATAGAGAAGGCCGACATATAAGTAAATATTCAAATCAATATAACCATTATCACTGGCGTGAATATTAACAATGAGGCATTAAGCTGAATGCGCCTGCCCCGACCTAGAGCTGGCCTGCCAAGTCAGCAAATGGGGTCGGGAGCTCAAATTGTAAATGTGACACTAATGGAGGAAGGTGAAAGGTGGTAAACTGCTGGCTGATACCGTCTGTAACTTTTGCATGCAGAGTTCGGAATGATTTCTTAGTCTGACGCATAACATGATGACTACTCAGAAAAGAGTTCAAAAATCAAGTTGCGTAACCAGATATTACCGGCATCACGATGGTATCTGCGATTCCAAAACAGATTGATCTGAACTGGATGTATGTCCACGGGGTGAGTGCGCACTACTAAGCCAAGACTCTTTTGGGTTTGTAGTGCCAGTTTTTCTGTTACTGTCGTAATGAAATCTGTCTCGCTCACGATATAAGGGGCGGACATGAAATGTGTCAAACGCAAACGGATAATCCGCGTGATCCCGATCTGGGCAAGCTGCTTTTCAACCCGCCCGTGTCCTGTACCACGGGCTTCGATGACAATGTGTTTAGCCTGCGAAAATTTTTCGAGTGTAAACGCACCTTCAGACAGTGGATGGCCTTGGCGCATCAGGCAAACATATCGTTGATCAAAAAGACGTCGCTGATAGAAACCTGCCTCCAGCTGCGGTAATAGCCCAATCGCCAAGTCGACATTACCCATCTCCATATCGTCTTTCAAGGCACTTTCGTTGTCCCTGACGGTACTCAATGAGATATTGGGAGCGTGCTCTGTAAGGTAAGCCATCAGTCGTGGTAGAAGATACATTTCCCCCAAGTCTGTCATGGCGATTGAAAACGCTCGATCACTGGAGCCAGGATCGAAGCAATCGTTGTAGTTGAGCCCCTCCTGTATAGCACTAAGGGCATAACTTATCGATTCAGCTATACTGTCAGCGAATGGAGTTGGCCTCATCCCTCTTGCTGTGCGCTCAAATAATTCATCATTAAGCATCTTCCTCAACCGTTTGAGTGCATTGCTCACAGCTGGTTGGCTCAGGCCCAGCTGTTCTGCCACTACCCCGGTTTTACGTTCCCGATACATTAGCTGAAAAACCACCAAGAGGTTCAAATCGATATCTTGCAAGCGAATCATTAGCCTTCCGATATAAGTTCCGTGAATATATACTATAAACATGATTATATATCTGAATATCAAGTGCGAGTCTATAGTGGTTCCCGCATAAATGTTCAGGGTCGTCCGCCTCAACGACGCCTTGAAATCCAGCCCATAACAATAAGTAAACTGGAGTATAGCTATGAAGCGTACCGCCATCTCCCTTTTCGCAGGGTTGTCTTTCTCAGTCTGTTCGGCACTCGCATCTGCTCAGATGCTCTCGTTCGCATCACCACCACAGGGGTCGGTGTGGAACACCATGAGTACATCGATCGCTAATGTGGCGCGGTCGAAGCAAAATCTTAACGTGGTTGTACAGCCCTTTAGTGGTAACCGTGCAATGATGGACGCGGTTGACCGAGGTTTTGCCGAATTCGCGATCAATGATGTCAATGATGTTATCGTCGCAGCTCGTGGGCAAGCCGATTACACAGACCGGGCACGTAGGAATCTGAGGGTTGTGTTACGGATCAGTCCTCAGCCTGTCGGCATGTTCGTTCGTAAGGATTCAGGTATCGATAGCATTAATGATCTGGCTGGAAAGCGAGTCGCTGCAGGTTGGAATGCCTTCCCGTTGGGTCGCCCTAATATGGCTGCATTGCTCGCGACCGGTGGTCTTACATGGAGTGATGTTGAACAAGTTCCTGTGCCTGACTTGATTCGTGCTGTAGATAACTTTGCTTCAGGAAGGTTGGATGCAACCTTTTTTGCTGTTGGTGGTCCCAAAGTAGCAGAAGCAGATGCTTCGGTTGGCGGTGTTAAATTTCTTCCAGTTGCAACCGATGAAAAATCCTTAGAAGCCATATCTGCCATTAGGCCCGCTTACTACTTCTCTGTCGTCAAACCTGCACCTCATCGGGCGGGGCTTGAATCCCCAATGGAAATGGTAACATGGGATAATGTATTGGTTGCTGGTGCTGATGTTTCTGAGGAGAAAGTATACCAACTCGTAACGGCCATTCTTGAAAATAAGGACGAGTTGGTGAAACTGTTCCCCGGCTTTCGTGAGCTTGCCGTGGAGGAGCCGTACAAGGTTTACCCCGATCTTGAGTACCATCCAGGGGCAGCGCGTTACTTTAAAGAAAAAGGTCTGCTGGAAGAATAAGTTGTTGAAAATAAGTAATACTGCAGAGCCTTTTGGAGGTCTATCATGAGCATTCGTTCCCATGTTAAAGAACCTATTGCGGTGCCACTGATCCGGACCCTTCTTGGGTCCTTTATCGCAGTCGCAGCGATTGCCTATGCCACTGATCTATTCAGCCGCTTGGGACTCTCAATTTATACAGAGCAATACTTGTCGATTGTCCTTGGCGCCAGTCTGGCTTTGGTATTTTTAAAACCGCAACCCTTACTCAAACGGCGCTGTATCGATAGTGTCATCGGTCTCGTTGGGCTCTCTGCGGGCGGCTACATGGCCGTGGCATACCCTGACTTGGTAGAGCGGCAACTGGATTTGCCAATAGATGCCCTGATTATATCAAGTGTGTTGTTTGTACTTGTCCTTGAAGGTCTACGCCGGGTCGTAGGTGTAGCACTGGTAGTAGTCGTGCTGGCCTTTCTTGCTTTTGCCATGCTGGGTCACCAATTGTCAGGGCCGTTGCAAACTCGCGAAATCGAGATGACGCGCCTGATGGTGTACTTAGGTGTAGATACAAATGGTATGCTAGGGCTGACACTGAGTGTAGCTGCAACAATTGTTATCGGCTTCGTACTGTTCGGGCAGCTCCTGCTGCGATCAGGTGGTGCGGACTTTTTCAATGATCTGGCACTTGTCTTGATGGGACGCTCACAGGGCGGGTCTGGCAAAATCGCTACCATTGCCTCCGCTTTATTCGGTTCAATATCAGGTGTAGTGGTCTCCAATATTGTCGCTACTGGCGTGGTAACGATCCGTATGATGAAACAGGGTGGTTTTAAGCCCCAGACGGCGGCGGCGATTGAAACAGTCGCCTCAACCGGCGGGCAGATTATGCCACCGGTCATGGGTGCTGTCGCTTTTCTAATGGCTGAATTTCTTCAGATTAGCTACGCGGATGTAGTACTGGCTGCCTTAGTGCCAGCCATTCTTTATTATGCAGCGCTCTATATTCAAGTTGACCTGGAAGCTGCGAAAGAACATATAAAGAAAATCGACCCTTCATTGATACCAGCCAAAAAAGATGTTTTTTCTCAAGGTTGGCTGTTTGTGATACCGTTCGCTGGAGTTATTGGGGCACTCTTTTTCTTCAATGCGCGCCCGGAAGTTGCCGCACTTTGGGGAGCATTGGGCGCTTTAATTGTGGGTCTTGCAAAAGGCTATAAAGGTAAGCGCATGACTTTGGGGGATGTGCGCGACTCATTAGCTGAAACCGGCCATTCAATCGTTGATATCATCATGATTGGTGCTGCTGCAGGCTTCATTATTGGCATTCTGAACATGACAGGTCTTGGTTTTGGGCTGACATATTTTTTGGTTGAGCTCGGGCAGGGTAACTTGTTTTTGCTACTGCTGATCTCGGCGGCAGTTTGTATTGTGTTGGGTATGGGGATGCCGACGGTAGGCGTCTATATGCTGCTGGCAGTTTTGGTAGCACCTTCACTGGTTCAGGTTGGTGTAGAGCCAATAGCGGCACATCTGTTCATTTTCTATATGGGCATGATGTCCATGATTACACCACCAATTGCGATAGGTGCATTTTTTGCCGCCAGCATTGCCAAGGCGGACCCCATGAAGACAGCATTTACCTCCATGCGACTGGGTTGGACTGCCTACATCGTGCCCTTCCTGTTTGTCTCTTCTCCTGCACTCCTGCTGATTGGGGATACAGTCGAGATAGCACTGGCTGTGGTTAGTGCACTTGCTGGTGTTTGGGCTGTATCTGTAGGCTTTGTGGGCTATCTGGGCTATAAACGGGGCCCCATAGGACGACTTGCATTTGCACTAGCAGGGATACTGCTTTTGCTCCCCAATATCGGGGGTCATGACTTTATTCTCATTACACGTGCTGCTGGGTTGCTGCTGATCGTCCTACTTATTGTGATGGGATGTTCAGGTAAACGGGGTTTATCTCTGGAGCTGAAATGAAGCCGGTGTATTCTGGTACTCATTGCGTTGGCTTCTCCTTTTCCTTGGCCCTATAACCTTCATGAGATTTCCGCTTCCACTGCAGAGGTGGAAATCTCAATATAAAGGAGCCTTGCAGGTAACTACCATGATTCTATAGACCACCCAATGCCTATAGGGTGAATTAGAGCATAGGAGATATTATACCTATACATGGCTTTCTAGAAGAACTCAAAGTCGACGTAGTAATTCAGCTTAAGGAATGGGGATCCTTCGCAGCTGCTGTCGCGATTATATATGTGTAAATTGTTATTCCAATTGCTCAAAGATTACAGTTCAATACCCTGATATAGATATATTTTTTGAATAGCAGTTTATTTAAGGAGCGCTGGGCGATCCAATCTGGATCCCTAAAGAATTAGGATAATAAGTAAAAAGGTATCTAATATGCTTCTTGATGTCCTAAATAACACAATGGTTTTTGACGGCGTACACCCACTAAAGGTTTCCGAGTATATGAACCAGCACGTCGGAACGCACCGTCTTGAAATAATTAATACAAACAAAAAAAACAGAACCTTCTCCGCTAAACTCAGCTATCGCGTCTTTGCTGACATGGGGCTTGCACGCGTTAGTTATGGTGATGAGGTTAGGATTTGCTGTCTGGGCCTATCTGATGTTTACCACCTACATGTAGTAACCGGTGGGCAGTGCTGCTGGCATTATGATGATGACCAACGTTTGCTGTTGCGGCCCGGCCAAGCTTTGATGATAAACCCACAAGAACGGATGTATATATCTTACTCAGATGACTGTGAAAAAATTATTATAAAGATACCGGTAGAGATACTAAAAGAAGGATATTTAAAACATATCGGTATATTACCGCATGATGATTTTTATTTTGACCGAAGAGTGGTTGACCTTAATAATTCGAAATGCTTTCTCAGTTTCCTTGATGCACTACTTACAGAAGCCAATGAAGTAAAAGTAGATATAGACACTCTTCAGCGCCCATATAGAGACATATTAATAAGCAAATTGCTGCAGCAGTTCAGTGGCATGATTAAAATTCATAATATGGGTAGTTCCCAGATGGATAGGAGCTTCTTCAAATTGCTCACTTATATAGATGTTAATATTAAGGATGATATCGATGTACACGTGATGGCAAAAGCCAGCAACGTCAGCATACGTACCGTTTATAATCAGTTTTCAAAATACTTTGGTCTGACTCCAAAGCGCTATATAAGAAAAGCAAAGATGAAAAATTTACGTGAGGAATTGGTTAGAAATACAAAATTACGTAACGTAACTCAGGCTGCTCTCGATTACGGCTTCACACACTTGGGACGATTCTCATCAGAGTACCGAGAGATGTTCGGTGAATTACCTTCCGAAACCATCAAGTACCGCCGTTAATATAAAGCACATATATGACCACACCAAAAAAAGGTGCTGCTAAATATAATTTTTCAGGTGGCCGTGCCTCTAATAGCTATTTCAAGAAATAGTGTTATATATCATGATGTATTGACACACAGACTGTCATAAAAAAGACCTGTACAGGTTGGGCTATCGCTGAATCAATACTGAAGCGCTTTCACTTCGCCCATTTTTTACACAAAGTTGTAAGTTCATCTACAACATATCGAACTTTGGGACGTAGGTCGGACACTTTCGGCCATAGGGCATGAACATCCACAGGTTCCGGTTCCAGATCCACTAGCACCTCTATCAATCTTCCTTCTGCTATATCATTCTTGAATAGGCAACGAGGCATCTGACAGAGCCCAATACCAGCCAAGGCCCCGAGAATCATGACCTCACCATCCCCAATCTGATGGATGATTGCTGGTGTGAAACGTACCGTTTTGCCTTCTTGCATAACTCGCCAAGAAAGTGGCTGCCCAAGCCGGTGCCCGACGATGCAGTGGTGATGACGTAGATCCTCCAGGGTAATGGGAGTACCGTAACGTTCTAGGTATTCAGGGGCCGCGCAGATAGACCATCTCTGTCGTGCTAAACGACGTGCCACCAGCCCTGAAGTATTACTTAGCTCACCAAATCGAACAAGCAGATCTATTCCTTCCTCAATCGGCTCTACCAATCGATCAGAAAATGTCATATGCAGATGCAACTTCGGGTACTTACTAGCAATCTCGAAGAGCGCGGGCGCGATTACACGCCGACCGAACGCGACCGGTACATCAACCCTGAGACTCCCTGAAGGCTCTTTTCCTGCAGAACCAAACACGCTTTCGGCGGTGCTGATTTCATCAATAGCTGCTGTACAAGCAGCAAAATAGGCTTCTCCATCAGCTGTTAGTGAAATTTTTCGAGTCGTCCTATGAAAAAGCTGGGTACCAAGTCGTGCTTCAAGTCGCGCTATAGCCTTGCCAACAGCCGATTTCGAAATACCTAACTGATCAGCTGCTTCAGTAAAGCTATGGCACCTGGCGGCGACCGTAAACGTGATAACCCCCTGAAATGAATGATTAGAAACCATGTTAAGCATCCAGTGTAGATTTAATGTCTACTCAGTTTAATCTTTTAGCTTGTTTATCGACATTTTTTTCTACATTAACATAGGGGTCGTAACAATTTTCTTAATCATCAGAGGATTACCCCATGCCCGTAGTACGCGTTAGCTGGTTTGAAGGTAAGGAGCAGTCGCAGAAAGCAATCGTTGCTGCAGAGATCACTGAAAGTATCATGAAGAACACAGGTACACCTGCCGAGTACATCTATGTCATCTTCGAGGATGTTGCACCTTCCGACTGGGCGGGTGCCGGTAAGATGTTCGGAGGGACTCCAGAGCAAGGTTCCTGAGCGGTTCTAGTACGTTAGAGGTTTGACCAAAGCCATAGTTGAGCCTGAGATTTTTCAGTCTATCTATGGCTTTTGCTTAATCGCCTTCAACACGTACAAACAAAGAAGGTTGCCGCAAGCCGTTGGATGCGAAGGCCCTTGGCTCAAGCGTAGTCTTGGGCGGACGTATCGAGTAGGAGGGGGCCCTGAGGCCTCCGTCCTGTATACGGGTCCGTACTAGGGTCCATGCCGTCCAGATAGTGGTTCCCCCTGCGGGACTTGCACCTCCAAGCCATCCGCCGCCACCGCCCATCAAAGCTCTACCCGCCAAGGCTAGCGCGCAGATAAATACAATATGCCAAGACTGGCATCTTGCTTCGAGTTGTATTCAACGCCTATGGATTATTCGCAACGGGCTTCTTATGTTCCTGACGCACCCGCAACAGGCTCTGCAGCGCATATACGGCTGATCCCAGCACAATGCCCCAGAACGCGGAGCCAACACCCAGAATACTGATTCCCGAAGCCGTTGCCATAAAGGTGATCAGCGATGCATCCAGATGCGCCTTGTCTTCCAGCGCGGCGCTGAGGCTGTTGCTGATGGCGCCGAGCAGCGCAAGACCCGCGATGATCGCGATCATTTCGCTCGGGAAGCTGGTGAAGAACAGCACGATGCTGCCGGCCAGAATGCCGCCGATGAGGTAGAACACACCATTGGCCACACCAGCCCAGTAGCGTTTGTCCGGATTTTCATGCGCATCGGGGCTGGTACAGATCGAGGCGGTGATGGCGGCAATCACCGTGGTGATGCCACCAAAGAACGCGGTCGGTATCGACACCAGTGACAGCATCGACACGATGGGTCTTGAAGCGAAGCGGTAGCCCGAGGCCTTGAGGATGGTGAAGCCCGGCAGAAACTGCCCCGTCAGACTGACAATGACGAGCGGCAGGGCCAATCCCAGTGTCGAGTTCCAGCTCCATTCGGGCATGA
This sequence comes from Marinobacterium sp. MBR-109, assembly GCF_040547565.1. Lineage (NCBI taxonomy): Bacteria > Pseudomonadati > Pseudomonadota > Gammaproteobacteria > Oceanospirillales > Oceanospirillaceae > Marinobacterium > Marinobacterium sp. MBR-109. The sequence continues at coordinate 449,130 of NZ_JBEPPZ010000001.1, forward strand.
TCAACATCGGGCTGGCCAGTCGCCATTCCAGCTGGCTCAGGTTGGCATCTAGGGCGGTGACAGACAACGCCACACCCAGCACCACCATCAGCACTAGAAAGTAGGCCCGACTGACAAACTTGAACAGCACAAAACCAAGGATCATCACACTGGTCACCAGTGGCACCGAGTCCAGCGCCCTGAAGGCTCCCAGGCCAAAGTCGAACAGGATGCCCGCCATCATGGCGGCGGCGACCCCTTTCGGGATCATCTGTACCACCCTGTCGAACAGGCCGGTGATACCGATCAGGAAGATAATGACTGCTGCGGTGATATAGGCCGCTACCGCTTCGTTGATCGACAGTTGCGGAAACAGCGTCACCAGCAGCACCGTACCCGGTGCCGACCAGGCGGTGATCACCGGAATTTTAAACCACAGGCTGAGCACAATCCCGGTCACGGCCGCACCAATGGAGATCGCCCAGACCCATGAGGTCATCATCTCCACCGAGATGCCTGCATTCTGTGCCGCCTGAAAAAAGATCGCCAGCGGCCCCGAATATGACACCAGCACGGCCATAAGGCCGGCGATGATGGCTGAGACGGAGAGATCCTTCAGCATCACTCATTCCCCCTTTCGATGACGGCGACCGCTTTCACCTCCAGAAAATAGCCCGGCGCACCACACAGGGATGCAGCCCCAATGGCAGTCCAGGCCGGGTAGCAATCGTTCATGTAGCGGTTGCGTACTTCCATGTAGAGCGGCAGATCGCGCATATCGGTGTGGTAACTGGTAATTTCCACAACGTCCTCGAAACGGGCGCCTGCCGCTTCCAGTACTCGCTTCAGGTTTTCGAACACCTGCACAAACTGGGATTCCTTGTCGGCCACCAGTTCACGCTGATCGTTGCGACCGATCTGACCGGCAATATAGAGGGTGTCATTCACCAGCACCGCCGGGGCGTAGCCGATCTCGTCACGGATGAATTCCATTCCTTCAGGCACAATTATTGTTTTTGTTGCCATCATGTTTCTCCTCGGCATAAAAACGGAAAAGCAGGGCCGGAGCCCTGCTTGGTTTGGATATAAGGGTCAGCCCTGATCGCCACCGCCCACCGGCAAGATGGTACCGGTGATATAGGAGGCCTCGTCCGAGGCCAGAAAGAGTATGGCGTTGGCCTGCTCTTCCGGTACGCTGTAGCGTTTCATGAAGGTAAAGTCGATGGTCTGGTCGACAATGGTTTGATACCAGTCCTTCTCCTGCTGATTCATGGTGTCGTTGTTGCGCGGAATCCGTCGTTCACCCACATCGGTTCCGCCCGGCGCTACCGCATTGACCCGGATGCCGTGTTTGGCATTCTCAAACGCCATGCACACGGTCATCGCATTCACACCGCCTTTGGCCGCGGCGTAGGGCACACGGTTAAGGCCTCGGGTTGCGACGGACGACACGTTGACGATCACGCCGCTCTGCTGCTTCTGCATCTGCGCCAGAACGGCGTGACAGCACCAGAGGGTCGGGAACAGGGAGCGGCGAATCTCGGCCTCGATCTGCTCCTCTTCGTAGGCTTCATAGGGCTTGGCCCAGATAGTACCGCCCACGTTGTTGACCAGAATGTCGATGCGACCAAAATGGCTTATTGCCGCATCCATCGCCTTGCAGGCGCCGGCATACTGTTCCAGATCCACATTGATGGTCTGGACATTAGCGGCACCGGCGGCCAGGGCCTCTTCGGCCACTTCCTTAACTATTTCGGAGCGGTCTACCAGCAGCAGACTGGCTTTCTCGGCGGCCATCTGCAGGGCAACGGCACGGCCGATTCCCTGTGCCGCTCCCGTAACCACGACTACCTTGTTTTCAAAACGTTCAGCTCTCATGGAATCGTCCTTACTTGCTGGCTGCAAACTTTTCATAATGGAAGCTGGCCGGCTGAATGCCCTTTTCCTGCATATAGCTGTTCACCGCCTCTACCATGGGCGGCGGACCGCAGAGGTAGATATCCACATCGCCGTCATGCAGATGACCGGGCTCCATGTGGTTGGTGACATAACCTTTCTGTGGCCAGCGGCTCTCTTCCGAGGCGACGCAGGCGCTGAAGCTGAAGTTGTCGATGGCGGCGGCAAAGGCTTCCAGCTTTTGCATCTCGACCAGATCGGTGTCGTGGGTGACGCCGTAGATCAGATGAATCGGGTACTGGCTGCCATCCTGCTGAATCTTCTCCAGCATCGCCAGGAAAGGTGCCAGACCGGTACCACCGGCCAGCATCAACACCGGACGCTTGATATCGCGCAGGTAGAAGCTGCCGAAAGGACCGCGCAAGGTGATGCTGTCACCGACGTTGGCCTTTTCAGCCATATAGGTACTCATCAGGCCTTCTGGTACAACACGGATCAGGAAAGAGACCGACTCGTCAGCCTGGTTGACCATGGAACTGAAGGAGTAGGCACGGGACTGGTCGGTACCCGGCACCTGCACGTTGACGTACTGCCCCGGCAGAAAGTGCATGGCGCGCACCTGATCACCGGCAACAGTAAAAGACAGAGTGGAATCAGACAGACGATTGATATCGGTCAGTTTGGCATGTACATCCGCCTGCTGGCTGCGCACACAGACTTCGGATGATGCCGGTACGGTAACCACACAGTCCGATTCCGGAATCATGCGGCAGGTCAGCACATAATGCTGTTCCGCTTCCTGATCGGACAGCGCATCCTCGATATAACCATCCATCTCATAGCGGCCCGACTCGCAGTGACATTTGCAGGTACCACAGGCACCGTCACGGCAATCGAGCGGTATATTGAGCCCGAAACGATAGGCAGCATCGGCCACCGTTTCCATCGGCAGGGTCGTAATGAAGCGGGTGACACCGTCTTCAAAATTGAGCGCTACTTTATACATTGTGTGCTACCTCGGTCCCCTTCAGGGGTGTCGATGACACCCCGAGGGACACTTGTTATGTTGGGCCGGGATCAGAGGTGATAGATATCCATAACGTGGTGGATATAGTCGTTCTTCAGCACGACCTTCTTGCGCTTGATCTTCAGCTTGCCGTCTTCGCCACGGATCAGGGTGACAAACGCGGTACCGAAATAGGTATCCACGGTGTTGTAGCGCACGCTGTTGGTCATCCAGCTGTAACGCACTTCAGCGTCATTGTCCGATGCGGCGAACACTTCCAGGTTGCTCAGCATGTGCTGGGTGCGCGGCTCGGGCAGCGAGCTGGCGCTGGAGCGGTCGGTACAAATCCGGAACACACGGTCTTCCAGACCATCACGACGGGCGTAGTAGATCAGGGAGATCTCGGACTGCGGGTCCTCGGTCAGCTCACCATCCACATCCCAGCTCGGCACCCAAAACTCGGCACCCTTGTCGTAGTGCTCCAGCCAGTTGTCATAGTCCTTGTCATCCAGCGCACGCTGTTCAGAGTGCAGGAAATCACGAATTTCGTCGTAGCTGATAGTCATGGCTTACTCCCCCTTTTCCTTGCGTGCCGCTTCGGCCAGCACTTTCTGCCAGTAGTGATGCTGAACGATAAACAGGCCCTCATCTTCAGAATGCTTACCACTCATCATAGGTAGCAAATCTATACTCTCCGCAACTTCGTCCGGCCCGTCGATCCAATGTTTAGCACCACGGCTTAGATCATTCCAAGGCTGCTTCATAGCCTTAAAACCTTCCTGGCATGCGCGAAACTCTTCCAGATCATCCGGAGTCGCCATGCCTGAAGCGTTAAAAAAGTCTTCATATTGGCGGATACGGTGTGCACGGGCTTCCGCACTCTCACCCTTGGGCGCGAAGCAGTAGATGGTGACTTCAGTCTTGTCCACGGAGATCGGACGGAAGTGACGGATTTGAGAACTCATCTGATCCATCAAAAACACGTTAGGATATAGGCAAAGGTTACGCAACTTACCGATCATCCAGTCGGCACGATCAACACCGAATTTTTCAATCAGTTCATCTCGACGCTCGTACAGCGGACGGTCCTGCGGATTGGGCCAGCTCATCCACAGCAGAACATGACCACGTTCGAAGGCGTAGAAACCACCTTCCTGCTTATTCCAGGTAGATACATCCATAGCCTTAACATCATCGGCGGACATGCCGGCCTTGCGACGCGCCGTAGTGGCAACGTAGTTCCAATGCGTGGCGGAGACGTGGTAACCGTCAGCACCGTTTTCAGCCTGCATTTTCCAGTTGCCGTCATAGACGTAAGTCGATGAGCCACGCAACACTTCCAGACCTTCCGGTGACTGATCGACGATCATATCGACGATCTTGGCCGCTTCACCCAGATGCTCGGTCAGCGGTTTAACGTCATCGTTCAGTGAACCGAACAGGAAACCGCGATAGTTTTCCATGCGGACCCTTTTCAGGTCGTGGGAGCCTTCGCAATTGAAGGAATCCGGGTAACCCGCATCGTTGGGGTCCTTGACCTTGACCAGCTTGCCGGAGTTGTTGAAGCTCCAGCCGTGAAACGGACAGGTAAAGACAGCCTTGTTGTCCTTTTTCTTGCGGCAGAGCACAGCGCCACGGTGGCTGCAGGCGTTGATGAAGCAGTACAGCTCGCTATCCTTACTGCGGGTGATAACGATGGGCTGACGACCGATGTAACCGGTAAAGTAGTCATTCGGATTGGCGACCTGGCTTTCGTGCGCCAGATAGATCCAGTTGCCTTCGAAGATGTGCTTCATCTCCAGCTCGAACAGCTCGGGATCGGTGAACATGTCGCGACGACCGCGATACAGGCCTTTTTCTTTATCGACCTCCATCATGCCGCCCACTTTTGCTATCAGATTATCTTGCATGGCGATGCCCTCCTTATTGTTTGTCTCAGATTAGAGGGCGGTGCCTGAGCTCACTATCCAGCCAGTGCCATTCTTTATCCCATATTTGCAGAGGGTGTATTTTGAACTGGACCTGTAATTCAAAAACAAAAAAACGCCGTCACAGGACGGCGCAAAAGGTTTGGTCACAGGGGAGCCGTGACCGGTGCAGCACAACAACAGAATCAGGTCAGCACAGTCAGGAAACGTTCGTTGAGCTGACGGTCGTGGTAGAAAATCGCCTTGCCCAGTTGCTCGGCATCCCAGGTCACCGGTTCGTGGTCCGGGTAGTGGTAGTCGCCACCGGCGAACACTTCGTTACGGTTGCCGGACGGGTCAAAGAAATAGATGGTCTGGCCGTGGGTCAGGCCGTGGCGGGTCGGGCCGATATCGATGGAGGTATCGGTCATGGAGATCAGATCCGCCGCCTTGAGCACGTCGTTCCACGTCTCCAGGAAGAAGGAAGCGTGATGGAACTTGCCCGGTTCCGGGTGTTCGATGAAGGCCACATCGTGTGCTTTCATGCTGGCGGTCATGAAGGCGGCCAACTGCTTGCCTTCAGGGTCAACAACCTGCTCGGCCAGGTCCAGGCCCAGCACATCGGTCAGCAGTTTGGCGGTCGCCGCCACGTCTGTTCCGTACAGCAGGCAGTGGTCAAAACGGGTCGCTTTCATACCCTTGAGGTCTCGCGGCCAGGCTTCAGGGTTGCGGTTGCCCACGCCCCACTTGCCGGTCTGCTCCTTGGTGGCAAACAGCTCAAAACGGTGCCCTGTCGGCACTGTGAACGCAATGCGACGGCCGCAGTCTTTCAAATCGCCTGCTGCAATCTCTTCGGTTGCAACACCGGCCGCCTGCAGGTCAGCACTAAGACGATCAATGGTGGCTTCATCAAGGCATTTGAAACCGACGAAATCCATACCCGGCTGATCAGCCTGACGCAGTACCAGTGAGTACTTGTCCACTTCGGTCCAACCCTTGAGGTAGACACGGCCCTGAGCATCTCGGTCCATTTCGATCATGCCCAGCAGGTTAACGTAGTGGTTTAAAGCTTCATCCATATCCAGAACACGCAGCTGGATATGGCCGGGACGCATTACACCTTTTTTCATAGCCGTTTTCCTTATCGTTATTAGCTTGCTCGATCTGCCGTACCACAGCTGGTGGCGATTTCAGGCGGATCAGGTTCGATAGTCAGATCACTGCGGGCATACACCCGACAGGCCAGCACAGTACCTTCTGCCTCCTGTTCGGGAGACACCCAGGCCCTGCTCATGCGCTTGCTGAAATACTCACCCTTTAAAATCCGGATTCGGCATTTGCCGCACCCGCCACCCCGGCATCCAACCGGAATCAGTGCCTGTCCGGCACGTTCCATGGCCACCAGTACACTGTGCTCTGAGCTGGCATTGAAACAGGTCTGTTCGTCTGCCAGTTCGATGCGGTGCCGTTGCGGCGCCTCCGGAGTTGATGCGTTATAGTTGTTATTCATGTTCAGACCTCACCTGATGTCTGATAACCCCGCCTCTGGGCCGGGGTTTCCACCGCCTCGAATGGAAACATGAAAGCGCATGAATTCAGTTTAAAAGTCAATCAACTTGATTCTTTTCCTGCTTCATCAAGAAAGTCATTCACTAATCTTACAAAGCGTTCGGAATGTTCAATCTGCGTCCAGTGACCACAACAGCCAAACACATGGAGCTGTGAGTTCTTGATCCAGTCATGCAAAGTTAACGATGCACTCAAAGGAATAACCTCGTCTTCACGGCCATGCAGTATCAAGGTTTCATGAGGTAACTGACGCACTTGACCCTCGGGGCTGCTCAGCTCATTGATGCCTTTCTGCCGAGGTGTGGGGAACATCTGGGAAAACGCTTCCTGGAAGCCAGGGCTAATACTGGCCTGATAACGCAGTTCAGCGAGATCATCGGTTACAAGCGTCCGGTCATAGGCAAATATATCAAGCAACCTACGCATATTGTCGATCGAGGGGGTATATCCCCACACAGCATCGAGCCCTTCGGTCAAAGTAAAGGGTGTTCCCGTGCTACCCATCAAAATTAAACGCCTGACCCGCTGCGGGTACGCTAACGCCAGCGCCAGAGCAATACCACCACCAAATGAGTTTCCCAATAGATCAACCTGATCAAGGCCTAACGCATCGAGCACACCTACTGCATGTTTTACCCAAAGCTCGCGATTGTAGGTGATGCCCTCAGGACGCTCAGAATAGCCAAAACCCAGCATATCGGGCGCAACTATACGCCGTGATTTTGCGAGCTCTGGCATAACTAATCTCCAGTTCGCCCAAGCAGTCACACCGGGACCGGAGCCATGGATCATCATTAGCGGAAAACCGTCACCGTAATCATGAAGATTAGTTTTAAAGCCCGCTGCAGTGATCATCTGGGCAATTTCAGGGTTATCAGTATTCAGTTCCATTGTGAGCTCTTTTCGTTATTTTTAGATGATGGGCAGATCACGCATGGTTAACATGCTTTGTTTCTGAGACCTTGGACATGGTCAGTGCCAGGTCTTCAATCATGTCTTCCTGTCCGCCTACGGTGCCGCGACGGCCCAGCTCGACCAGAATGTCGCGCGCCGAGATGCCGTATTTCTTCTGCGCCCGCTGAGCAAACAGCAGGAATGAAGAATAGACACCCGCATAACCCAGAGTGAGGGCATCACGGTCCACGCGGATCGGCTGGTCCATGATCGGCACGATCAGGTCTTCAGCGACGTCCATGATCTTGTACAGGTCAACGCCGGTCTCGACGCCCATGCGGTCCAGTACGGCGCAGAACACTTCCAGCGGCGTGTTGCCGGCACCGGCACCCAGACCCGCTACGGAGCCGTCGATGCGCGTGGCACCGGCTTCAATCGCGGCCAGGGAGTTGGCAATCGCCATGCCCATGTTGTGGTGACCGTGGAAGCCGACTTCGACCTCTTTCGGCAGCTCGGCACGCAGCAGGCCGATGCGGGCGGTCACGTCATCCGGCAGCATGTAGCCGGCCGAGTCGGTGGCGTAGATGCAGTTGGCGCCGTAGCCGACCATCAGTTTGGCCTGCTCCAGGATCTTCTCGGGGCTGACCATGTGCGCCATCATCAGGAAGCCGACGGTGTCCATTTCCATCTTGGCAGCCATGCCGATATGCTGTTCGGACACGTCCGCTTCGGTGCAATGAGTCGCCACGCGAATGGTGGAGACGCCGCAGTCCTTGGCCATTTTCAGGTGGTCAACGGTACCGATCCCCGGCAGCAGCAGCGCAGAGATTTTGGCGTTCTTCATCTTGGGCACTACAGCCTTGAGGTATTCCTCATCGCTGTGGGCCGGGAAACCGTAGTTGACGGAGGCGCCGCCCAGGCCATCGCCGTGGGTGACTTCGATCAGGGGCATGCCCGCTGCGTCCATGCCGGAAGCGATACGGACCATTTCGTCCAGGCTGATCTGGTGACGCTTTGCGTGCATACCGTCACGCAGGCTCATGTCGTGCAGGGTTACTTTCTTGCCATTCAGGTTCATGTGCTGTTCTCCCCTTAGCCGCGTGCAGGCAGTGTGATGACGCCGTTGGCCGCTTCTTCAGCGAACATCTCAGCGGTGCGCAGACCGGCAGCGGTCATGATGTCCAGATTGCCGGCGTACTTGGGCAGGAAGTCGCCCAGCCCTTCCACTTCCATGAAGCAGGAGACGCGGTTGCCATCGAAGATCGGACCATTGACCAGACGGTAGCCCGGTACGTACTTCTGCACCTCTTTCACCATGGCGTGCACGGACTCGGTGATGGCGGCCTGATCCGGCTCGCCTTCGGTCAGGCAGTGGATGGTGTCACGCATGATCAGCGGCGGCTCGGCCGGGTTGATGATGATGATCGCCTTGCCCTGCTTGGCACCACCCACCTTTTCCACGGCACCGGCGGTGGTGCGGGTGAACTCGTCGATGTTCTGGCGTGTACCCGGCCCAACGGAACGGGAGGACACTGTGGCGATGATCTCGCCGTACTCAACCGGCTGCACGCGGCTAACTGCTGCGACCATCGGGATGGTCGCCTGGCCACCGCAGGTGACCATGTTGACGTTCATCTCCAGGTTCTTGGCATGGTCGGCCAGATTGACCGGCGGCACGCAGTAGGGACCGATGGCGGCCGGGGTCAGGTCGACCATGATCACGCCCAGCTCGTTCAGCTTGCGGCTGTTCTCGGCATGCACATAGGCCGAGGTGGCGTCGAAGGCGACACGGATATCGTCTTCAATGATGTGCGGCAGGATGCCATCCACGCCGGTGGCGCAGGTCTTGATGCCCATTTCGGCGGCACGTTTGAGGCCTTCGGACTCGGGATCAATCCCGACCATCCAGACCGGCTCGATCCACTCGGAGCGCTGCATTTTCATCAGCAGGTCGGTGCCGATGTTACCGGGGCCGATAATGACTGCTTTCAACTTCTTACTCATCTATCTATTCTCCCGGCTAAATTATTTGTAAGTTCAATCCAGTCGGAACACTTAATTTTCATCAGCAGATCAGTGCCGATTTTTTTGGATACGATAATAACTTCCTTTATCTTAATGGACATAATTATAGAAAAATTATTAGGATATATTCTTAATTGTATATAAACAAAACTAGCTCTTACAACAAGAAAAAATAAAGATTGAATAAAATATTTTCCAAAACAAAAACCATAAAAGAATAATTTCATAAAATGCTTTGTGTAACTTTAAGTTAGTACTGTCATGAACTTTTCATTCAATTTACGGTCATGGTAGAAGATCGCCTTGCCCAGCTCGGTCGCGTCCCAGGTCACCGGCTCATGGTCCGGGTAGTGGTAGTCGCCACCGGCGAACACTTCGTTACGGTTGCCGGACGGGTCAAAGAAATAGATGGTCTGGCCGTGGGTCAGGCCGTGGCGAGTCGGGCCGATATCGATCGAGGTATCGGTCATGGAGATCAGATCCGCCGCCTTGAGCACGTCGTTCCAGGTCTCCAGGAAAAAGGAGGCATGATGGAACTTGCCCGGCTCCGGGTGATCGATGAACGCCACATCATGCGCCTTCATACTGGCAGTCAGGAACTGGGCGACACGCTTGCCGTCCGGTGTCATCACCTGCTCGGCCAGATCGAAGCCGAGTACGTCACGGAACAGATCCAGCGTGCGATCCAGGTTCGGGCCATAGAGCAGGCAGTGGTCGAAGCGGGTCGCCTGCATGCCTTTCAGGCCGCGCGGCCAGGCTTCCGGATTGTGGTTGCCCACACCCCATTTGCCGGTCTGTTCCTTCGTCGCAAAGAGTTCAAAGACGTGACCGGTGGGTGCGACAAAACGCACGCGACGGCCGCAGTCTTTCAACTCACCCGCAAGGATATCTTCCACTTCGCAGCCAAACTCGATCAACTCACTCCGCAGCTGGTCCAGCACTTCTTCGCTCAGGCACTTGAAGCCCATGAAGTCCATGCCGGCTTCGTCCGCTTCGCGCAGCACCACCGAGAACTTGTCCACTTCGGTCCAGGCCTTGAGATAGACACGGCCCTGATCGTCACGGTCCATTTCGATCAGACCCAGCAGGTCCACGTAGTGCTTGACGGCTTCATACATATCCAGCACACGAATCTGTACATGCCCGGGTCGCATTACACCTTTTTTCATAGCCACCTCTTGTTATGATAATCCTTAGCCGCTACCGGCCCGATTACAACTGAGATCGACTATTACAGGCCTTGTCGGCGGATAAAATCCGGTGGGTGCAAGTTTTATCCGCACACTGCATACCGCGTGCCGCGTACCTGTCCAGCGTCGTTGCAGTTTTTGGACACAGATCTGCATCAAGCGGCTATTGATGCAGATCAGAGTTCATTCTAATCAGCAGACCATAAAAATAACGCACTCTGTGAGAGGTTTTATATGTTCAAGACCAACATTCTGCGAACTGTCGTCGCTGCCGGCCTGGCAACCCTACCCCTGAGCATGAGCACACCGGTGTTTGCCTCGGATGAGCCAGTCAAGATTGGTATCATGCTACCCTTCAGTGGCATTTATGCCGCTCCGGGTGATGCCACCCGCAACGGCTTGAAAATGGCGTTACAGGAAAAGGCATCCGAGCTGCACGGCCGCAAGATCGAATATATCGAGATCGATACCGAAGCCCGCCCGGAGCGCGCACCTGAAATCGCTTCTTCCTTGTTGGATCGCAGCAAGGCCGACTTCATCATCGGCCCGGTTCACTCGGGTGTGGCCATGGGCATGCTGAAGGTGCTGCGCGGCAAGGATACCGTGATGATCGTGCCCAACGCCGGTGCCGGCCCCGTGACCGGTCCGCTGTGCGCGCCCAACGTGTTCCGCACCTCATTTTCTTCATGGCAGCCGTCCTACCCCATGGGCAAGGTGGCGCTCGACAAGGGCTACAAGAATGTCGTGACCATGAGCTGGAACTACGGCATGGGTCGCGAGAGTCTGGATGCGTTCGAGGAATCCTTCACTGCCGGTGGCGGCAAGATCGTCAAGCAGATGCTGGTGCCCTTCCCGCAGACCGAGTTCCAGTCCTACCTGTCCGAAATTGCATCGCTCAAGCCTGATGCCGTGTTCGTGTTCTTTGCCGGTGGTGGTGCCGTCAAATTTACCAAGGATTACGAAGCGCTGGGGCTGAAAGGCAAGATTCCGCTGCTCGGCTCCGGCTTCCTGACCGAAGGCACATTGGAAGCACAGGGCAGTTCCGCCGAAGGCGTACTCACGACCCTGCACTATGCGGATACGCTGGATAACGACCTGAACAACAAGTTCCGCGCGTCCTACCGCGAGCAGTTCGGCAAGGCGTCCGATATCTATGCGGTACAGGGTTATGACACCGGCCTGCTGATCGCCAACGCAATCAACGAGCTTAACGGCAACATTTCCGACCGCGATGCGCTGATCAAGGCGATGGCCAACACCACCGTCAAGAGTCCGCGCGGCGACTTCACTTTCTCCAAGGCCCACAACCCGGTTCAGAACATCTATCTGCGTACGGTTGAAAACGGCGAAAACAAGGTGATCGAGATTGCAACACCGATGCTGGAAGACCCGGCACGCGGCTGCAAGCTCTAAGCCTGCAACGCCGGGCAGGTATTGCCTCCTGCCCGGCTGAATTAACCTGACTGATCATCCCGGGTGCTGTTATGACCACCTCTTTGTTTCTTGTGCAGCTGATCAACGGCTTGCAGTATGGACTGCTGCTGTTTTTGATCGCTTCCGGCCTGACGCTGGTATTTGGCGTCATGGGCATCCTCAATCTGGCGCATGGTTCCATGTTCATGGTTGGCGCCTATCTTGCCTGGTATTTCTTTGAACATACCGGCAGCTTCGGCATCAGTGCACTGATCTCTGCCGCCATCGCTCTGCTGATCGGCATCGTCATGGAGCGGGGTCTGATACGCCACCTCTACCGGCGCAACCACCTGGATCAGGTGTTGCTCACCATCGGTATGATCTTTGTCTTCAACGCCCTGCAGAGCCTGCTCTGGGGCAACGACCCCCTTGGCGTACCGGTACCCGAAGCGCTGTCCGGCCGTGTACCGCTGACCGATGTGATCGAGTACCCGGTCTACCGCATCTTTGTAGCGCTGCTCTGTATCGCCATCGCCTTTGTCATGTATTACATGATCAACAAGACCCGTCTGGGCATGCTGATCCGCGCCGGCGAATCCAACCGCGAGATGGTGGAGTGTCTGGGCATCGATATCCGTCGCCTCTACACCATTGTATTCGCCATCGGCGTGATGCTCGCCGCCATTGCAGGCGTGGCGTCTGCACCCATGTCCTCCATCATGCCCGGTATGGGTGAACATGTGCTGATCACCTGTTTTGTAGTGGTGGTCATTGGTGGCATGGGGTCGATCAAGGGCGCCTTTGTTGCGGCACTTCTGGTGGGACTGGTGGATACCTTTTCGTCCGTTCTGGTACCCCAAATCTCGAGCATGATGATCTACATCCTGATGGCGTTCATCCTGCTGATCAAGCCGCAGGGCTTGTTCTCTTCCTGATCCGGAGTCTGTGTCATGTTGTTCAATAAACGTACCGAACGCATCTTCATCTGGGTGTTCTTTCCGCTGGCACTGCTGTTGCCGCTGTTTCTGGAGCAGAACACCTTTTATGTCAGCAAGCTGACCAGCATCATGATCTTTGCCCTGTTCGTGATGTCGCTGGACTATCTGGTGGGCCGCTGTGGCCTGATCACTCTGGGCCATGCCATGTTTTATGGTTTGGGCGGTTATCTGTTCTGGATGATTGCGCCGGAGTACACCGAGGTCAATTTCTGGGTATATACCTTCTATGTGTGCATGATCGCCGCCGCCATTGCACTGGTGATCGGCTTCCTGGTGCTGCGTACCAGCGGCATCTACATGATCATGATCACCCTGGCCTTTGCCCAGATGGCGTATTATTTCTTCTCCGACTCCATTCAGTTTGGTGGCAATGACGGGCTGTTCATTTATGTGAAGCCCGAAACCAGCATTTTCGGCCTGAGCCTGTTCGATCTGGATAACCCGGTCCACTTCTACTATCTCTGCCTGCTGTCGCTGTTCAACACCCTGGTGTTTTTCAAGCTGCTGATCCGCTCCCGCTTCGGTCGTGTGGTCGACGCGATTCACCAAAATCCCAGCCGTACCACAGCGCTTGGCTACAACATCTTTCTGTTCCGCCTGATGAGCTACGTGATCGCCTCTGCGCTGGGTGCCTATGCCGGCTATCTGTTCACCCTGCAGTACGGCTTCGTCAACCCATCCATGCTGGCCTGGACCACCTCCGGCTCGGCACTGGTGATGTCGATTCTGGGTGGTATGGGCTCCATCTATGGCGCCATTCTCGGCACCTTCGTGTATGAAGGGCTGCATTACGGCCTTGAGCACATGACCGAGCACTGGATGCTGTTCATGGGCATTCTGATCATCGCAATGGTAATGGTGTTCAAGAACGGCATTGCCGGCTATCTGGAGAAACTGCTGGAGAAACGCTCATGACCACAGAGCTGATGCTGGAAACCGAGGGCCTGTGCAAATACTGGGGTGGCCTGAAAGCACTGGATGACATCTCCCTCCAATTTCGTGACAAGGAACTGCACGGTGTTGTCGGACCCAACGGGGCCGGTAAAAGTACCCTGCTGAACCTGCTGTGCGGCCATTACAAACCCACCAGCGGGCGGATTCTGCACAAGGGGGAGCCGATCGAGGCGATCAAGCCCCACGCCTTTGCCCGCCGAGGGATTGGTCGCAGCTTCCAGAAAACCAACATCTACCCCGGCGCGACCTGCCTGGAAAACTGTTGCGTAGCGGTACAACGACGCATGGGCGGCAACTTCAACTTCCTGCGTTCGCGCTACACCCAGAAAGTGCTGGATGAGATCGCCACCGAAGCCCTGGAGAAGGTCGGCCTCGGTGCGCGGCGTGACGAAATCGCTTCACACATCAGCTACGGCGAACAGCGTCAGCTGGAGATCGCCATGGTGCTGGCAACAGCCCCCGAGGTTCTTCTGCTGGACGAACCCATGGCGGGCATGGGGCATGAAGAGTCACTGTTGATCATCGAATTGTTGAAAAAACTGAAACGGGAATACTGCATCGTGCTGGTTGAGCACGACATGGATGCAGTGTTCGAACTGTCGGACCAGCTCACGGTGATGGTGGACGGTCAGCATCTGATCACCGGTACGGTGGATCAGGTACGTGATGACCCCCGCGTGAAGGAAGCCTACCTAGGCCAGGACGACGAGGTATTCTGAAGATGACTAAACTGCTTGAAGTAAAGGGACTGCACAGCTTCTACGATGAAAGCCACATCCTGCACGGCGTCGGCTTCGATATCGAAGCCGGTCAGGCCGTCAGCCTGATGGGACGTAACGGCATGGGCAAGACCACCACGCTGAAGTCGATTCTGGGGCTGGTCCAGCCACGCAGCGGCCATGTGTTCTTTCAGGGCGAAGAGATCTCTGCTCTGCCCACCTGGCAGCGGATGCGAAAGGACATTGCCTATGTTCCCGAAGGTCGCGGCATGTTCCACAACCTGACGGTCAAGGAGCATCTTGAAATGGCCGCACGCCCCAACAATCGTGGCGAGCAGCACTGGAATTACGAACGGGTACTGGAAACCTTTCCGCGCCTTCAGGAACGGTTGAGCAATCTGGGCACCCAACTGTCCGGCGGTGAGCAGCAGATGCTGGCCATCGGCCGAGCGTTGGTCACCAATCCGGATCTGCTGATTCTGGATGAAGCCACCGAGGGGTTGGCGCCCCTGATTCGCAAGGAGATCTGGGACGTGATTCGCACCATCAAGGAGAGCGGTATTTCCACCCTGATCGTGGACAAGAACATCCAGGTACTCAAGGAGCTGTGTGACCGGCATGTGGTGCTGGTCAAAGGCAAAGTGGTGTTCAACGACAACTCGGAACAGCTGCTGTCACGGCTGGACGAGGTTGAGTCCTACCTCGGTGTCTGACCCACTTTCCACGCTGCACTCCGGGCTGATTCCGGCCCGGGGTGTGTCCGGCCCGGGGTGAATACTTGGTACAATCCCCTATTTATGCAGCGCTACAGGGACCCCCGCCCATGACTGCGGACACTGAAAAAGCCTCTGAAACCCCACGTCAGGGGATCGGCTCTCTTGAGATCGGTCTGCGAATTCTGGATACCATCGCCGAGTCGCCCAGACCGCTGACGCTTAAAAACCTGTCCGACCAGCTTGAGCTATCGCCCAGCCGGTTGCACAAGTACATTGTCAGTCTGCTGCGCATGGGCTACATCATGCATGACAACGGAAGCAGCTATACCCTGGGCAGATCCTGCCTGACCCTTGGCGTGGCAGCCATCCGCCGCATCGACCCGATCAGGCTGGCATTCACAGCCGTTGAAGAACTCAATGAAACCACGGACAAGACCGTGTCGGTGACGGTCTGGAACGGCCAGGCACCACTGGTCATCAAATGGCTGGATGCCAGCCAGCCGGTCGCCGTCAACATTCGGCTGGGGCTGGAGCTGTCCCCCTTCTTCTCGGTCTCCGGTCGTATCTTCCTGGCCAACCTGCCGCAGGAGCGACGCGAAGCCATGCTGGATGCATTTTTCCAGCAACCGCTGGCCCTGCCGCGTCATGGCGGCAAGTTGCTGCAGCGTGATGCATTCCGGGAGCATTTGGATCAAGTCAGACAGGACAACCTGTGCTGTTTCTACGGCGATTATCTGCCCGATCTGAATGTGGCCGCCAGCGCCATCTTCGATATCAACGGCAATATATCGTCGGTCATCAGTTTGATGGGGATGGCGGGTGATACGGACATCCGTCCCGGCTCGGCGCTGCAGCAGCAACTCACTGGATGCGCCGAGCAGGTGACGGAAGCCATCTGCGGCCAGCAGCACCTCAAGCGGCACACCTGATCCGGTATGTCGCCTAAGGTCATTCAGCCGCGAGGTACAGCGCGATCAACGCTTGCGGCGCAGTGTCTCGGACGGCAGCTCACCAAACATCTTGCGATAGTCGGACGAGAAACGGCCCAGGTGGGTGAAGCCATAGTCCAGCGCCACCTCGGTTACATTGCGAACCGCCTTGCCACTGACCAGCTCTTCACGCAGGCTTTTCAGTTTGGATTGCTTGATGAACAGCTTGGGTGTCACATTGAAATATTTGGCGAACAGGTTGTATACGGTACGTACACTGACGTTACCGACCTGCGCCAGTTCTTCAACACTCAGATCATCACGGATATTGGCCTCGACGTAGGCCAGCAGGTGGGAAAAACTGCGATCATTGGCATGCAGGTCACGTCCCGAAGCCGCATTGCTGTCAAACTGCTGTAACAGCTTGCGAATCAGAATATCGCGGTAGGGCAGCTGCAGATGGCTCAGGTCCAGCTCGGTTTCATTGGCCTCCAGCAGCAACGCTTCAAGCAACTTCAAGAAACCTAATGATTTGTTCAAGTTTATAACATCACATGAAAACTTTATTCCTTCACGAGGCAATAAACCTGCCTCATGAAGGCTTACTTCGCTGATTAGAGCTTGAGGTACTGTGACAACAACTTTTTCACAATCAGCAGAATAGGTTAAAGATACTTGCTCATTGGGATTAACCATAAGTGCTTGACCAGGCAAGAGCCGAACACTTTTATCACGGAAGCGCCAGTGGCACTCGCCACGGGTAACGACCTGAAAATGATAGATCCCCTGCAGTTCAGGGCAGCGCACATCCACCTGATCGCCATAACTGATGGATGACAGACCAAGACCGGCAAAGTCCCGGTGGTTCAGTCGCGAGGCCGGTGAACGACTACACTCGCGATCGGCAAACTCAAGCTTGTGGTGTCCTACATGGCGATTGACGTATTCGGACACTTCCAGCGGGTGTGCCTGATCAAAAATCACAGTATTACTGAGCACGTTGGAGAACATGGCTTGCACCGTATTTTGTAATTATTGTTAACGGCTTAATTATAGGTAAAAGACCCCTCGATGCAATGCCTGTTTTTTAATCAACGTCACTCGGCCATACCTGCCTCCATGTGCGCCACCTTGTCCATGACGAACTCGATAAAGGCCCGGGTTTTGACCGGCAGGCTTTCCCGGTGTGGATAGAGCATATGCATGGTCCTTCCCTCCATCGACCACTGGGGCAGCAACTGGACCAACTCGCCCCGCTCCAGTTCTGCCGCGACAACGTAGCGTGGCATGCAACAGACACCCAGATTCTTCTTTACCGCATCCACGGCAAAGCGGATCTCATCGGTTCGCAAATGGGCATGCGGGGTGAAGGTAATCGCGTGACCATCCGGGTCCATAAAACGCCAGAATGCCGAACGCTTGAGTACCACCAGCGGCAACTGGCTCAACTCTTCGGGCCGCTGGGGTGGTGTGTGGCGGCCAAGCAACTCAGGTGTGGCCACCACCACCATCTCGGTACTGAGCAGGGGGCGCATTACCCAGTCGTTGAGCGTGACCTTGCCCAGTCTAAAGGCGATATCGATGCTGTTCTTCACCAGATCCACGTTCTCGTTGCTGAGAAACATCTCGACACTGATGCGCGGGTTCATCTCCATAAACTCGAACACCCAGTTCTTGACGTAATGGTGCCCAAGGGTCAGTGGTGCGGTGATCTTGATATCGCCCGACATTGAGGACAGCTCGGTATTCACATCCTCGGTGCGCATCTCCAGCTCGGTCACGACGCTGGACAGGCTGTTGTAAAAGCGCTGACCGGACTCCGTCAGGCCGAATTTTTTCGAGCTGCGATGGACCAGCTTGTAGCCCAAATCCTGCTCGAACGCCTGCAGCCGGCGTGACAGGGTTGAAGTCGGAATATCCAGATAGCGCGCCGCCGCCACCAGACTCCCCTTCTCGACCACCTTGATGAAGTAGTACAGATCCTGATAGTTCATAGTGTAGTTCTCAAAAATGAAATCACGCCGTCCCGCGCAGCGTGTGGATAAATATCCCTGAACGCCTATATTGAGCATCATCAGGCGGATCGTGCAAGCCGAATCGTTTGATGCTACACCACTCGGCTTCGGCTTTCTCCACTCATTTTCGGGATTCAGGACATCGACATGTCAGACCAGACCTCAGCGGACAACAGTATCAACCCCGTTACGGTGGTAATCTCCCGTCGCGTCGTCAAGGGCCAGGAAGCCGAATTCGAACGCCTCAGCAGTCAGATGACCGAGCGTGCGGCGCGTTACCCCGGTTACCTCGGCGCCAACATGTTTCGCCCTGCCAGTTCCGACGATCCCGAGTATCGCATCATTTTCAAGTTTACCGACGAGACCTGCCTGTCTGCCTGGCAGCAGTCTGCCGAACGCGCCGAACTGCTGGAACAGATCGAACCCCTGTTGGTCACTCCCAGCCAGGTGGAGACCACCTCAGGCATCGTTACCTGGTTTACCCTGCCCGGCCACAACCCGGTCAAGCCACCGCCCAAGTACAAAATGACCTTTGTCAGCTGGCTGGCACTCTACCCCACGGTGACGATCATCTTTTTGCTGTTTGGCGATCTGCTGGCACAGGTACCGCTGCTGCTGCGCACCATGCTGATTACCGCCGTGGTGATGATCGCCATGTCTTACCTGCTGATGCCTCGCTTCACCCGCTGGTTCGCCTTCTGGCTGTTCCCCAAGCGGGAGCAGAACGAACGCTGAGCTGAGCCCGGCCTGAAAACAGGCTCCAAGGAATTCAGGAATACCCATGACTTTGAAACTGACCGTTGTTGACCAATCTCCCGTGCAGGGCCTGCCCAGCGACATTTCGCCTGTAGCCCTGACGGTTGAGCTGGCCCAGACCTGCGACCGCCTTGGCTATCATCGCTACTGGCTGGCCGAGCACCACAACAGCATCAACTTCGCCGGCCCCTGCCCAGAGATACTGATCAGCCATATCGCCAGCGTAACGGAGCGTATCCGTGTTGGCAGCGGCGGCGTCATGCTGACCCACTACAGCCCCTACAAGGTGGCCGAGCAGTTCAGCATGCTGGAAACCCTATATCCGGGTCGTATCGATCTGGGCATTGGTCGCGCACCGGGCGGTGACGCGCTGGCATCCCATGCGCTGGCCTACCCCGCCCAGCCGGGACTGGAAGACTACGCCGAGCAATCCTGGCTGCTGCAGAATCTGCTGCACCACAGCCTGCCGGAAGATCATCCCTACCAGAGCCTGCAGGTAATGCCGGGCAAACCCGCCATCCCGCAGACCTGGATGCTCGGCTCCAGCGGCGGCAGCGCCGGGCTCGCCGGCCAGGTCGGCATGAAGATGTGTCTGGCCCTGTTCATCAGCCCCGACCCGGCACCGCCCAGCGTCATCAGCGAATACAAACAGGCCTGGCGCGATGCCGGTCATGCAGGTGAGCCCGAGGCCAGCATCGCGGTCGCCGCACTCTGCGCCGACAGCCGTGAACAGGCCGAGTATCTGGCAGCGCCAGCGGTGTACTGGAAGGTGATGGCGTTCCGTCAGGGAATTCGAGAAGTGGTGAAAAGCCCGGATGAAGCACTGCGGCTGAAACAGCAGCTGAGCCCGTCAGATCAGGCATTCTTTGATGCGGTTATGAACTCAATGATACTGGGGACAGCCGATGAGTGCGCCGAACAGATCACCCGCGTGGCCGACCGCTACCAGTCCGAGGAAGTGGGGGTTGTCACCGTGACCCACGACTACCATGATCGCCTGCGCAGCTATGAGCGGCTGGCCGGGGCGTTGCTCGGTTAACTGCCGCCAATAAAGCGATAGCCAACACCCGGCTCGGTCTCAATATAGGTAGGCCGGGCCGGGTCGTCCCCCAGTTTGCTGCGGATCTGGCGAATGAAAATGCGCAGATAGTGGCTGTCTTCCAGATGGGATGGTCCCCAGAACTTTTTCAGTAGGTACTGTTGCGTCAGTATCTGACCCGGATGCTGTACCAGTTCCAGCAGCAGGTCATACTCCCGTGGCGAGAAGTGCACCCGCTCACCGGCCAGCACCACCGTCCGCAAGTGGTAGTCGATCCGCAGGCGGCCATCATCATAGGCCTTGGGCGGCACCTCCTTGCCCGAGGTTGAACGCAGTACAGCCCTGATGCGGGCCAGCAGTTCCTTGACGCCAAAGGGCTTCTCAACATAATCGTTGGCCCCGCTGTCCAGCGCCTGTACCTTTTCCTTTTCGCTGTTGCGGACCGACAGGACAATGACCGGCAGGTCACTGAACCCGCGCAGATCCTTCAGCACCTGTTGCCCATCCACATCCGGCAGCCCAAGATCCAGCACCACCAGATCCGGCTGTTCCAGCGCCAGCTGTTCAAGCCCCCTGCGACCGGACTCTGCCTCGATAATCTGATACCCCTGCGACTCCAGACTGATGGTCAAAAAACGCCGGATCTGCGGCTCGTCATCAATGATCAGGATGCGTGTCATGCGGATGCCTCCCTGTGCGTCAGTTCAAGCGGCAGACGCAGCCGGATACAACTGCCACGGTCCGGTGCGCTGGACAGAACGCTGGCCTCTCCACCATGTGCACCCAGCACACTCTGGCAGATCGCCAGGCCCAGTCCAGTTCCGCCCGTCTGCTGATCCCCTCGTGAAAGGGTAAAGAACATGTCGAAAATGCGCGGCCAGTGTTCAGCCGGAATACCGGGCCCCGAATCGGTGATATCAATATTCAGGTCATCCCCGTACACGGAAACATCGATGCGGATCGGCTCGCCGGGCGGTGTAAAACGGACTGCATTTTCCAGCACATTGAAAATCGCCTGTTCAACCAGCGCTCCATGCAGATTGAACAGCGGCAGGTCGGGCGGACAGCCGATCTCAACGCGCTGCCCGCTCAGCAGCGGCTGCAGGCGCCGCAGCGCTACACTCAGTATTTCATCCACACCTACCCAGTCGCGTTCCAGTTTCAGTTCGCCCTGTCCGATCTTGGTCATATCGAGTAGCTTCTGAATATAGCGATCAAGCCGCCTTGCCTCTGTCAGTGTGTTGCCCAACAGCTCCTCCTTCTGCTCGTGCGACAGGCTCCCGGGCAGATCGATGAGGGTGCTGACCGAGCCGATCATGGTCGCCAGTGGTGTGCGCAGATCATGCGATATCGACGACAGCAGGGCCGACCTGAGCTGCTCGCGCTCCTTCTCCAGCGTTTCCCGCTGCAACCGCTGAGCCAGTTGAATGCGACTCCACGCCAGCTTGAACAGCTCAAGCGCCGAGTTGAGTTGCACCTTCAGCTCCGGCATCCGCGCGACATCAAACAGAAATGCCAGTCCATGCAGCTCTGCATTCTGGTCGCGCAGGTAAAGACGATACCCGTCTTCCTGCTCTGTCAAAACAATCGATTCGACCTGCTGCTCCATACCCTTGCGGTTTTCTGCCTCGTCCAGAGCTTCGATGCAACAGGGGCGATGACTGAACCGATCTTTCAATCGGGTGGCAAACTCGTCCACAAGTGCAGTCGGGTCCATGCAATCGGACAGCGCCTGCGCCAGTGCCATCTGATCCCGGTTCCAGCGGATGCTGACCTCAAGCGCATCCACCTTTTCACGCAGGCTTGCCGCCAGCTGTCCGGTCAGCAGGGCCACCAGCATCAGTACCAGCGCCGTAATAATGTCTTCACGGTGCAGGATGAACAGGGTAAAACGGGGTTCGGTGAAGAAAAAGTTATAGCTTAGAAAGGACAACAGTGCTGACCAGAGCGCGGGTCGGGTCGAGGTGCGTACGGCGATCAGCAACACGCAGGCCAGATACAGCAGCGACAGGCTGGCACTGGGAAGCAGACCCGCCAGCGGCCAACAGATCAGTGTGGTCATAAACGGCGCTGCCGATGCCAACAGCCAATGCTGTCGCTGCGTGCTTCCAGCCTGATGCTCGGACACGATCTAGCCCCTCCAGAAAACGGGTGTCAGCAACACCATCACGGTCAGCAGCTCAAGCCGGCCCAGTATCATGGCAAAGCCCAGAATCCACTTGCCGCTGTCCGGTACCCCGGCGAAGTTGCCGGCCGGGCCGATCATATCACCGAGGCCCGGGCCCACGTTGGTCAGTGCAGTTGCCGCACCACTGAGAGCCGTCACAAAATCGAGTCCCGTTGCCGCCAAGGCAAGGGTGGTCAGTGCCAGTACGAGAAAGAACAGAAACGAAAACGCCACCGCCGACACCATGATATCGTCCGACACCGCCTTGCCGTTGTAGCGGATCGAAAACACGCCCCGCGGGTGCACCAGCTTGTTCATCTGGTCACGCAGAAACAGCCAGGACAGCTGAAAACGGAAGATTTTCATGCCGCCGCTGGTCGAGCCGGAACAGCCGCCGATAAAGGTCACGATGAAGAAAAAGATGATGCTGAAATAGCCCCACAGGGTGTAATCGGATGACGCATAGCCGGTGGTCGTTATCACCGACACGATATTGAAGGCCGCATGGGTCAGCACTTCAAACGGCTCTCGTTCAGTGGTGAGCAGCTGCTGCAATGTCAGCAGGCTAATCAAGCCAAGTACCACCAGTAGAAATCCTCGTGCCTGCTGATCTCTGAACACATTCAGATTACGCTGGCTCAAAAAGCGGATATAGAGCATGAACGGCATGCCGCCAATCAGCATGAACAGCACCGCAATCCATAAAATGGTATCGCTGAAACGCCCCATGGAACTGTCGTCGGTGGCGTAGCCCCCGGTAGAAACGGTCGTCATGGCATGGTTGATGGCATCAAACAGGGTCATGCCAGCCGCCAGATACGACAGCGCACAGGCCAGGGTAATACCCAGATAGACCAGCAAAAGGGCACGGGCCATCTCATGAAATCGTGGCAGTGACTTTTCCGACCAGTCGGAAGATTCAGTCTGGAACAAACGCATGCCACCCACCTGCAGGAATGGCAGAATCGACACTGCCATGCCGATCACGCCAAGTCCTCCGACCCACTGCAATATGGAGCGCCACAGCAGTATGGAGTGCGGCAGGGCAGCAAGCTCTGACATCACGGTTGAGCCGGTGGTGGTAATGCCGGACACCGCTTCAAACACCGCATCAGTCAGCGACAGCGGGTGGTGACTTAGCATCAGCGGCAAGGCACCGTAAAAAGACAGGGATAACCAGCTCAGGCTGGTCAACAGATACAGCTGACGTGCCGTCAGCGTGAAGCGGTGGCCAAGGCCCGGCAGCATCAACAGTAACCCCGCCAGTGCAGCGAGGCCGGATGACAGGAAGAAGGTACTGTACTCCTCGTCATCGGTCAGCAGGGCAAAAACCGCAGGTGCCAGCAACAGCCCCGCCATGATGAAAGCCAGCATACCGCACACATACAGTACCGGGCGAAAGAGTTTCATCCTGTTATCCCTTCAAAAATAGCCAAGTCCAACCTGCAGCAGTTTTTCAACCTGCTTCAGGCTCTGCTTGCTGGTCATAAAGAAAATGAGATGGTCTTCGCTCTCGATGCGCGTGTCCGCATGGCTCATGATGACCCGGTTGCCGCGCACAATGGCACCGATACGTGTATCGGCCGGCAGTTTCAACTCACCCACCTGACGCCCCACGATACGAGAGGTCTTGCGATCACCGTGTACCACCGTTTCCAGCGCTTCGGCCTGCCCCTTGCGCAGTGCGTGCACCCGCGTCACATCACCTTTGCGGATATAGGCCAGCAGGCTGCCGATGGTGATCTGCTCGGGCGAAATGGCATAGTCGATAATATTACCATCCACCAGGTCCACATACGCCGGGTTATTGATAATGGTCAGCACCCGACGTGCTCCGGCGCGCTTGGCCAGCATGGATGACATCACGTTGGCCTCGTCATCATTGGTGAGGGCACAGAAAAGATCCACCTCATCAATCCCCTCCTCGGTCAGGATATCCAGTTCCGATACGCTGCCATTGATAACCACAGCGGCATCGAGCATATTCGCAATCTCTCGACAGCGCTCGGGCCGGGTTTCGATCACCTTGACATTAAAGCGAGCTTCAAGCCGCGCCGCCAGCGATGCGCCGATGTTACCACCCCCGGCAATCATGATCTGGCGATAGCGCTGTCGATTACCGACAAACAGCTGAGTCACGGCTTCAAGATGGGCGGGGGTCGCAATCATGTAGACCTCATCACCCGCGAGAAACTGAAGATCGCCGTGCAAAGACACATGAGACTCGCCCCGATAGAGGGCCACAATGCGCACCTCAACCCCCGGCAGCAGACTGTCGAGTTCGGCAACGGTATGGCCCCGCAGACCGGAGCCGCTTCCGACCCGAAATACCGCCAGCTTGACCAGCCCATTCATGAAATCATGCACCTGCAGCGCACCGGGCCAGCGTGTCAGTTGTTCGATGTGATCGGTCACCAGCTGCTCCGGGCTGATGAGCACATCTACCGGAATCGCGCCTGTCCGAAACAGTTGATCAGCACAGCCGAGATAGCTGCTGCCACGAATGCGCGCCACTTTTCGAGGAATGTTAAACAGCGACTGTGCCAGCTGACAGGCCACCATGTTGACCTCGTCACTGTTGGTCACGGCCACCAGCATATCGGCATCCGCACACCCCGCCTGAGCCAGTACCGAAGGAAACGAGGCACGCCCCTCTACCGTGCGGATATCAAGCCGGTCCTGCAGCGTACGCAAGCGGCCAGCATTGGCATCGACCACTGTGATGTCGTTGGACTCTCCGGACAGCTGTTCAGCCAGGGTGGCACCGACCTGACCGGCCCCCAGTATGACAATTCGCATCGTATCGCCTGTGGCCTGAAAGGCCCTCTGTTATGGATGACAGGCAAATTGTCAGACAGCAAGGCGTAAAGGTTCGAGACAGCAAAACAGCCGGGGGCGTAAAAAAAGCGTAAAGACCGACAGGGTCGATCAATGGGCTGCAGCTTGAGAGACCAGAAAGTTACACACTGGATTGATGAGACGAATGGGCCTGGATGCACGATCATCCCTGCCCCATGTGACAAGCTGGAACTGGGCTAGTGTATGGAAACCCTACCACCCAGCATGCCGAGCGATAAAAACACGATACTCAGCAGTAGCGGGCTGCTGAGTATCGACCGGACTTAATATGATTTATACGGTAGGAACTTGCCGGATAAGACCACGTTGACACGATCCCCGTTCGGATTTTCTTCACGCTGAATATCCATTGAGAAATCGATGGCACTCATGATGCCGTCACCGAACTCCTCATGAATCAGCTCCTTGATGGTGGTGCCATACACGCTGACCACTTCATACCAGCGGTAGATCAGTGGATCGGTGGGTACCGCACTGGGCAGTGACCCCTTGTAGGGCACCACCTGCAGCCAGGCAACGGCTTCATCGGACAGGCCGAAAATCTCACCGACGATTTCGGCTTGCTGCTTGTTGAATGTCATCTGGCCCAGGCAGCCTGCAGTTGTCCACTCTTTCGAAAGTCCGATGGCATCGGCAACCTGCCTCCACTGGATGCCCTTACTGACCTTGGCCGAGAGGATCATCTGAGTTACTTCTTCACGGGTACTGATCATGATGTTCACCTTTATATGACAAAAATGGCTGGTTCAGGCGGCCCTGCTTTGCAGTGGCTGGCCGATATTCAATGTGGCGACAACCTCATTGCCCACGCGCTGTTGCATGACCATGCTGTTGTCACTTTTGTAACTGATCTCCCATTGGCCGTCCTGCTGGGGCAGGCCGTGCAGAACCAATGGCAGAGCTCGGGTCTTGAGCCGGATAACCGGCATTTTGTGCTGGTAGGGTGTTGTTTCCAGGCCGAGTACAGCCGCGGCGACCGTACTCGCCTGCTGTTGTATCGGTTCTATAAAACGGCAGGGCTGACCATCCAGGCTGATGCAGTCGCCCAGCGCATATATGTAGGGGTCAGTGCTGCGCAGTTGGTGATCCACCAGAATACCGCCGTTGAACGCCAATCCTGCCTGTTGTGCCAGGCGGTTGTCGGTTTTCAGGCCAGTGGCGGCGATCAGTTGATCGACCTCCAGTGTTTCACCGTTCTCGAGTCTGACCTGTTTGCGGCCATCTTCAGCACTGACACCCTTGACCTGAACCGAGGGCCTGTAATTCACCCCCAGAGCCGACAGGCTTTGCTGTAATGCTTGCCCGGCTTCGGGCGGCATCAGGCCTGTCAGCGGCAGAGGCTGTCGGTCCAGCAGAGTGACCTGATGCCCGGCACGGGTCAGATCTTCTGCCAGTTCACAACCCACCATACCGGCTCCGACAATGGCGACCTGTTGTGGCCTGCCCGCCAGTTGCTGATGCAGTCCGCTCCAGCCGGCCAGATCGTTGATGCGCCAGCAGAGCGAGGCAGGCAATTCATCCGGCAATGCCGGTTTTGCACCCTGTGCCAGCACCAGATGGGTGTAGCGCAGCGTACCGCGTGTGGTACGCAGCTCATGGCGTGCGGCGCTCAGGCCGACAACAAAGGTGTCACTGAGCAGGCGCACACCCAGTCGGTTGGCGGCATCGACGGCCGTCTCTCTGACCAGTGCTTCGGGTTGCTGGCCACGGCTCAGGGCCACGGACAGTTCCGGTTTGTGATAACGGTTGGCATTACAGGCACTGACCAGGGTGATGGGTGTTTCCAGATCAAGGCTGCGGATCGCCTCAACCACTGACCAGCCAGCAATGCCGGCACCCACGACAATAATGCCGGGGGTGTGACTGAAGCTGAGGCCAGCCGGAATGGCCGCAGTAAAGGGTTTGGCTTCCAGCAGTTCAAAATCGGATTTGGTGACGCCGCACAGTGGGCATTCCCAGTCATCCGGAATGTCTTCGAAACGGGTGCCTGGTGCCAGACCACTGTCCGGGTCGCCCTGTTCTTCGTCATAAATCAGGCCACAGGCAAGACAGATATACTGCCGCCAGGGACGCTCTTCGGGGCTGAATGTTTCAGTGCTCATGCCGGCATCTCCTCTTGCATCAACTTGGCCATCTCCCAGCGCAAGTGCTTGATGGCAGGTGTCACGATGGCAACGAAGTGGGCTTCGCGGATGCGCCGCTGCGGGGCGGAGTTCATCAGGTAGCCTCGTGCGCCCTGGTGCAACAGTGCCGATTGTGAGGCTTTCAGCGACAGCTCAGCGCCATGTGCGCGCAGCTCAAGCACATCGAGCAGATAGTCCTTGCTGCCATCGAAGGGACTTTGAGCCAACTGCCCAGCCCTTGCGGCAACTTCATCAAATTCGGCCTGCAGTTCATCCGGCCGGTTATGCAGATACTGGTTAACGTGTCCCAGTTGGCTCTCGACATCACGAATCGAGTCGATGGAACCCTGAATCACGCCCGCGGCAATGCCGACCTGCAACAGGACAAATGCGGCACGAATACGCTGGATAAACGGTCTGGCGGGGTCTGCAATGATCTGGTCTTCACTGACAAAATAATTATTCAGCGGTATCGCCCAAGTGCTGGTGCCCTCCATGCCGGAGAATTCAGGGCAGGGTCGCAACGGCACCCGCTCGTCAATATCCAGCAGGAACATCACCTCATGGGAGCGGCTGCCATCAGCGCGATCAACCGCCGCAATGGCACCACAGTACTGGCCCGGTCCGATATGACTGACCCATGGCAAGGTACCGCTGACGCTATAGCCACCCGGCACTTTTTTCGCCTTCAGTGCCATTTTCTCGATGCCGGTCAGCGCCTTCATCGGGTTGGACAGGCCGGTGCCGCCGAAGGTACGACCTGCGACATGGTCTTCAAGACGCGCCAGCAAAGCCGGGTTGCCCGACTGCTCCATGTATAGTGCGCAGACATCATGGCACCAGGTCATGAAGCCGGTAGAACCACAGTGACGGCTGATCTCCTGCATATTGGCCAGCGCCAGGCCAAAGCGGCTGCCGTACTGGTTCAAATGGGCGGCAAAGGCACCCGCCTGACCGAGGTCTGCCATGATATCGGTCGGGTAGTAACCCTCATGGTCGATACGGTAGGCGGCGGGCGCCAGTTGCTCCCGAGCGACTTTGGCCACATCAGCCAGAACCTGAGCATCATCTGCCCAAGGTGTGAAAAGTGAGGTGGATACGGCGACGTTGTTCATGGCACTCCTCTCCTGTCAGGTGTTGGGTTCAGTCCATCAGGCTGATGCTGAACGGGATCGGGTTGCGCATGGTATTGGCGACTGGTGAGAAATAGTTGGCATGCTGCACGATCTCCTCCAGTACTTCCCGGCTGGCATCACCCTCGACCAGAACCTTGACGCGGATATCCTGAAAGCCCATCTGCTCGGGTTTCATCTCGGCACCGCCCGCCCCCCAGGCTGCCGGGTTGCCGATATCACCTTCCATGAAAATTTCCAGTTTGCTGAGCTTGACCTGCTTCCAGGTAGCGACGGCAGTAATACCGACGGCAAGGCAGCCACCCAGACCGGACAGGACAATTTCACCCGGTGCCGGTGCAGTGTCTTCACCGAACAGATGGAGCGGTTCATCAACGACCACTTCGTGCTGGTTGATATGGCTGACGGTGCGGTACTGGCCGTCAGTGACGGTATGGACTTTGTTGGTACCGCGCGTGCCCGGGTTGTTGCGGCCCTTTTCGGCAAACGCCATCAGACCGTCCCGGTCGATCGGGCGCAGGTAGCTGGTAACGGTTTCAGGTTTGGTTGCAGTTGCAGTGGTCATTGGCATTTCTCCAGTCGTTTTGATGACACTGTTCAGTCCGGAGCGGACCTTTGCAGTGACTTGTCATGTATAAAGCAGGAGCTGTGCCAACCCGGTAAAATATTTTTTAGTCAATTAAAAACAATATGTTATGTTTTTTAATCGAAGTTAGGCGACGGAGAACGAGCAGGAATGTCAGACATTGTCGGTATTACATTGTCCGACAATGTCCGGTGGTGGCGGCGATTAATGGCTATCTGTCAGGGCCAGTTTTTCCAGCCGGTAGCGGAATTGGCGTGCGGTCATTCCCAGCAGAGCGGCCGCACGGGTCTTGTTGCCACCGGTTTGTTGCAGTGCTTCCAGCAACGACTGTTCTTCATCTTCACGCACCCAGCTATAGGGCCGTGAGCTGGATGACAAGGTACCAGCCGGACTGACCGGCTGGATCACTGCCGCATTGAGTTGGGGCAAGGACGCTGGCGCTCCTTGCGGGGCGGCGGACTGGCCAGCCTCCAGGTGATTATTGATCACGGATTCCTGCCGCAGAATACTTTCGATATCACCAATGCTGATGTTGCCATTCAGCGCGATCAGTACTGCCCGCTTGATCACATTTTCCAGCTGACGGATATTGCCGGGCCAGTTGTAGCTCTCCAGCCGCTCCATGACACCCTTGCCAAACAGGGTGTAACGGCCATATTCGCGGTTGGCATTGAGCAGAAAATGGCGCGCCAGAATGCGTACGTCCCCGGTTCGTTGCCGTAATGGTGGCAAATGGATAGGGAAAACATTGAGACGGTAGAACAGATCAAGTCGGAAGGTGCCCTGATTGACAGCCTCCTGCAGGTTCTTGTGCGTTGCGGTGATGATACGCACATCCACCGGAATATCACGAATGCCGCCTACCCGTTGAATCACCTGACTTTCCAGTACACGCAGCAGCTTGGACTGCAGCTCCATGTTGAGGTCACCAATTTCATCCAGAAACAGGGTGCCACCGTTTGCCAGTTCAATCTTGCCCTGCTTGCTGGCGGTTGCACCGG
Source organism: Marinobacterium sp. MBR-109 (assembly GCF_040547565.1). NCBI lineage: Bacteria > Pseudomonadati > Pseudomonadota > Gammaproteobacteria > Oceanospirillales > Oceanospirillaceae > Marinobacterium > Marinobacterium sp. MBR-109. Next base: position 479,004 of record NZ_JBEPPZ010000001.1, read on the forward strand.
TGAAGGCACCCTTCTCATGGCCGAACAACTCGGATTCGAGCAGCTGCTCAGGAATTGCGGCACAGTTGATGGCCAGAAAGGGCTGATCACGGCGCTTGCTGTTCAGGTGCAGAATCTGCGAAAACCGCTCTTTGCCGGTGCCAGACTCACCCGTCAGCAAGACGGTTACCGGAGTGTCTGCCACACGAGTAATCTGCAACAGTGCATCACGCACGGCAGCACTTTCGCCCAGGATGCCGTAGTTGTTCTGCTGCTGCTCTAATGCTTCTTTCAGCTCCTGATTTTCCTCACGCAGATGGCTGGTGCGCTCGTCAATCAAGCCGTTGATCTTGATAATCTGTGCAATGAAGGTAGCCAGGATGCGCAGGATCACCAGATCGGCATTGATTGCCCGGGGGCGCATGCGCAACCGATGGGCGGCCAGTACACCGACCGTGAGGTTGCCGTCCATGATGGGTACGGCAAGATAGGAGACTACTCCGTCCGGTAATGTTGCACGATCAACGGCACGGAACAGAAAGCCGGGCTCCTGATCCACATCCTGTACCACGACCTGCTGGCCGCTCTGCATTACCTTGCCGGTAATGCCCTCCTCGAAACTGTACAGGCCACGCTTGCGTTCGGTGTCGGTCAGACCGTAGCTATAACGGATACGCAACAGCCCGTCCGCGGTTGACGGCAATAATACACGGCCCCGGTTGAGCCCCAGCATCTGGGACATCAGCCGCAGGGTGCCGGTAATGGCGATCTCCGGAGTGCCGGAATGGCCAATCAGTTTGGCGGCTTCATGCAGTACCGTAAGGTCGGCAGCCCCGCGGTCATTGGCACTGGCAGCTGTAATGGGTGAAATCTGCTCCTTGTCCATTTCAGTCATGCTCCTGTATGGAAAAGAGGGTCAACGACAAAAGCCCGCTCAGAAAGCAGGCTTTTGTGGGCGGAGGAATGGCAGTATCTATTCGACATGCCAATTGAAACGCTTGATGAGAAGACTGCAGATCGTATCCAGCCCATAACCGATCACGCCAATCACGATCACAATGGCGGCCAGGGTGTCATACGCCAGAGTGTCGCGGGCATCGTTGATGGCGTACCCAAGGCCACTGGTAACCCCCAGATACTCGGCCGGAACCAGTACGACCCAGGCAACCCCTACCGCCAAGCGTATGCCGGCCATCACATCGGTCATGATGGCCGGCAAAATGATCCTGTGAAGCATCTGGGGGCCGGACGCACCCAGATTTTTTGCCACCTTGAACCAGTTCGGGTCGATACGACGCACGCCATGGGCGGTGGAAAATATGATCGGCCAGACGGTTGCCATGACGATCAGAAAGATAATCGCGGCATCCCAGCTGGCGAAAGCCAGTACAGCAATCGGCATCCAGGCGAGCGGGCTGACCATTCGCAGGAACTGGAAAGGGACATTGGCAATTTTCATGGCCGTGCCGATATAGCCGATCAATACCCCGACCGGCACGCCGATGATGACGCCCCAGAACAGGCCGACCAGCACACGGTAGAGGCTTGATTGAATGGTTGGCCAGATCGAGCCACTGGCGACCAGATCATACAGCGCACTGAACGTAGGTGCCGGGGCAAAATTGGCAAAGGCCCACATGTCCGGGTCGTTGGCGATCACATAGCCACCGGCCCACCACACCACAAGCAGAGCCGTGATGCCGATGGCAGGGTAACGCAGCTGAGCCAACCAGCCCAGCAGCGGTGCACAGCTCCTGCTGGTGATGCTCATACGCTCCAGCGTCTGGGTTGTCGGAGTACTCATAGTTTGATCACCTCTTCACGCTCGAACGGGTTGTCAGCATTGAACCCCGGCCCCTGCTGCCAGCCGGTATGCTGCTCCATCGCCGCTTTGACGAAGCGGTAATCCACCAGATCCTCGGCAACGAAATCAGCATCAAGCTGCTGCAGGAAAGTGGTATCACCACCCACCAGCGTATTCTTGAGCTCATTGACGATCAGCTTGGTAGCCGATGGGTAGGGCCAGGGCTGGAAATCAATACGACCACTGCCCCAGCCCGGGTTCTGGATCGCATCGGGCGTGGCATAGCTGGCTTCGTCATACAGCGTCATGGCTCGCTCAATGATGTCCGCTTTCATCGGCAGGTAGCCCTTGCCGTCCTTGGACAGCAAGTGCGCCACCTCTTTTTTGTTCTGTTGTGCATAGATCTGGGCACGGACGATGGCATTCATCACTTTCTGGCTCCAGACCGGATTGGCATTAACCTGATTTTCATTCATGCAGACCACGCAACAGGGGTGGTTTTTCCACATGTCGCCGGTGAAGCGCAGCATCTTGCCACCGGCCAGCATCTCACCCACCGCGTTGAAGGGTTCGGCTACAATAAAAGCGTCGATCTTGCGTGCTGCCAGTGCTGGCGGCATATCCGGGGGTGGCATGATCTGCAGATTGACCTCATTGGGTGCCAGCGGCTCACCCTGTGATTTGATCACCGGAATCAGGCCCGCGTGGCGCAGCCCCATCTGCAACACAATGTTGTGCATGGAATACCAGTACGGTACCGCAACCTGCTTGCCGCCGAGCTCGGCGAAGCTTTCCACACCGGTATGACGACCCACTACCAAGCCTGAGCCGTTAAGGTGAGCCCAGGACATGATCTTGACCGGGAAGCCATTGTTGTAACGCATCCAGATGGGAATCGGCTTCAGCAGGTGCACCAGATTGAATTTGGCGGCAGCAAACCCTTCCACCAGGGGTGACCAGCCACGCATCAGCACCGGGGGCTCGGTTTTCAGGCCTTCATCCTCGAAATAGCCCTTGGCATGGGCCACCAGCAGCACGGTTGCATCGGTGATAGGCAGATAACCGATACGAACAACCTCATCAGCCGGTGGCTGGATGCTGCCCCAGGCTGCGCTGCTGGCCGCAAGTCCAAACGTAGCGGCCAAACCACCAACGGCGAGACTGTCGAGCATGAAATCGCGGCGGCTCATCTCATGATCCTGCAAATATTCCAGTTCAGACGCGGAGATAGGGCTGTGTTCGTCATTGTGTTTTTTCATGGTTGGGTCCTCAATGAGTCAGGCAGGCTGAGCGTTACGCCGCATGTTCGGCGCTGTCTTTGCTCGGCTCGGTGTGGGTCTGGCGACCTGCAAGGCCGCTGTCAGTCCCTTTGAACTGCTCCATCAGCCGGTCGCGCAAGGATTGAAAACCGGCGTCCATATGACGGCGCGGCCAAGGCAACTCTACGTTCAGCTCATCCACAACGCGGCCGGGGTTCTGTGACATGATCAGCACCCGATCAGCCATGGTGATCGCTTCATCAATGTCATGGGTGACAATCACCATGGTGATACCGCGAGCACGGCAGATGGCGGGGACTTCTTCCTGCAGGGCTGTGCGTGTGAAGGCATCGAGTGCGGAGAATGGCTCATCCAACAGCAGGACTTCAGGTTCGGTGGCCAGTGAGCGCGCAAGCGCAACACGCTGTTGCTGGCCGCCCGACAGGCTCTGTACATTGACATCCTTTTTGTCGTGCAGACCGACCATATCGAGCAGTTCGTCGACGCGCTGAGAGGCTTCGGCTTTGCTGATGCCCGCAAACAGCAGACCCAGCGCCGCGTTTTCCTTCACGCTCATCCACGGATAGAGAGAAGCCTTCTGGAACATCATGTTCCACTTGGCACTGGGTCTGGAGACCTGATGGCCGTTGATACGGACACAGCCTTCCGATGGAATCAGAAGCCCTGCCAACATGTGCAGCAGGGTCGATTTGCCACAGCCGCTGCGACCAATCAATGCGACCAGCTCGCCGGGCTCGATGCGGTTTTCGATCTCTTTCAGTGTGGGTGCTGAGGATGGAGTGAAACGGTGTGTGATGTAATCCAGCGAAATAGTGGCGCCCATGGTGATGCTCCGGTCAAAGGGTGTCTGACAGGTAACAGCACGTTATATGCCATCTTTCCAAAAAGTATGTTTTTCATATGGTTAGCTGATCACACGTGAATTTGTCAGCCATTGTCATTCAGTAACATTGTTCGACAATGTCGCATTGTCACCGATATGCCCCGGAATCGAGCCACATGGAATGTAGCCTCATACCAGGCAAACGGCTCAAACAATATGTTCTCAATTAAGCATGGGGGGAGATTTACAATCCGGAATGGGTTGCATATCGAAACATCCATCTTCAGACCTTTTCGCCCCGAGGATTCAGCCGCGGGTGAGTCTCCTCGCCCCAGATCATCACGACTGCGCCCGACAGAAACATGGCGATGGCGACAAACCAGAAGCCACTGCTCACCGCCCCGGTCAGGTGTGCCGCCACACCAAACCCCAGCGCGCCGATGCCATAGCCCAGATCACGCCAGAAGCGGTAGATGCCAATGGCGGAACTGCGCCAGTTGGGGTGTGAAATATCCGCTACCGCCGCACTCAGGTTGGGATAAAGCAATGCCATGCCGAAGCCGGTTACGGCAGCCGAGATCGACCACCAGATCACCCCACTCCCTACCAGCATCAGCGCCACGCCGCCACCGCAGATCCACATGCCCCAGATAATTGGCTTGAGCCGGCCGATATGATCTGACAGACGGCCAGTGACAAACTGCGAGCCACCCCAGACAAAACCATAGATACCCACAACCCAGCCGATGGCGCCCAGCCCCAGCCCCTGCTGATACAGAAACACCGGATAAAACACCCAGATCAGGGCGTCGACAAATTTCTCCACCAGCCCCGCCTGACTGAACGCGGCCATACGCTTGTCGGTCCAGCTCATCAGTGCAAAGACTTCAGCCGTGGTCGGCGTATCCGAAATGTTCTGCGGCAGGCGCGCACGCGGCCCAATGGAGTTGCCACTGGCATGACGGGCACTTTCAGCCCTGGCCCAGTCGTGGGTTTCACGTACCAGCAACAACACCAGCACTATGGCCAGTGCAATGACAACAGCTCCAAACACGAACAGCCCCATGCGCGGCCCCAGCCCTATTGCCAGATAGCCTGTGATGATGCCCGCCAGCGCCACCCCGACATAGCCGGAAAATTCATTCATGCCCATGGTAAAGCCGCGCTCATCCGCCCGGGTGATATCCATCTTGGCGGTCTGAGTCATCGACCAGCACAGGCCTTGATTGACCCCCAGCAACACCGTGGCGGCCACAATCCAGCCCCAGGATGGCGCATACAACACCATGAACGGAATCGGAATTGCCGCCAGCCAGCCCAGCAGCAGTACCTTTTTGCGCCCGATCCGTTCCGCCATGCGCCCGGCCACGAAGTTAAGCGTCCCTTTTACAAAACCGAAGGCCACCACAAAGGCGGTCAGCATCATGAAGGAACCCTTGGCAACGCCAAATTCTGACTCGGCCAGCGCCGGCACCACCGTGCGCATCATGCCGATGGTGAGGCCGACGAGAAACACCTGGATCAGCTGTTGGCTGAACTGATGCAGGTTTTCACGGATACCGTGTTGGAAGTCGGTGTAGTGCTTTTCTGTCACCTGCATCGCACGCTGCTCCTGAACCGAATATGAGATTTTTCAGGCATGCACAGAAACACGCCATAACATTCAATTGATTAATAGAATGATTGCGCGCAAAGTTTCTGTCAAGGCGTTACAATGCATTGCGTAACGGGAGGAGTTGCAATGACATCACAACAAGACCTGCTGGATACCCTGGCCCTGGTCGGCAAGGCACTGGGCAACGGCCATCGACTTGCACTGCTGGAGCGGCTGGCTCAATCCGATGCGGCAGTAGAAGTACTGGCCGATACTTCAGGGCTGACGGTTGCCAACACTTCTCAGCACCTGCAGCACCTGCGTCGCGCCGGTCTGGTCACGGCCACCCGGTCCGGCAAGCAGATGATCTACCGCCTCACCGATGCACGCACGCTGACGCTGATCGAATTGATGCGTCAGATTGCCTACACCAATCTGGCCGAGATGGAACGATTGGTTGGGCAACTGTTTGCCGATGACAATGCAGACGAAGCCCTGGACCCCGTTTCACGGGACATGCTGCTGCAAGGGCTGAAAACCGGCTCTCTTGCTCTGCTGGACGTTCGCCCTGCCGATGAATTTCAGGCCGGCCACCTGCCCGATGCGATCAATATTCCGATTGATCAGTTGGAGCAGATGTTCAACCTGCTGCCCAAAGACAGGGAGATCGTCGCCTACTGCCGTGGCCCCTATTGCGCTCTATCCCATGAGGCCGTCAAGCGACTGCGTGAAAAAGGCTTCAGAGTACGGCGTTTTGCCGAAGGCTATCCGGAATGGAAGGCGGCTGGCCTGCCCGTGATGTAAAAGACAGGAGCACCCATGACCTCTTTATTCGATGAGAACACCCTCATCACCGAGTCCAGGCTCAACGTGATTGCACACATGCCAACAGCCAGTCTGCCTGTATTGATGGATGATGCGTTTGCACAGAAACTGTCAGATGCCGATTTCATGCGGATCGCGGTGCTGCTTGCCCGCAAAAGCCGTGACGAGGGCGGTTGCCCCATCGGAGCCGTGATCATCGATAATGCTACGCGCCGCATTCTGGGCAAGGGGCACAATACACTGGTGCAGGAAAGTCACCCCTACAATCACGGGGAAACCTCTGCCATTCGGGATGCAGGCAGGATCAACTTCAGCCAGACCACATTGTTCACCTCGCTCAGCCCATGCGATGTCTGCGCCACGCTGCTTTACATGCGTGGTTTCAGCCGTGTGGTGGTGGGCGACGTTACCAACGCCTGCGGCACTGAAGCACTGCTGCGCGACAAAGGTATTCAGGTCGATATTCTGGAAGACCGGCGAGGGATTGAACTGTACGCGCGTTTCAGAGCCGAGCACCCCCGGCTTGATCTTGAGGACTGGCGTGGCGTTGCCGCAACAGATGCAAAGAAAGAGAGCTGAGCATGATCTGGATGCCCCCCAACCCAAACATTGCCGCCATGGCGGATCTGGCGTGTACTCCCCGCTCGATCAATCGTCGAGCTGACCCGCATAGACGGCATAAGTAAGACCAGCCGGTCTTGAATCAAGACGTCCGTGTTAAGCACCTTTTGCACGCTTGACCAGCTGTTCCAGGTAGCGGGCAAACAGGTCGCCCGAATCCTGTCGAAACATGCGAATGCGCCCTGTATGGCTCAGCACCAGAAGACCAACACTGTGTGCAAACAGGGCCGTCACCTCTTCCAGCGCCTGCTCTTCAGGCATACCGAGTTGCTGCAACCGATCCTGTATCGGCTGCAGGGCATCGCGCAGCCGCGCATTGAGCGTTTCGTTCAGTTCAGGCGTAAGCCCCCGCGGCTTCATACCCTGAAACAGATAAAAGCCAAGGTCGAGATCGTGTGGATTTTCCCGATAAAACTCGAAAAACGCCCAGGCGGATGCCTGAAGACACTCCACAGCCTGATCAGCTTGTGCCCCGGCTACATCGACCTGCCGATTCAGTCGTTCAAGGGACTCCCCCAGTAAGGCACCGTACAACTCCTCCTTGCTGGCAAAGTAGCTGTAGATCGCGCCGGGTGAATAGCCTGCACGATGCGCGATTTCCCGCATGCTGGCCTTGTCCATTCCAAGCTCAAAAAAAGCGGACCTGGCGGCACTCAATATCAGCTCTCGACGTGCGTCAGTCAGGCTTTGATGTCGAAGTTGGCGCGGATTTTCCACTGCACAGGTCTCCTGGTTACGCGCCAAAAGCGGCATCGTATTTGACGAAATCTGAGCGGTAGTATAAACATTGACAAGATTATTGAACACCGTTCAATATAATTGACAAGTGTTTAATGGAGGTCAGCATGGCATCAAGCAATACAGCAGCCCCGGTAAAAGCAGCCCTGATGTCAGGGGCTGAATACCGGGAATCCCTGCGCAGATACGCCCCCAAAGTTTTTGTTAACGGTCATGAAGTCAGCAGCGTGGCCGATGAGCCAGCCTTTCAGCCCGGCATCAACGCGCTTGCCTACACCTATGATTATGCACTCAAGCCTGAGCTGGCACCCATCGCACTGGCCACGCAATCCAGCCGAAACCGAATCGTGAGCCGGATGCTTCATGTGAACGAATCCGCCGGCGACCTCCTGAACAAGCTGGAAGCGGTCAGGGTGCTGTGTCAGGAAACCGGCTGTGCCCAGCGTTACCTTGCCCATGATGCGCTGAACGGTATCGCCCAGGCCGTGGCCCGCATTGATGACGCCAGGGGGACGACTGAACACCGTGCGCGTTTTGAAAACTACCTGGCTCATGTTCAGGATGAAGATCTGTCGCTGGGCGTGGCGATGACCGATGCCAAGGGTGATCGAAGCCAAAAACCGCACCAGCAGTCCAACCCGGACACCTACGTGCATGTTGTTGAACAGAACGGCAAGGGCATCGTCATCAGTGGCACCAAGGCGATCGTGACAGGCGCTCCTTACATGCATGAGCTGCTGGTGATGCCCTGTCGCGATATGGGGCCTGAAGATGCGGACTTTGCCGTCTGCTGTGCCGTACGCGTGGACGCCCCGGGAATCACGATGGTGTCACGACCCGCCGGTCGCCCCGGCGAAAAGCTGGAGCACGGCGACGCGCTGTTCTCACGCAAGTATGGCCAGGCGACAGCGGTGGTGATTTTTGATCGCGTCTTCGTGCCGTGGGAGAGAGTGTTCTATGCCGGTGACTGGGAACACAGTCACGTTTTGACCTACAGCTATGCGACTCACCACCGGCACAGCTGCATTGCAGCCCGGGCAGGCTTTGGCGACCTGCTGATCGGTGCCGGCGCCCTGATGTGTGAGGCCAACGGCCTTGACCCTGATCGCAAAAGCAACCTGCGCGACCCGATGGTCGAGCTGATCAAGATCACAGAGGGGTTCTACGCCTGCGGTGTTGCCGCCAGCGTCTATGCCACACAGGACCCGTACAGCGGCACCTTCATGCCGGACCCGGTCTTCAGCAACATCGGCAAGCTGCTGCTGGCGACACAAATCTATGACATGCACCGCCTCGCGCATGAAGTCTCGGGTGGACTTATTGTCGCACTGCCCGGCCCCGACGAGGACCATAACCCGGCCACGGCGGCCAGCCTGGCCGAGGTACTGCAGGCCAACGCCGACATCCCCTACGACAAACGCATCCAGACCGCCCGTTTCATTGAGGATTTGACCGCCTCTCATCAGGGCGGCTGGTACTCGGTCATCAGCCTGCACGGCGGTGGCTCACCCGCGGCAATGAAGCAGGAGATCTGGCGCAACTACCCGGTAGGCTCGAAGGTGGAGCTGGTGGAACGCCTGCTTGAGCGTGGGGTACTGCATGACGAGAAACGCTCGATCACCAAAAACCGTCAACCCGGTCGCTGCTGCGATACCGGCTGCACCACACCTGGCCAGCCGATGATGGTACCGTTGAAAGAGGTTTGAACGCGGGTCGGGTGCTTAAGCAAGATAGGCAGATCGTTACAGGGAGAGTCCCATGAATCCGATGCGAGAACGTGCAGCCGAAGGGCTGCAGCCGGGTGACAGCTTCAGTGTGACCCGCCGCTTTACACAAGAGGAGGTCGATGCCTTTGCGCGCCTGTCGGGCGACTACAATCCGGTACATTTCGATCAGGCTTTCGCCGAGTTGAAGGGGTTCAAGTCACCGGTCGCACACGGATTACTGACCGGCAGCCTGTTGACCGAGATCGGTGGCCAGATCGGCTGGCTGGCCTCCGGCATGAATTTTCGTTTCAGGCGGCCTGTTTACGTGGGTGAAGCGATTACCTGCCGCTGGACCATCACTGAGATTGACCCGAGGGGACGCGCCTGTGCCCAGGTTGAGATGACCAACCCGGGTGGTACAACGGTGCTGGAAGCGGAAGTCACCGGGATTGTACCCGGTGATCCTGAGCGCCAGCGATTACAGCAGATGCTGGCCGAGGGGGATCCGACCAACGCTCTGAGTCAAAGTAATCGGCATCGGCTCTGATACGGGGCAGGCCCTAGCCAAGCCCCTTTTGCAGCAACTGCAGACTCTCTTTCAGTGCCTTCTGCTGTTCTTCACTGAGGCAGGACATCACCTGCTGCTCATGTTCGATCGCCTTGTCCAGCAACTGAGTTGCCAGTTGCTGTCCCTTTTCGGTGAGACGGAAGCAGCTGCCTTCAACCTGCAGCAAGCCCTTGTCCTGCAGCCATTCGCCGGTGAACACCAGCTCTTTCGTGGGCTGCGAAACAAAACGACCGATCTGCTCCTGCTCCATCGCTTCGCCATCGGCCAGCAGCGTCAGCACCCGCCACTCCTCGGCGGTCACGCCAAAATGGCTCAACCTTGGGTAAAAGTCTGAGGCGTAGGCGTTGAGTGTCTGGCGCAGCTGGAACAGCAGGTAGTCACCCAGAAACCCCCTTGCTTCCAGCGACCCGGTCGGTGCCTGCACCGCCGGATGGGTTTCGGGCACTGCATAGCGGCCGTTATGGAACACCAGAGAGCTGACATTCTCCTCATAGGAGTAGTCCGTCACTTCACCAACAATGATGAAGTGGTCACCACCCTCGTAGACGTTCCAGGTCTTGCAGCCGAACCACGCGGCAGTGCCATGCAGCAGCGGTGAGCCATGCTGATCGTCACGGGTGTGGATGCCGGCAAACTTGTCTTCGCCCCGGCGTGCAAAGCGGTTGGAGATTTCAACCTGATCATTGCGCAGCACGTTGATGGCAAAGGATTTCCCACGGGTGAACGCATCCAGACTATACGCTCCCTTGTCGATACTCCAGAGCACCAGCGCGGGCTCGATCGACAGGGTATTGAAGCTGCTGGCAGTCATGCCGATGGGGTTGCCCTCGGCATCACGCGTGGTCATCACGGTTACGCCGGTGGGAAACTTGCCCAGCGCCCGGCGAAAATCTTTCGGATCAAATGGCATCACAGCCTCCGGTTCAGGTCAGCACGGTCAGGAAACGTTCGTTCAGCTGACGATCATGATAGAAGATTGCCTTGCCCAGCTCGGTCGCATCCCAGGTTACCGGCTCGTGGTCCGGGTAGTGGTAGTCGCCACCGGCGAAGACTTCGTTACGGTTACCGGACGGGTCGAAGAAGTAGATGGTCTGACCGTGGGTCAGGCCGTGGCGAGTCGGGCCGATATCGATCGAGGTATCGGTCATGGAGATCAGATCCGCCGCCTTGAGCACGTCGTTCCAGGTTTCCAGATAGAAGGAGGCGTGGTGGAATTTGCCAGGCTCCGGGTGATCAATGAACGCCACATCATGCGCCTTCATGCTGGCGGTCAGGAACTGGGCGACGCGCTTGCCGTCCGGCGTCATCACCTGCTCGGCCAGATCAAAGCCGAGCACGTCACGGAACAGATCCAGCGTGCGATCCAGATTCGGACCGTACAGCAGGCAGTGATCGAAACGGGTCGCCTGCATGCCCTTGAGGCCGCGCGGCCAGGCTTCCGGGTTGTGGTTGCCCACGCCCCACTTGCCGGTCTGTTCCTTGGTCGCAAAGAGTTCAAAGGCGTGACCGGTGGGCGCGACGAAGCGGATGCGGCGGCCACAGTCTTTCAGCTCACCCGCAGGGATGTCTTCCACTTCGCAGCCAAATTCGATCAGCTCACCCCGCAGCTGGTCCAGCACTTCTTCGCTCAGGCACTTGAAGCCCATGAAATCCATGCCGGCTTCGTCCGCTTCACGCAGCACCACCGAGAACTTGTCCACTTCGGTCCAGCCCTTGAGATAGACACGGCCCTGATCGTCACGATCCATTTCGATCAGACCCAGCAGGTCTACGTAGTGCTTGACGGCTTCATCCATATCCAGCACGCGAATCTGTACGTGCCCAGGACGCATTACACCTTTTTTCATTGGGTTACCTCAGCTTTTATTGTTATGTCAGTTTCGATCGATTTCTCAGCCCAGTGAGTTGGGCAAAAACAGGGACAGCGATGGAATGGACACGATCAGTACCAATCGCACGATATCCGCCAGCCAGAAAGGCACCACACCACGGAAGATGGTGGACAGTTTCACATCCGGCACGACCCCGCGCAGTACAAACACGTTCATGCCAACGGGTGGGGTAATCAGACTGATCTCGGTGACCACAACCACCATAATGCCGAACCAGATCAGATCCATCCCCATGGCCTGTACCATCGGATAGAACACCGGTACGGTCAGCAGGATCATCGACATACTTTCAAGCGCACAGCCCAACAGCAGGTAGATTGCAATCAGTACTACCAGCACCATAAACAGGCTAAACCCCTGCTCTACCACCCAGTCACGCAGCATCATCGGCATGCCGGTCATGTTGATGAAGTTTGAGAAAATCAGCGCGCCGATCACCAGGAAAAACAACATCGCGGTTGTCCGTGCAGCATTGCTGAGTGAGCGGTACATCATCTTCGGACTGAGCTTGCCGCTGAACATGGCGATCAGAAAAGCGCCTGAGGCGCCGATCCCGGCCGCTTCAGTCGGGGTGAAAATGCCGGCATAGATGCCGCCCATCACGATGATGAAAATAAGATTGATGCCCCACACCCCCTTCAGGGAGATCAGCCGCTCTTTCCAGCTGGAGCGCGCACCGGCAGGGCCACTTTCAGGCTTCAGCCTGACGGTGACAACCACCGCCGCCATATAGAGCACAATACCGATGATGCCCGGAATCAAGCCGGCGATGAACAGCTTGCCAATATCCGTCTCGGTCATCAGGCCGTATACCACCAGAATCACACTGGGAGGGATCAGAATGCCAAGACTTCCGCCGGCGGCAATGGCACCGGTAGCAAGTCCATCTGAATATTTATATTCACGCATGGAAGGCATCGCCACTTTGGCCATGGTGGCTGATGTTGCCATAGAGCTGCCGCACACGGCAGAAAAGGCACCACAGGAGGCAACGGTCGCAAGCGCCAGCCCACCCTTGAAATGCCCCAAAAAAGCGTTGGCCGCACGGTAGAGCTGTTTTGACATGCCCGATTCGGTGATCAGGTTGCCCATAAGCAAAAAAAGCGGCACAACCGACAGGCCGTATGCCAGACCGGTATCAAAGGCGGTCGATGCCACCATATTGAGTGAGATACTCCAGCCACGAGGGTTACCATAGGTAACCTGTTGCACAAGTGCAAAACCCACCACGCCGACAATCGCCATGGCGATTCCCAACGGCACTCGGGCCAGAATCAGTACCATTAAGGCCGCAAAGCCGATCAGACTTGCTTCCATTTACTGCTCTCCTTGTGCAAAGAGACCACTGCTGCCAAACAACAATCGAAGGATCAGGGCCAGAGTGGCAAGACCTGTGGTAATTGCCATCATGAAAGCAAGCCAGGACAGCGGGATTTGCAGTACAGCTGTAGTATCGGCGTAACGCTGCACCTTGAGAGCGTGCTCCCACAGCACCCAGGTAAAGGTGCCAAAGGCCAATACGTTGATCACCTCAATCAAACCGTTCTGAATACGCTGTCCCCAGCTGCCGAAGAAGGAGTCCAGCAGGTCCACTGCAATGTGCCCACCTTCTGCCGTAATCAGTGGCAGTCCCAAAAAGATCACCGCCGCCAACATCAACTCGGTCAGTTCATAGGCTCCATTCAGGGGAGACGAGAACAGATAGCGTCCCAGTACATCGATCAGTGTCACCAGCATCATCATGAACATGACGATGGCGGCCGTACCGCTGAGCAGGTGGCGGTACAACAGTACCACCACCTCTCGGCTGCCGGCTGAAGCTCTGAGAGAAGCTTTCATCGGCTCACCTGTCAGTCTTTGGCCAGTTCACGGCTCAGTTCGCGGAATTCCGCCAGCGCCGCTGCACCGTCAATGCCGGCTGCTTCAGCCTGCTTCAACCATTCCTGCACCATCGGCTCGCTGGCTGTGCGAATTTCGTTCATGAACGCTTCGTCCGCGGTCAGCACTTCATTGCCATTGGCCTTGATCGCTTCCAGCCCCTTGGCATCCTGGGTATCCCACATGCGACCGGCCAGGCGTGCCAGCGCTTCACCGGATACCTTCTCGATGGCCGCCTGATCCTCCTCCGGCAGGCTTTCGAAACGGTCTTCGTTCATCACGACAAAGAAGCTGAAGTTATACAACCCGCCCGGCACCAGTGTGGTGTGGGTGGTTTTGTCCTGAATGTTGAAGGCCGGTACCGACTCCAGCGGAAACAGGGTGCCATCGGCTACGCCGCTGGACACCATCTCGTAGGTGCTGGAAGAGGGCTGCTGCAGCGATACGGCGCCAAGAGCTGTGGACAGCTCGTTCATGATACCGCCCCCGACACGCAGCTTAAGGCCCTTCATGTCGGCTGCACTGTTCACGCTGCGACGGCTGTTGTGGATATGACCCGGACCGTGCGTAAACAGACCCAGCAGCTTGACATCCTTGTGCTCGTCAGCCGGGCTCAGGTACTTGTTGTATACCTGCCAGTAGGCAGCGGACGTGGCTTCGGCGCTGTCACCGCCGAAGGGGAACTCGACCATCTTGTAGAGGTTGAAACGACCCGGCGTGTAACCGTGGGCACTGTAGGTGATATCCGCCTGACCTTCAGCAGCCAGGTCATAATGCACACGTGGGTGACCCAGTGCAGATGGCAGCATAACGACCTTTACACGACCTTCGGTCGCCTCTTCTACGTTCTTGGCCCAGGGCACCATAACGTCACGTACCAGCGGGTGCCCGGAGGGCAGCCAGGACGACATGGTCAGGCGCGTTTCGGCCTGTGCGGTTGAGGCCAGAAGGGCGATTGTTGCAGTTGCAGCTACTCGAAACATCATCTTCATTGTTGTTCTCCAGTTTCTGGTTTGAGTCCGGTCCGAACCGGTGTCCGGCCAGGGCTTGAAGCCAGGGCCGGCCTTTACAGCGAACTGTTTCAGATATCGACTACCAGACGTGCGCTCTTGGCTCGTGAGCAGCAGAGTGCGATCTGGTCGTTATCCTCTTTTTCCTCGTCAGTGAGGAAATGGTCACGATGATCAGGGGTTCCCTCGATCACGTCACAGATGCAGGTCCCGCATACACCTTCTTCACAGGACATCTGAACCTTGACCCCCGCTGCCTTTAAGGCAGTGGCGATGCTTTCGTTGGGTCCAACCTGTACAGTCACATCACTGGCTTCGGCATAGACTTCGAATGCCTCACCACTGATATCCACCTCGGCATTGAAGTACTCGAAGTGAATCTGCTTGTCTGGCAACCCTGCCGCTTTGGCCTGGTCGATTACCCAGTCCATGAATCCGCCAGGACCACAGACATACAGATGAGTACCCGGGCGCGCCTCGGTACACAGCTGTTTTGGATTGATTCGACCGGTATCGCCGGCATCGTCAAAGTGCAGCACCAGACACTCGCCAAACTCGCGCTTGAGTTCTTCAAGGAACGCCGCCTTGGCTTCACTGCGACTGCAGTAGTGCAGCTCGAAGGATTTACCTGCCGCCTTCAGAGCGTATGCCATGGCGATCATCGGCGTAATACCGATACCGCCACCGATCAACAGACTGTGCTCTGCATCCATTTCCAGTGGGAAATGGTTGCGTGGAGCACTGATCTGTACCTCGGCACCGGCTTTCAATTCGGCATGAATCTGCCTGGAGCCACCGCGTGAATTGGGGTCATTCAGAATCCCCAACCGGTAGCTGCTGCTGCCCGGCGCGTTGCTCAGGGAGTACTGCCGAATCAGTTCCGGACCCAATATCACATCGATATGGGCCCCGGCCTCAAACGCCGGCAGTGCGTTGCCATCAACTGCACTCAGATCAAACACGGCGATCTCGTCGGTCTGGTCTTCGCGCCGCGTGATGGTCACATGAATGAGTGTGTTATCAATATTGCTTGTCATAGGTCTCGCCTCAGCGCATGAACAGGCCGCCGTTGATGTCCAGGGTCGTGCCGGTGGTGAAGTAGGCTTCCGGCCGTGCCAGCTGTACCACCATCTCGCCGATGAAGTCGGCATCACCCAGCTGCCCGACCGGAATGGCGCCCAACAGCATTGGCAGACGTTCCTCAGGTACCAGTGCCTTTACCATGGGTGATTCGATCGGTCCCGGCGCGATGGCATTTACCGTCACGCCGCGGCTGGCCAGCTCCTTGGCAAACACCTTGGTCAACGTAATGATGGCGCCCTTTGAGGCAGCATAGTGAGCACCGGTCGAGGTGCCCCCGTTCTGCCCGGCCAGCGAAGCCATATTAATGATGCGGCCATAACCCTTGTCAGCCATGTGCTGGCCCATCACCTGACAGCCGGAGAACGTGCCACCCAGGTTGATGTTCACCACTTCGGCAAACTCCTCCGGGCTGATCTCCATCACCGGAGTCGCTCGGGTAACGGCTGCATTGTTTACCAGCACATGCAGATCACCCCAGCGCTCCAGCACGGCAGCCAATGCGGCTTCAAAATCCGTCTTGCTGGCCACATCCAGCGCCAGCGGCATCACCCATTCGCCACTGCTGTCCATGGCCGTTGCGGCAGCCCTGGCTGCATCCAGTGAACGGTCAGACAGGGCGACCCGGTAACCGGCGGCCAGCAGACGAGCGGCAATGTGGTTGCCAAGGCCCTGTGCAGCACCGGTGACCAGCGCAATATGAGACTGTGTTGGGTTACTCATGCGGCCACTCCTTAGAAGATGAAGCTAACGGTGCGCAGGAAGCCGTCCGCATGCAGCAGTTTCACGACCTTCTGCTCCAGTTTGAAACCGTCCGCTGTCGGTTTCAGGCTGTACTCCACGTTGGCCGGATAGGTCACCAGCTTGCCGTGGCGCAGCTCGTTCAGCGTCATGGCACAACGAGCGATGACCAGATCGTCACCCGCTTCAAGCACACGTACACGGGACATCATGCGCACGGTCTCACCAACCGAGATGGCAGAAACGGATTCACCGTTTTCCAGACGCGCCACGCGCATGCGGCGCATGTCGGCATCGTCCATCGCCAGGTTCAGCGTGTTCAGATAGTCGGTTTCCTTCAGATCAGCGGGCACGATATACAGACCGGAATCGGTCCACAGAGACAGCCATTCCTGGTAGCCCTTATGGTCCAGCAGATCCGCTTCGTAACCGATGAATTCGATCACCTGCGCCAGCAGTTGAGTATTGGATTTCATCACTTATTTCTCCTCTCCAGCTGCCATCATCTTTTTGTACTGGCGATAGGCACCGCGCATGCCGGTTTCGGAACAGACCGCTCCTGCCACATTACCGTCTTTGGACTGGTGCAGGTTGTTCATGCCGCGGTTGACCAGAATCCAGCCATCGGTACCGGCCATGGAACCCTTCTGTACCCGCTCCCAGGCCTCACCGTCATCCGGTGTACCGAAGCCCATCGGACCCTGGAAATGTTCATGCAGACGCATGCGCTTGCGGTTGAACGCGACCGGAGCACCCTCTCCCCCCAGTGCGACATGCTGAATCTCGGTCTCACCCACGCTGACTGGGCGCAATACACGGAAGAACGCCATGGAGCAGGACACATTCGGGAACAGGTTGAGGTTGAAACCGGTACCGTGGGCGGCACGCACCAGCTTCTTCACTTCGTCTTCCGATTTGCCCTCTTCACGCAGCGCCTGTGCCAGCTGCTCAAAACGAGCCGGGATCGGCTGATCCAGATCCTCTTCCAGATCCACCAGCTGGGGAATCAT
Organism: Marinobacterium sp. MBR-109; assembly: GCF_040547565.1. NCBI lineage: Bacteria > Pseudomonadati > Pseudomonadota > Gammaproteobacteria > Oceanospirillales > Oceanospirillaceae > Marinobacterium > Marinobacterium sp. MBR-109. The sequence goes on from NZ_JBEPPZ010000001.1 coordinate 496,553, forward strand.
CACCATCACGCTGTGGCCGTTGCCCAGGTCTTCAACGAAACCTTCACCATCGAGGAAGTCAAAGATGTCGGCCGTGGCTTCATCCAGAGAGGTCACAAATGACTTGTGTACAATCGGGAAGTGATAGGCATCGGTGGTGTTTTCAAGCTGGATTTTCCAGTTGCCCGGGAAGTTGAAGCGGTGCTCGCCCAGCACCTTCACCGGGTAACCACCGCCCTGCTTCATGAACAGGTCGATCCACTTTTTCGCACCGCCGAGGAAATCTTCCAGCGGCTCGATGTCATCTCTGAAGGTGGCAAATACCATGCCCTGATAGGTTTCCACCCGCAGGCTTTCCAGCGGCAGCTCACTCTTGTCGAACACGCCGTCGTACTCTTCCGGCTTGGGCAGCGCACGCAGGCTGCCGTCAAGGCCATAGCCCCAGCCGTGATAGGGGCAGGTGAACGCCTTGGTTTTGCCCTTGCGCGCTTCGCAGACAGTGGCACCACGGTGGCGGCAACGGTTCTGCAGTACATGCAGGTTCATCTTGCGGTCACGGCTCAGGATGACCGGCTGACGACCGATGTAGGCGGTCTTGAAGCTGCCCGCTTCAGGCACTTCACTGGCGTGACCGACAAATACCCAAGTGTTGTTGAACACCTTGTCCAGCTCTTCCTCGAAGATGGCCGGATCGGAGTAGAGATCCTTGTGTACCCGGCCCTCTTCTACCATTTCAGCCGCTTTCAGGCTGATGTTCTGCATTTCGATCAGTTCACTCATGGTCTTGCTCTCTTCATTCGTTGCCTTGCTGGCGGACGTTGCCGCCGAGCACTTATTCTTCAGGGACCGGCAGTGGCTGGGGGTTATCCCAGGGGGTCTGTACCGGCCGGTTGAACCGGCTGGTGGTACAGAAATGGGCGATCTTCCAGCGCCCTTCTTCCCTGCGAAAACCCACATTCAACAGCGCACTGCTGAGCTGTGAGCGGCCATCGGTAAAGGTGGCAGTCTGCAGCAGCACCCAAGTGCCCTCAGCTTCGGTTTCGCTCTGCACGTTCACCTTTTCAGAGGTCAGAAAATGCACGTTCAGGGCAAAGTGCGCCGGCGGCAGGGTGTATTTCACGAACATCTCCCTGATCGCTTCGCGCCCTTCACGGCGACCGAAGGTGGCTGCGTAGCGTTTGCCCTTGCCTTCCCAAATGGCGTCTTCAGTAAACAGCGCCATGAGCGGGTCGAGGTCGAAACCCTCGTTGAGGTAATCGCACAGCTGCATGTATTCATGCAGACAGGCACTCACATCGCGCGCCGATTCCAGTGCAAACACCCGCTGACGCAGCTGCTCCAGTTCGCTCATCAGAAAACCCTCACGCCCGCTGAACGATCAATTCACGACCGATGCGTGCCTCAACCTTGGCGTAGCGCCACAGCTTGTAGGGCCCGCTGCCCACTTCAGTACTGCGGAACAGGTTGCAGCAGGCGACAACGGTGTCGTAATCCGCCACGTCAGCCAGCAGGTAGGTGGTCCAGGGATAGCCGCTGGAAGGCCCAACCATGCTCTGGTCGTCATCCATGTTGCCGATCACTTCAACGCCATCCATGTCGTGGATGCCGTTCCACATTGCGCCGAAGGCCGCCCATACGTCGAGCTGCTCTTCACGCGGAGCATCCATGAAGTTCTGGTTGATGCCCATGCAAAACAGGACGCGCAAAGGTTTCTTATCACTCATGGTGTATCTCCTTGTTTTTGTTCAATTACAGATAGCCCGGCAGTGGGTCGTGGCCGAAGAACATGGCTCCTGCATTTTTCAGGGTGACCGCCCCCATGAACGCGTGTTGAGTGCACATCATGGAATCACGCACAATGCGCGACAGGGGGTGGTCATTGTAGGTACCGGTCATGCCGGTCACTTCATAGGTACTGCGAATCGCATCGGCACATTCATGTGCCAGATTGGTGGTCGCGAGACGGATCAGGTTGATCTGATCACGGCTTGGCTCGCCACCGGCCAGAATGCTGCTCCAGGCGTCTTCGGTCGCTTCGTAGAAGAAGGCGCGAGATGAACGCACCTTGGCTTCCGCCTTGGCGATTTCGATCTGCACATACTCGCGCTCGCCCAGATTGGGCGCTCCGGTCACTGACGCACGGCCAGCCGCCATCGCCTGCACGACATCAAGCGCTTCACGGGCCAGGCCTGCAGTGGTGACAGAGAGCACCTGAGCGGCGAAAGCCAGTGTCGGGTAACGGAAGAAAGGCGCATCGATATTGGGCTTGCCGCCACGCACGAAGGTCCACTCTTCCGGCACAAACACATCCTCAACCACCAGGTCATGGCTGCCGGTGCCGACCATGCCGATCACGTCCCAGTTGGGCTCGATCTTCACCTTGTCTGCCGGCATCACCGCCATGCGCGGCAGCGGCTCACCGTTATCCGGCTGCACACCAACACCGATCAGGGATGCACCCATGCAGCCACTGCCGAACTTCCAGCGACCATTGACGATATATCCGCCCTCGACCTTTTTGGCCGGCTGAGTCGGGAAGATGCCGCCTGCAAACACGATGTTGGGCGTTTCGGCCCACACCTTGTCGATGGTTTGCGGTGGCAGTGCCGACAGGTACGCCGGGTTCATGCCGAAGCTGGCAACCCAGCCGGCAGAACCGTCAGCCGCCGCCATGGCTTCAACCATCTGCAGGAATTCCATTGGGCTGCGTTCATCGCCGCCCAGTGCCTTTGGCACCATTGCCCGGTACACACCGACATCCTTGAAGGACTCGATGATGTCGTGGGAGATGTATTGTTGATCCTCGAACTCCTGTCGGCGCTTGCGCACTTCATCCAGCAGGGCATCGAACACGGTCTCCCCGCCCCAGAGGGATTTGTCGATCTGATAACCAGGCATTCGCTAGGCTCCCTAGTTGTTGTCTTTATTGCAGGTACACGTACCGGCTCACCACATTCGGCGCCAGATACGTCATTGGTAAACCCGGTCGCATGGTTGCACTCGGGCTGCAGGAGGAACCACCCGGTATCAGACCCGGGCAGGTTGTGTTGACGGCGTGAGGCCCTTCGAGGGCACTCTGCTCGCAGCAGGTGATCAGCATTGTCATAGCGGCTCTCTTGTCGGGTCTAGTTGTTATTGTGTGGCAACTCCGCTTGACCGGAGGTTGCTCAAGAGCTGCCTAAAGAATTTCACTTATCACTTGAATCGTCAACTAATTATCCAGCATTAAATCCATGATCATGGTCACACCACGGCGTCCTAGAATGACAAAGCAAGAGTCAGGCCACTTCTTAAACCGCCATGAAAAATAGAGTAAAAAACCACAAAAAATGGGCAAAAATCGGCTAAAGTGCATTCAAAATATTACCAACGAGCACCTATCATGAATTATTCTCATAAATGGATTTTCAAGATCCCACCTGATCCAGCCGCTGTAATCCGCTCTAAAAAGGCGCAAAAGCAAAAGAGCTGCACCAAAGGTTTTCACTCATTTTAGAATCTCTATATACTTTCCAGATCAACTTTCATCCGCCCCCCTGCCGGTCGGATGCAGCCGGAGACCTCGCTGTCCAATGAGCAGTAACCGTAAAGCCGACATGTACGATCCTCTGAGTGACGACTTCAAGCGTCGTGAATTCCCCTTCTACTGGATTGCACAGCTCAATGCACTCTACAGCCACGAGATGGAGCGCTTGCTGAAACGCGTGGATATGGATGTGCCGCGCTGGCGCATCATCATGATTCTGAAGGAGCACTCGGAGTTAAGCATTTCAGAGATTGCCAGCCACGCGGTGGCCAAGCTGCCCACCACCACCAAAATCGTTTACCGCATGCGGGATGAGGGGCTGGTTAACCTGACCACCTCGAGTGAAGATGGTCGTGTCACTCTGGTATCGTTGACCGACAAGGGGCTGGACAGCCTGGAGCTGATCAGGGGTTCAGTCAGTCAGCTGTTCCGCAACAGCTTTAAGGGGCTCAGTTCAGCCCAGATCCACCGTACCAACGTATTGCTGGCAAAGCTGTACGATAATCTGAAAACACTCTCCGATTGAGTACTACCCCTGCTTCGCGGATCGTGACAAAAGCGTCAGCTGGCGCAGGTCGACCTTGTCGATCTGCTCGGGCTTGAGGAAACGGCGGGCATATTCAAGATAAACGCCCGACTCAAGAAAGAGGCAGAACACCTCTGGGTCCAGATGTCCGTCACGGGACATGAAGGCCAAAATTCGCAGCGACTCCGATAGCGTTTTGGCCGTTTTATAGGGCCGGTCAGCGGCCGTCAGCGCTTCAAACACATCAGCCAGCGCCATGATGCGTTCCGGAACGGTGAGCGAGGCGGCATCCAGTCGCCGTGGATAGCCCTCGCCATCCATACGCTCATGATGGTTGCCGGCAATATCCGGAATACGACGCAGAGACGGCGGCAGCGGCAAGGTGCTGAGCATGCGTATGGTTTGCACAATATGGTTGTTGATGCTGAAGCGCTCCTCCGCCGTCAAGGTCCCATAGACTTGGGTCAGGTTGTACAGCTCACCCTGATTGGCCTCATGTTCCGGCAGGGGCATGTCAAAACCCCAGATGTTATCTGGGTTATTGGCTTCTACCGGGGGCCTGCGATCCCCCCATGGAATAATATGCTCAACCCGGTCAGCCAGCAGCATTTCACGGGCGGGCAGGCGCTCATCATCATTCGGCAATCGATCCAGCTCAGCCTGTGACAACCCCAGACGACGGTCAAAGTGACGCGCCCAGCTGCGAGAGGCAATTTTATGCAGCTTGGCGATATCATCATCCGGCAGCTTCTCGCTGCCCAGATTGGAGCGAGCCACGATTTCAAACTCCTGCTGCAACTGACGCCGCTGTCGATCCCGGCGCTCTCGCAGCTGGGATTCCGCTCCACTTTCGATGACACCCTTGAGGTAGGCTATCTCCACATCCCGCCACAGCACTTCAAATCGCGTACGAATCTCGTGAATACGGTTGTACAGGGTTTCAAGTTTGGTGGACTTGTCCATCACATGTTCGGGTGTGGTGATCTTGCCACAGTCATGCAACCAGGCCGCCAGACGAAACTCATACCGGTCCTGCTCATCCATATGGAACGTATTGAAACGCCCTCCCTGACTCTTGCAGGCGGCATCCACCAGCATCTCGGCCAGAATGGGTACCCGCTCGCAGTGGGCGCTGGTGTAAGGCGACTTGGCGTCAATGGCATCGGCCAACAGGCGGATGATCGCATCAAGCAGTTTCTCCTGAGCCTCAAGCAGCTGCCGGGTCTCGATGGCAGTGGCCGCAGAACCGGCCAGCTCTTCCAGAAAGCGCGAAACGGAATCGCCTTCCACACGGGCATCGCCGTTCATGCTCAGCACCATTACCCCAGCCGGATACTTATAGCGACCTTTGAGCGGTGTCACCATCACTCCATCCGCATCAATCAGTGCGTCTTTGACTGCCTCCACCAGATGCGAGGTGCGCGGCTCCGTAACCGTAATGGAATCGGGGTAATGGTGACGTACATGATCCTGATGATGCACACTGGAGAGCAGCAGTGCATGCTCATCGGCATCGTACAAGTAGATAGCGCAGCTGTCCGCTTGCATGCTCGCCTTCAGATCTTCAGCCACATCCGGCAACATTCTTTCCAGCCTGCGCTCACGTGCCAGTGTTTTGCTGATTGACTGAAAGTGCTGCACAACGGTCACCAGTCGCTGGATGATGGCTCCCAGTTCACGCACTTCGACTATGCGTGATTTCACCTGTACTGAACCACTGAAGTCAAACCGCGTCAGCGCAAACACCTTTTCGGACAGCTGATCCAGTGGCTTCACCACCCAATGCGCCAACCAGTAGCCAATCAGCAGTAACAAAAGGGTAAACGCCAGCGACCAGAGCAGCATCCGCTGCCCGTGTCTGTGTGCATTGGCAAGCAACTGCTCGGCGGGCACCGCCATCAACAACTCCAGCGATTCATCGGCCAGTGCCAGCATGGGAACACGCACGCCGTACCATTCACGACCATCCGCCGCATAGCCGACCAACTTGCCGGGCTCACTTGATTGACTCATCAACTGGACAAGTGCGGGCACCTGGAGTTCATCCAGTGTCGCCAGGCGAATATCACCCGCCTGACGTACAATCATTTTTTCAACTTCAGGGTATGCCAGCGTACGCCCCAGCCGGTCAACTACGGCCAGCTCATAGCCCTGTTCGGGCCTCAGTCGTGCCAGTTCCGAGGATATATCCTGAACCGATGCATCAATACCGATTACCGCACCGGACGCCCCTTTAAAGGCCAGGGTCACTCCGGTTTCTCGCGTGGTGTAGAACAGATAGGGAGCGGTCAGGATTGGGGCTTGTGCACTCAGCGCCGACTGATACCAGGGACGAGAGTGAGGGTCAAAAACATAATCCGGCCTTTCATCCTGCCTGATCACCTCAAGCTGTTCGGACAAGAAGAGCCACACGGCCCGCTGCGGCCTTTCGGCTGTGGCAACCTCAATGCTTTGTACCAGATATGCTGCCCCCTCAGCAGCGGATACGGAGCGACGGAACTCGGGCTGTCGCAACGACCGTACCAACCAGAAGCTACGGTCTGGGTAACCAACATACACAGCACTGATCACCGGGTTGGCGCGCAGTGCTTCAATCAAAACCGGTAGCCGCTGCAGGCGTTGCTCCAGCTGCTCGGCAGTGGTCAAAGGGTCGTGCACCAGTAACCGAAGTGTACTTTGCAGTGGCTGAATCAGCCGCAGGGTCTCAGAGTCAAGCTTGCTGGCAAACTGCTGGGCGGAGCTGCGACTTGCCTCCAGCAGCACATCCCGTTGCCCCATGTAGGCATTGATCACCAGAATCGCACTCAATGCCAGCATGCTCAGCATGATGGTAAGGCTGATAACCCAGCGCAAGCGCAATCCGCAGCTCTGTTTCCTGTCCATGATCCACCGCCACTTATTCTGTCAGCAGTAGAAGATTAGCTCAGAATAATGACAACGACAGTCTTTCAGTTACCCAACATGATGGCGATCCAGCGGGTCGAAGGGTTCTGTTCCAGTGCTATCTTGGCGATCATCGTCAGCGGTATCGACAGAAACATCCCCGCCGGACCGAACATCCAGCCCCAGGTCATCAAGGACAGGAACACCACCAGCGGTGACAACCCGAGCCCACTACCCATGAATCGAGGCTCCAGAATATTCCCCATAAGCACATTCACAGCGATGTAACCTGCGGCTACCAGGGCGGCATCGGGCGCGCCCAGCTGCACTATAGCCAACAGAACAGCCGGAATAGCAGCCAGGATGGAGCCCACATTGGGTATGAAGTTCATCAATGCGGCGATAAGACCCCAAAGCGGAGCAAAGTCCACTCCCAGAATCCATAGCCAGAGGCTGATCAGCAAGCCGGTTACAATGCTGATGGTTGTCTTGATCACCAGATAGGTATTCACCTGACGTACGAAGCTGCCGGCCTGGTCCAGCGACTTTTCAGCACTGGGCAACGCCTTATGCAACTTGTCTGTCAGCAGTGTTGCTTCCAGCAGCAGGAAAATCACGATAAACACGATCAGCAACAGATTGGTCAGCAAGCTACCCAGATTGGTCAGTGCATTGCCTGCCAACCGCATCAGGGATGCCGGGTTGAAGTGGTTCAACATCTGCTCACGGGTTACAGGCAGTCCCAGGCGTTCAAAATAGGGCACCAGTTTGACCGCCTCTTCCTGTAAGCGCGTCTGATAGGTGGGCAACCGCAAAGTAAAGGTATCGATGGCCGATCCCACAAACAACACAAGCACAGAGCCAAACACCACAAGCCCGACCACCAGCAGCACAATCGCCAACCAGGGGGGCACTCGATGAGAGGTCATCCAGGCCAGTGGCGGTGCACAGATGATGGCAACAAAGAACGCCAGCAAGACGGGAATGACAATGGCTTCAGCCTGTTTCAATGCGCCCAGTATAACCATCAAGGCGGCAATACCCAGCAGCCACTTGAAACCCGGAGAAACGGTAAATGGATCCGGTGAGGACATGATCACTCCCTGTTAGAACAGATGATCGCGGCTGATTCAGTCAACCGCCTTGAAATGCACCTGCAGCATCGCTTTCTGCTCTTCGGTCAATGATTGGGCACGACCAGTGGCAAAGTCATAACGTACCATAAAGGCCTTGCCCCTGGCGCCGACCTTGTCGTCCTGCCAGGCTTCCTGATACACGGTGAAAGAGCTGTTGCCGATCTTGCAGACATAGGTCCGAATTTCGACATCGCGGCCATAAAACAGCTCACCAACAAAGTCCACCTCAATCCGTGCCATGATCAGCTGCCACTTTTTCATGTCGAGATCAGGGGTAAATATGCGGAACAGGTCATTACGCGCGCCCTCAAACCACTGGGGTACGCGGGTATTGTTAATATGGCCAAGTCCATCAGTATCGTAAAAGGCAGGTGTGACAGTATGGGTAAACACGGCTGATTCTCTTGTTGTTGAAAATGGTTATGGAATTCAACGAGTATATTCAGAGCCGAGCCGAATGTAACCCGTATTACGCTCCCGTGGCGCACGCCAGAACAAAAATGCCGGCCACTGGGGCCGGCAATACAAGCAGGTCAGTAATCGCTTACTTGTCCATCTGAGCCTGATATTCTCGTGCAACAGCACGCAGCTCATCCAGCGCTGCACGGGCATCAACCTTGAGGTCTGCCACACTTTCGATCCATGCATCATCAATGCCTTCGGCCAGCTGGGCATACTCCTGCGCCAGCGGATCACCCTCAGCCACAACGTTGATATTCACACCGGCCGCACGCGCGGCTTCAAGGCCGGCTACATCGGACTCATCCTGTGCGCGACCACCCAATGCGGACAGTTGTTCGCCCGACACTTTCATGATGGCTTCACGGTCTTTCGGGTCCAGCTCCGCAAGAAAATCAGGGCTGATGAAGAAGGAGAAACTGCCCAGATACATCCCACCCGGCAGCTGGGTAGTGTGAGTGATCACTTCATCCAGACGCAGGTTCTTGACATCACACACCGGCAGGAACACCCCATCGATCACGCCCTGTTGCAGCATTTCATATACCTTGGGTGCGGGGCCAGCCACAGGCACCAGGCCGGTACGCTCACCAATCACGGCCTGTACGCCGCCGCCGATGCGGATCTTTTTGTTCTGCAGGTCACTGATGCTGTTGACCGGGAAGGTGCTGTGTACCTGGCCCGGCCCATGCGTCACCAGCGCCACCAGTTCAAGACCATCGAACTCCGGTGCACTCTGGAAGTACTTGTTGTGAACGCGCCAGTGCGCCACCGAAGCTGCTTCGGCAGACACACCCAATAACGGCTGCTCAACAATCTGGGTCAGGCGGAAACGCCCCGGCACGTAGCCATGGTAGCCCCAGCTGGCATCGGCCACGCCATCTTCAACCAGATTGAACATGGTTTTCGGATGACCCATGTTGTACTCCACCGCCAGTGTTACCCGGTTGTCGGTAGCGTCTTCGATCCACTTTTTCCAGGTTGGCAGAACGACTTCGTTCACCGGGTGCGTCGGCGGCATCCAGCTGGCAAAACGCATGACGGTCTGGCTCATGGCAGAAGTGCTGTACAGCGCACCCAGCGTGGCAACCAACGCCACTGTTGTCTTCAGTTTTTTCATTGCTATACCTGTTTTAGTTATGTTTATCAGAGTGTTGTCTGTTGTTTCAGCGCTGATTAAGCAGATCCAGCGCCACGTCCACGATCATGTCCTCCTGACCGCCGACCATCCGGCGCTTGCCCAGCTCCACCAGGATATCGACTGTCTTGAGGCCATATTTTTCGGCCGCCACTTCGGAGTGGCGCAGGAAACTGGAGTAAACGCCCGCATACCCCAGCGCCAGCGTTTCACGGTCAACGCGTACCGGACGATCCTGCAGCGGTCGTACCAGCTCATCGGCTGCATCCATCAGCGTGTAGAGATCGGTACCGTGCTCCCAGCCCATGCGCTCGGCGGCGGCGATGAACACTTCCAGCGGCGCATTACCGGCACCCGCCCCCATACCCGCCAGTGAAGCGTCGATGCGGTCACAACCCTCCTCCACCGCCACGATGGAGTTGGCAACGCCCAGTGACAGGTTGTGGTGGGCGTGAATACCGGTGGCGGTGGCCGGGTCCAGTACATCCTTGACGGCCCGGAAACGGTCGCGGATATCCTGCATGCCCAGGGCACCGCCGGAGTCCACCACGTAGATGCAGGTCGCGCCGTAGCCCTCCATTAGCTTCGCCTGCTGCGCCAACCCCTGTGGCGTGGTCATGTGGCTCATCATCAGGAAACCAACGGTATCCATACCCAGCTCACGCGCACACTCAATGTGCTGCTTAGATACATCCGCTTCGGTGCAATGAGTCGCCACACGCACCACGCGCGCACCGGCGCTGTAGGCTGCCTTGAGATCATGAATGGTACCGATGCCCGGCAACAGCAGGGTGGCCACCTGCGCATGCTCGACTACATCCGCCACCGCTTCGATCCATTCCAGATCGGTATGGGCACCGAAACCGTAGTTGAAGCTGGAGCCCTGCAGGCCATCGCCATGGGCCACTTCGATGCTGTCTACCTTCGCCTTGTCCAGCGCACGGGCGATGTCACGCACGTTATCAAGCGAGTACTGGTGTCGAACTGCGTGGCTGCCATCGCGAAGCGTCACGTCGGAGATATAGAGTTTCTTGCCTGGGTTGAATGACATGTTTCCGCTCCTGTTACTGCGCTTGCATGGAAACAGCCATCCGCTCGGCGGTGGCCATGGCTGCTGAGGTCATGATGTCGAGGTTGCCGGCATAGGCAGGCAGATAATGAGCCGCACCTTCAACCTCAAGGAAAACCGAGGTTTTCAGCCCCGAATAACGTCCCACACCCGGAATATTGAGCGGCCGGTCCTCGGGGATCAGGTCGAACTGAACCTTCTGCTTGAGGCGGTAGCCGGGTACGTAAGCCTGAACTGCGGCGGCCATCTCTTCGATGGATGCTTCCACCTGTGCCTGATCCGCTGCTTCAGACAGGACGTACACTGTATCGCGCATAATCAGCGGTGGCTCAGCCGGATTCAAAACAATAATCGCCTTGCCCTTGGCTGCCCCGCCCACTGCACTGATCGCTTCCGATGTAGTTTCGGTGAATTCATCGATGTTGGCACGGGTGCCGGGGCCGGCAGATTTGCTGGAAATGGACGCGATGATCTCGGCGTAATGCACCTTGGCCACACGGGATACCGCAGCCACCATCGGAATGGTCGCCTGACCGCCGCAGGTCACCATGTTGACGTTTTTCGCTTCCAGGTTCTGCTCCAGATTCACCACCGGCACACAGTAGGGACCAATGGCCGCCGGGGTCAGGTCGATCAGGCGAATATCCGACTTGTACTGACGCAGGAAGGCATCATTCTTCACATGCGCGCCAGCAGAAGTGGCATCAAACACGAAGTCGATATCGGCAAATACCGGCATCTGAACCAGCCCTTCAACCCCCTCGTGTGTGGTTGCAACACCCATTCGTGCAGCGCGTGTCAAACCATCGGAGGATGGGTCTATGCCGACCATGGCACCCATTTCCAGATAGCGGCTGTTGCGCATGATCTTGATCATCAGGTCGGTACCGATATTGCCGGAACCGATGATGGCTACTTTCATCTTTTTCATTCTGACTCCCAAAGAGGCTGAACTCAGGCTCAGGCCTGGGCAAAGGTCACGGCTACCTGGCCGATACCGCTGATTTCGGTTTCAAACTGATCGCCAGCTGAGCAGGCCACCATCGGCCCAAGCGCACCGGTCAGTACCAGATCGCCCGCCTGCAGCGGCGTTCCCATACGACTCATGGTGCGTGCCAGCCAGAGCGCGGCGTTGAGCGGGTTCCCCAGACACTCGGCACCGCTGCCTTCCGATACCACTTCACCATTACGGCTCATGCGCATACGGGCACCGCGCAGATCAACACCATCGATCCGCCGCGCCGGCGTTCCCAGCACGAAGCAGCCACTGGACGCATTGTCTGCCACCGTGTCCACAAAACGGATATCCCAGTCGGCAATGCGGCTGCCGACTATTTCCAGCGCCGGAAGCACCCAGCCGATCGCCTGCAGCAGTTCTGCGTGTGTACAGTCCTGTTGTGGCAGGTCACGCTCCATGATGAAGGCGATCTCAGCTTCGATCTTGGGCTGCAATACTTCTCCGACCGGAATGCAATCGTTGTCGCCGTAGCTCATATCGGCAAACAGAGTGCCAAAATCCGGTTGATCAACGCCGAGCTGGGTCTGCACACGCGGGTTGGTCAGGCCGATCTTGCGCCCCACAATGCGACGCCCCTGAGCAACGGCATGTTCGGTATTGATCTGTTGGATACGGTAGGCGGATTCTGCGTCTTGAGGCTGCAGCTGGTCGCGGATCGGTGCAGTTGCACGCCCCTGCTGCTCGGCTTCACGCAAGCGCAGGGCAAGTGCCTGTAGCTGTTGTTCATGTATCATTGTGACGATAACCCTGAATGGCACCGCCGTGCAGCGGCGGGTTGGTAGCTGGATGCGTGCAATCGGAGTGTATCGGTGGGAAGGCCGCCCAGCTGAAGCCATATACGACACCAGACTGAGCGGGCAGCAGCATATTAATATCTGCAGCCACTCCTGATAAAACAATATTGCGGACATGTTGTTTACCGCATATTGATATCCTCAGGCGAGCAATAAGTTTTAACACTGTACGCATATATACAATACAGTTTATAAATTTAACCGTTTTCACCTGTGGACTCCGTTATTGCATATTTTTATTATGCACCGGAGTATAGAAACTGCCCGCAAAGCGCAGCAACAGAAATCGCACCCAAGGTGCACTATGTGCACGATTCATCAACAGGAGAGATGATGGCCGAGCAGCAGAATGAATCACCCCGTGGTGAGTACAAGCGCGTGCAGGGGCTGATTCGCGGCCTGCAGCTACTCAACTGCCTCAACCGCTGTGACGGTGGTGCTCGCATTACAGAACTGGCACAACAAACCGGGCTGCATCGCACCACGGTCAGGCGCCTGCTTGAAACCCTGCAGCATGAGGGATACGTTCGCCGCAGCGACTCGGATGACAGCTACCTGCTGACACTGAGGGTACGCGAGCTCAGCGAGGGCTTTCGTGATGAACAGTGGGTATCCCAATGCGCTGCACCGCTTCTGGGTGAGCTGCTGCAGGAAGTCGTATGGCCTACCGACATCTCCACGCTGGATGTGGATGCCATGGTAATTCGTGAAACCACACACCGTTTCAGTCGCCTCTCCTTCCATCGGTCCATGGTCGGCCGACGCCTGCCAATGCTGCTCACCGCGGCCGGGCGTGCCTATATCGCCAATTGCCCCGATCAGGAGCGCGCGCATATTTTGCAGCTGCTGAGCAACCGCAACGATGGTCAGAGTCGATTGGCACAAGACCCGGAGTACATCGACAAACTGGTCCGCAAAACCCGTCAGGACGGCTACGGCTCAAACTACCGTGACTGGGGTGAAGAGGGTCGCATCGCCGCCATCGCGCTGCCCATTCGCCATGAAGAACGGGTACTTGGCTGCCTTAACCTGGTCTACATTGCCGATGCAATGACCATCGACGAAGCCGCCCGGCGCTATCTTGATGCGATGCAGTCGGTTGTTGACCGGATTGAAGCACGCATGAATCCCGCTATTGATTAGTCTTGTCCACACCCTTCGTTCACTATGTGCACACAGGGTGTGTTTTTGCTTGATGTTATTTTCTCCCCTGTCCAAAATCCATTTCAACAGTGTGGCAGACCGATTTTAACGGGAGCTGCCAACACCTCTTTTATATATGTACTACTGAATACCGACTTATAAATATTCGGATTCAATGGTCTCTCAGCAGGGTTTTAAGCCGTTATTTTCCAAGTTGAAAATAAACCGCTTCCCGATAAGAAAAACAGGAAGAGATTATGAGTATCATGCTTAAATGCCTGTCGCATACCCCCCTGCGCGGTCGCAACGATCCCGGTGCCGACGTGGTTGCCGATGTCGATGCTGTTCTGACCAAAGCCCGTGCCGAAGTGGAAGCCTTCGATCCTGAACTGATCCTGATTTTCGCACCCGATCACTATAACGGCCTGTTTTACGACTTGATGCCTCCCTTTGTCGTTGCGACCGCCGCCGAGTCGGTGGGCGATTACGGCACGCTGCCCGGCCCGTTGTCGGTGGATGCCGAACTGGCTCTGGAGCTGACCAAGCATCTGATGGACAGCGACCTGGATGTTTCTCTGTCCCATCGCCTGCAGGTCGATCACGGCTGTACCCAGACACTGGAAGAGATGACCGGCAGCCTGACCCGCTACCCGGTGATTCCGATCATCATCAATTCTGTAGCACCGCCCTTTGTACCCTATCGCCGAGTCCGCAAGCTGGGCGAGGCCGTGGGCCAGTTTCTGGCCGGGCTGAACAAGCGCGTGCTGATTCTGGGCACCGGCGGTTTGTCGCATGAACCACCCGTCCCGCTACTTGCGGAATCACCGGCGGAGGTACAGGAGTTCCTGATCTGTGGCCGCAATCCCACAGCGGAAGCCCGCGCTGCCCGTGAGGCACGCACCATTGCTGCCGGCAAGATCTACGGTTCAGAGCTGTGTCAGCAGACTCCGCTGAATGCGGCCTGGGATGAAGCGTTCATCAAACTCCTGCTCAGCGGTGAACTGGATCAGGTGGACGATTTCGATATCCAGCAGATCTCGGCAGAGGCCGGGCGCTCCACACACGAAGTTCGCACCTGGGTAGCCGCCTTTGCAGCACTTGCCGCTGCCGGCCCTTACCAGGCACGCAAGGACTACTACCGACCGATCAATGAATGGATTGCGGGCTACGGCGTGGTCAGCGCCACTCCCGCCTGAGCTGACCACAGCTGAACAATAATACCGAGATTCATCAGGAGAGACCGATATGAACGCTATCGTCACCCAAATTCCGACCGAAGACGAAATTGTAAAACGCGCCCGCGACCTGATCCCGACCCTGCGCGAGCGTGCTGACGCCTGCGAAAAGGCCCGAATGGTATCAAAAGAAACCATTCAGGACTTCCAGCAGGCCGGCTTTTTCAAGATCCTGCAGCCCAAGCGCTGGGGTGGCTATGAAATGAGCCCCAACGTACTTAACCGGGTACTGATCGAACTGGCCCGCGGCTGCCCATCAAGTGCCTGGAACGTGATGGTACTGGGCGTGCACCCGTTTGAAGTGGGCCTGCTGCCGGAACAGGTTGGGGATGAACTCTGGGGCAAGGACAACACCAAACTGGTTTCGTCCTCCTATGCGCCCTTCGGCACCGTGGATGCGGTTGAAGGCGGCTATCGTCTGAACGGCGAATGGCTGACATCCAGCGGCTGCGATCATGCCGAAGGCGGTGCCTTCGTGGGTGGACGGGTACAGGAGAACGGAGAAATGGTGTTCCGCTCTTTCTGGGTGCAGCGCGAGCAGATCGAAGCGATCGTCGATGACTGGCATGTAGTGGGCCTGGCGGGCACCGGCAGCAAGAAGCTGGTGATCAAGGATGTATTTGTACCGACCTACCGAAGCCATGTGATCGGTGCCTACGATCAGGAATCACACGGTCATGTGGAAAACCTGTTCAAGATGCCGTTCTTCTACGTGTTCTATGCAGCCGTATCCTCCGTGATCATCGGCATGGCCCGTGGCATGGTCGACCTGTATGTGGAGCACATGGTGCCGCGCCAGAACCTGAATCAGGCGGTGGGCGCTGCGGTCAATGACCCGTTCATCAAGGGCAAGCTGGGTGAAGCGTTCGCCAAGATCACGGCAGCCGAAGCGCGCGTGCTGTCCAACACCGATGAAGCCTGGAGCTACGCCTCCCGTGGCGAGCTGGTGCCGGCCGATGTGCGTGTACGTCACTTCGCCACCAACCAGTTTACCGGCGGTGACTGCTTCGATGCGGCGCACATGATCTTCAAAAAGACCTCTACCCGCGGTGTCTGGCTCAACAACCCGATGCAGCGTCAGATGCGCGACATTCTGGTGGGTGCCAACCATATCACCCAGAACCAGGACAACATCGGTGACCTGCTCGGCGGTCAGCTGCTGGGCAACCCGCTGCCTCAGCCAAACCCTTTTGGCGTCAAGGCCTGACCCGATCGTTGCCTGTCACAACGGCAGGCAGCATCTACCCCCATAACAAGAGAAACCGCCATGAACCAGCACATCAATCAGCTGCTCGACTGGACACCCAACACCGAGCTGAACGAAAAACCGATGGTCAGCGCCGAAGAGCACTGCCGCGGCATGCGTCATTTCGCCATGGGTGTCAGCACCATCACCAGCGGTGACAACAAGGCCCGCGCCGGTTTGACCGCCACCGCCGTCTGCTCGGTCACCGCCGATCCGCCCCGCCTGGTGGTTTTCGTCAACAAGGGGGTCTACGCCAGCGAACTGATTCTTAAAACCGGTGCCCTGTGCGTCAACCTGCTCGCCGGCGAGCAGGAAGAAGTGGCCAAGGCTTTTGCCGGCATGATCAAGGAAGTTCAGGGCGAAGCCCGTTTCGAGTATGGTCAGTGGGACACGCTGGCTACCGGCGCACCGACCCTGCAGGGTGCACTGGCCAACTTCGACTGCCGGGTGGTGAAGGTATTTGATGAAAGTACCCACCACGCGTTTCTGTGTGAGGTGCTGGCGATGCGCGAACGCGAAGATGGCGAAGCACTGATTTACCTGAACGGCGGCTTCCGGCAGATTCCACAATAAGCCTGTCGACCCGTTCTCACCCCGGCCCCTGCCGGGGTGTACTGATTTAAGAGACTGGAGAATTGAATGAGTATGAATATCACCGAGGCCGACAGCAGCCGCTTCATCGACATCACGCTGGATGGCCAGCCGGTCAAACTGCATTACAACGACTGTGGCGAAGGCAGCGAAACCGTCATCATGTTGCACGGCTCTGGCCCCGGCGCCAGCGGCTGGGCCAACTTCAACCGCAATATAGAGCCGCTGGTCAACGCCGGTTACCGCGTTATTCTGCTCGACTGCCCAGGCTGGAGCAAAAGTGACTCCATTGTCTGCGCCGGTTCACGCTCTGACCTCAACGCCCGCGCATTGAAAGCCGTTGTGGATGGGCTGGGTCTGGACACAATTCATATCCTCGGCAACTCCATGGGCGGTCACAGCGCCGTGGCCTTCACCCTGGAGAACCCCGAACGTGTGGGCAAACTGGTGCTGATGGGCGGCGGTACCGGTGGTGCCAGCCTGTTCACGCCGATGCCGGCGGAAGGGATCAAGCTGCTGCAGGGACTGTATCGTGAACCGACCATTGAAAACCTGAAAAAGATGATGGCGGTGTTCGTGTTCGACAGCAGTGACCTGACCGAAGAGTTGTTTCAGGCGCGCCTGGACAACATGCTCAAACGCCGTGATCATCTGGAAAACTTCGTCAAGAGCCTTGAGATCAATCCCAGGCAGTTCCCGGATTTCAGCCCGCGCCTGCCGGAGATCAAGCAACAAACGCTGGTGATCTGGGGCCGTAACGATCGCTTTGTACCGATGGACACCGGCCTGCGCCTGATTGCCGGCATCCCCAACTCCGAGCTGCACATCTTCAACCAGTGTGGTCACTGGGCTCAGTGGGAACATGCCGACAAGTTCAACCGCATGGTGCTGGACTTCCTTCAGCACTGAGCCACAGCACCGACAGGCAGCAATGCCCGCCCTGTTTAAACCTTCTCGGGTGGCGGCGGCGGGCAGTCTGAAAAGATGCGCACTGTACAACTGTCACAGCGGTCCCGATCCAACATCGGGATCAGATCGGCCAGCGCCGTTTTGGGTGTTTCATAAAAATGATCCTCACCCAGCGATTTCAGTGCGCCTGTGCGTTCCAGCTCATCCATCACCGTGCCTTTCAGTGAGCTGATCATCAGCTTTCCACCCAGACGCTCGAGCCGGTTGATCTCCTGATGCAGCATCTCGACACCGGCCACATCAATGAAGTTGATCCCCTTGCCGACCAGCAGGATATGACGCACTCCACTGCCCGGCGCCGTCAACTGCCGGATCTGCTGCTGTACATGGTCTACCGCCCCGAAAAACAGAGACCCGTCCACCCGGATAATTTTAAGCTGCGGACATTCCTCCAGGCTGTAGCGCTGGATATTGCGCATGTGACGCCGTTCAGTCTGCTGCAGTGGTGCAACTCGCACAATGCGCGGTTGCGAGGTACGTCGCAGATAGATCGCCAGCGACAGCAGGACACCGATATAGATGGCGAACTCCAGCTCAACCAGCAAGGTAGAAAACAGGGTCACCAGCAGGATGGCCGCTTCGGAGCGACTGCTGGAAAGGATGTGGCGGATACTGCCAAAATCGATCAAATTCCAGGAAATCAGCAGAATGGAACCCGCCATGACCGACAACGGCAGGCGCTCAGTGATCGCAGGAGCCAACACCACAACCAGTGCCAACATCACTGAAGCAAATACGGTCGCCAATGGAGTACGTGCCCCGGCGTCATAATTGGCACCCGAGCGGGTGAAAGAGCCGGTGCTGGCAAAACAGCTGAAGAAACTGCCTACCAGATTCGACATCCCCTGCCCTATCAACTCCTGATTGCCGTGGATATGCTGCTGTGAGCGCACCGCTACCGCACGGGCAATCGACACCGCTTCGATCAATCCCAGTAGCGCCACCGCCAGTGCACCCGATGCCAGTGACTTGAGACTGGCAAAGGAAAATTCGGGCAGCGATGGCACCGGCAACTGTCCCGGCAAGGCGCCCACATACCCTACCCGGGTGCCATCACTGTCCAGAAGGAAGCAGGCCAGACTGCCTGCGGCCATGCCGAGCAGCAAATAGGGCAAGCGGCGGTTGACTCGGCGGACAACAACCGCAACCAGTATGGTGATCACGCCAGCCTGCACCGCGATCAGATTGACCGCCCCCCACTGCGCCCAGAGCTGCTCAACGGTTTGCCAAAGCGATAACCCCGATCCAAGCTCCACCCCCATCAGATGTTTTAGCTGGCTGGCAGCAATCAGAACCGCCGCCCCGGCGGTAAAACCGATCACCACCGTATGCGAGATGAAATTGACCAGCGTACCCAGCCTGAATACACCCAGCGCCAACTGAATCAAACCGGTCAGCAGCGTCAGGCTGATCATCAGTGCAATATACTGTTCAGGCGTGTGCTCTCCCAGCCCGTTGATCACACTCATCACCACAATGGCCAATGCCGCAGTCGGGCCTGAAACCAGGTGCCAAGAGGACCCAAACAGAGCTGCCACCGAGCAGGAAACAATTGCGGTATAGATACCATACTCAGGCGGCAAGCCCGCGATAAAGGCATAGGCAACCGCCTGCGGCAGCACCAGCACCAAGCCGGTGAGACCGGCCATGAAATCGGCCTTCAGACTGTCCGGCGTAATCTGGTCACGCCAGCGCAGAAACGGCAGAAACTTCATAATCAGGGGGGACATAACACCATCCCGTCAGGAAAATTCGGATGCGTATAGTGGCAGCTTAGGATGGAAGAGACAAAAATGGGGCTAAAAGCCCCATTTAATTAACTGCAATCGAGTGCCTGTTCACTTGGTACCCAGAGGTACCACGAGCACCGGGCGCTTGGAATGACCAAGGGTCTTGGTAGCCGTGGAGCCCAGCAGCATCTGCCCAATGGAGCTGTGCTTGCGCGTTCCCATGACAATCACGTCCGCATTGATTTCATCGGCCACCTTCAGAATGGTTTTCCAGGGGGTCCCTTCTTCAACACGTGCCGTAATATTTTTCAGGGTGAGCACTTCGTGCTCTTCCAGTTCCTGCTCGCAGAAGCGTTCGATCCGCTCCTGAATCTTTTCGCTGAGCTGCTCAACACCCTTCTTGAGCAATTCATCCATCTCTTCCTTTTCCATCATGTTGCTCAGCACGCTGCGGGTGGTACCCGACAGAGATTCGATCACATGCAGGTAGGTAATCTCGGAGTCGGCATAATGACCACACAGGCTGACCGCAGCACGGAACGCCGGGCGTGAGCCGCTTTCGAGATCGGATACGTAAAGAATCTTCTTAACATCTGGCAACATGGTGGAACTCCTTATCGGTACAAAACGCTTCCGGAGACTGTACCGCAATCAACGGTACAGCAGCTGCGGCAGGATAAGCGCAATTGACGGAATGAATATGATCAGCATCAGGCGCACAATATCCGCCATCCAGAATGGTGTCACGCCCTTGAATATAGTCCCTGTTTTGATATCGCGCAGCACCGCACTGAGCACAAACACGTTCATCCCCACCGGCGGCGTGATAAGACTGATCTCGGTCACGACGACCACCACAATGCCGAACCACACCAGATCAAATCCCAGCGAAGCGACCACCGGATAGAACACCGGCACCGTCAGCAGCATCATCGACAGGCTCTCGAACACCATGCCCAGCACGATGTAGATCCCCATGATGGCAAAGATCACCACGATCGGTGCCACGTCCATGGAAGTCACGAACTCCAGCAGCATGTCCGGCAAACCGGCACGGTTGATGAAGTCGGAGAAGATCAGCGCACCGATCACCACGGTAAAGAGCATCGCCGAAGTACGCGCCGTATCCGCCAAAGTGTCAAACAGCGTAGCCAGTGTCAGTCGGCCACGGAACAGCGTGATCAGGAAGGCACCACCGGCACCGATACCGGCCGCTTCGGTCGGCGTGAACACACCCAGATAGATACCGCCCATGACGACAGTAAACAGTACCAGTACACCCCAGACCCCTTTCAGTGCGACCAGACGTTCAGGCCAAGGAGTCTTTTCACCGGCAGGGCCGGCTTTGGGATTGCGCCAGACCACATAGCGCACCGCCGCCAGATACAGCAGGATACCGAGGAAGCCGGGGATAAAACCGGCCGCAAACAGTTCACGGATGGAGGACTCGGTCAGCAAACCGTAGATCACCAGAATCACGCTGGGCGGAATCAAAATACCCAGCGTGCCACCGGCCGCAATGGAGGCGGCGGCCAGCGAGTCGGCATAGCCATACTTGCGCATCGGCGGCATCGCCACCTTGGACATGGTGGCCGAGGTTGCCAAACTGGAGCCACAGATGGCGGAGAAACCACCACAGGCCACGATGGTCGCCATCGACAGGCCACCCTTGCGATGCCCCAGAAACGCATGTGACACATGATACAACTCATGCGACAGGCCCGAACGCGTCACCAGGTTACCCATCAGAATAAACAGCGGAATCACCGACAGGCTGTACTCCTGCACGGTGTCGATCACGCGGTTGGAGGCCATCGACAGCGGACCGGTCCAGCGGAAGGTGTCAATATTGCCGAACTCCAGCCCCATCAAGGCTGAGAAACCGAAGAACCCTACCAGACCCATGGCGAACGCGATCGGCATCCGCACCACGATGATCAGAAAAAGCAGAACGGCAAAGCCGATCAAAATAACTGACATAACAATACCTGTACCGGTTCTGGTTAGTGTTTATCCTGGAACAGGATGCGATACACGCCATAGGTGATCATGCCGGCCGCTGTGGCCCAGCTCATCACGGCGATGTAGATCACCACGTAACCGCTGGGCATACCCAGAAACTCGGTCACAACCCCACGCCCGATCGAACGCTCTCCCAGTTCGAAGATGCGCAACGCCAGGAAATACAGTGAACTGGATATCACCAGCGCTGCCAGCAATGCCAGCACCTTCACGACCACCGATCCCAGAAAACGATCCAGCAGATCGACCACGATGTGGCCTCCCCGCCAGGTCACTACGGGCATGGCCGCAAACACCATCACGGCCAGACCGATCTCGGTCAGCTCTGTACCTCCATGTAACGGGCTGTTGAATACATAACGGCCGACCACGTCAACACAGGTCAGTCCCATTAGAATAAACAGTACACCAGACGACACCAGTTCAAGAAAAAAGGCCAGCCATTTGGCCGGCCCCTTCTCGTCATAGTGCGTATTCAACCAAGCACCGAATGACATGGATCACTCCTGTTTTTGAGCTTCGTACTCACGAGCAATCTTGCGCATCTCGGCCAGGGCCGCTGCAGCATCAACATCACGGTCGGAAACGTTGTCGATCCAGACCTGATCCATGCCCTCAGCCAGCTGGTTGAACTGCTGTACGAATGCAGAAGACGCATCATGCTCGACTACGTTTACACCCTGCTCACGCGCAAAGGCCAGACCATCAACATCTGCCTGCTCCCAAGCCTGACCAGCCAGCGCTGACAGCTTCTCACCAGACACGCTCATGATCGCTTCGCGGTCCTTCTCGTCGAGATCCGCCAGGAAGTCCGGATTGATGAACATGGAGAAGGTGCCCAGGTACATGCCGCCCGGGATCACGTTTAGGGTGTTGGTCACTTCCGCCAGACGCTGAGCCTTCTGCTCACCCAGCGGCAGCAGTGCACCATCGATAACGCCCTGTTGCATCATCTCATAAACCTTGGTAGCCGGAGCGGCTACCGGAGCAATGCCCATACGCTCACCGATTTCGGCCTGAACACCACCACCGATACGGATCTTCTTGCCCTTGAGCTCGTCGATGCTGTTGATCGGAGCAGTCGTCATCAGCTGACCCGGACCGTGGGTAAACATACCCAGCAGCTCAAGACCTTCAAATTCGTTAGCCTTGTCGAAGTATTTCTGCTGTACGTTCCACAATGCAACAGAGGCAGCTTCTGCGCCTACCCCCATACCAGGCTGTTCAGCTGCGATTGGCAGCTTGAAGCGGCCCGGTACATAACCGTGGTAGCTGAAGCCTGCATCGATTACGCCGTCTTCAACCAGCTGGAAATAGGTTTTCGGGTGACCTACATCATATTCAATCTTGACTTCGACACGACCTTCAGTGGCTTCTTCCACCCACTTGGCCCAGGTCGGCCATACGACAGCGTTCTGTACCGCGGTCGGCGGCAGCCAGGTACCAACGATCAGTGTGGTGTCAGCTGCAAGCACATTGGCTGATGCAGACAGACCCACAGCCAGCGCTGCAGCTTTGGTGGCAAATTTTATTGTTTTAATCATGGTATTGCTCCTGCTTGTTGTGGTTATACGCGTTGTGATACTTATAAGTATATTTGGTTCACAATTATTGTATCATTTTATCGTTTTAAGCAAATAGCTGTTGCCACTTTCGTTACAAAAGTTGCTCAGCCCCCCTGCTCCAGTCCCAGTAGCAGTCAACGGAAGTGCTGCTGCAGACTCGATTCCGTTTAGACACGGTCCAAGTCTGAAACTACAGACAGTTAGGCAGCCAGACAAGTGTAATCTTCGTAACACTTTCACCTGTCCCTCCCTGGACAGGCGGCCTGCCTCAGCGGTACAGCACCTGCGGCAGAATGAGTGCAATTGAAGGGATAAAAATGATCATGATCAGGCGCACAATATCCGCCACCCAGAACGGTGTCACGCCCTTGAATATAGTCCCTGTTTTGATATCGCGCAGCACCGCACTGAGCACAAACACATTCATCCCCACCGGCGGCGTGATAAGACTGATCTCGGTCACGACGACTACCACAATGCCGAACCACACCAGATCAAATCCCAGCGAAGCGACCACCGGATAGAACACCGGTACCGTCAGCAGCATCATCGACAGGCTCTCGAACACCATGCCCAGCACGATGTAGATCCCCATGATGGCAAAGATCACCACGATCGGCGCCACATCCATGGAAGTCACGAACTCCAGCAACATGTCCGGCAAACCCGCACGATTGATGAAGTCGGAGAAGATCAGTGCACCGATCACCACCGCAAACAGCATCGCCGAGGTACGCGCCGTATCCGCCAGAGTATCAAACAGATTCGATACGGTCAGGCGACCACGAAACAGGGCGATCAGGAAGGCACCACCGGCACCGATACCGGCCGCTTCGGTCGGCGTGAACACACCCAGATAGATACCGCCCATCACCAGAGTGAAGAGCACCAGTACACCCCAGACGCCCCTCATCGCGATCATCCGCTCTTTCCAGGCCGTTTTTTCACCGGCAGGACCGGCTTTGGGGTTGCGCCAGACTACATAGCGCACCGCCGCCAGATACAGCAGGATGCCAAGAATGCCGGGGATAAAGCCGGCCGCAAACAGTTCACGGATGGAGGACTCGGTCAGCAGACCGTAGATCACCAGAATCACGCTGGGCGGAATCAAAATACCCAAAGAGCCACCGGCCGCAATAGAGGCGGCGGCCAGAGAATCGGCATAGCCGTACTTGCGCATCGAGGGCATCGCCACCTTAGACATGGTAGCCGAAGTCGCCAAGCTTGAACCACAGATGGCGGAGAAACCACCACAGGCAACGACTGTAGCCATGGCAAGGCCACCCTTACGGTGCCCAAGGAAGGCGTTTGAAACCTGATACAGCTCCTGTGACAGACCCGAACGCGTCACCAGGTTACCCATCAGAATAAACAGCGGAATCACCGACAGGCTGTACTCCTGTACGGTGTCGATCACGCGGTTGGAGGCCATCGACAGCGGACCGGTCCAGCGGAAGGTGTCAATATTGCCGAGTTCAAGCCCCATCAGGGCCGAGAAACCGAAGAACCCAACCAGACCCATGGCGAACGCAATCGGCATCCGCACCACAATGATCAGAAAAAGCAGAACGGCAAAGCCGATCAAAATAACTGACATAACAATACCCGTAGCGGTTCTGGTTAGTGTTTATCCTGGAACAGGATGCGATACACGCCATAGGTGATCATGCCGAACGCGGTGGCCCAGCTCATCACGGCGATATACATCACCACGTAACCGCTGGGCATGCCCAGAAACTCGGTCACGACTCCACGCCCAATCGAACGTTCGCCCAGTTCGAAAATGCGCCAGGCCAGAAAATACAGTGAAGTGGACATCACCAACGCGGCAAACAGCGCCAGCACCTTCACGATCACCGATCCCAGAAAACGATCCAGCAGATCGACCACGATGTGGCCGCCGCGCCAGGTCACCACCGGCATGGCGGCAAACACCATCACCGCCAAACCGATCTCGGTCAGCTCGGTACCGCCATGCAGCGGGCTGTTGAATATGTAACGTCCTATGACATCGACACAGGTCAACGCCATTAGAATAAAGAGAACGAGGGAAGCCACTGCTTCGAGGAAAAAGGCCAACCACAAGGCTGGCCCCTTCTCGTCGTAGTGCTCCTTAATCCAGGCACTTACGGACATGGATCACTCCTGCTTCTGGGCTTCGTACTCGCGTGCAATACTGCGCAACTCTTCCAGAGCGGCACGGGCATCTACACCACGGTCGGAAACACTCTCGATCCAGGCGTCGTCCATACCCTTGATCAGCTCATTGAATTCTTGTACCAATGCAGAGTCGGCTGTCAGATCATTGATCGTCACACCGGCTGCACGGGCCGCTTCAAAGCCCTCCTTGTCAGCCTCATCCCAGGCACGACCCGCCAGAGCGGACAGTTTTTCACCGGATACGCTCATAATGGCTTCGGCATCTTTCGGGTCCAGATCTTCCAGGAAGTACGGGTCGATGAACATGGAAAAACTGCCCAAATACATACCACCTGGCAGCACGGTGAGGTTCGGTGCCACCTCAGTCAGGCGCAGGGCCTTCTGTTCGGTAACCGGCATGAACACACCGTCAATGACGCCCTGCTGCATCATTTCGTAGACCTTGGAGCCCGGAGCGGCAACCGGCGTGATACCGATGCGCTCACCGATCTCGGTCTGAACACCGCCACCGATGCGGATTTTCTTGCCCTTCAGGTCTGACAGGCTGTTGATCGGGTCGATGGAGTGAATCTGGCCAGGACCATGCGTCAGCATCGCCAGCAGCGTCAGGCCTTCAAACTCGCCTGCATCGGCAAAATATTTTTCCTGCACACGCCACAGCGCAACGGATGCCGCTTCAGCGCTGACACCCAGACCCGGCTGCTCAACCGCGATCGGCAGTTTGAAGCGACCCGGCACATAGCCGTGATAGCTCCAGCCCGCGTTTATGACGCCATCTTCAACCAGCTGGAAGTAGGTCTTGGGGTGTCCGACATCCTGCTCGATCTTGACCTTGACACGCCCTTCGGTCGCCTCTTCAACCCACTCAGCCCAAGTCGGCCACACAATGGTGTTCATCGGGTTGCCCGGCGGCTGCCAGGTACCGACTACCAGTGTCGTTTCTGCGGATGCGCTAGCTGATGCTGCCATCCCCAGTGTCAGGGCAGCGGCGCCCGCCAACGACTTGAAAAGGGTTTTCATGGTCTGTCTCCTGAATCTAAAGTCTGTTGCTCGGAAGTGGTTTAAAAGCCGGTTATCCAGCCAATATCGGGCCTGATACGGTGTTCCGCTCTGGCCACGCTTGTTATGTATACGCCGGCTGCTGCTCAGGATTTAGCGGCAAACAGGGCGTGAATATTGTTCTTGTTGAACTTGAGCACGGGATCAAGTTCAGTCATCTCAAACGAAATCTGGCAGTAGCTGTTGTCGGTGATCGGTCTCATCCAATCGCACAAAATACGAAAGACGTTTTCCGCAACTTCCTGTTTCAGCGCCATGTCTCGGCCATGACCGATCTTCAGATTGAGGTTAAGGAACGCAAAGTCCTCACGCCCGTCTGCAACCCGAAAGTCATCACAGCGAATGGCACGGCTGCGCACGCCACCCAACGGGAAGTGGCCAGTGGACACCACATATTCATGCAGCTCCTTGAACAGCTCCTGGAATTCCAGTCGATCATGCAGGTTGCCTGAATACTCAACGATAAAATGGGGCATCGCTCCACTCCTCCAGATGATTAGTGCGCATGCGGCCACCAGGCTCTGAACAGCCAGAGCACCGCAGCCAAACAGGCGGAATCTAATTAACATATTAACTTTTGTCAACAAGATGACAGTCAGGTTCACTCCAGCCGAAATGACAATCGTCCCGCGTTTGCCAGGACTGCAACCTGACCTGCCATTGTCTCAGAATCAGTCTGCAGTTCCCGAAATACTTGAGCCAAGGTTCACAGTTCCAGCACGCCGAAAGGGCAACGGGTATTGACTTAGTTAACATCTTAACTAAAATGATTTTCAGATCATCTGTGCATATCCTTGGTGCACAGAGCGCGAACAAACCGGACAACAAGAAAGGTGCATCCGAGCATGTTGAATAAAGAGCAGATCCAGGCTGCGGCCGATCGTCTGTATGAAGCCGAAGTCAACCGCAAGCAGATTCCGGCGCTCACACTGGACCACCCCGACATGGACATGGCCGATGCCTACGCCGTGCAGAAAGCCTGGGTTGATCGCAAGATCAGCGAAGGCCGCAAGGTGATCGGTTACAAGATCGGCCTGACCTCTCGTGCCATGCAGATGTCTTCCAACATCGACGAGCCCGATTACGGCGTGCTGCTGGACGACATGCTGTTTGATGACGGCGCCACCATCAAGGCATCTGACTTCCTTGACCCGCGTATCGAAGTTGAGCTGGCTTTCGTACTGAATAAGCCGCTGTTCGGTGAAAACGTCACCATCTTTGATGTCATCAACGCCACCGACTACGTTATCCCCTCCTTGGAATTGATCGCCGCTCGTTGCCTGCGTACCGATCCGGAAACCGGCTACACTCGAAAGGTCTATGACACCATTTCCGACAATGCCGCCAACGCCGGCATCGTCATGGGCGGCCGCCCGATCAAGCCGATGGATATCGATCTGCGCTGGGCCGGCTGCATGCTGTACCTGAACGGTCAGATCGAAGAGACCGGCCTGGCCGGCGGCGTACTGGGCAACCCGCTCAAGGGCATCACCTGGGTATGCAAACGTTTTGCACCGCACGGCATCGGCCTGGAGCCGGGCCAGGTGATTCTGTCCGGCTCCTTTACCCGTCCGGTTCCGGTCAAGGCCGGTGACACCGTACATGCCGACTTCGGCTCACTCGGTGGCGTCACCCTGCATTTCGAATAAGCACCCGCTGAACAGGAGAGCGCAGTATGGAACTGCCACAAAACCGCTTCAAGCAGGGACTGGCCAGCGGTCAGCCACAATACGGCCTCTGGCTCGGCCTGCCGGACAACAGTGCTGCTGAAATCGCCGCCGTTGCCGGCTTTGACTGGTTGCTGATCGACGGCGAGCACGCCCCGTTTGACCTGCGCACCATCATGTCACATCTGCAGGCGATGGCGCCCTACGACGTGGCGCCGATCGTACGCTGCGTGGAAGGCAACACGGCTCTGATCAAGCAGCTGCTGGATATTGGCGTTCAGACCCTGCTGGTTCCCATGGTGGAAACCGCCGAACAGGCCGAGCAGCTGGTGCGTGCCGTGCGCTACCCGCCAGCCGGCGTTCGCGGCCTGGGTACATCGCTGGCGCGTGCTGCACGCTGGAACCAGGTACCGGGTTATCTGAAAAAGGCCAACGACGAGATCTGCCTGATCGTACAGGTGGAAACCGCCGGCGCGATGGAAAATCTGGATGCGATCCTGCAGGTCGAAGGTGTTGACGGCGTATTCATCGGTCCGTCCGATCTGTCCGCATCCATGGGTTACATCGGCGATGCCGGCAATCCGGTGGTGGTCAAGGCCATCAACACCGGACTCAACAAGATCCGCGATGCAGGCAAATATGCCGGCCTGCTGTGCCTGGACCCGTCACTGGCACAGGACTATGTTGAGCAGGGCGCCAATTTTGTTGGCGTCGGTGTCGACACCATGATTCTGGCCAACGAAACCCGCAAGCTGGCGCAGCGCTTTAAACAGGGCGCTCCGGTTGAAGACGAAAAACCTCAGGCCGGCTACTGATCGCCGGTCATCATTACGAGAAGGTTAACCATGACTGCAAACACTCTGGTCAACAGCAAGCTGGTCTGCGTCGCACTGAACGACAAGGCGCAGCTGGCTGCTCTGGACGCGACATTCAACGAAGCTCCCTACAAAAAGCCGCCCACCCAGCCGGTACTGTATTACAAGCCGCGCAACACCTGGAGTGCTGACGGTGCCGAAGTCGAGTGGGCTAAAGACTTTGACGGCAACGACGTGGCTGAAATGGCCGTAGGCGCAAGCCTGGGCGTGGTGATCGGCAAGGAAACCTGCCGGGTATCCGCTGAAGAAGCGCTGCAGTACGTCGGCGGCTACACAGTCGTGGCCGACTACTCATTGCCGGAGCAGAACTACTATCGCCCGGACATCAAGGGCAAGTGCCTGGACACCTCCGCTCCGGTGGGCCCTGAAATCGTAGCGGCCGACAAAATCGGCAACCCGAGCGAGCTGAAAGTCACTGTCAGCGTCAATGGCACGCAGAAGAGCGTCTTCGAGCTGGCCAACATGGAACGCAGCGTTGCCGAGCTGATCAGCATCATCTCGCGCATCATGACCCTGCAACCGGGTGAAATCATCGCCGTCGGCTTTGCCGGTGACCGTGTACCTGTTGCCAAGGGCGATAAGGTTGAAGCAAGCATCGAGGGTGTTGGCACCCTGAAAAACACGCTGGGAGGTGCCTGAACCATGAGACACGCACGCATCATTTTTGACGGCCGCGAGCTGGATATCGACATCGACGCCAATGACCGCATCACCACCTCCGAAGGTGAGGTGCTGGACGTAGCACTGGGCTCTGACCAGATCACCTGGCTGCCGCCGGTAAAAGAGCCGGGCACCATTTTCGCGCTGGGCATCAACTATGCCGATCACGCGACCGAGCTGGCGTTTGAGCCACCCAAAGAGCCGCTGGTCTTCATCAAGCACGCCAACACGCTGACCGGCCACAAGCAGGTGAGCTACCGCCCCGACAACATCGACTATCAGCATTATGAGTGTGAACTGGTCGCCGTGATCGGAAAATCCGGCAAGAACATCAAGCGTGAAGATGCACTGGATTACGTGGCTGGCTACACCGTCTGCAACGACTTTGCGATCCGCGACTATCTGGAAAACTACTACCGCCCCAACCTGCGGGTAAAAAGCCGTGACTCGCTGCTGCCGATGGGACCCTGGATCGTGGATACCGCTGACATCCCTGATGCCAACGCGCTGAAACTGACCACAACGGTCAACGGCAAGGTGACTCAGGACGGCTCCACAAAGGACATGATCTTTGATGTGCCGTTCGTAATCGAATACCTCAGCAAGATCATGACCCTGAACCCCGGCGACATGATCTGCACCGGCACACCGCACGGCATCGTTGACTGCCAGCCGGGCGATACCATTGTTTGCTCTATCGAAGATGTCTGCTCCCTCGAGACCCGCATGGTCAGCGAGCAGGAATACTACGGCGATAAATACTAAGAGCTTCAGGAGACTATAATGAGCGATACACTGGCTACCAATCTGGAACGCGCACAGAAATACCTGGAGCGCTTCAAGAACAACACCACCGGTCACTACATCAACGGTGAATTCACGCTGGGCAACGGCGGTCGTGAGTACGACAACCACACCCCGACCGACAACAGCTCCATCGGCAAGGTCATGGCCGGTTCTGTCGCCGACATGGATGCTGCCTGCCAGGCGGCCGAAGATGCATTCGATGCCTGGGCCAACACCCCGGGTGCGGAGCGCAAGCGCCTGCTGCACAAGTTTGCCGACCGTCTGGTTGAGCGTGCCGACGAGATCGCACTGGTCGAGTCCATGGACTGTGGTCAGGCGATCCGTTTCATGAAGCAGGCTGCCCTGCGCGGCGCCGCCAACTTCCGCTTCTTTGCCGACAAGGCACCGGAAGCGCAGAACGGTCTGGCACTGCATCAGGATGAACACACCAACTACACCATCCGCAAGGCGATTGGCCCGGTCGGCATCATCACCCCGTGGAACACGCCGTTCATGCTGTCCACCTGGAAAATCGCACCGGCACTGGCAGCCGGCTGCACCGTAGTACACAAGCCGGCTGAGCTGACACCGTTGAGCGCCTACATCCTGGCTGAAATCGCGGACGAAGTGCTGCCCAAGGGCGTGTGGAACATGGTCAACGGTTTCGGCGAAGACGCCGGCAAACGCCTGACCGAACATCCGGCCATCAAGGCAGTGGCGCTGGTCGGTGAATCCGCTACCGGGTCTCACATCATGCGTCAGGGTGCCGAAACCTTGAAGCGCATGCACTTCGAGCTGGGCGGCAAGAACCCGGTTATCGTATTTGACGATGCCGACTTTGAACGCGCACTGGATGCAGTCGTATTCATGATCTACAGCCTGAACGGTCAGCGCTGCACCTCCTCCAGCCGTCTGCTGATTCAGAGCGGTATCCGCGACAAGTTCATCGCGGCGCTGGAGCAGCGTGTGCGTAACCTGCGTGTCGGTCACTCACTGGATCCGGAAACCGAAGTGGGCCCGCTGGTCGCCACCGAGCACTTCAACAAGGTGCTGAGCTACTTCGACATCGCCAAGGAAGATGGTGCCAACATCGCCGTGGGCGGCAGCCGCATTACCGAAGCCAAGGCTGAGCTGAACCCGGCTGGCAACTATGTCCACCCGACCCTGTTCACCGGTGCCAACAACAAGATGCGCATCGCCCAGGAAGAGATCTTTGGCCCGGTGCTGACCGCCATCAGCTTCGATACCGAAGAAGAAGCGATCCAGATTGCCAACGACACCCAGTACGGTCTGTCCGGCTACATCTGGACCGAGAACACCGGTCGCGCCATGCGCATGGCCAAGCACGTTGAAGCCGGCATGCTGTGGGTGAACTCCGAAAACAACCGCAACCTGCCGTCTCCGTTCGGCGGTATCAAAATGTCCGGCATCGGCCGTGACGGCGGTGACTGGAGCTTCGACTTCTACATGGAAACCAAGAACGTCTGCATCGCGCACGGCACCCACCGTGTACCGACGCTTGGCAAGCGCTAAGCCTTGCCGCTACAGCCCTGTCGGCACCTTCGGGTGCCGGCGTGGCTGCCTGCCTTTTCTGTTATAGTGGCCTCATGAGCGCCAGCGATCACAGCGAATGGATTCCCAACATCATTCTGGGACAGGATTACGACCGTCGTTATATCGACGCGCCGATCCATTATGACGTACTGGAAAATCTGGCCGTATTCTTCGGCCGGGACATGCCGGTTCACCGCCACGCGCAATACCTGCAGATTCACTACATCGACCGGGGCGAGATCAGCTTCCACATCGATGACAAGATCTACCACGCCCGCGGCCCCAGCCTGATCCTGACACCCCCTTCAGTCCCTCACTCATTTCTGACCGAACCCGAAGCCTGCGGCCATGTACTGACCATTCATCAGTCCATCGTTTGGCAACTGCTGAAGGATGGCCTTGAGCAGGAGATGCAGACCGAACTGAATCATGGCATTTGCATCGTGCGTGCCGATCTGGAGCCCGAACAGCGCACCCAGTGGCCTTTGATTACCCAGACCTTTCGCAACCTCAAGGTCGAGTGGTTTCGGGAACATCCGGCCAAGCGGCTGGCACTGCACACACTGGTACGGCTACTGCTGATTCAGATCAGCCGACTCTCGGCCAAGGAGGCGGAAAGCACCGCCGTCAACAACGATGACCTGCAGATCTTCCGGCGCTTCTCCGATCTGATCGAAGAGCACTACCGCGAACACTGGCACCTGCCGGAGTACACCGATCGGCTGGGTATCTCCGAGAGCCGGCTGCATCAGATCTGTCAGCGGGTCTCCAACCGTTCACCCAAAAAACTGATCCACGACCGCATCATTCAGGAAACCAAACGGCTGCTTACCTTCAGCAACCTCTCCAGCAGTGACATCTGCTATCAGCTGGGATTTTCTGATCCTGCCTACTTTTCCCGCTTCTTCAAACGCCACACCGGCGTCACGGCACAGCGTTATCGCAGCCAACAGCAATAGGCTGGCTGGACTGTTAATTAATATATTAATAAAATGCTGCCATGCAACAGAACCCAACTGCCGGGGAACGCTCCGGAATCGCCATAGACGCCCTTTCAGGCCTGCTGATCTTTGCCACCCTGGTCATGGCACTGATCGATACCTTCGATCTGGCCGTGCTGGCCCTGCCGGCAACGCTCACGGCCTGGGCCTTTGTGCTGCTCGAATATCTGCGCCTGAACCGCAAGCAACGCATTCAGATCAGCGCACTATGTGCCATCGGAGCGGCGTTTACCAGCTGGGCCTGGAGCCAAGGCTCGGATGCACGATTGATCGACCTGCTGGGTGAGCACCTCAAACTGGCGATGCTGCTGGCGGCCGTGAACTTCATCCGCCTCAGTACCCGCCTGGCACCGGCCACCGATACGCCCGGTCCGCGCAGCTTTCTGCTCACGCTCGGCGGGATGCACCTGTTTTCATCCGTCGCCAACTTCTCATCCATGCTGCTGGTGGGCGAGCAGATCAAGCGCAAAGGAACCCTTAGCCCGTTATCACAGATCATTCTGGCACGCGGCTTCAGCCTTGCGATCATGTGGTCACCCTTTTTGAGCATACTTCCGCTGGTGCTTGAGCAGGTGCCCGGTGCTGACCTCTACAGTATTTATCCGTTCTCGGCCGCACTGGCGGTGATCGGCCTGTTGCTCACTTTTGTGGATGTGCGCCATCGACATAACGACGAATATCGTCACTATTCCGGCTACCCCATGACACTGGGTACCCTGTTGCTGCCGCTGTGCCTGATCAGTACAATCCTGCTCGTTGCATGGATTTGGCCACATTTGCCGACCGTGGGTGCTGTATCACTGTTGGCGATACTGACGCCACTGCTGCTGTTGACGCTGCGCAGCGGCCCGTTACAGGCGACATCCCGAGTGATTGAGCATGTCACCCAACGTCTGGCGGATACTCGCGCCGAAATATCACTTTTTCTCAGCGCCGGCTTTCTCGCGGCCGGGGTCAAGGCATGCATTGCTGCAGGGCTGATCGATCTGCCGTTCACCCACACCGATGCGACGGTGGCATCAATGGTGATGGTCTCGATCGTGGTGCTTGCCTATCTGGGCATTCACCAGTTCGCGCTGGTGGCGATCTGTGCCGGTCTGCTGGCTGATGTCACCACGGCCCCGACACTGATGGCGATCGCCTATATAGTGGCCACATCGGTTTCCATGTCCGGCAGCACCTTCAGCGGGGTAAACTTTATTCTTCAGGCGCGCTTTGCCTGCCCGGCGCGCAGCCTGCTGACAAACAACCTGAACTATTCAGTGATGATGCTGGTCGCGGCCAGCCTGCTGATCTACTTAATGCAGTATATGGGGGTCCGGTGACCATCCTGCAGCCGATACGAACAACAGGTAGTGAGACTCTGATGCGTAAATACGAAGACTCCATCCCCCTGAAACTGCTGAAGGCGCGCGAGGTGACCATGAGTTTCTTCCGCCCTGTGCTGCAGGAGATCCCGCTCACCGAACAGCAGTGGCGCGTGATTCGTGCACTCGATGAACACGGCGAGCTTGAATCCAAGCAGCTGGCTGACCTGTGCTGCATCCTCAGCCCTAGCCTCACCGGCATCATCAGCCGACTGGAACAGCAGGACTACATCCAGCGTCGACGTTCACCGGAAGATCAGCGCCGCGTGCTGATCAGCCTGACCGACAGGGCCAAGCAGATGTTTGACAGCATCAGCCCGTCACTGGAAGCCTGCTACCAGCAGATCACCGAGCAGTTCTCCAAAGAGAACATGGAGCAGCTGGACAAGCTGCTGAATCAGCTCTGCCAGATTAAACCCTGACACCCGTCAATAATCTTCAAGGTTGAACGTGCCGCCCCTTTTGGACGGCCGTTGACTTTAGATAATATGTTAACTAGCATTACTTAACATGTTAACGAAAGACAGCCCGGGTTTTTGCACCTGCAAAAACCTTGATCAGAACTGCACACAGGCATGCTCATCATTCCGGCGGCTGTCCCACAATAAAAGAAGGTGTTAACCATGGGCGAAATCGTATTAGCTGCAAAAGTGACTCACGTACCGACCATGCTGCTGTCCGAGCAGCCGGGTAAACTTCAGGGCTGTCGTCAGCAGGCGATCGACGGTCATCGCGAGATCATGCGCCGCGCGCGTGAGCTCGGTGCTGACACGATTGTGGTGCTGGATACTCACTGGCTGATCAACGCCGGTTATCACATCAACAGCAACCCGGTATTCAAGGGTAAGTTTACCAGCCACGAGTTCCCGCACTTCATCCAGAATCTGGAATATGAATACAAGGGTAATCCGGCTCTGGGCGATGCGATTGCCGCCAAGGCGACCGACAAAGGTGTATTCACTCTGTCGCATCAGGTTGAAACACTGGATCTGGAATACGGCACCCTGGTACCCATGCACTTCATGGAGCCCGGCGACATGCCGATCGTATCCGTAGCCGCTTTCTGCACCGTTCACAACCTGCAGGATTCACGCAAGCTGGGTGAAGCGATCACTGAAGCGGTAAAAGAGAGCGACTGCAAGGTTCTGCTGCTGGCGTCCGGTTCACTGTCGCACAAGATCTGGGAAAACGAGCTGTACGAAGCCAACAACGGCACCTTCACCATTTCACGTGAATTCAACCGTCAGGTGGATCTGCGAGTACTGGAGCTGTGGCAGAACGGTGAAATCGACACCTTCCTGAAAATGCTGCCGGAATACGCTCAGCATTGCTCCGGCGAAGGCGGCATGCACGATACCGCCATGCTGTTCGGCGCCCTCGGCTGGGACAAGTACACCGGTAAGGGCGAGCTGATTGGCGAGTACTTCCCCAGCTCCGGTACCGGTCAGGCCAATGTGATCTTCCCGGTACAGTAACTCTTGCAACACCCGCCGGGGATCCTCGCCCCGGCGGCTGATTCAGCCTACTCTAAACACATAACCCAACACTCATAAGCAGGCGGAGACCATCCATGCTGCAGACATCTTACCCCTACTACCTGGCCAACGAAGCCCAAGCTCCGAATCAGGACCTGGTGGTGTATGACAAGTTCACAGGCGAAGCGGCTACCCGTGTTGCCATGGCCGATGCTGCCGCCATCGACAAGGCGATCGCAGCGGCCGATGCCGCAACTGAGCCGATGCGCAAACTGCCGGCCTACAAGCGACAGGCGATCCTGAATCACTGCGTGAAGCGTTTTGAAGAGCGTGCCGAAGAGCTGGCCGTAGCCCTCTGCATCGAAGCCGGCAAACCGATCAAGGACGCCCGTGGCGAAGTCACCCGTCTGATCGATACCTTCCGTATCGCGGCCGAAGAAGCGGTCCGCATCGGCGGTGAGGTTGTCCCCATGGATATCAGCCCCCGCGCCGAAGGTTACACCGGCATGTGGAAGCGCGTCCCCATCGGCGCCTGTTCCTTCATTTCACCGTTCAACTTCCCGCTGAATCTGGCGGCACACAAGGTGGCCCCGGCCATCGCAGCGGGCTGCCCGTTCATTCTGAAACCGGCGAGCCTGACGCCGATCGGCGCCATCATCATCGGTGAAGTACTGGCCGAAACCGATCTGCCCAAGGGCGCATTCTCCATTCTGCCCTGCCACCGCGATGGTGCCGACCTGTTCACCACCGATGATCGTCTGAAACTGCTGAGCTTCACCGGCTCACCGGATGTGGGCTGGCAGCTGAAGGCCAAGGCCGGCAAAAAGCCGGTGGTACTGGAGCTGGGCGGCAACGCCGCCTGTATCGTCGACGAAGGCACTGACCTTGACGATGCGGTTGCCCGTATCGTGTTCGGCGCTTACTACCAGTCCGGCCAGAGCTGCATCAGCGTACAGCGCATCATGGTGCACGAAGCGCACTACGATGAAGTCCGCGAGAAGCTGTCCAAGGCGGTCAACGCACTGGTTCACGGCGACCCGAAAGACGAAAACACCTTCATCGGCCCGATGATCTCCGAGAAGGAAGCCACACGCCTGCACAACTGGGTACTGGAAGCAAAAGACGCCGGTGCCACGGTTCTGGCCGGCGGCGAACGTGATGGCGCCATGCTGCAGGCGACACTTCTGGAAAACGTGGACGCGGATCAGAACGTCAATACCCAGGAAGCCTTCGGTCCGGTTGCGATCCTGTCGAAGTTCTCCGACTTTGATGCAGCACTGAAGGAAGTCAACAACTCCGATTTTGGTCTGCAGGCCGGCATCTTCACCCGTGACATCTACAAGATCCAGAAGGCCTGGAACGAGCTGGAAGTCGGCGGCGTTGTGATCGGTGATGTTCCGTCCTGGCGCGTGGACCACATGCCCTATGGTGGCGTGAAGGACAGCGGTCTGGGTCGTGAAGGCGTTCGCTATGCGATCGAGGACATGACTGAGCTGCGCCTGCTGGTGATTCGCGATCCCAAGTAAGTGCTGTCCGGTGCAGTCCTGTCGGGCTGCACCGACCGCCTGACCGGCTGATATATCGTGAAACCGAATCCACCTGTTGCCCTGCTGACACTGATCGCCATGGCCAGCCCGCTGGCCCTGAATGCATTCGTGCCGGCAATGCCGGATGCAGCCGTTGCGCTGGATGCGGATATCGCCACCATTCAGCTGACCTTTACCTGCTATCTGCTGACCCTGGCCATTGGCCAGCTGATCACTGGACCGCTGGCGGACTATTTTGGCCGTCGCCCGGTGCTGCTGACAGGTCTGGGATTACACACCCTTGGCAGCCTGCTGGCCGCCTCGGCGGATGGCGTCGAGGTACTGATTGCCGGGCGCGTCCTGCAGGCGTTGGGTGGCAGTACCTGCATGGCCCTGGCTCGCACCATCATCCTGGATGTACATGGCCGTGAAGGGGCTGCCGGGCGTATGGGCTATGTGGTGATGGCCATTGCCATCGCGCAGGCCGTGGCGCCGACCATCGGTGGCTTCCTGAACCTTTGGACAGGATGGAACTCTATATTCTATCTGTCCGTGTTCATGGGCGCACTGGTCTGGCTGGTCGCGCTGCGCCTGCTGCCTGAAACCAGCCTGGCACGCAGTGACAGTCTGCACCTGAGCGGCATCTTCAGGCGCTATGGCGAAGTACTCGGCTCAGGGCAATATCTGGGCTATGTGCTGTCAACCACGGCCGTAGCCGCTGCCTTCTACCTGTTTGTCGGCAGCAGCCCTTACATCGTTACGGGTGAGCTGGGCGGCAATTCGGCACAGTTCGGCAGCTGGTTTTTGACGGTGTCGCTGGCGTTCATGGCAGGCAGTTTTCTGTCAACGCGGCTGGCGAGCCGTTTCAGTGTCGACCAGATGGTTCTCTGTGGCAATCTGCTCTCACTGTTGGGAGCCGCCTTGCTGCTGGGACTTTCACTGCTGGACCAGCTCAGTTTTGCGGGCCTGTTCCTGCCGATGGCGCTGGTGATCTTTGGCCGGGGGCTGAGCCAGCCCAATGCACAATCGGCGGCCATCAGCAGCAGTGACAGCTCAGCCGGGACCGCCTCAGGGCTGATGGGCTTTATCCAGCTGCTCACAGGTGCCGCCATTGCCCAGCTGGTGCCATCCCTGCTGGAGCATGGCACTACACTGGTATTCGGATGCATATTGGCAGCACCCGTAGTCGCTCTGCTGGCACACTTCAGTGCCTGGCGCCGGCGCTGCGACCAGGCTGCCTGACAATGCGCAGGGACGCCCACCACAACACGCCGGTCAATGATTCAAGACTATGCTGACCGGGTCGCGGCCTGACCGCCCCGGCAATGACAAGAGAGGAAAACCTGATGGGTAAACTCGCATTAGCTGCAAAAATTACGCATGTCCCGTCGATGTATCTGTCCGAGCTGGACGGCCCGCAAAAGGGATTCCGCCAGGCGGCCATCGACGGCCATCACGAAATCAGCCGTCGCTGCCGCGAGCTGGGCGTTGACACCATCATCGTGTTCGACACTCACTGGCTGGTCAACGCAAACTACCACATCAACTGTGCGGCGCATTGGGCCGGCAACTACACCAGCAACGAGCTGCCACACTTCATCTCCAACATGGAGTTTGAATACGATGGTAACCCGGAACTGGGCCGCCTGCTGGCAGAAGAGTGTAACGCTCAGGGCGTTGAAACCCTGGCGCATGACTCCACCAGCCTCGACCCGGAATACGGCACGCTGGTGCCCATGCGCTACATGAACCAGGACCGCCATTTCAAGGTAATCTCGGTATCCGCCATGTGCACTGTGCACTACCTGAACGACAGTGCACGTCTGGGCTGGGCCATGCGCAAGGCGATTGAAGAGAAGTACGACGGTACCGTGGCCATTCTGGCGTCCGGTTCGCTGTCACACCGCTTCGCCCAGAACGGTCAGGCACCGGATTTTGCCACCAAAACCTGGTCCCCGTTCCTTGAGCGACTGGACCATCAGGTCGTTGAAATGTGGCAGAACGGCGAGTGGGAAGATTTCTGCGAAATGTTGCCTGAATACGCCGTGAAAGGTCACGGTGAAGGTTTCATGCACGACACCGCCATGCTGCTGGGTGCGTTGGGCTGGTCCGAGTACGATCAGAAAGTGGAAGTGCTGACCCCCTACTTCGGCAGCTCCGGTACCGGCCAGATCAACGCCGTGTTCCCGGTGTCTCCCGTTACAGGTGATAAGGTTCCTGCACCACAGGCATCCGTCACCAAGTCCTTTGCACCGGGTTCAAGCCGCGTTTGATACCTGATGCCCGCACTCCCAACGGCCTGCACCTGCAGGCCGTTTTCATTTTGGGCACCCTGTGCACGAAAGTTTGTTAACATATTAAATAGCTTCTCAGCAGTGGTAATATCCTGACTGTAACAACCCAACACCTCACCGGGAGACCCAAGGATGTCATCGGTAGCCAACCCCCAACGCCTGATCGTACTGCTGGCCGCGCTGGTCGCCTTCGGCCCACTGTCGATCGACATGTACCTGCCCAGCCTGCCCCTGATCGCACAGGACCTGCAGGCCCCTGAATCCAGTATCCAGCTGACCATCAGCGCCTTTCTGATCGGCCTGTTTATCGGCATGCTGTTTTACGGCCCACTGTCGGACAAGTACGGCCGTCGTCGCCTGTTGCTTGGCGGCATCACACTCTACCTGTTTGCCAGTATCGCCTGCATGCTGGCGACCAGTGCCGAGTGGCTGATCGCCGCACGCTTCCTGCAGGCACTGGGTGCAGCCGCCGCCTCGGTGTTGGCCCGCGCCATTGTGCGTGACCTGTTCCCGCTGAACGAAGCCGCCCGCGTCCTGTCGCTGATGCACCTGGTCACCATGATCGCAACCCTGATTGCACCACTGGTCGGTGGCTATCTGATCATGATCTCTGACTGGCGTTCACTGTTTGTCGTGCTGTTCATCTTCGCGGCAATCGTACTGCTGGCCAGTGCCTGGAAAATTCCTGAAACCCATCACGGCGATTCACGCCGCGCCAGTGTACTGGCCGTGTTTCAGGCTTACCTCAGGATTGGTCTGCAGCCGGTGGCCATCGGCTACATTCTCTGCATGTCGCTGACCTTTGCGGGCATGTTCGCCTATATCACGGCATCGCCCTTCGTCTACATCGAGTACTTTGGTGTCAGCCCACAGAACTACGCCTGGCTGTTCAGCCTGAACATCGGCGGCGTTATCGTGCTGGTGAGCTTGAATGCCCGTTATGTGGGACAATTCGGTACACAGAGATTGCTGCTCGCCGGAGCCTCTCTTGCGGCCTTTTCAGGGCTTCTACTGACCTTCGCCGGCATTACGGAGATCGGCGGCCTGCCGCTGATTGTGCTGGCCCTGCTGGGCTTTGTCAGCGTCACCGGTGTACTCGGCGCCAACTGCATGGCCAGCCTGCTGTCACGCTATCCAGAACAGGCCGGTGCCGCAGCCGGACTGGCGGTTGCCTGTCAGTTCGGTCTGGGGGCTCTGGCAAGCTCAATCGCCAGTGCTCTGCACGATGGTACGGCCCTGCCGATGGCACTGATCATTGGCCTGACTGGCTGCGGCTCACTGGCGGCTCTGGCCCTGACCCGTCACTCTGCAGCCTGAGCCTGGCTGAACTATACTTGGGCTATCGGTTACTTTTTGATCGATAGCCCGAAGCCAGGCAGACAACAGCAATCCGGCTTAAATAAAGAAAAGTGCAATAATAAACCAGAAATTTACATTTCCTGCACGAGCCTGACTCCGCATAATCGTTTCAATCCTTCACGGATCATTATCAAGTTGTTGTTCGGGTAGCCACTCGAAAACCCAATTGCGATGTAACCGATTCCATTATTAGAAGAGAGACGATCCAGATGAACAAACAGAATCCGATGCTCGACAAACTCAAGGAGATCCTCCCTGCCATTCGCGCCAACGCTCCCAAGGCGATTGAGCTGCGTCAGGTACCTCAGGAAAACATTGAGATGCTGCACGGTATCGGTTTGAACCGTGCGTTCCTGCCCAAGGCCTACGGCGGCCTGGAAATGTCTCTGCCCGAATTTACTGACTGCATCGCTGCCCTGGCCGGCGCCTGTTGCTCCACTGCATGGGCCTACAGCCTGCTGTGCACCCACAACCATCAGATGGCGATGTTCTCCAAAAAGGCACAGGATGAGTTCTGGGCCGAAAACCCGGATACTGTAGCGTCCAGCTCCATCGCACCTTTTGGCAAGCATGAAGAAACCGAAGGCGGCATCATCTTTACCGGTGATATGAGGTGGAGCTCAGGTGTTGACCATGCTGACTGGATCATCGTCGGCTTTAACCGCTTCGACGAAGCCGGTGAAAAGGTATACAGCTTTGCGGTCATCCCCAAGAGCGATTTCACCATCATCGATGACTGGTACTCGGTCGGCATGCAGGGCAGCGGCACCAAAACCGCCAGCATCAAGGGTGTATTCGTTCCCGAACACCGCATCCAGGCAGCCCGCGACATGATGGAAGGCCGCCACGCCGGTCGTCCTCTGTACCCGGACAGCAAGATTTTCCATACTCCATACCGCCCATACTTTGCCTGTGGCTTTGCTGCCATGAGCCTGGGTGTCGCCGAGCGCATGATTGATGTTTACAAGGAACTGACCCAGAACCGTGTCCGTGCCTACACCGGCGCTCAGGTGAAAGAGTCCATTCCGCCGATCCTGCGTATCGCCGAGTCCTATCAGCAGGTATGTGCCGCTCGCGCCTATCTGGAAAAGACCTGGAACGAGCACAAGGAGTATGGTGAGCGTCACGAATACCCGGACCGTTACACTCTGGCGCACTGGCGTACCAACCAGGCCTATGCCATCAAGATGTGTGTTGAAGCCGTCAACCGCCTCTGGGCGGTGATGGGTGCTTCCAACTGGTATGAGGATCGCGAGAGCCAGCGCCTGTGGCACGAGTCCAACATGACCGCGGCCCACGCCTACACCGACTATGATGTCTGTGCCCAGATCATTGGTCGTGAACTGCTGGGTCTTGAGCCGGATCCCACACTGCTCTGATCTCTGCAATATCCAGAGGCGCCCTCCTGTTCCTTGCGGGCGGGCGCCTTTTTCCTTTTGACGGGAACACCTCACCCGCTGTCAGGTGTGTTGTCTGTAGCTCGTCTACTATAAGAATGTTGTTAACCCGACCCCCAGGTGCTGTTATGAGCAATCAAGTCACTGAATTCGATCCCAAGGCATTTCGTCGTGCGCTGGGCAACTTCGCCACCGGTATTACCGTTGTTACCGCACAAACCCCGGACGGCGTTAAAACAGGTGTAACCGCCAACAGCTTCAACTCCGTTTCCCTGGACCCGGCTCTGATTCTGTGGAGCATCGACAAGCGCTCCGGCAGCTGCGAAATCTTCCAGAAGGCAACTCATTTTGCCGTCAACATCCTTGCTGCTGACCAGATCGATCTGTCAAACCACTTTGCTCGTCCCGGCGAAGACAAATTTGCCGGTACTGATTTCAACGCCGGTCTCGGTGGCGCTCCCTTGCTGCCGGATACCGCTGCCTGCTTCCAGTGTGAAGCCTACGAAACCGTTGATGGTGGCGATCACTGGATTCTGATCGGCAAGGTTGTAGCCTTTGAGGATACCGGCCGTGCACCACTGGTTTACCATCAGGGCAGCTACTCTGTGGTGATGCCACACTCCCGCTTCCCTGCCAAGAAAGAGGATGAGCCGGCTGCCATCGAACGTCTCAAGTCCCGCTTCAAGGACAACCTGTACTACTTGATGGTGCAGGCGATTCGTACCTATCAGGCCGATTATGCGCCGCTGCAGCTGTCCACAGGTCTGCGCACCAGTGAAGCACGCATGCTGATGGTACTTCAGGAAACGCCGAAGCTGTGCCGCAAGGAACTGCTGCGTGAAGTCAACATGCCTGAGGTTGAAGTCGACAATGCGGCTGAGATCCTGCAGCGCAAAGGATTGGTGAGCCTTTCGGATGAGCACTACAACATCACCGCCAGCGGCGAAGAGCAGGCCGAAGCCCTCTGGGCACTGTCCAGGCAGGAAC
Organism: Marinobacterium sp. MBR-109; assembly: GCF_040547565.1. NCBI lineage: Bacteria > Pseudomonadati > Pseudomonadota > Gammaproteobacteria > Oceanospirillales > Oceanospirillaceae > Marinobacterium > Marinobacterium sp. MBR-109. The sequence goes on from NZ_JBEPPZ010000001.1 coordinate 539,749, forward strand.
AGGACAAGATGTTCGGTGAGTTCAGCGAAGACGAGATCGCAACCTTCAAGAAGATTCTGACCAGTCTCGCCTGCCGCTAAGCACGACACGCTGTTTCCACCCCGGCATGTTCCCCCGAGCATGCCGGTTGCCGGAGGGCCGGCCACCGACTGATTAGACGGCAGTCCGTGGTCGAACCGCTCTCCGGCTTTTGATTGCGTTCTCCCGCCCGTGCCCGTTCTGGGTTAAGCTTCAGCAAAGCATAAGAACCACCCGCACTTGCCGCAGGAGAGCTGGATGCCATCACAGATGACACCTGACTGGAGCCCATTGTTCAATGTATTGGATGTACTCGAACAACTGGGTACTCACAGTTTTTACGATGTCTTTCTTGACTGGCTTCACCAGGAGTTCGGTACCGAACAGTGCATGGTGTTCTACTGTGAAGACGGCCATCAGGTCTCGACTCTGCTGTTCAAGGACTATGCGCGAGAGGCCTCCGCCAGACAGCTGGCCGAAGCCTACGTCGGCGAGCGACACTACCTGCAGGACCCGAATTTCAGCATCCTGAAAACCATCGCGCCGGGCGAGGTACAGGTGGTTCGCTTTGACTCCGTCAGCAATGATATGGGGTTACATTATCGCAAGGCCTTTTTTGAATCGCCGGGCTTTCTCGACAAGCTGGCGATCATCAGGGGGACCGAAAGCGGCAACTATTACGTCAACCTTTACCGCCGCAGCTCCAGCTTTGACAGCCGCTTTGACGACGACAGCTTTACTCGCCGCGTGGGCGCCCTGATCAGCGTACTGCTGACCAAGCACTTTGCTCTGAATGAACGGCTGCGCCTCGAGGGCCCGCTGGCGTTTCTGTCCGAACGCGAGCAACAGGTATGCCGGGCAGTACTGCGTGGCAAAAAAAATGAAGCCATCGCCGCCGAGCTGGACATTGCCGCCAGCAGCGTGATCACCTATCGCAAACGCGCCTATGAAAAACTGGGCATCACCAGCCGCGCCCAGCTGTTTGCGCTCTGCACCTGATCCACTGGGCATCGGTCATCTTTTTGAGAACGTCCCGATTTAGACTTTCTGCTAACATACACGCTTTGCCCACCGACTACGCAAGGGATGCAGATCTTGTCCACCCATCAGAAAGCCGACCTGTTGCTGCTGCTCACCACCATTCTTGCTGCGGCTGGCTGGATTTTCTCGCGTGAGGCCGTGCAGGGCATGTCACCCCTGCTGTTCATGGCACTGCGGTTTATCAGTGCCGGCCTGATTCTGGCGGCTATTGGCTGGTCAGCCATGCGTCTGTTTACACGGCTGCAATGGAAAAGTGCCTGCCTGGTCGGTGTCTTTTTTGGTACGGCACTTAGCTTCTGGATAGTGGCACTGGAGATGACCAATCATGTGGGAGTCGGTGCCTTTCTGACCGGGCTTGGGGTCGTCCTCGTGCCCTTGATCAGCCTGCTGTTTGGTGACCGCTCCGGGCCCTATGTTTTCCTGTCACTGCCTTTGGTCATCGCTGGCCTTGCCTGTCTGTCACTGGACAGTGAATTTCACCTTGGCGTGGCGGAAGCGCTGTTTCTGCTGTCCGCCCTGTTTTTCTCGCTCACGTTTATTCTCAACAGTCGTGCCGCCGCACGCCTGCCGGTGCTGCCCCTGACCGCCGTGCAACTGCTGGTCACTGGCCTGATAAGCGCGCTGGCCTCGGTGTTTCTGGAGGAGTGGCAATTTGATCAGTCGGCGAGCATCTGGGGCTGGCTGATCGCCAGCACACTCATTGCCACCAGCCTGCGCTTTCTGGTGCAAACCCATGCTCAAAGCCTGGCCCCCCCCAGTCACACGGCCATTATCATGACACTGGAACCCGTCTGGACAGCCCTGCTGGCGATGCTCTGGCTCGGAGAATCCATGACCACACTGCAGCTCAGTGGCTGCGCGCTCATCTTTACAGCGATGCTGGTCAATCGCTGGCCGGCTTTGCGCAGCTGGCTACATTCACCTCGTGCATAGGCGTTACAGGTCAACAAGCACGCTTTTTCCTGCCCCACAAAGCGCTTCAGGCTTCAGCCACCCGTACGGCTGTGTTACTTTCCGGATACGGTCAATTAATTCTGGGAGCTGTTGCTGATGTCCGCTGAAAAATTTCGCCTCGTTACCCGCAGTGATTTCGACGGTCTTGTCTGTGCCGTGCTGCTTAAGCACCTGGACCTGATCGACGATATCAAGTTCGTTCACCCCAAGGATATGCAGGATGGCAAGGTGGATATCACCGCTCGCGATATCACGACTAACCTGCCCTACGTAAAAGGGGTCAATCTGGCATTTGATCATCACCTGTCTGAAACCCTTCGTAACGAGAAGGTGGACAATCACATCATCGACCCCGATGCACCCTCAGCCGCCCGCGTGGTATGGAAATACTACGGCGGCCATGACGCCTTCCCCGTTGCGTGGGACGAGATGATGGACGCCGTGGACAAGGGCGACTCGGCCCAGTTCACTCGGGAAGAGGTGCTTAACGCAGAAGGATGGGTACTGCTCAACTTCCTGATGGACGCCCGTACCGGCCTCGGGCGCTTCCGGGAGTTTCGCATCTCCAACTATTCCCTGATGATGGATTTGATCGATTATTGTAAAAACCACAGCATTGAGGAGATCCTTGACCTGCCCGATGTGAAGGAGCGGGTTGAGCTGTACTTTGAACAGGAAGAGAAGTTCAAGCAGCAGATTCAACGCTGCGCGACCGTTCACGGCAATCTTGTGGTACTGGACCTGCGCCATGAGGAACAGATCTGGGCCGGCAACCGTTTTATGATTTATGCGCTTTACCCCCAGTGCAACATTTCTATTCACGTACTCTGGGGCCTCAAGCAACAGAACACGGTGTTTGCCACCGGCAAGTCCATTTTTGATCGCAGCGCCAAAACCAATGTCGGCGAGTTGATGCTGCAATACGGCGGTGGCGGTCATCATGCAGCCGGTACCTGTCAGGTTGAGAACGACCGTGCCGAAGCGGTTCTGAACGAGCTGATCACACGCATCAACGCTGACGGCTGAGCCAGAAACGACAACGCCGACAGATATTCCCGCTGTCGGCGTTATGCTAATCTGGACCTGCGTCGAGCAATCAACGGAGGCCCAAATTGACGTTTACACTGCGATACCTGCTCATTCTTGTCAGTCTTGTATGCACCCCTTTGGCCCTCGCCGAACCCGCCAGCACCGATCCCGCTGCAGACTCCGCACACATTGAAAGTCTCACGGCTGAAACCGATGCGGAAGCCCCCCTCTCGCTGCCGCGTAAACTGGCACAGCTAAGCAGCAGTATCGCAGCCGATATGGGACAGCAGGTCATACATCTGGCCTCAACGGCCCGTGACTTGCTGTCAGGCGAACTCACCGGGTCCGAGTCCGGTTTCGACTCTGTCGTCTTCACTGATGCAGCCCTTAATTTGGGCATGGTGATCCTGTCCACTCTGGCCGTTTTCTTTCTGGTGAGGCGCCTCACGCGTCCCCTGTTCGCTGTATTCAGTCGCTGGACTGGCGCAGGTGCAAGACCCACACCCGTGTTGCGCCTGGTGCTCTGTGTCGCACTTGCAACGGTACTGGACCTGCTGCTGGTGGTATTGGCCTATGTCAGCGGCAGCCTGATCGGCACATTCCTGATTGGCGAGAGCGGTGAGCTGACCACTCGGGCCTCCCTGTTTTTGAACGCGTTTCTGATCATCGAAGGCCTGAAAGTGGGTATTCGCATGCTGCTTCAATCCGAACATCAGGGGCTGCGCTTGCTGGCCATTGATGCCAACGAAGCAGAGTTCTGGAACCGCTGGATCGGCAAGCTGATCAGCCTTGTGGGCTACGGCCTGATGACACTGGTACCGCTGATCAACCTGTACCTGTCCAAAACACTGGGCGAAGCAGTCGGTACCCTGATCACGCTGTTGGCATATGGCTATGCAATGACCGTGGTATTAAAGCACCGCAATCGCCTGCGCATGGCGATTGAATTGCGCGCGAACAATACGGAGGGTGGTATTGCCCAGGTATTATTGAAACTGCTGTCCCGCAGCTGGCACTTGCTGGCAATTGCCTACTTTACACTGGTACTGGTACTTACGTTCACTCGGCCGGAAGATGCACTGCCCTTTGTACTGCTGGCAACCATCAAGGGTATTGCTGCCATCGTGGCTGGCCTGCTGCTTTCGACTCTTCTCGGTCAGACACTGGGCCGCCGACTGACCTTGTCCGACGAGCTGAAACACAAACTGCCGCTGCTGGAGTCTCGCATCAACAGCTATCTGCCCAGTGCGCTCTACTTCCTGCGGGCCATTCTGTTTGTTTTTGTTGTCATGCTGATCCTGGGCGCCTGGGGAGCATTCAACATCAGCGACTGGCTTGCCTCTGAAATCGGTCGTATGCTGGTTGGCAAGACCATCGCAATTGCGGTCATCCTCACCGTCGCCTTTGCAGCTTGGGTCGCTCTTGCCAGTGTGATTGAGCATAAACTGAATCCCGAAACCGGTACCGGTGAACCGTCACCGCGCATCAAAACGCTACTGGCACTGTTCCGCAACGCGGCGGCAATCACGCTCATCACCATGACGGGTATGGTGGTACTGTCCGAAATCGGTATCAATATTGGCCCATTGATCGCCGGTGCCGGGGTACTGGGGCTGGCGATCGGCTTCGGCTCGCAGAAACTGGTCCAGGACATCATCACCGGAGTGTTCATCCAGCTCGAAAATGCGATGAATACCGGCGATATCGTCACCGTAGGCGGTATCACCGGCACGGCTGAGCGCCTGAGCATCCGCTCGGTCGGGATCCGTGACCTGAACGGCACCTATCACCTGATTCCATTTTCCAGCGTAGATACCGTCTCCAACTACATGCGTGAGTTCGGTTATCACGTGGGCGTCTATGGCATTGCCTATCGGGAAAGCATTGATGAGGCGATCATTCATTTGCAGAACGCATTTGAGGAGCTGGCGGCCAATGAAGAAACAAAAAGCAAGATACTGGAACCGATCGAGATTTCAGGCGTAACGGCACTGGCTGACAGTTCGGTCAATATTCGCGTCCGGATCAAAACCACACCGGGCGATCAGTTTTCGGTGGGCCGAGCCTACAACCGGCTGGTCAAAATCCACTTCGACAATGCCGGTATCGAGATTCCTTTCCCGCATACCACCCTGTACTTCGGTCAGGAAAAGAACGGCAGTGCTCCACCGGCCAATCTGCGACTGGAGCAACCTAACCCAACACAAGAGCCAACCTGATGACTCAGGACCAGCTTCTGATCATATTCATCCTGCTGGTTACCATGGTGATGTTCATCTGGAGCCGCTGGCGGCATGACATGGTGGCGGGCAGTGCACTGCTTGCATGCGTACTTGTGGGCCTGATCGATCCGCAGGATGCTTTTCTTGGCTTCGCACACCCGGCCGTCGTGACGGTTGCCTGCGTGCTGGTCCTGAGTCGAGGCCTGCAGATATCCGGCGCTGTGGATATTCTGACGCGTCACGCACTGCCTAAAAAGGCAGGCGTTACACTCAGCCTTGCCGCCCTGACGGGGCTGGGTGCATTCCTGTCCGGTTTCATGAACAATGTCGGCGCCATGGCGCTGCTGATGCCGGTCGCGGTGCAACTGTCTGGCCGTCTTGGACTTACCCCCGGACAGGTACTGATGCCACTGGCTTTTGGCACCATTCTTGGGGGCATGACAACGCTCATCGGTACCCCACCCAACCTGATTGTGTCCGGCTTTCGCCGTGAGAGTATCGGCACCGGTTTCGAAATGTTTGACTTCACCGCCGTGGGCCTGTCGGTGGCTGTGTTGTGTGTGCTGTTTATCGCTCTGCTTGGCTGGCGGCTGGTACCGGCACGTAAGCAGCCGGGCACAGAAGGCTTCGAGACCGGCGCCTATATCACTGAGGCCAGGGTCCCCAAGGACAGCAAAGTGGCCGGCATGTACCTGCGTGAGGTAGAGGCCGAACTCGATGAGGCTGATGCCCAGGTTATCGGCCTGGTACGTAACGAAGTCAAAGTGAATGCGCCCTCTTCCGGACGTCGTATCAAGGCGGGGGATATCTTGGTCATCGAGGCTGATGTGGAGTCATTGGCCGGTGTACTGAGCGCACTGGGACTGGAGCTGGAAGAAGCTGGCTCGTCATCGGAGGACGAGGAGGACGAAAAGGCTGCCAAAACTGATGAAGATACAGAGCAGCAAGAGGATGACAGCGAGTCTGACAACAACGGCGACGGCATGATGCTGATGGAGCTGGTAGTGCGTGCCGAATCATCACTGCAGGGCCGTTCCGCTCGTGATATTCTGCTGCGCACTCGCTACGGACTCAACCTTCTGGCCGTATCGCGTGAAGGCTCCCGTTCCAAGGCCCGCCTGCGTACACTCAAAATAAGACCCGGCGACTTGCTGCTGATGCAAGGCTCTGAAGAGGCGCTGGCCGGATTTGCAGCGGATACCGGCTGTGTGCCACTGGCAGAGCGGGAGTTGCGCATCCCTGATCGCGGCAAGGCGCTGACCGCCAGCCTGATCATGCTGGCATCGGTGGCGGCAGCCGCTTTCGCACTCCTGCCCACCGCCATCGCCTTTGCGGCAGGCGTACTGGCATCAATGGTGCTGCGAACGGTACCTCTGCGCTCAGTGTATGACGCCATCGACTGGCCGGTAATCGTTTTGCTCGGGGCGCTGATGCCCGTTGCCTCCGTGATGGAAAGCACAGGTACTGCAACATTGATTGCCGAGCTTTTAATGCAGCATGTCGCCCAAGGCAACGGCCCGATCGCAATCGCGCTGATCCTGACGCTCACCATGCTGATTTCCAGTGTTGTGAATAACGCCGCGACAGCCGCCGCCATGTGCCCCATCGCACTGGGTACCGCCGCTGCCTTGGGTGTTGATGCCGATGCCTTTCTGATGGCGGTTGCCATCGGCGCTTCATGCGCCTTCCTGTCGCCAATAGGGCATCAAAACAACACCCTGATCCTGGGGCCCGGTGGCTTCAAGTTCGGAGATTACTGGCGTCTGGGGCTGCCCGTTTCTCTGCTCGTCGTGGTTATCAGTATTCCACTGTTGTTGCTGGTGTGGCCGCTGTAAACGTGCCGCAGAGATCACCGTCAGCCGGCGATACAAAGACCAGACCGATCCATGTACCGCCGACCAACCTTTACTTGTCAATTTCGTGGCCGATTACGCCACCCACTGCCGCACCACCAACGGTGCCGACTGCACTTCCTCCGGTTAAAACCGCACCACCAACGGCACCAACACCGGCACCTATCGCGGTATTCTGGTCTTGTGCCGACATGCCCGAACAGGCTGTCAGGCCAAACAGCATGACAGCCGCTGCAGGAACAAGTACTAAACGCTGCAAGTTTTTCATGGTATTACCTCTTTCATCCTTTCACAGGATGTCTAGCCACAACCGTTCGGTTGCAATTGTCATTGTCCCTCTATTGTTCCCTGTCATCTGTGCGCTAGCACCCGTACACAGATAAAAGCGCAATTGCAGAATTCAACTATCATTAAGACCGACAGAGAGGACGTGCGCCGTACGTGCTGCTTGTCAGTTCAGTCGAACGCTAACCGACTGCCAGTCTTCAAGACTATCCGGAGCACTAAATCATGACATTACTACAACGTTTCCCCGCTTTTTTCCTGGCTGCAATGTTGGCCTTGCTGGTAGGTTGCGCATCCACATCCCAACAGGAAGGGACCGGCGAGTATATAGATGACACGGTCATAACCACCAAAGTGAAAGCGGCGATATTCAACGAACCCACTCTGAAGTCGGCCGAAATCAACGTCGAGACCTTCAAGGGTGTCGTGCAGCTCAGTGGCTTCGTCAATTCTCAGTCTGATATCAACAAGGCTGTTGAAATAGCGAGAAGTGTCGAGGGCGTAAAATCCGTCAGAAATGATATGAGGGTCAAGTAACGCCCCCGTAGCCTGATAAGCGCCAGGGATGGCACTCCATCCAACATCAATACCGATAGAGGTGTATTGTATTGTTTTGACCCGCAAGAACAGGAGATCAAGCGTGTCTGCCCCTCTTGACCCACGACAGAACCACTTGCTCGCAGCCATTCCGTCCGATGAATATGCCCGCATCAGCCCACATCTGGAGCAGGTCTCCTTAACGCTCGGACAGGTCCTGTATGAATCGGGTTGCGAATTGCGCTACGCATATTTTCCTACTGATTCCCTTGTCTCGCTTCTTTACGTCATGCTCGATGGTGCGCCAGCCGAAGTCGCCGTGGTTGGTAATGAAGGTATCATCGGCATAGCCCTGTTCATGGGTGGTGAAACCATGCTAAATCGTGCCGTGGTACAGGGTGCCGGCAACGCTTACCGGCTTCCGGGAGCATTATTAAAGCAGGCATTTCACGACTCGATCACACAACAGCACCTGTTGCTGCGCTATACCCAGGCGCTTCTGACACAGATGTCCCAGACTGCCGTATGCAACCGACACCACTCACTTGACCAGCAACTGTGCCGCTGGCTTCTGCTGAGTCTTGACCGACTGCCATCAAGCGAGCTACTGATGACTCAGGAATTGATCGCCAACATGCTGGGAGTACGCCGTGAAGGTGTTACCGCAGCCGCAGGCAAACTTCAGGCTGCCGGCCTCATTCACTACCACCGTGGCCATATCACCGTTATGGATCGGGCAGGACTGGAATCGAGGGTCTGCGAGTGCTATGCAGTGGTCAAGCGTGAGTACGACCGGCTGCTGCCTCTGGTCAACAACAATAAGTGAGCCGGGCTTTTCCAGTTCAGGGTTGTACAATCACGATTGAACCAGGCTCATGACCCGATGGATACAGGCCAGAGCGGTGCGGATCCAAATTGCGCGAGTGTCCCGACTGTGATTTCCTTGCGCAGCCTTTTTCATACCCGGATACTTCACGCTTTCACAATTGATGCACGAGGGGCTTGCGTTGACACAGATTACCGACAATACAGTGGTTCAGTTCTACTACACGCTGACCGACACCAACGATATCCAGATCGAAACCAACCATGGAGCCGATCCTGTCGCTTACCTCCACGGCCATGGCAGCATGATGCCGGCCATCGAGGCCGCACTGGAAGGCAAATCCGCCGGTGAAACGCTGCACCTGACTCTGACGCCCGAACAGGCCTACGGTGAGCGCAAGGACGGCCAGCAACAGCGTGTGCCGCTCAAGCATTTGCAAGGCTTGCCCAAAGGCGTACGCAGCTGGAAACCCGGCATGGTCGCCATGGTACAGACCGATCAGGGCATGCGTCAGGTGACCGTAGTCAAACCTGGCTTGAAAATGGTACTGGTCGATACCAACCACCCGCTGGCCGGCAAGACCCTGATCTACGATATTGAAGTGGCAAATGTGCGTGCCGCGACAGATGAAGAGATCGCTCACGGCCACGCGCATGGCGTTGGCGGTCACCACCACTGACGTAGAATTGATGTAACCCGACAGAAAACACAACCATGCTTAAGCTAATATCCAACCTGCTACGGAGAAAACCCATGGCCCGCGCAAGCGCACGTCACATCCTTGTCAGTTCTGAAACCAAATGCCAGGCATTGAAAGATCAAATCGCCAATGGCGCCGATTTTGCCGCCCTGGCCAAAGAGCACTCCCAGTGCCCCTCAGGTCAGCAGGGGGGCGAGCTTGGCAGTTTCGGCCCAGGCCAGATGGTTAAAGCGTTTGATGAAGTCGTGTTCAGTGCACCCATCAATGAAGTTCAGGGACCGGTGAAAACCCAGTTCGGTTATCACCTTCTGGAAGTGACCAGCCGCGAAGACTGATACTCACTGGTTGGCAACTTGATTCCGACCTGCTCGCAGGCTCTGGTTTGGTACTGTGCTGAGCCAGAGCCGTACTTTTCAGCGGCTGGATACGACTTTGTTGATACTTACGGGAACAACCATGGCTGAATTTGAACAACTGGTAATTGAGGATATTGTCGAGGGCACAGGCATCGAAGTGAAAAAAGGCGGTGCCCTGATCACGGCTCACTATCGCGGCTTTCTCGAAGACGGAACCGAGTTTGATTCCTCCTACGACAGAGCTCAGCCATTTCAGACGGTACTGAGCCGCAAGAAAGTGATTGCTGCCTGGGTCGAAGGGCTGAAAGGCATGAAGGTCGGTGGCAAACGCAAACTGCGGGTGCCTGCCCAGATGGGATATGGCGAGCGCGGCTTTGGCGAGAAGATTCCGCCAAACGCGAACCTGATATTTGAAATTGAGCTGCTGGAAGTGCTGAACCGGGAGTAGACGGCTTGCCCGAACGCTCCCAAGCCCTATTGGCAGATCAAGCCCTGAGCCCTTGCTCAATGGATGGACGAAGATGATCGGCTGCCATCACATACTTTCAGGAATGACATATGGCGATGAAAGGACGCATCAAGAAATGGAACGCCGAGAAAGGTTTTGGCTTTATTCAGCCGCTGGAAGGTGGGGATGACCTCTTTTTCCATATCAGCGCCATGCGCGACCGAAGCCTTCTGCCCCAGATCAATCAGCTGGTCACTTTTGAGCCTGACACTGATAAAGACAATCGGCCCCGCGCCGTATCGGTCATTTTGGCAGGCACCAGTGTCCGGCGACAGAGCCGAGTCCAACACTCCTCCAACCATGTGCTTATACCGCTTCTTGCTCTTTTTGTTGTCTTGGGAATGGCTGCGATGGTTGGCTTGCTCCCCTGGCAACTGCCCCTACTGATGGGACTGCTGAGTATCTGGACCTTTATTGTCTATGCCATCGACAAATCCGCAGCACAGGCAGACCGCCGTCGCACACCTGAGTCAACCCTGCACCTGTTGGCATTGTTGGGCGGCTGGCCTGGTGCACTGTGCGCACAGAACATGCTGCGTCACAAATCGCGCAAAGCGGCTTTTCGGACAACCTTCTGGTGGACGGTTATTCTTAACGTGGGTTTGATGGGCTTTTTGGTCAGCGCACCCGGTCGACAGTTGTGGGTTCCAGTACTGCAGTGGTGAATCGGCTAGATTGGGTGTCAACCCAAATGCGCCCTGGGCCAGAAACAAAAAAATCGCCAAGTGGCGATTGATGTAACTGCTTTATTTAAATGGTCGGGACGGCAGGATTTGAACCTGCGACCCCTTGCACCCCATGCAAGTGCGCTACCAGACTGCGCTACGCCCCGACTAGGCGGGAACTGACTGATCAGTTCCGAAGAGGACGCGAATATTACCTTAAGGTTTTGAAAAAAGGAAGCTTTCACAATGGTTTTTTGTCTACGCTGATTGAGGACAAGACAACCAACCTCGGAATATATAACGTTGAGAAAACAATCAGAACAATGGAGACATATATGAACAATAATGATGTTGTCGTGCTGAGCGCTGCGCGCTCGGCTATCGGCTCTTTCGGCGGTGGTCTGAGCCAGCTGGAGCCTTCTGAACTGGCCGGACAGGTAATGAAATCGTCCATTGAACGTTCAGGAGTAGACCCTGAGCTGATCCGCTACGTGACCTCAGGGCATTGCATACCGACTGATTCGCGTTTTGCCTACGTTGCACGTGTGGCTTCCATTCAGGCGGGGCTGCCCATGGACTCGGTGGCGATGTCGGTAAACCGTCTTTGCAGTTCCGGTTTGCAGGCAGTTGTGTCCACGGCTCAGGGTATCATGCTGGATGATTACGAATACGGTATTGGCGGCGGCGTCGAGGTCATGTCGCGCTCAGGCTACCTGTCGACCGCCCTCCGCAATGGTGCACGTATGGGTGACAGCACCATGATCGATATGATGGTCGCTACCTTGAGTGACCCGTTCGGTGTCGGACACATGGGCATCACTGCAGAAAATCTGGCCGAGAAGTGGGGGATCACTCGCGAAGAACAAGATGCATTCGCCGCTGAATCTCACCGTCGCGCCGTTGCGGCAATTGAGGCAGGTCATTTTAAGGATCAGATTGTCCCGATCAGTATCAAAACGCGCAAGGGTGAGTTGATTGTCGATACCGATGAACATGTGAAAGCCGGCACAACCGTCGACACTCTGGCCGCCATGCGACCCGCGTTTAAAAAAGATGGCACGGTGACCGCCGGTAACGCCTCAGGCATCAACGACGGTGCTTCCTATCTGGTGCTTGCGTCTGCCCAGGCAGCCGCACGGGATGGCCACAAACCGATGGCCCGGCTGGTCTCTTACGCGGTAGCGGGTGTTTCCAATGAAATCATGGGCGAAGGCCCCATCCCGGCTACACGCCTGGCACTCAAGAAAGCCGGGTTGAGTCTGGCCCAAATGGACGTTATTGAATCCAACGAAGCCTTTGCTGCACAAGCGTTGGCGGTGGCCAAAGGGCTGGAATTGGATCTTGCCAAGACCAACCCCAACGGCGGCGCCATTGCACTGGGTCATCCGGTAGGCTGCTCAGGCGCCTATATTGCCACCAAGGCGCTGCACGAATTGCAGCGAACTCAAGGGCAATATGCGCTGGTCACCATGTGTATTGGTGGCGGTCAGGGCATCGCGGTTATCTTTGAACGTCTCTGAAGGCAGTCGTTGACAAGACACCCCCTGACCGGGGTGTCTGTATCCAAATCCGAAATTCAGCCTGCTTTGCCTCACCTCAACCTCGTTAAAACGTGATTTTCACTCCCTTAAGACTTCTTTAAGTTTTCAAGACCAGAATGCGTGGCTATGAACAGGAGTCACGCCATGAGTCTTAACCCTCCACGCATCAACCAGCCGACCAGTCTTAGTCTGCATGATCAGGCCTGCGCAGTGCGTCCGGGTATTGAAGCGTTTATTCGCGAACGTTTCCGAGTCGTACATGCTGCTGATATTCATGACTTTCTGCCGACGCTGGTCAGTTGCCGTAACGCACGCGGCGAGCTGGTAGCCGCTGCCGGTTTCCAGCTGGCCGCTGAGGCATCCCTGTTTCTGGAGACCTATCTCGATACGCCCATCGAACACTGTCTGGCTGACCGGCTTACAGTAATGCCGACACGCGACAGGATCGTTGAGGTCGGCAATCTCGCCACCCTTAAGCCCGGCCAGGTTCGCCAGTTGATTGTGACGTTGGCAGCCTGGTTCGACCGCCGCCAGCTCGAGTGGGCAGTGCTGACTCTGACGCCAACGCTGATCAACAGCTTTCGACGCTTGGGACTGGAGTTGCATCCGCTGGCACCCGCTCGGCACGAACGGCTGAGCCATGGCAGCAGCAATTGGGGGCATTATTACGACCAGAAGCCTATGGTGGTTGCCGTTTCCATTCCGGCCGGTGCTGCCTGCCTGCGTCGCCAGGCAATGACCCACCCGACTCACGCCACGTACGAGCGCCCAACACTTACCACCACCGAGAACGCCCATGCCCTCCCATCTGTTTGCTGAACTGACCCGGCTGGCTCAGAGCCAGCCTGATGCTGTCGCACTGCGTGATACCCATGGCACCGTGCACTGGGGTGAATTACCGGCGGCGGTTGATGCATTGGCTCTGCGCCTGAGCGAGCACGGAGGCGAGCGTCTCGCACTGCTCGCCGACAATAGCCGTCACTGGATACTGACCGACTTGGCGGCACTGAAGTTGGGACGGGTCCTGGTGCCGGTGCCTCTGTTCTTCTCTGACACACAACGCAGCCATCTGCTTGAGCGGGCGGGCATCGATACACTGATCACTTGCGAACAGGATCAACTGCAACTGCATCGCCTGAGCAATCCTGTTACCGATCTGCATGCGGGCACCGCCAAGATCACCTTCACCTCGGGTACCACCGGGGCACCCAAAGGGGTCTGTTTGAGCGCTGAGCAGCAACTCAACGTCGCCCGCGCACTCACCACACAACTGGCTCCGCTGGCCATCCGCCGACACCTGTGCCTGCTGCCTCTGGCCACTTTGCTGGAGAACATCGCGGGCGTCTACACCGCCCTTCTGATGGGAGCCTGTATCGAGCTACCTTCGCTGCAGAGTTTGGGCTGGCAAGGCTCAAGCGGGCTCGATAGCCAATGTTTGCTGGGTGCTTTGCACCAGCATCAGCCGGACTCTCTGATCACGCTGCCACACGTACTGTCGGCCCTCACCCGGGCTGCTGAGCAGGGCGCAGCGCTGCCGATGTTGAAATTTATCGCCGTTGGCGGTGCCCGCGTGGGGGCTGAGTTGATCCGGCGCGCACGTGCCGTTGGCCTGCCCGCTTACGAAGGCTATGGTTTGTCGGAGTGTGCCTCGGTTGTCAGTCTGAATACGCCCGCGCAAGACTGTATCGGCAGTGCCGGAGCGCCACTGGCACACAACAGTCTGAGCGTCAGCGCCGCGGGCGAACTGCTGATTGACGGTAATCGAATGCTCGGTTACCTCGGAGAACCGGCCCCGACTGGCCCCTATGCGACCGGCGATCTTGTACGCCTTGATGAAGACGGTTTTGTGCATATCGAAGGTCGCATGCGCAACGTCATTATCAACAGCTTCGGTCGCAATATCAGCCCTGAGTGGGTGGAATCGGAACTGCTGTCACAGCCGGGAATCGAGCAAGCCGTTCTGTTTGGTGAAGCACGCCCCTTCAATACCGCACTGATCCACGCCCCGACACTGGACGATGCGGCGCTGCAACGAAGTGTTACTCAGGTCAACACCCGCCTGCCCGATTACGCTCGCGCCCTGCGTTGGGTTCGGGTCCCGAATGCGATGAGCAGTGCCGAGGGGCTGTTCACTTTGAATGGACGACCACGCCGCGATGCGATCGCCACACGCTTTACCGAACGTCTTGAATCCGTTTATCAACTTGACCACTGAAAGGGATAGCGCCATGTCCTTCTACGATCAGCTACAACGCGACACTGGCGATGCACGCCAGTACCTGCTGGACGCACCGATTATTGTCGCCTGCCAACGCGGCGAGATCAGTCACAACCAGTACACTGAGTTTCTGACCCAGGCCTACCACCATGTCAAACATACCCTGCCGCTGCTGATGGCGTGCGGTGGACGACTGCCCGAAAGCCATGAGTGGTTGCGCGAAGCGGTCGCCGAATATATCGAGGAAGAGACCGGGCACCAGGAGTGGATACTCAACGATCTGGCCGCCTGTGGCCTGGACAAGGAAGCCGTACGTCGAGGGCAGCCGTCGATCGAAACGGAACTGATGGTTGCCTACGCCTACGACATGATCCAGCGGGTCAACCCGGTCGGCTTCTTCGGCATGGTTCAGGTGCTCGAAGGCACCAGCGTTGCGCTGGCTACGCCGTTGTCACACATCATTCAAGATCGATTGGCATTGCCTGACAGTGCGTTCAGTTATCTGCGTTCACACGGTTCACTGGATCAGGACCACATCAAGTTCTTTCAAAGTCTGATGGAACGTATCGACAACCCTGACGAGCAGGCCCTGATTATCCACAGCGCACAGGTGTTCTACCGCCTCTACGCCGATATTTTCCGTAGCCTGCCCACCGCATGAGAGGTAGCCATGCAATTTGACCGTCGACATATCCTGATTACCGGGGCCAGCGGTGGTATCGGCTCCGCACTCGCCCGTGCACTCGCCACCGAAAAGGCGGCATTGCTCCTGCATGGTCGTAACCGGAACACACTCACAACACTGGCCGATGAATGTCGCCAGCTCGGCGCCCGAGAGGTCCAGGTCTGCAGCGCTGATCTGGCCACGACCGAAGGACGTGCCGTACTGACCGACCATGTACAGAGCAACTTTTCAAAGCTGGACACATTGATCAATAACGCGGGGATAAGTCGTTTTCAGGTGTTCGACCAGCAAACACCCGAGCAGATTGAGCAACTGCTGACGACCAACATCACCGCACCCATCCTGCTGACCCGTGCACTGATCACCCCCCTGCTGGAAACAGCGGGCGAATCACCGGTCATCCTCAATATCGGCTCCGCCTTCGGTGCGCTCGGCTTTCCCGGTTACAGCACCTACTGTGCCAGCAAAGCAGCGATTCGCCTGTTCTCCGAAGCACTGGCTCGCGAGTTCAGTGACACGCCGCTGCGGGTACAGTATCTCGCCCCCCGTGCCACCCGCACCGACATCAACTCTGACAGTACCAACGCCATGCTGGCAGCCACAGGTAGCGCCTCTGACAGTCCGGAACAGGTTGCTCAGATCGCACTGAAACTGCTGCGCTCTGGCCGGGCCCAGGTGACCATCGGCTGGCCGGAAAAACTGCTGGTCAGACTCAACGGCCTGCGCCCTGAGGTGATCAGCGCAGTCCTCAACAAGCAACTCGGCAAAATAAAACCCTTCGCCAAGCACCACTAAACGGGAGCCTTGTCATGAAACTGGCTACACACATGCGTACTGCCTTGCTGACCCTCACGCTCGGTTGTGCCACTATTACCCAAGCGGCCACACCTGAACAGCTGCTGCCGTACCAGCAACGCTGGGCCGAAATACAGTACAGTCTGGATCAAAAAGCCCAGGCCGATGCCTTCGATGACCTTGCAACACAGTTGGCCGAGCAGCTGACCGCTCAGCCCCACGACCCCGAGCTGATGATCTGGCAAGGTATCGTTCTCAGCTCCCAAGCGGGCGCCAAGGGCGGCCTGGGAGCCTTAAAGCTGGTAAAGCAGGCACGCACACTGTTTGAGGCCGCCATTGAACAGGATGCCTCTGCTCTGAACGGATCGGCACTGACCAGCCTCGCTACTCTTTACCATCAAGTCCCGGGCTGGCCACTTGGATTCGGTAGCGATGACAAGGCACAGGAGCTGTTCGAACAGGCACTGGCGATCAATCCGGACGGCATCGACAGCAACTATTTCTATGCGGCCTTCCTGCTCGAAAAAGGCGACAATACTCGCGCTAAAGCATTACTGGACAAGGCGCTGGCGGCACCGGCACGCCCGGGACGACAACAGGCTGATGCCGGTCGACGCGAAGAGATTCATACGCTGTTGCAACAACTGAAATAAGGACCTGCGGATGCGCATACTGATCGTCGAGGATGATCCCCTGTTGGGGGATGGCATCACCCGCGCATTAACCAAGACGGGTAACAGTGCAGATTGGCTTACCTCGGGCGAAGAGGCTTGGCATATTTTGCAGTTTGAGCACTTTGATTGCATGATTCTCGATCTCGGGCTGCCCGGTATGGACGGTCTCAGTCTGTTACGTCAGCTACGCAAGGCGGGTAACACCCTGCCGGTGTTGATTCTGACTGCTCGTGATGCCATCGAAGATCGTATCGCAGGGCTGGACGCCGGCGCCGATGACTACTTGCTAAAGCCCTTCGACCTGGCTGAGCTGCGTGCGCGTCTGCGCGCAGTTACCCGCCGCTACAAGGGCTATAGCGACACGTTGCTGCAGCTAGGTGATCTCAGCATCGACACGCAGGGTCAAAGCGTAAGCTATTGTGGACACGCAGTTGTTCTCTCCAGACGCGAATATGGCCTGTTGCTGACCTTGGCTGAAAATGCCGGCAAGGTTCTTAGCAGAAGTCGGCTGGAGGAGTCCCTGTATGGCTGGGGGAATGAGGTTGAGAGCAATACGCTCGAAGTCCATATCCACCACCTGCGCAAGAAGCTTAACACCTCGGTCATACGTACCGTACGCGGAGTGGGCTATATGATGGACAGGGTGGACACATGACATCCATTCGCCGCACACTCAGCCTCAGTCTGCTCAGCATCGGCCTCGTTACGGGTCTGGTCACCGCTTCGCTTTCATTCTGGGCCGCGACCGATGAAGCAGAAGAGCTGTTTGATGCCCAGATGGCCCAGATGGCCCGCCTGACAGGCCAGCTCGCGCCAACAGGCCCGCTGCCTCACTTCAAAACGCCAACCGAATTCGAATGGACACCGGCTCACCCTTATGAGAAACAGCTCTCCTACCGAATCGTCGACGCTTCGGGCAGCGTATTAATTACCTCGCCCAGCTTCCCCGAACAGATCGACGCGCCGCCAGTCGCCTCCAGCGGCTACCGCAATCTGACTGTCAACGGCACCCAGTGGAGACTCTTTACACTTGCCGAACCAATCGGCCAACGCTATATACAGGTCTCTCAGGACTATCGCATCCGCCGTGAGCTGGCAGTGAAAATTGCCATATCCAATACCTTGCCTATCCTGATTTTTCTGGGACTGTTCGGACTCACGATCTGGTGGCTGATTGGGCGCAATCTGCGCCCACTGGTAACATTGAGTCATGAGGTTGCTGCGCGGGGCTCAGATCACCTTGAGCCACTGGCTTTACAGCAAATACCTGATGAAATTGATGGCTTGGTCAGAGCACTCAACGCACTGCTGGCACGACTGCAGCAGAGCTTCGAGCGCGAACGCCGTTTTACCGCCGATGCTTCACACGAGCTGCGCACGCCCCTGGCCGCCTTGCAAATTCATTGCGAAAATCTGTATCAGGACTTGGGTGACAGCGAGAGTCGCATCAGCTGTGCTCAGATGTTAAAGGGAATATCATGGATGAACCGGATGGTCGAACAGCTGCTTCAGCTGAGCCGACTTGACCCGCAAGCCCACTTGCCTGATAGCGCAAAGGTCAACCTCAACAAGCTGTGCCGAGACGTCATTGACGATCAGATCGGTTTCGCGATTGCACGGAACATCGACCTTGGACTCAATGCACCCGACCACCCCCTGTCTCTGCAAGGCAATGCCTTTTATCTGAGCCTGATGCTGCGCAATCTGATCGACAACGCCCTGCGCTACACCCCTTCAGGGGGTGAGGTTACCCTGACGCTGGAATCGGTCGATGATCATATCGTAATGAGCGTAATCGACTCAGGCCCGGGTCTCAATGATGAACAGAAGATGCGCGTCTTCGAGCGGTTCTATCGCCAGGGGCAGAACGGTACCGGGAGCGGTTTGGGCCTATCGATTGTGCGCCTGATTACACACTTGCATCAGGCCAGGATTACCCTGCTTGAGCGCAGTGATGGTAAAGCAGGACTGGTTGCACGCGTTGATTTTGCCCCTGAGCTACCCACTGGCAGCGGAACCGGGGTACAGGCCTGAACCGTCATACCGACTTCAGCAGTGTACGTATTTCCTCAAGCTCCGTAATCGTCTGGCGCAGCAGCTGACGATAACGCGCCGCATCGTCACCGGCACTTTCACCGGCAAGCCATTGGCGTGCACCGGCAATGGTGTAGCCCTGCTCATGCAGAAGGCTTCGGATCTGGCGCAGCAACAACAGGTCTTTGTGCTGGTAATAGCGGCGATTGTTGCGTTTAACCGGCTGTATCTGTTTGAACTCCTGCTCCCAGTATCGCAACACATGGGGCTTGAGCTGACACAACTCGGCGGCCTCGCCGATGGTGAAATAGCGTTTGGAAGGGATGGGCCCCAGTTCAGACGCTGTCTGGCTGGTGTCCGGCATGGATCTCCACGCGCTCCTTGAGTTTCTGCCCCGGGCGGAAGGTAACCACCCGGCGAGCAGAGATGGGGACTTCCTCTCCGGTCTTCGGATTTCGACCCGGGCGTTCGCGCTTGTCGCGCAGGTCGAAGTTACCGAAACCAGAGAGCTTTACTTGCTCGTTGTGCGCCAGACTGGTGCGGATTTCATCAAAAAACGAATCCACCATATCCTTGGCTTCGCGCTTGTTCAGGCCCAGTTCCTCATAGAGGCGCTCGGCCATATCGGCTTTGGTCAACGAGCTCATGTCGGTCACCCTGTGTTTACTCTCGTAACGTTGCACCACAACGGTCGCGGAGTGCAGATACAACGGCACTCACCGCACTGTTGATCTCTTCTTCATTAAGAGTGCGTGATGGGTGCTGCCAGGTCAAGCCCAGAGCCAGACTTTTTCGTCCCGGTTCAATACCTTGGCCCTGGTATACATCAAACAGTGTAACCTGCTTGATGAATTCTCCTGCCGTTTCAGCAGCGGTATTGCGGATGTCGGCAAACGCCGTTGCCTGATCCACCACCAGTGCCAGATCGCGACGCGACTCAGGGAATTTCGACAGTGACGCAAAGCGCGGCAGGCGTCCACCCGTCACGGCATCGAGCGTGACTTCAAACAGATAGACCGGGCCGTTCAGGTCCAGTTTTTTCAGTAGTGACGGATGCAGCGCACCTATGAAACCGACGGTTTCACCCTTGCGTTCAATACGCGCCGCCTGCCCCGGATGCAATGCCACATGACGGTCGGCCACAAAGCTGAACTCGGCCGCACAGCCGCCCAGTGCCAGCAGTGATTCAAGATCACCCTTGGCATCGAAGAAATCCAGCTTGTCCTTGCCTGCAGTCCAGCCTTCGGCATCACGGTTACCGGCGATCAGACCTGCAATCACGTTTTCCTGCAGCAAACCCTCAGCCTTGGGTACAAAGCGCTGGCCGGTTTCAAACAGACGCACGCGGCTCTGCTGGCGATGCTGGTTGTACTGCAGCGCCTTGGCCAGGCCCGGCCAGAGCGTAGTTCGCATCACAGCCATTTCAGCCGAAATCGGGTTGGCCAGTGCCAGCGCCTGATGCTGGTCATCAAACGCCTTCTGCAGTTCGGCTTCAATGAAGCTGTAGGTGATCGCTTCCTGATAGCCGCGCGCAATGAGGTGACGGCGCAGCTGTTGCAGGGTCAAACGCGCTTCCGCAATGGGCGGAATCGGCAGCTGAGCGGTCGGCGTGTGCACCGGCAGGTTGTTGTAACCATACACACGGGCAATCTCTTCGATCAGGTCGACTTCGATGGTGAGATCAAAGCGATAACTCGGCACGGTGACCTGCCAACCATCTTCCACTTCAACCAGCAACATGCCCAGACGATTCAGAATCTCTTCAACCTCGGCATCCGGAATTTCCAGTGCCAGCACCGCCGCCAGCTTGCTGCGACGCAGGAGGACCTGTTGCACTTCAGGCAGATCGGCCTCGGAAACGGCTTCTACCACCGGACCCGGTTCACCGCCTACAATGTCCAGCAACAACGCTGTAGCACGCTCGATCGCCTTGCGCTGCAGCTGCCAGTCGACGCCACGCTCGAAGCGGTGCGAGGAATCGGTGTGCAGGCCATAACTGCGGGCACGACCGGCAATCGCCAGCGGCGCGAAGAAGGCACTTTCAAGGAAGATATCGCGTGTCGCTTCAGTGACCGAGGTCGGCTCGCCACCCATGATACCGGCCATGGCCACCGGGCCATTGGCATCGGCAATCACCAGAGTATCGGCGTTCAGCTCGACTTCCTGACCATCCAGCAGCACCAGCTTTTCACCCTGCTCAGCCAGACGCACGCGAATGCCGCCTTCGAGCTTGCTCAGATCAAAGGCATGCATCGGCTGGCCCAGTTCCAGCAGTACATAATTGGTCACATCTACCACCGGGTCGATGCTGCGCACTCCGGAGCGACGCAGCTTTTCCTGCATCCACTGCGGTGTGGCAACACCCGGGTTGATATTGCGAATTACGCGGCCCAGATAACGCGGGCAGGCATGGCCATCGACCAGTTCGACCCCGAAGCGATCATCCTTCTGCGGCGCAACCAGTGCCGCTTCAATCTGAGCCACTGCGGTCTTGTTAAGCACGCCCACTTCTCGCGCCATGCCGGCGATGCTGAGGCAGTCGCCACGGTTTGGCGTCAAATCAACATCGATGATCTTGTCATTCAGGTTCAGAAACTCACGAATGTCCTGACCGACCGGTGCGTCTTCCGCCAACTCCATGATGCCGCCATGATCTTCGGAGAGACCCAGCTCATCTTCGGCGCAGAGCATGCCGAAGGACTCGACCTGACGCAGTTTGGCCTTCTTGATCTTGAAGTCACCCGGCAGAACGGCACCGACACGGGCAAACGCGGTTTTCAGCCCGGCACGTGCGTTGGGTGCACCGCAAACCACCTGCACGGTCTGCTCGCCGTCATTGACCTGACATACCTGAAGCTTGTCGGCGTTGGGGTGTTGTTCGGCGGTCAGAATTTCACCGACCACGACACCACTGAACTCTCCGGCAACGCTCTCAATATCATCGACCTCAAGGCCGGACAGGCTGAGTTGGTCAGCCAGTTCCTGAGTTCCGATCTGCGGCTGAACCAGCTCGCGCAACCACTGTTCACTGAATTTCATGCTGCTTTCCTGAAAAATCTGTTGGTGTGCGTTGACGTCTTACTTGAACTGGCCGAGGAAGCGCAGATCGTTTTCAAAGAACAGGCGCAGATCATCCACGCCGTAGCGGAGCATCGCCAGACGCTCAACGCCCATACCGAACGCAAACCCGGTAAACTCTTCCGGATCGATGCCGGAGTATTCAAACACCTTCGGGTGCACCATGCCGCAGCCGAGTACTTCCAGCCACTTGCCGTCACCGCGGTCGATATCCACCTCAATGGAAGGCTCGGTGAAGGGGAAGTAGGATGGACGAAAGCGCACTTTCACATCCTCTTCGAAGAACTCACGCAGGAACTGCTCCAGCGTGCCCTTGAGGTCAGCAAAGGTAATGTTGCGATCGACCAACAGACCCTCGACCTGATGGAACATCGGAGAGTGTGTCTGATCATAGTCACAGCGATATACGCGACCGGGGCAGATGATGCGGATGGGCGGCTGCTGCGCTTCCATGGTACGCACCTGCACCGGCGAGGTGTGGGTCCGCAGCAGAGTATGAGCATCGAAGTAGAAGGTATCATGCATTGCCCGCGCCGGATGATGAGCCGGAATATTCAGCGCTTCGAAATTATGATAGTCGTCTTCAATCTCGGGACCCTCTGCAACGCTGTAGCCGATACTGCCGAAAAAGGCCTCGATACGCTCCAGGGTGCGGGTCACGGGGTGCAATCCACCCACCGGTTGACCGCGACCCGGCAGGGTCACATCAACGGTTTCCGCCGCCAGTTTTGCTTCCATCGCGGCACTTTCCAGTGCATCGCGACGCGCCGTAATGTCGGCCTGCAAAGCATCCTTGGCTTCGTTGATGCGGGCACCCGCAGCAGGACGTTCATCTGCAGACAGCTTGCCCAACCCCTTGAGCAGCTGAGTCAGCTCACCTTTTTTGCCAAGATACTGCACCCGGATTTCGTCCAGCGCAGCCAGCGTATCAGTTTCAGCAACAGCCTGTTTGCCTTGCGCCAACAGGGTCTCAAGATTTTCCATTTCCGGCTCCAGACAAAAATAGGGGAAGAGCTTGCACCCTTCCCCTATTCGATTCGATCATTTACCTACCAATAGGCGGGCGTATGTTACGCCAGTGCAGCTTTGGCTTTCTCGACAACCGCAGTAAAGGCACCCTGCTCGTATACAGCCAGGTCAGCCAGAACCTTACGGTCGATTTCGATGTTGGCTTTTTTCAGGCCAGCGATAAAGCGGCTGTAGGACAGACCGTTGATGCGAGCGGCAGCGTTGATACGTGCAATCCACAGAGCGCGGAACTGACGCTTACGCTGACGACGGTCACGGTACGCATACTGACCAGCTTTGATGACAGCCTGTTTGGCTACACGGAACACACGGCTGCGGGCACCGTAGTAACCTTTGGCCTGTTTCAGAATTTTCTTGTGACGGGCGCGAGCCTGTACACCACGTTTTACGCGAGGCATGGCAATTCCTTCCTATAAAAACTAATAATGACCGAAAAAAACTCAGAGATAAGGCAGCATGCGCTTAACCAGAGCCTGGTCAGCAGCATGAACCTGCAGCATCGGGCGAAGCTGACGCTTACGCTTGGTGCTTTTCTTGGTCAGAATGTGGCTTTTGAAGGCCTGCTTGTGCTTCACGCCGTTAGCGGTTTTCTTGAAACGCTTTGCCGCACCGCGGACAGTTTTGATCTTAGGCATTAACTTTCTCCACGCATTCGTTTGTTAGTCAGCCTACCCGGACAAACGACAAGACCCGTCACCGGATTTCCGAAGAGATCGAGGTGACGGGTCCTGCTGTCGGGTGACTATTTCTTTTTCGGAGCCAGTACCATGACCATTTGACGACCTTCCATTTTCGGACGCTGTTCAACAGTACTGATTTCGGTCAGATCCTTTTCGATCCGCTCCATCAGCTGCATGCCCAGCTCCTGGTGAGCCATCTCACGACCACGGAAGCGCAAGGTAACCTTGCCCTTGTCTCCGCTTTCAAGGAAACGTATCAGGTTGCGCAGTTTTACCTGATAATCCCCTTCCTCCGTACCCGGACGGAATTTCACTTCCTTGACCTGCATCTGAGACTGCTTCTTCTTCGCCTCATTTGCTTTCTTCTTGGCCTCGTACTGATGCTTACCATAGTCCATGATCTTGCAGACAATGGGATCAGAATCCGAGATCTGAACCAGGTCAAGTTCGGCTTCCTGAGCTTTCTCAAGAGCCTCTGGAATCGAAACAACACCAATCTGGTTTCCATCCGCGCCGATCAGACGGCATTCGGTGGCACGGATATTTTCATTGATTGGCGGCAGAGGCGCACGGCCTCCACGTCTGTTATCACGCCTGATAGCTATATCTCCTGACGATTTTATTTTGCCTGACGGCCTTTGCGCTCGGTTTCATGAACCAGCTGCTCAATCAGCGCATCGACGGTCAGCGTACCCAAATCCTCACCGGAGCGCGTACGCACTGCAACGGTTCCGGACTCGACCTCTTTGTCACCCACCACCAACAGGTAGGGCACTTTTTGTAGAGTACGCTCGCGGATTTTAAAGCCGATCTTCTCGTTTCTCAAGTCCGCAGTGGCTCTAAGGCCGCTTTTTTCCAGTTTTTCTGCCAGTTCGCGACAATAGGCCGCCTGATTATCGGTAATATTCATCACCACAGCCTGCAGCGGTGACAGCCACAGTGGCAGTGCACCGGCATAATGCTCGATCAGAATACCGATAAAGCGCTCAAACGATCCGAGAATGGCACGGTGCAGCATCACCGGCGTTTCACGTTCGCCATGCTCGTTAACAAACTGGGCGCCAAGACGCCCCGGCATCGAGAAGTCCACCTGAATGGTGCCGCACTGCCAGACGCGACCGAGGCAGTCACGCAGTGAGAATTCGATTTTCGGGCCATAGAAAGCGCCTTCGCCCGGCAGCTCTTCCCAGTCCAGACCGGCGGTATTCAGCGCATCGGCCAGAGCCTTCTCAGCCTTATCCCAGCTTTCATCGGACCCGACACGCTCGTCCGGGCGGGTCGACAGCTTGTAGAGGATGTCACTGAAGCCGAAGTCGGCGTAGACCTCATGCAAGAAGTCGATAAACGCCGCCACTTCGGTCTGAATAGCGTTCTCGGCACAGAAAATATGCGCATCATCCTGTACAAAACCGCGCACACGCATGATGCCGTGCAGCGAGCCTGAGGGCTCATTACGGTGGCAGGAGCCAAACTCGGCCAGACGCAGCGGCAGGTCACGGTAGGAACGTAGCCCCTGATTGAACACCTGCACATGACAGGGGCAGTTCATCGGCTTGATGGCAAAATCACGGCTCTCGGAGTGAGTGGTGAACATCTGCTCCTGGAACTTGCCCCAGTGGCCGGACTTTTCCCACAGGGTACGCTCAACCACCTGCGGAGTCTTGATCTCCTGGTAGCCATGGCCACGCTGTTTGGTACGCATGTACTGCTCAATCTGCTGATACAGCGTCCAGCCGTGCGGGTGCCAAAACACCATACCCGGCGCCTCTTCCTGCATGTGGAACAGGTTCAGCTGCTTGCCCAGCTTGCGGTGGTCACGCTTTTCGGCCTCTTCCAGACGGTGCAGATACGCTTTCAGCTCCTTCTTGTCGCCCCAGGCGGTGCCGTAGATTCGCTGCAGCATCTCGTTCTTGGCATCACCGCGCCAGTAGGCACCGGCCACCTTCATCACCTTGAATGCCTTGATATGGCCGGTTGAGGGCACATGCGGGCCTCGACACAGGTCGATGAAGTCGCCCTGTTTGTAAAAGGACAACGGCTGCTCACCCGGGATGGAGTCGATGATTTCGACCTTGTACTTCTCGCCCATCTGCTCAAACAGCTTGATCGCCTCTTCACGCGACATCACGGAGCGGCTGACCGGCAGATTTTCCTTGGCCAGCTGATTCATGCGGGACTCGATCTTTTCCAGATCTTCCGGTGTGAACGGACGCTCATAGGCAAAATCGTAATAGAAGCCGTCGTCGATCACCGGGCCGATGGTGACCTGTGCACCCGGAAACAGATCCTGTACAGCCATCGCCATCAGATGCGCACAGGAATGCCGAATCACTTCCAGCCCTTCTTCATCACGCGCGGTGACGATCGCCAGATTGACATCGTTTTCGATCAGATAGCTGGTATCCACCAGCTCACCGTTGATCTTGCCGGCGAGGGCAGCCTTGGCCAGGCCAGTACCGATATCGGCGGCCACATCGTGAACGGTAACGGGCTCGTTGAAGGTGCGAGTACTCGCATCCGGAAGCGTAATGACAGGCATGCTCTGTTCCCTGATTGACGGATGTACCCATACGAAAGGCCACATCCTGATTGATACACGGTAAATGAAAGCGGACTTGTGGCTGCGACAGGTACGAGGTGCCGGCCAGTCCGAGCGGCGATTATAGCGGCCAAGCCTGCAAAGCGCGATCAGGGAACGTAAAAATCAGCGGCATCGCTGCAGCAAGTCACGGGTATAGAGGATGTGGGTTCTGGCCGCCTCCCGCGCGGCGCCGGCATCCCTCGCCTGCAGCGCACGATGAATGCTGTCGTGCTGCTTGCCTATCCCGTCGGGGTAGCGTCCCAAACGACCCAGTGTGCGTGACAGCACACTGTAGATCGCATTGAAGTAACGGCTGTAGAACAACTGACTGAAGGAACACACCAGCAGATGATGACTGGACTGGGCAATCAGCATGTGAAACTGCAGATCCGCCTTGGCCTTTTCCAGCGTGCTGTCACCACGACCGAGCGGGCGGCGATTACGTTCGCACATCTGCTGATACTCCTGCTCCAGAGCGAACAGCTCCTCATCACTGGCACGCTGCGCCGCATACCAGGCCGCCTCAGCCTCCAGCACGGCGCGCGCCTCCAGCACCTGCATCTGGAAATCGATATCATCCCCCCGCCCTTCCAGCGGCAGTTCAAGGTGTTGCGCCAGCAGATTGATACAGCGGCTGCGCCCACCCTGACGGGTTTCAATAACCCCGTTGGCTCTCATGCCCGCCAGCGACTCACGGACGGCACCGCGCGAAGCTCCGTATATCTGCATCAGCCTGCGCTCTGAGGGTACCGGGTGCCCGGGCACCCAATCGCCCTCCAGCAACAGGCGTTCCAGCTCATATTGCAGTGTCACCACCACCCCCAGGGATCATTTTGGTAAGACCAGTTGGAAGTATAGCATTCACGCTTCGGGCCTGATCACCTATCTTGAAGCCATACCGTCATGAAACCGCACCGATACCAATCCGAGGTTGCCGACACCATGTCCGACACCCAAACCACGCCGATCAAGGTCGGCCTGTTCGTTACCTGCCTGGCCGACATGTTCCGCCCCGAGGTGGCCTTTGCCACTGTAAAGCTTCTGGAACAGGCCGGCTGTGAAGTGGAAGTACCCCTTAATCAGACTTGCTGTGGCCAACCGGCATTCAATTCCGGTGACAAACACAACAGCCGTACCATTGCGCGTCAGACCATCGAAGCTCTGGAAGGCTATCGCTACGTGGTGGGGCCGTCCGGCTCCTGCATCGGCATGCTGCACCACTACCCGGAACTCTTTGCCGAGGACGATCCCTGGAAAGCGCGTGCGGAAGCGCTCAAAGCTCGCGCCTTTGAGATCACCTCCTTTCTGGTGGACGTGCTGAATTTCAGCGGTATCCAGAGCGACTTCAAGGGCAAGATCACCTATCACGACTCCTGCTCCGGGTTGCGCGAGCTTGGCATAAAGCAGCAGCCACGCCAGTTGCTCGGCGAAATCGACGGCGTTGAACTGACCGAGATGCAGGAAGCGGAAACCTGCTGCGGTTTTGGCGGCACCTTTTGCGTCAAGTACCCCGACATATCCAACCGCATGGTCAGCAACAAGACCGGCTTTGCTGCCGACAGCGGCGCCGACACACTGGTGGGTGGAGACCTGGGCTGCCTGCTCAACATGGCCGGCAAGCTCAAGCGTGAAGGCCGTGAAGTACAGGTACGCCATGTGGTTGAACTGCTCGCCGATATGACCAGAAGCCCGGCAATCGGCGAAGCCGATTATGACCTTGGCCAGCCACTTTAAGCGGAGCCCCCCATGCAGATCAAAAGCCCTGAATTCAAGCAAAGTGCCCGCATCGCACTACAGGATGTCAACCTGCAAAAGGCGCTGGGCAACCTGAAGGCCGGTTTTCCCGGCAAGCGCGCCGCAGCGGTCGCTCGCATGCCGGAATTCGACCAGCTGCGCGATGAAGCTCGCGACCTGAAGAACCATATCCTTGAACACCTGGACCTGTACCTGGAAGAGTTTGAAGCTCGCGTGGTCGAGAACGGCGGCCAGGTACATTGGTGTCGCAGCGCTGATGATGCACGCCAGACTATCCTGCAGATTTGCCGTGAACAGAATGCCAAAACCGTCACCAAGGGCAAATCGATGGTGACCGAAGAGATCAATCTCAACGAATATCTGGAAGAAAACGGCATCCGCCCGGTGGAAACCGATCTGGGGGAGTACATCCTGCAGCTGCGCGGCGATCACCCGAGTCATATCATCGCCCCGGCGATTCACCTCAACCTGGAAGATGTATCCGAAGCCTTCCATGAACACCACAAGCGCCCCAAGCTGACTGACCCGGCCGCCCTGATGGCCGAGGCTCGTGAAATGCTGCGCAAGCAGTTTGTTGCCGCCGATGTGGGAATTACCGGCGCCAACTTCCTGGTGGCTGAAACCGGCTCGACCATCATCGTCACCAACGAGGGTAACGGCGACCTTACCCAGACCTTGCCCAAAACACACATCGTGGTGTCTTCAATTGAAAAGGTTGTACCCACACTGGAGGACATGACGCTGTTCCTGCGCCTGTTGGCGCGTTCGGCCACCGGGCAGGAGTTTTCGGTCTATAACACCCTTTCCTCCGGCAACCGCCGCCCGGACGACCGGGACGGGCCGGAAAATTTCCATGTCGTACTGGTCGACAACGGTCGCAGCGACATGGTGGGCACCGAACTTCAGGAGATGCTGCGCTGTATTCGCTGCTCCGCCTGCATGAACCACTGCCCGGTATACGGCGCTGTCGGTGGTCACAGCTACGGCTGGGTTTACCCCGGTCCCATGGGCTCGGTGCTGACCCCGCAAATGATCGGCATCGAGCAGTCGGCGCTGTTGCCCAATGCATCGACTGCCTGCGGCAAGTGCGAAGAGGTCTGCCCGGTACGCATTCCGCTGCCCAAATTGATGCGTCACTGGCGCGAGAAAGAGTTTGAGCAGCACCTGACGCCTCGCGCTGTCCGCTGGGGACTGGGAAGCTGGGCCTTTTTCGCCACCCGCCCGATGCTGTACCGACTGTTCTCGGCCAGCGCATCCCGGTTCATGCGTCTGCTGGGCGGCCGAAAAGGCAAGATCAGCAAGTTGCCGTTGGCATCCGGCTGGACCGACCACCGCGATATGCCTACTCCCACCGGCAAGACTTTCATGCAGCAGTGGCAAGCGCGCCAGAAACAGGAGAACAAGTCATGAGCAGCCGTGCCGAGATTTTTGCCAACATTCGCCATGGCCTGCGCCGCAGCGAAGCGACGGATGCCCAGCGTGAAGCGGTGCAGCAGCGCTTGCAGCAGCACCCGCGCAATCTGATCCCCGCACGCGGACAGCAGGCGCCCGAGGCTCAGGTTGAGTTGTTCATCCGTATGGCACAGGAAGCGGCCGCTGAAGTGGTTGCACTGGACAGCATCGAGCAGCTGCCAAAGGCGGTGGCGGACACTCTGGAAGCAAAGGGCCAGCGTGAACTGGTACTGGCCAGCGACGAAAGCCTCACTGCACTGGGCTGGGCCTCGGTACATGAGCGTATCCGCTGTCATCAGCGGGTGGGACAGGTGGGAGATGAGGCGAGCCTGACGCTGGCCTTTGCCGGTATCGCCGAGACTGGCACCCTGATGCTCTACTCGCGCCCGGACAGTCCCACCACGCTCAACTTCCTGCCGGATACGCATTTGGTTGTATTGCAGCGCAAGGATATCGTAGGGGTCTATGAGGATGGCTGGGACCGGCTGCGCAGCCTCTGCAGCGGCCGGCTGCCGCGGACCGTCAACCTGATAACGGGCCCTTCTCGCAGCGCCGACATTGAGCAGAAACTGCAGATGGGAGCCCATGGCCCACGTCAGCTGGTGATCTATCTGGTCGGATGACGTCTACCGCGATGGCACACTGAGACTGAGCGTACCATCGCGCTGCACCATATCCAGATGCTGCATGAAGCTCATGCCCAGCAACACCGTATCACCGGGCATATAGGGGTTGATGCTGGCGGTCACATCCCTCAGTTCAATCCCGCCCAGCTGCACCGAGTCCAGTCGTGTGGTATGCACACTGATCACACCGTTGGCGGTCATGGTCTGTTGCCGGCGCCCTCGCTCAAGACCGATTCTCTCCGCCAGCGCCTCGGGCACACTGACCTGGGTCGCACCGGTATCCAGCAAAAAGGTGACCGGCTCACCGTTGATACGCCCCGGGGCAACGTAGTGACCACCACGGTTACGCTGCAGCACCACCTCACCCGCATCATGACTGATCAGGTTCAGATTACGGTTTGGGTTTCGCTTATCCTCGACAAAGTCCGTGAAAAACAGCGTCAGAAGAAACAGCAGCGCTACCCAGGTCAGATGATGCATCCAGCGGGCAAGTCCGCGACGGGTACGGTCAGGATCTGGCTGATGGCGATGTTCGGACATGGCATTCTCCGTTCTGTCTTGCTGTTCTGACCCCAAAAACGGCAGGATTATCCCCCTGCCTGTTCAAAACAGCTCCTGCTGCGGGGCGATCAGTCGATCAAAGGATTCGCCCACGAACGGCAGAAGAGTGTCAGCGACCGGCAGCAGCTGTCGGTCAATATAGTGCTGGTAGTCCAGCGGTGAACGCAGCAACTCCTGCGGTTCCGGGCCGTTGACCGTCATCAGATAGGCGATGCTGTCACCAACCCGAACGACCGGCGGTAAACCACGGTGACGACGATCATCATCCAGCATCTGAGCCGCGCGCGCATGGGGCGGTCGATTGCGCTGATACGCATCCAGCGGCTGGCGAATGCGACGGCGGTACACCAGATCACCATCCCGCTCACCGGCCCGAACGGCACGTACGGTTTCCTGCAACAGGGCCTGCCAGGGCTGGTCGCGAAATATGCGCTCATACAATGCCTGCTGAAACTGGCGCGCCAGTGGCGTCCAGTCGGTCCGCACCGATTCGAGCCCGCGAAACACCAGCTGATCGCTGCCATCCGGCTGCACCTTGAGACCGGCATACCGTTTCTTGCTGCCCTTCTCGGAGTGACGCATGCGCGGCATCAAAAAGCGCCGATAGTGCGCTTCGTACTGCAGTTCAAGCGAACAGTCGATATCAAACCGCTCCCGCAGCTGCTCCTGCCACCAAACGTTCAGCTCACTGGCAAGCTGATGCCCATAGCGGTCCGTATCCCGATCCGGCCAATCATCCGCCAGCCAGACGAACACCGAGTCGGTATCACCGTAGATCACCTGATGACCAAAGGCCTGCTCGATCCGCTCGGCGGTCTGTTGCAGAATCTGATGGCCACGCAGGGTGATGGAGCCGGACAGACGCTGATCGAAAAAACGGCACACCCGTGAGCCCAATACGCCATAGCAGGCGTTCATCTGAATTTTGATCGCCTGCGACAGGGCCGAATTGCCCTGCCGCTTTGCTTCGTCTCGCGCCTGCCACAGACGTTCGATTATATCGGGCAGCAGCGCATGGCGGCGGTCAAAAATGGCGTGATGGAAACCCGGCACCAATGCATCGGGCGGCGCATCACCGCGAGTACCCAGCGCCAGCCCCAGCGGATCAATCCGAAAGCTGCGAATGATGCTGGGGTACAGGCTCTTGAAGTCCAGTACAAGCACATGACGATACAGCCCGGGACACGACTCCATCACGAATCCGCCCGGAACATCCAGCCCATCCACACCGGACGCATACTGGGGTGCCACGTACCCTGCGCGGTGCAAGCGTGGCAGGTAGAGGTTGTCAAACGCCTGTGATGAGCCACCGACCTTATCCAGCGGTAGTCCGGTCAAACGTGCCCGCGCCAGCAGGTATGGAATCAATTCCGTATGTTCAAAGATCTCGCTGACCAGGCGGCAGTCTTCCAGGTTGTAGCGCACCAGCGCCTGCGGATCTTCGCGATACAGGCGCTGAATCTCCTCTCCTCGGTCATCCGGGGTGTCGATCAGCTTGCCACGTCCCAGCAGCTCACGCGCCACAAACTCCAGGCTGTAGCGTTCGAACTGCCAGGTCGCACCTTTAAGGGTATCGATTCCGTCCAGTACCACGCGGCCGTTGAGACGGGCATACCAGCGCCCCGTTCGCGTTTGTTCCACTCGTACCGGCTCATGATCACGACCCAGACAGAGTGGCAATCGCTGTGCCTCGGCACGCTGCTGCAACACCCTCAGATCAAAGCCGATCACGTTCCAGCCGATTATCAGATCCGGATCGAAGCGATGTACTTCGGCCATCAGCTGCTGCAGCAGATCACGCTCGTTATGACAGCGCACAACGGCAGGCGAGTTGGCGATGTTGCCGTTGAACAGCACTCGTTCATAGCCTTGTGACTGCAGCGCAACGGACAGGATTCGGTCGGCCCTGAGAGTGGTTTCTATATCCAGTGACAGAATGCGCAGAGGGGGTTCAAACTCGGCGCGCTGCAGGCGAAGCCCTGAGGCGTCGTCAATGACCCTGGCGGAAGCAAAGATGCCACGTTCAATCAGATAGCGGTCAGCCGGGCGAATATCCTCTTCCATGAGCGCGATACACGCCTGCTGCAGGCGGCCAAGCGCTTCGTGCCATTCACGCAGGCTGTCTGCGTACAGGGCGCTGACCGGCTCATGATTCAGGCTTGATAATGACAGTGGCCGCAACCGACAGCCGGACAGCTCTGACAGAAGCTCAGCGGCACGAGGCTCATCTGCCTGCCGTATGAAAGCGACCGCGGATTCTCCCTCAATGACCGCTTCATGGGCACCGGTAGCGGTTCTGAGCCAGTAACTCAGTTGCAGCCGGCCATTGTGATCCCGTTGTCGACGGGTCAGCGGGAAACCGATCAAGGCAGACATCAGCGGCTGCCGAAAGGCTCCACGGTTTCCAGGTCAGGAAAGTGGCGCAACACCTCATCACGGCACTGCTGTTCAAACAGCAGTTTCAGGTTAGGGCCTGCATCCATGGTGAAGTAAACGGGTACTCCGCGCCGTCGCAGCGCCCACACCGTCTGCATCGCCGCCACCGATTCCGGTTGCCAGTACAGCAGCGGCGGCCAGCTCGCGATCATGGTGGCGTGCATCGACAGTGCATTCTGTTCGGCGGTTTGCCCCAACAGCTCAAAATCCTGCCGTGCAATCGCCTGATGCAGCTTTTCCAGATCAGCCGCCGCCTGCAATGGCCAGCTCTGGTAGAGATGGGCCGTTTCCACCGTGCGCTGCATACCAGAGCGGGAATCCACCGCCTTTTCTCCGGCATCCACCTTGGCAAGGCCAATACACAGGCCCGGCCATATTGCATCCAGCTCAATACCGTGGCTATCAAGGCCATCTTCACGCTGCCCCATGCGCCACTCGACAAAGCCATCAAACACAGAGCGACAGGCGCTGCCACTGCCGTGGCGTGCCAACACGGACAGCAGTCGAGGCTCCAGATCCAGTCCCAGCGCATCATTCAACGCCAGCGTCAGGGCTGCAAAGCCCGAGGCCGAAGACGCCAGCCCGGCTGCGGTGGGGATGTTGTTGCGGGTTTCAACCCGAAAGTACAGATCCTGTTGCCGACGAAACAGATCGATGAAAGCCGACACCTTCTCGCTGAATTTTGCGCTGGGCAAAAGCTGCTGCCCATTGAGCCACACTTCATCCACTTCAGCATCAATCGGGGTCAACCGGGTATGGGTCCCCAGATAATCCAGCGAAACGGACAGTGATGCATTGACGGGCAAATTAAAGCGTCGGTCACGCTTGCCCCAGTATTTGCACAACGCGATGTTACTGGGGGCAAACAGCTCCGATGACGCCTTCGCCTGCAGGCGCGAGGGTAATAGACGATCAATCACTTCAGCAGGTGTCATGGCTAATCTCCACTCCAGTAGCGGCTACCGAGACCGGGATCGACTCCCAGGGCAGCGTTTCGGTCATGTGTCCCAGCGCCAGTACACAGTCACCCAGGCCAGAGCCCGATATTTTGGCACCCAGAATGTCCGGTTGCGCTCTCAAGCGCCAGATCATCTCGGACAGGGTGGCATCATTCACCCCCAGCGCATCCATCAGGCCCTGATACAGGTTCATCAACTGCCCCAGCTGCGACCAGTCAGCGCTGTCCACCGCCCTTCGTCCCGCCTCACAGGCCTGACCCATGAGACGATACAGCCCGGCATAGAGTGACGGTTGAGCGGCCGCACGGAATTCCACAAGCGCCAGAACCTCGGGGGTTTTCATCTTGTAGCCGCAATACAGCAACGCCAGTGGTGGCAGGCCATCCAGACGTTCCACTGTACGCGGACTCACACGGTATTGAACGACACCGCCATAGATACTGGCCGCCAGATCAGTGCCGGAACCGCGTCCGTTTTGGGCGGCATGTACCGCTCTCAGCGCCATATCAAACAGCGCAGCCGGTGAGGTATCGGCACCACAGAACTCGGCCAGTGCCGCCGTAACCGCCGCCGTGACTGCCGCCGAAGAGCCAAGCCCGACGGTATGCGAAAAGCCTGAACGTATCTGCAGGCGAAAGCCCTGCTTCAATTGGGGGCGGTATGCGTCAATCACGGCAAGTACAAAGCTCAGTGCGGGCTCCGGTTGCAGCCGGTTCAGATCACTCCGGTACTGCGC
This sequence comes from Marinobacterium sp. MBR-109, assembly GCF_040547565.1. NCBI lineage: Bacteria > Pseudomonadati > Pseudomonadota > Gammaproteobacteria > Oceanospirillales > Oceanospirillaceae > Marinobacterium > Marinobacterium sp. MBR-109. The sequence continues at coordinate 574,583 of NZ_JBEPPZ010000001.1, forward strand.
CAGTGCACTGTCAATTTCTACCCGTTGCGATGCCAGTGGGGTCAGCTCGACCTCTAGCCAGTGCTCCAGCGCACAGGCCAGTGCCGGTTCGCCAAACAGTACCGCATGCTCACCCATCAACATGATGCTGCCGGGGGCGCGGGTATTAATCCTCGAGTATGCGGACACCTTCTCGATCCTCTTTCAGAACGCCCCAGTGCCAGTGCGGCTGCAACGGCAGTTGGGCCGGAGTACCCTGCGGCAGCCAGAGCAGCATCAGCCCGCCCTGATCCCCGGAGACCGCCCCCGCGCCGCAGATTTTGGCCGCCCCGCCACGCTGCTCGACACGCTCGGCCAGACGTTGCAACGGGGCCGGTACAACCCCGATACGGCTGAGCAGCCGATGGTTGGCACGCACCTGCTCCAGCGGAGCCTCACCCTTGAGCAGAGCCGCCGCAACCTGCTCGGTGATGTCGGCAAATTCATTCCAGATGTCAGACTGACCAAAGTGGCGCCGTACCTCATCCACACAGGCGCCGGTGCTGCTGGCCGGCGTGCCGGTAAACAGCCAGAACCACCCGGCTCCCAGCCCCTCATCAGCCAGCGGAAGCCGTGACACCTGTTCACCCTGCAGTTTGACCAGCCCACCACTGCACACAGCCGCGGCATCAATCATACTGCCGCGCCCATGCTGCAAACGCTCACAGTAACGCACCTGCTGAATCAGTTGTTCAAGGCTGTCAAAATGCCCAAACAGTTTCAACAGTGCCGCAATCAACGCCGCAGAAGACCCCATGCCGGCACCAATGGGAATATCTGAATCGATACTGAGACTGCCACGCGGGTGAATATCAAGCCCGGACAGCACCCGCGCCATATCGATGGCATAGAACGCCAGCTCGGCAGGTTTTTTCAGGATACGGGTAATCGGCAGTTCGCCGCGCAGGTAGCGCTCGAAGTGATTGTCGAGCCGACGCCGCAGGCCGGCCAGCTTGTCCAGCCCCAGCTCATGGGTACGTTCACGGGTATGCCAGCTCAAACGCGGCAACTGGTCAGGGCGGTAGTGGATCCGCATGTGCCGATCCACCGCCAGTGCCAGCGCCGGCGCGCCGTACACCACAGCATGTTCACCACTGAGAATGATCTTGCCCGGAGCACAGGCGGTCGGCATCAGCAGGGAATATATTCGCGTTTGTGGTGGATAATGCCCGCCAGACGGAAACGGCCGGTGGTGCCTTCAGGGAAGGTGTATTCACCGCCATCGGTGGGCACCTGATGCTGATACAGCTTCAGGTATTCATCGTGGCTGATTTCACGCCGGGCGTTTAGCATCTCTTGATGCAGCTCGGTATGCAGTGCCTGCTGATACCCCTCCACCACGGTGCCGGAGAAAAACTCGGCCACACAGCCGGAGCCATAGCTGAAAAAACCGATCCGCTTGCCGGCCAGATCTTCCAGCGTATTTTCCAGCAACGAGGTCAGGCCAATATACATGGAAGCGGTATAGCTGTTACCGATGATGCGGTTGTACAGCAGGGTATTGCTGATCTGCGCTTCCTGCTCAGCCGAAGACAGGCCAGCCTTGTTCAGCTTGACCAGCTGCTGATGCGCTTTCTGCGCCATGCGGCTAAAAGGCAGGTGATAACAGAAATGACTGAAGTCTGAAAATGCCAGTGAGCTGGCCTCGCGGAAATGCTCCCAGGCCTTTTTAAGTGCCTTAAGGTAGATCTTGGTGGAATACTTGCCATCCACCAGCGCGGTTGAGCGATAGTTAGGCCGCCAGAAGTCCATCACGTCTTCCGTGTAGTTGCCCACCTCAGGATCGATGGTGACAAGGCGTGGATTGGCACTGATCAGCAGGGCCACGGCACCGCAGCCCTGAGTCGCCTCGCCGGGCGTATCCAGATCGTAGCGGGCAATGTCAGAAGCGATCACCAGCACCTTGCTGTCCGGCTTGCGTGCCACCAGCGCACAGGCCATCTGGATCGCGGCGGTCGCGCTGTAGCAGGCCTGTTTCAGCTCTACCACCCGGCAATTGGCGTTCAGGCCAAGCAGACGGTGCACATACACGCCCGCGGCTTTGGACTGATCGATGCCGGTTTCGGTGGCAAACAGCAATGTCCCGATCGTTTCAGGCCCGATGCGCTCTACCAGCGGCAGAGCCGCATTGGCTGCCATGGTGACGATATCCTCGTCCGGCGCGGCCATTCCCATTTTCTCCTGACCAATGCCGGTATAGTACTTCTCGGGATCGGTGCCCTGCACCTCAGCCAGCGTGCGCAGGTCCAGATAATAGTTGGAGGTGTAAAAGCTGATTTCGTCTATACCAACGGACATACTCGACCAGGGTCCTCAACGCTCTTGGACAATAAGAGTCCTGTTCCGGAACAGCGCCGTTACATCAGGCGTACCGAGCAGAAACATCGCAGTAACAAATTCGCGGCGCAAACGCTCAATGGCGTCAATCACCGCTTCGGCAGATTCCATCGCCGGCTGCAGCAGGGGCGCAGCCATACCGCACAGCGAGGCGCCGAGTATAACAGATTTGGCCATATCAATCCCATCTCTGAGCCCGCCGCTGGCGATCAGGCTTGCCCGATCCAGATAGGGCTCCGCCTGCTGCAGAGCCAGGGGTGTTGGCAGCCCCCAGTCCTGAAACCTGAGACCAATATCGCTGCCATCATGGCGCCGATGATGCTCGATCCGGCTCCATGACGTACCGCCGCTGCCGGCAACATCAAAGTAGCGAATCCCCTGCCCGAGCCCCAGCTCGATATCCGCCGGTGACAGGCCGGAGCCCACCTCCTTGAGCATCACCGGAACCGACAGGCCTGCCGCTACGGCGCCCATCTGTTGGGCCAGGTTGCAGAAGTTGGTATCACCCTCGGGCTGCACCGCTTCCTGCAACGGGTTGAGGTGGAAATAGAGCGCATCGGCTCCGACACAATCAACCGCTTGCTGACACTTGTCCAGATCAAAACCGTAGTTGAGCTGCACCCCACCCACGTTGCCGATCAGCACGGTGGTCGGTGCATGCTCTCTGAGGGCAAAACTGGCACGCGCCTCGGGGTGGGTAAACATCACCCGCTGCGATCCGACCGCCATGGCCACCTGACACTGTTCAGCCGCCAGTGCCAGGTTTGTATTAATACGGCGTACCAGTTCATGATCACCGCCGGTCATGGAAGAGATCAGCAGCGGAAACGAGAGTCGCTTGCCAAGAAACTCGGTCGAAGGGTCGATCGCATCCAGTGCCAGTTCCGGCAGGGCTCGGTGAGTCAGGCGTATACGATCAAACCAGTGTCCCTGGCGATCGGTCAGCGGGTCCTGTTCAATCGCCCGGATATGCTCTATCTTGCGCTCGTTGGTGGGGTCGGTCATTACCGCTCCAGCTTGATATGGGCTTCCATCAGCTCACCGGGGTTGGTCTGCGCCGCCATCAGCGACAACTCTCCACACAGTACCGTTGCTGCACAGATCGCCGCCAGCCTGCGAGCATTGGCGCCAGGCTCACGCGCTTCCTTGCAGCCCAGTTGGCGCAGATTATCCTCGACAAAGTCGATCCCCTTGCCGTTACCCACCGAGCCAACGATCAGGTTCGGCAACGTGCAGGAAAAGTAGAGATCGCCATCACGTACTTCGGCGTGCACAACCCCCTGTGAGCCTTCGATAATGTTGGCAGCATCCTGACCGGTGGCCAGATAGAACGCCAGCAGCATGTTGGCATAATGGGCATTGGCGCTTCGCAGCCCACCCGCCATCAAGGTTCCTATAAGGTTCTTTTTGATATTCAGATCAACCACTTTTTCCGGCGTGGTTTTAAGGCGACGTTCGCAGACATCGCGCGGAATCAGTATTTCACTGACCACGTACTTGCCACGCCCCAGAATGCCGTTGACGGCCGTGGCCTTTTTGTCAGAGCAATAGTTGGCCGATATGGAGCAGTAACGCAACTGCGGATACTGTTGCAGCACCCACGGAATCAGCTTGTCGGCGGCGTTGGTGACCATGTTGTGGCCGGACGCGTCACCGGTAGTGAACTCAAGACGCAGATAGATCAGATTACCCACGATCTGGCTGTGCATATCGATCAGGTTGGCAAAACGGCTGCTGGTGGCGACCACTGCATTAAGCTCATCCTTGCGTGCCTTGATTGATTGCAGCGCCTGATAGGCCGAGAGAGCATCATCCGCCTCCAACAGAATCGACCGGGTCATGCGTTCGTCCACTACAGTGGTGACAATCCCTTTTTCAGTCAGGTTGGAGACGCGCGCACCCCGGCCAACAGAAGGCCAGAGCGGAGTTTCATAGGTCGCAAGGGGGACGCTCAGTTTCTCGCTCAGCACATCACCGCTGATCTTGATCGGCCCGACCCAGCGCATCGGGATGGGAGCTTCCAGTATTTTGTGTGACTTCATGCTCAACGCATCCTCTGAAAACAAAAAAAGGGCTGCAACTGTGGCAACCCTCTTGTAAAGACCTCAGGCTGCGCGGGATTTTAAGCCACCCGCGCAGATGGATGCAATTACTGCCCGCTGTCAGCCATCTCCTGCTGTGGCTGATCACCCACCTCCGGCAGTGGTACATTGAGTGCTTCGAGAAGATCTCCGGTACCGGCCAGAATACGCAACTGGGCCATCTGATCGTCAATTCGCGCCTCTGCCAGCTGGTTCTTGGCCGAGAACACTTCGTTCTCGGTATCCAACAGGTCAAGCAGTGAGCGCTGGCCAATATCGAACTGTTTCTTGTAGGAGTCGCGGGTTTCTTCACTGGATATCACATGACGCTCCAGATGCGCCATCTGACGGGTCAGAATCTCATGGGCGTTCCAGGCCAGCTCGATGCTTTCACGGATCTGGCGCTGAGCGTCCCGCTGAATCGCCTGGGCTTCACCGATCTGGTGTTCAGTCTGACGAATACGCGCCTTGTCAGCCCCCCCGTTGAACAGGTTGTAGCGCAGTCGCAGCATGGCGGTCAGGTCTTCGTCATCACCTTCTATGCCATCGATGTTTTCATCCCAACGGCGCTCCACTTCAAAATCCAGACGCGGGTACATGCGGCTCTTGGCTGCATCACGCTGGGCCACGGCCGCTTCCACATCAAACTGGGCAACACCGACTACTGGCTGATTTTCCAGCCCGCGAGCCACCGCCTCTTCAAGGTTGGCGGGCAAGCCAAGCTCCATGGCACTGAAAGGCTCAGGATTTTCGGGCGCAGGCTGACCCACTACGCGCAGGTAGTTGGCTCGGGCATCACGCAGATTGTTCTCGGCTGCCAGCATGTTCACTTCTGCCAACGCCAAACGACCATCGGCCTGCTGATTGGACGCCAGACTGTCCATGCCGGACTCGGTACGGCGCTTGATCTGGTCATAGATGGTGACATGGTTATAGAGGCTTTCCTTGGCCAGCGTCAGCAGCTGCTCGCGACGCAGCACTTCCATATAGGCACGACTGGCTTCAAGTGTATAACGCTGTGCCGTGTCCTTCAGGCTGCTGGCCCTTGAAGCGGCACGCGCCTCCTGACGCTTCACTTCGCTGCCGGTGGCAAAGCCGTCAAAGATCATCTGGTTCAGGTTAAGGCGAGCTTCGCGTCGATCAAGCTCAGTATCCTGAGTGCCATTTTCCTTGTCGGTCCACTCGTAGCCGTAACCGATCGTGGCATCAAGGGTGGGGTAATAACCCGCTCGCGCCTGACGAATTTCCTGAATCACGGCGGCATAGTTCTGAAGTGCGCGCTGCACTTCCGGGTTCTGTTCTATATTACCGGCTACCACGTCCTGAAGGGTGGCGGCGGAACTCCAGCCCGCAACTCCTGCACTCAGGGCAAGTGCCAGCATTGAGTATCGAAATTTCATATCCTTGCTCCGGCTATTTTCAATGTGGGTACACCTGACCGTTAGCTTTAAGAATCAGGTCGATCCTGTCTCGCGCCCCGGCCTTTTCGAGGATGGCACTGACGTGTGCCTTGACGGTACGTTCAGTTATGTTCAATTCGCGTGCAATCTCCTTGTTGCTTTCCCCCCGTTTCAGCGCTTCCATCACCTGCAGCTCACGCTCGCTCAGTGACCACTGAACCGGAACATCCACCGGCGGCTTCGACTGGAGCAGCAGACGCCTCAACAGTCGCTGCAGCAGTTCGGGGCCCGCCCAGATATCATCACGACCGACAGCCGCTACCAACTCAGTTAACAGGGCCCCCTGAATGAAGGTGTTGGCATATCCCCTGAAGCCCGCCTGCAACAGCTCTATTGCCTCCTGATCGCTGGGAGCATCGACCAGCGCGACCAGACGAAGATATTGGCTGTCAGAGATCAGTTGCTGACGCTGTTCTGCACTCAGTGCATTCCAATGTAACAACAGTATAGCGCCCTGTGGCAGAGCCGATAGTGAGCCAGATTCCGGGTCCAGCATTTTCGCCATCGTCAATTGAGCCAGCCAACGCTCTCTGATATCACTCCGTTTGCTCCAGACAAACAACTCCATATGCTATCGCTCCGTCAACGCCCGTTCTTTTGCTCGATTGATTGGCTTTAACAGGTAGTGCATCACCGACTTCTTACCTGTCAGGATATCCACACTGACAGTCATCCCGGCCATCAGCGGTAACACGTCCTGTTCGGCACCCGCCTCCGGCGCATCCATCTCCAGTCGCACCAGATAATACGGCTGTTTGGTTTCTTCATCCATAATAGTACCGGGCGAAATAAACGCCACATTCGCTTCCATCCCGCCATAGATGGCGAAGTCATAGGCACTGATCTTGACCACTGCGGGCTGGTCCAGTCGGATATTGGCAATATCGGATGGCTTGATGCGCGCTTCCACCAGCAGCTGATCCTCCCAAGGCACGATACTCAACAGCGGATCGCCCGGCCTCACCACACCGTCAATGGTGTTGATCATCAGCTGCTTGACTGTTCCCTTGATGGGCGCGCGCACCTCTGTACGACTGATGCGGTCTTCCATTCCGCCCAACGCTTCTTCAAGCCTGACCTGCTCGGCAAACACCTCATTGAGCTCGGCTCGAGCACGGTTACGAAAGTTAAGTTCCATCTCCTGCTTCTTTTGCCGAATTTCTGCAATGGTGGATTCGATTCTCGGAATGCTCAGCTCAATGCTGGACATCTCGCCCCGCAGGTCATTCACTTGACGGCGCAGACGCAAATGCTCAACCTCTGAAATGACACCTTCCTTTACCAGCGGATCACTGATGCGCAGTTCTCGCAGCAACAGGTTATAACTGCCGCGCAACTGTTCAATTCGGGCGCGCGCCTCCACCAGCTCCTGCTCGCGCTGCTCCTGTTGCTGCTCCAGTACCGAGAGGTTGGTACTGAGCTCTTCACGTCGGGATGCAAACAGCAAACGCTCCTGTTGCAACAGGTTCTGGTATTCAGGCGGGAAGTCCATCGGCAGGATAAACTCCGTATTACCGGACTCAGCCGTCAACCGCGCACTGCGCGCATTCAACTCCAGCATCCGTACCTGATTTTCGCGGAAGGAGCTGGCAAAACGCTTGTCTTCGATCCGCAACAGCACCTGCCCCTTGTCGACAAGCTGTCCTTCGCGCACCAGAATTTCGGACACGATACCGCCTTCCAGGTTTTGTACCACCTGCAACTGGTGGGAAGGGATAATTTCACCTTCGCCTCGAGCGATTTCATCCAGCTCAGCCCAATTGGCCCAAATAATGGCAAAAACGATAAACAGCGCCCCTGCCCAAAGCAAAAGACTGGCACCACGCGGCGCCTGTTCCAGCATCGCTTCGCTGATACTGGAGGTGTAGCGGATATCATCGCCCTGAGGCTGTGGAGAGTGCTTGCTCATGCTCTACTTCCTCACCTGCAAACGACCCTGCTTCAATGCTTCCAGCACACTGTCCTTGGGACCATCCGCCAGAATGCGGCCACCGTCGACCACAATCAGGCGGTCGACCAGATCCAGAAGCGACATTTTATGCGTCACCATTATCAGAGTCTTGTTTTTCAGGTAACCCTTGAGCTGGCGCCTCATAGTTTCTTCGGATGCGTTATCCATCGAGTTACTGGGTTCATCCAGCACCAGAATGGAAGGATCATGCAGCAACGCCCGTGCCAGCGCCACCGCCTGACGCTGACCACCCGACAGGCGGCTGCCGCGCTCACCCACCGGCATATCAAACCCCAGTGGATGCTGATTCACAAAACCTTCAACACCGGCCAAACGGGCAGCCGTCAGGATCTGGGCATCAGTTGCATGGGGCAGACCAATGGTGATGTTATCGCGCACGGTGCCGGCGAACAGCATCACATCCTGGGGAACATACCCCACCGAGCGACGCAGATCGGTCGGGTCGATCTGGTTGAGGTCGATACCGTCGATCGAGATAGCCCCTTCAACAGGCCGGTAGAGCCCCAACAGCAATTTCTGAATGGTACTCTTGCCCGAGCCGATGCGCCCGATCAACCCGACCTTTTCCCCCGCCTGCAGACGGAACGAAACCCCGTGCAGAGCACCGTATTCGGTCGAAGGATAGGTGAAGGCAACATCCTTGAACTCAACACCGCCTTTCAATTCCGGCCTGTGGATGTAGCGCCGCCCCGCTTCATGCTCATCCGGCAACGCCATGATTTCATCAAGGGTTTTCAACGCCTTGAGCGATTGCTCGTAGTGCGCGATCAGGCTGGCAATCTGCGCCAGCGGGGCAATCGCACGACCACTGAGAATCACGCAGGCGATCAATCCGCCCATGGACAGCGTCTGGTCCATGATCATGTAAACACCACCAATCACCAGCAGCACGGAGGCCAACTGCTGCACAAACCCGGCCACATTCACCACTGAAGCGGACAACATGCGTGACTTGAGTCCCCAGTTGGCAATGTACCCTACCGCGTTTTCCCAGCGACCCTGCATCGGGCTCGCCGCCCGCTGAGTTTTCAGGGTTTCCATGGCAGTCAGAGATTCCACCAACGTGCCATTTTTTTGCGCCGAAGCGGTAAAGGTGTGTTCAATGGAGCGGCGCAGCCGCGGCTTGATCAGCAACGCATAGATCAGAATGATCGGAACCGCCATGGCCGGCACAACCACCAAAGGCCCGCCGATCCAGCTGATCACCAGCAGGAACAGCAACATGAATGGGATATCGATCAGGACAGTATTGGTGGTCGAGCTCAGAAAATTGCGGATACTCTCAAACTCGCGCAGGTTACTGGCGAAAGCCCCCACCGAGGCTGGCATAGCGTCATAACGCAGCCCCATCACCTTCTCAAACAGCCGCGCGGACAACAGCACATCCGATTTTTTCCCGGCCACTTCAATAAAATAGGCCCGCAGCATTTTCAGGCCGAAGTCGAACAGGTACACCACCAGCACACCAATCGCGAGCACCCAGAGGGTTTCAACCGCATGGTTGGGCACCACTCTGTCATATACATTCATCACAAACAGGGGATTGGCGAGTACAAAGATATTGATCAGCAGAGATGCCAGCAACACATCCCGGTAGATACGCGCCGAACGCCACAGCGTGCTCCAGAACCAGTGACCGCCACGATCATCCAGTTCACGCGTTGTGGTTTCACCAAAGCTGTATTCGGCGCGCAAAAAGATGACAAAGCCGGTATAGAGAGATTCAAGCTCTTCCAGGCTGATACTGACGATGCCGCCACTTTCAGGCTGCTGAATTTCGGCTTCACCCTTTTCGAGGTCGATCTTTTGCAGTATGCAGGACTGTTCGTCCTTTAACAGCAACACCGCAGGCAACAGCAACCTGGAGAGCTTTTGCAGCGGTCGCTGAGCCACCTTGGCGGCAAATCCAGCCCGTGCCGCTGCACGCAGGAACAACTTGGGGGTCAGCCTCCCATCAACCAGCGGCAAGCCCTCAACCAGCACCTGAGCGGAAAATGGACGCTGGCTTTGCTGAGTCAACAGCACCAGGCACTCCAGCAGCGGGTCCTGTCTCACATCCATGCATTACTCCAGACAGAAGAAAAACGAAACTCTAACACCTGTTTTAACTGATATAAACCCCAAATATAGGTTACAGTCGAGGCTTCTAGAGCTACACTCGAATCTGTACTCAGCTTAGATCAGGTTTATTAAAATGCTCTACGCACTCAGAGACGAGGCGGGCAACATCACCGCCCTGACCGATCGAAAGATCCCTGACGCCCACTCGGTCGATGCAGCCGACCCGGAAGTGCTGCAGTTCCTGTCATTGGACTCCTCGGCCTTTACGGCCAACGAGTTCCTTGAAGATTCGGATCTGTCCACTATCCGTATCCTGGAAGACTTGATTGACACCCTGATCGACCGCCAGGTAATACGTTTCACCGACCTGCCCGAGGCCGCCCAGCGCAAGCTGCTCAGCCGTAAGGTCGCACGCTCCATCGTCCACCCTGATGAATACGTGGCGGCAGATAAGGACGATATGGATGCAGAGATGTTTCTCAAGGACGAAGATCAGCTGTTCTGATCCTCCTGCCGCGACAGCAGCTGCACCTGAGCAGCCAGCCGTTCTGCCAGTGCCGTATGGCGCTGCTGCTGACGGTTGCTGAGCGCCGCATACTGAATGCCATAGAGCACATCATCACAGCGCCGGATCGATGCAACCAGATCCGGTGACTGCCCTCGCTTGATTAGCTCCAGCTCGGTCTGAACCAGATTCAAGCCAATACTGGGGTTGTCTGGCTGCGCCTGCTGGGCAAATGCAAAGGCGTCACGGGCCTGCTCAAGCTCCGCCTTGCGAAAGTGCATCATGCCCTTGAGATTGGCCCTGGCCCAATCGATATTGACCATTTTACGGGTCAACTCCTGACGCAATGCGGTTACACTGCGCGCGGCTTCTGACAACTCGAGCCCATCACTGAGCTGATCAATCCACTGCGCCTGATCGTCCAGCGGCAGCGCCAGAAACAGATCCAGCGCCGCCCTTGCTGCCTGTTCGGCCCGAGGCACATCACCACTTCGACGCAAAATATCCGACAGCAACAGCCGGGATTTGAACAGCGCCACCCGATCATGACCGAAATCGGATATGACCTGCTCCAGTACCTGAATTGCTTCGGCCTCGGACTCTGCAGCCTGTCCTCCCTGCTGCCCTTCGACACGATCACTGAGCGAGCGTGCCAGCGCAAAATAATAGTCCGGCAACTGAAAGGCTGAATAGCGGCCAAAGCGGATGGCGGCACGAAAGGAATCGGTTGCCAGCCGCCAGTCCTGCAACCGAGCCGCCACATTGCCGAGCTCTCCCTGCAGCACCGCAACCGAGGGCTGTAACAACACAGACTTGCGCAGCAGGGTCATCGACTGGCTCAGATCTCCGCGCAGACGATGCAGCCGCGCCAGCCAATTGAACGCATCAACACTGACCTGTTGCTGGTTGATCACTGCATTGAGGCAGTCGTAGGCCATATTGAAACGCCCTTCGCGGTAGGCAGCAACACCCGCCCCCACCCGCATCCAGTGCTGGTCTCTTGCTTCCAGCATGCGTTCAAACAGCGTCCGCGCTTCAGGGTAGCGCCCCAGCCGCAGCAGAATGATCCCCTTGAAACGCAACATGAAGATTTTCAGCGCCGGGAATTCCTGAATTTTCTGATCACAGAGTATCAGCGCTTCAAGCCACTTCTCATGATCCATCAGCTCATCCAGTGGCTTGAGAGACTGTTTCAAACGCAGCAGCTTCTCAATAACCTGGCGTAACTGAGCGCCGTTATAGGGCTTGTTGATGCAAAGATCGGGAGAATATTCGAGAGAACCGAACAGCAGCTCGGATGTTTCCGGGTCGGCCACCAGCACGAAACCGGTACCGTAGTGACGAATGCCTTCAGCCTGAGCCTCATGCATCACCTGCAGGCCACTTTTTTCGCCCTTGCCAAGGTCATACGCCATAAAGCATATGTCGACATTCTGCTCACGCAGAATCGACAGCGCCATATTGACGGATGAGGCTACCTCAATCTGCCCGAACCCCAGGCCGGTGAGCAGATCACGCAACGTCCGGAGGTCTTCCAGCTGTTTATCGAGGATCAGCACCTTTTTGCCTGAGAAAAGAGTATCCATAGGCCTACAGCAACCAAGACTACCGGAAAAATAGCATGAGGGCCTGACTGCAGGCAAAACCCTTTTCGGCACAGGGTCTTAGCGCACCGCAAAAACAAAGGGGCGATGCCGGCATATGCCGGCATCGCCCCTTGTGGATTTCTCTGTACAGGAAATCAGTCTTCAAGCAGGTTACGGCCCTTGCTGGCCGCAATGCGCATGCGCAACGCATTCAGCTTAATGAAGCCTTCCGCGTCCTTTTGATCGTAAGAACCTGCATCGTCCTCAAAGGTTGCGATGCTTTCGTCAAAAAGACTGTCATCAGAACGGCGACCTACGGCGCTGACACTGCCCTTGTACAGCTTGATACGCACTTCGCCATTCACGTTGCGCTGGCTGTAGTCGATCATCTGCTGCATCATCTTGCGTTCTTCAGACCACCAGAAACCGTTGTAGATGATCTCGGCGTAACGTGGCATCAACTCATCCTTCAAATGAGCCGCTTCACGGTCCAGGGTGATGGATTCAATGGCACGGTGCGCCTTCATCATGATGGTACCCCCCGGCGTCTCATAGCAGCCACGGGATTTCATGCCGACAAAGCGGTTTTCAACGATGTCGAGACGGCCAACACCGTTGGCACCACCCACCTTGTTCAGGTATTCCAGCACGGTTGCCGGGCTCATCTCCTTACCGTCGATAGCCACGATGTCGCCCTTGCGGTAGGTGAGTACCAGATAGGTCGGCTCATCCGGTGCCTGCTCGGGGCTCACGCTCCAGCGCCACATGTCTTCTTCGGCTTCCGCCCATGGATCTTCCAGGATGCCGCCCTCATAGGAAATATGCAGCAGATTGGCATCCATGGAGTAAGGCGACTTCTTTTTGTTCTTGCTGAAGTCCACCGGGATGTTACGCTCTTCGCAGTACGCCATCAGGGTTTCGCGGGAAGTCAGATCCCACTCACGCCAGGGTGCAATCACCTTGACACCCGGCTTCAGGGCGTAGGCCCCCAGCTCGAAACGGACCTGATCATTGCCCTTGCCGGTAGCACCATGGGAGATCGCATCAGCACCGGTTTCGTTGGCGATTTCGATCAGACGCTTGGCGATCAGCGGGCGCGCAATCGACGTGCCGAGCAGGTACTCGCCTTCGTAAATGGCATTGGCGCGGAACATCGGGAATACGAAGTCACGTACAAACTCTTCACGCAGGTCTTCAATGTAGATCTCTTTCACGCCCAGCGCTTCGGCCTTGGCACGTGCAGGCTCTACCTCTTCCCCCTGCCCCAGATCGGCAGTGAAGGTCACCACTTCGCAGTTGTAGGTATCCTGCAACCAGCGCACGATTACGGAGGTATCAAGCCCACCCGAATACGCCAGTACGACCTTATTGATATCGGACATGTTGCTGCTCCAGAAACTGAGTGTGCCGATCACCACGACCGGCACACGGAAACAAATCACTCGGCACAAAGGCGACTATCATACCAGAAAGCTCAAAAGCGCTGAACAGCCTCTACTCGCGCTCCAGTCGTATCGCCACACGCCGGTTCCGTGCCCGGTTTTCTGCCGTATTGTTGGGGACCACCGGATAGCGTTCACCGTGATAGCGAGTGGTGATCATCTCTTCCGAAACCCCTTGATTCACCAGATAACGCGTCACTTCCTCGGCGCGCCGCTTGGACAGGTCTCGGTTCAACAGCCGCCGACCGTAATTGTCAGAGTGACCATCGACATACACCGAATGCACGCTGTCATCGGTCTTGATATAGAGGGCGATGAGGTCCAGTCGCTCACGCGTTGCATCGGACAGCTGCCAGGCCGCAGAGGGGAACAGCAGTGCCGTGCGCGCCACCTGACGATAGTTCACCGGCAGCAGCGTATCGAGACAGCCCAGATAGTCATCATAGGCCGATTTGAAATTGGCTGCCGAAATGCCGATCTCCACCGGCTCGTCGCTCTGATACCAGCGTTCGCTGGAAAAGGTTGGAGTCATGCCTCGATGCAGTGCCACCAGCATCTGACTGGCCGCTTCGCTGCCCAGCTCCAGTACACCTGACTGCTGATTCACTTCCACTTCCGCAATACTGAACGGAGCCACTCCCGGCTGCCAGGGTGATGCCCGCGCCACCAGCATGGCAGACCCGCTTAACTGGAATGTTTGCGTGGGTTGAAGCCTGAAACGCAGCGGCTCACCGGCCTCATGCTCAAATACAGCTTGGCCAAACGCCGGCACAGACTGGCTCAGACGACAAAAAAAGCGCGAGGTTTCCATCTCCCACACGGACTGATCGATCGATGCCCGAAATACAACGGCCTGTGCCCATCCCGGCAACAACAGGAGCAATAGCAGGGCCATACAGGGGTATCTCAATTCGGTTTCTCCCGGCAATCAGATCAGTATTCAGCTATCGGCACCAGCCGCGGGCGCTTTAACCCTCATTTTGACGCCACTTCCCAGGCTGTTAGAATGCCTGCGGCCAATCACCTGTTGCAATAAGGACTTTCGTTGACTCAACGCAATTCAGCCCCTCATCCGATGGCAGATCGTTTTCGCGGTTTTCTGCCGGTCGTCATCGACGTTGAAACCGCCGGCTTCAATCCGCGCACCGATGCGCTGCTGGAAATTGCGGCCGTCACACTTACGATGGATGAAAACGGCTACCTGATGATCGATCAGAGCTACGACGCCAACGTGCGTCCGTTCCCGGGCGCCAACCTGGAACAGTCCGCACTGGACTTCACCGGAATTGACCCACACGATCCGGAGCGCAACGCCCTGCCCGAAGAGGAGGCACTGGAGCAGATTTTCAAGCCGATCCGAAAATCGATCAAGTCACATGGGTGCAAACGAGCCGTTCTTGTGGGTCACAACGCTTCGTTTGACCACAGCTTTGTTACCAATGCAGCCGATCGGGCCGGCATCAAGCGCAACCCCTTTCACCCGTTTTCCACCTTCGATACCGTCTCGCTGGCAGGACTGGCCTATGGCCAGACCGTTCTTGCAAAAGCCTGCAACATGGCCGGTATCGATTTCGACGGCAAGCAGGCACATTCCGCACTGTATGACACCATCAAGACAGCCGAGCTGTTCTGCGCAATTGTAAACAACTGGAAAGACATGGGCGGCTGGGACATGGTACTGGCCACCCGCGACTGAACCAAAAAGCCCGCACTCCGTGAGGACTGCGGGCTTTCCAGTCAGAACCGGGGCTGCCGATTCAACGCGGCGCGATCAGGCTTCTGCTGCGTCTGCATCCTTGGCCGCGGCCAGGATCAGCTCTTTCAGCTCGCCGCTTTCGGCCATCTCGCAAATGATGTCGCAACCACCCACCAGCTCACCATTGATCCACAGCTGCGGGAACGTCGGCCAGTTGGCATACTTGGGCAGCTCGGCACGGATATCCTGATTTTCGAGGATATTGACGAAGGCAAAGCGCTCACCACAGGACATGATGGCTTCAACCGCACGCGAAGAAAAACCACACTGCGGGAACCTCGGCGTACCTTTCATGTACAGCAGGATGGCATTGTTTTCGATCTGTTCTTTGATTGTGTCGACTACACTCATTTAAAAACACCTTTGGTTAACACTTGTAGGACTGTGCCGGTGAACAACAGTCTATCATATAACCCACCAAATCACTCAACTTAGCCATCACAACCCGGCGGAAATCTGTTTACTGTTTATCGAGGAAAGACCATACTTTTTCAAGTCGTTGGAGACCATTTTGTTACCTTGTGGCAGCAGGATTAAATTGCCAAACGCGGTAGCTACTCATAGAATGGTCGTTTTTTCGGCAGCTCTGGCTGCCTTTTTGCGTTGTAGGGAGAGTCCCCCATGGCCACGCAGCCACTGATGAATGTATTCAACCGGCTCTCAGTTGCCTTCGATCACGGCGAGGGTGCCTGGCTTTACGATACTGACGGTAACAAGTACCTGGACGCCCTTTGCGGCATCGCAGTCACGGGGCTTGGCCACGCACATCCGGCCATTACCCGCGCGATCAGTGAACAGGCTGCAAAGCTGATTCACTGCTCCAATATTTACACCATTCCACAGCAGACTGAACTGGCCGCAAAGCTGACTCGTATCTCCGGTATGGAAAACGCGTTCTTTGCCAACTCAGGTGCCGAAGCCAACGAAGCCGCCATCAAGCTGGCTCGCCGTTACGGCCACAACCGTGGCATCGACAATCCGGCCATCATCGTGATGGATCAGTCCTTCCACGGACGTACCCTGGCCACTCTGAGCGCCACCGGCAACCGCGCCACCCAGCAGGGCTTCGAGCCACTGGTCAGCGGTTTTGTGCGCGTTCCCTACGACGATGTTGAAGCGGTGCGTCAGGTTGCCCGCAACAACCCCAATGTAGTGGCGGTACTGGTTGAGCCCGTGCAGGGCGAAGGCGGCATTCACATTCCGGCCCCCGACTACCTGAACCAGCTGCGCGACATCTGTGACCAGCACCAGTGGCTGCTGATGCTGGACGAAGTTCAAACCGGCAATGGTCGTACCGGCACCTATTTCTGTTTCCAGCAGAACGGCATCCTGCCCGATGTGGTGACCACCGCCAAAGGCCTGGGCAACGGCTTCCCGATCGGCGTTTGTCTGGCACAGGGCATCGCCGCCGAGGTTCTGACGCCCGGTACTCACGGCACCACCTATGGCGGCAACCCGCTGGCCTGTGCTACCGGCATCGCCGTGGTCGACACCATTGAACAGGACAATCTGTGCGCCCGTGCCACTGAACTGGGTGAGCGCATCGTTAACGGCTTCCGTGCACAGCTTGGCCACAGCCGGCACGTGAAAGAGATACGCAACAAGGGCCTGATGATCGGCATCGAGTTGACCGAGGCCGGCTCTGAACTGGTCGTACTGGCCAAGGTAAAAGGCATACTGCTGAATGTGACCGGTGGCGGCAAGGTCGTGCGCCTGCTGCCCCCACTGATCATGAGTGACAGCGAAGCTGACCTGCTGGTCAGCACTGTATCGCAGCTGATCAAGGTATATACCGGTGAAGAGCGCGACAGCGCAGAGTGAGCAAGACCCCCTTTAACTGACCTCAGGAGCCGGCGGCTTCGGCCGCCGACTGACAACTGACCTATGAGTACACGACATTTTCTGACCCTGCTCGACATGACGCCGGAAGAGCTGCAACAGATCGTGCAGCGGGCCATCATCCTCAAGCAGATGCGCAATGCCGGTGAAACCTACGAGCCTTTGAAAAACAAGGTCATGGCGATGATCTTCGAGAAGGCATCCACCCGCACCCGCGTTTCCTTCGAGGCAGGCATGGCCCAGTTCGGCGGTCACGCCATGTTCCTGTCACCCCGGGATACCCAACTGGGCCGTGGCGAACCGGTTGAAGACAGCGCCCGCGTCATCTCCAGCATGGTCGATGTAGTGATGATCCGCACATTCAGCCACGAACTGGTTGAAACCTTCGCGCGTTACTCGCGGGTACCGGTTATCAACGCCCTGACCGACGACTATCACCCTTGCCAGCTGCTGGCCGATATGCAGACCTTCATCGAACAGCGCGGCTCCATCAAGGGAAAAACCGTGGCTTGGGTCGGCGATGGCAACAACATGTGCAACTCCTATATCAACGCGGCACGCCAGTTCGATTTCCACTTGAACATTGCCTGCCCGGAAGAGTTTGCCCCCAACGCGGACCTGGTCACCCGCAACAGTGACCGGGTGAGCGTGTTTGAAAGCCCAGAGCTGGCTGTCAAAGGCGCTCACCTTGTCGTAACTGATGTTTGGGCATCCATGGGGCAGGAAGCGGAACAGCGCGAGCGTGTGCGCGAGTTCCGTGGTTACCAGGTCAGCCCCGCGCTGATGGACCTGGCTGCCCCTGACGCCCTGTTCATGCACTGCCTGCCCGCTCACCGTGGTGAAGAGGTCAGTGAAGACATGCTTGATGACCCGCGCTCAGTGGTATTTGAAGAAGCCGAAAACCGCCTTCACGCCCAGAAAGCGCTGCTCGAGTTTCTGCTGGTCAACCACAAGTGATCCTCCGGCAGCCCGACAGGGCTGCCCTTACCTCGCCAGACCTCCACATTCGATACTATACTGGCTGTGATTCTGATTACGGGAACCGGGCATGATCGAGATACGTCATCTTAAAACACTGACCGCGCTGCGCGACGCCGGCAGTCTGGTCGAGGCCGCCGAACGGATTCACCTGACCCAGTCTGCACTCTCCCATCAGATCAAGGATCTGGAGGAGCGGCTCAACTGCTCCCTGTTTATCCGCAAGACCCGACCGATCTGCTTTACCAGCGCAGGCCAGCGCTTGCTGACATTGGCTGACGAGCTGCTGCCGATGGTGCGCAGTGCCGAGCGTGACATCATGCGCCTGGCCGGCGGTGAAACCGGACGGTTGAACATCTGCATCGAGTGCCACAGCTGCTTTGACTGGCTGATGCCTACCATTGACCATTTCCGCCAACACTGGCCCGAAGTGGAACTGGATCTGTCTACCGGTTTCAGCTTTCAGCCATTGCCGGCACTGGCGCGGGGTGACCTGGATCTGGTGATCACTTCCGATCCGGAAGAGCGCAGTGGGATTCACTACGTCCCCCTGTTCAGCTATGAGTCCGTACTCGTCATGGGACGCCAGCACCGACTGGTGGCAAGACGCCACATACAGCCTCAGGACCTGGCTCAGGAAACCCTGATCACCTACCCGGTTGAACAGGATCGACTGGATGTTTTTTCGCGCTTTCTCGACCCGGCCGATGTGGAGCCCGCCGAGATTCGTACCGCCGAGCTGACCGTGATGATTATGCAGTTGGTCGCCAGCGGTCGTGGTGTGGCCGCGCTGCCCAACTGGGCGGCGCATGAGTACCTGGAACGCGAATACATCGCCGCCCGCCCATTGGGTGAAAAAGGACTCTGGTGCACGCTCTATGCCGCCATGCGCGAGGACCAGAAAGATGCCGACTTCATGGTCGACTTCCTCAATACCGCTCGCGATGTAACCTTCCGCAATCTCAATGGCGTCCGCTCGGCCTGATTCGTATCTGACTCAGGACGGGCTGCCCGCCCCGCCTCGCTCCAGTTTCCAGATCATCACCACAACCATAACAACCAGTAACGGAACGCCTACACCCAGACCCCACTGCAACTGCGGCAGATACTCGGCAGAAGTGGCCAGCGCGATGCTGTACCAGAGATAGCTGAGGTAGAGCAGCAGCAACAGCACACCTTCGCGCCGACACAGACGCGCTCCGCTCAAACACAACGGCAGACACAGCAACGATACGCCCAGCATTACCGGCAGATCCAACAAGCGCATCTGAGCACCCGCGGTCAGCGCTTCTGGCGCAAACAGACCCGAAAGACCGATCACACAGAGAATATTGAAAATATTGCTGCCCACCACATTACCGATGGCGATATCGCGCTGACCTCGAAACGTTGCCATCACCGATGTCATCACCTCGGGCAGCGAGGTACCTGCCGCCACAATAGTCAGCCCGATGATCGCTTCACTCAGCCCCAGTGCCGTAGCCAGCTCCACCGCGCTGGATACCAGCCAGCGAGCACCCATCACCAGCAGCACCAGACCTGCCAGCACCAGCACCAGATTGCGCCAGGCGGGCTGTGGAGTTTCTACCAACTCAGCCAGATCCGCATCAGTTGCATCGGCACCATCCTTGAGCCCCTGCCTGAGAAGCCATACCGTATACCCCACGAGCCCCAGGCACAGTAAACCTGCCTCTACGGCACCTATGCTGCCGTTCCAGGCCATCAACAGCGCAACCAGCGCCACCAGTGCCATGATCGGCAGATCACGCCGCAGCAGCGTGCGCGAAACCGCCAGCGGTGCCACCAGTGCCGACAGCCCGAGAATAAACAGGATGTTGAAGGTGTTGCTGCCAACCGCATTGGCCAGTGCCAGCTCGGATTGCCCGGACCAGGCCGACTTGACGCTCACCGCCAGTTCCGGCGCACTGGTGCCGAACGCCACTACCGTCAGGCCGACCACCAGCGCCGGTATCCCCAGCCCCAGGGCCAGTCTGGCCGCACCACGCACCAGCAGCTCGGCCCCCACGACCAGCAGCACCAGCCCTGCCATCAATTCCACTGCGATCATCGTTGCCTCCCTAAGGCATCTGCGCCAACTGTTGCCGAATTTCGTCCGCGCTCGGGCGCAGCTGTACCTCGCCACGGTGCACCCGCCGCTGCGCCAGCCAATACAACAAAGGTGCGGCGATGAACACCGATGAACTGGTGCCGATCACCACGCCGAACAGCATCGGCTGGGCAGAGCTGGCCACCGCACTGCCCCCGGCCAGCGCCATGGGCAACAGCGTCAGCACTGTCGTAATGGATGTATACACCGTGCGCGCCAGCGTGGCGGCGATGCTCTCGTTGAGCAGCGTCAGCAACGGCTTGTCCGGTGTAGCACGCAGACTTTCACGCACTCGGTCAAACACCACCACTTTATCATTGACCGAATAGCCGATCAGCGCCAGCATGAACTCAACCACCAGTACGAAGCCGATCAGGCCGGTTGTCAGGCCCATATTGATGGTTTCTCGCCCCAGATCAGGACCAACCGAGCGCTCCTCGATCACCTCCAGGGGCACCGGCAACGCCCCGGCTCTGAGCAACAGGGCCAGCTGTCCGGCCTCCTGCGAAGTAAAGTCACCACTGATCTCGCCACTGCCACTGGCGATGACGCTGCAGATCACCGGTGCCGTCAGCCAACGTCAATCCACCGCCACATCCTGTTCGAAGTCAGCCAGTTCTGCTGCTGAGGCTGCTGATTGCACATATTTGCGGTAATATCTGGACTCTTGTTAATTTGTTTTTCAGTGAGAGCGAACATGGAACCCTGGACACCCGAAAGCTGGCGCAGCAAACCGATCAAGCAGCACCCGACCTACCCTGATCAGGCCGCCCTGTATCAGGTCGAGCGCACGCTGAGCGAGTACCCGCCACTGGTGTTTGCCGGGGAGATCCGCTCTCTGACTCAGGACCTGGCTCAGGTATCGGAAGGCAGGGCATTCCTGCTGCAAGGCGGTGACTGCGCCGAGAGCTTCACCGAGTTCAACGCCAACAAAATCCGCGACACCTTCAAAGTGCTGCTGCAGATGGCGGTTGTCATGACCTTTGCCGGCAGCTGCCCAGTGGTGAAGATCGGCCGCATGGCCGGTCAGTTTGCCAAGCCGCGCTCGGCCGATACCGAAACCATCAACGGTATCGAACTGCCCAGCTACCGTGGCGACATCATCAACGGTATCGACTTCACGGCCGATGCGCGCACGCCTGACCCACAGCGCCTGCTGTCGGCCTACCACCAGTCCTCGGCCACACTGAACCTGCTGCGGGCATTCGCAACCGGTGGCTTTGCCGACCTGCACAAGGTCCACCAGTGGACTCAGGGCTTTGTGCAGCAGAGCCCCCAGGGCGAGAAATATCAGCACCTGGCTGATCAGATCGACCAGACACTGGCGTTCATCGAAGCCTGTGGCATCAGCTCGGCCAACACCCCGCAACTGAAGGAAACCAGCCTGTACACCTCGCACGAGGCATTGCTGCTGGGGTACGAGCAAGCACTGACCCGCCAGGACAGCCTGACCGGTGACTGGTATGACTGCTCCGCGCACATGCTCTGGATCGGTGACCGTACCCGCCAGCCGGATCACGCTCATGTGGAGTTCCTGCGCGGCGTGCGCAACCCGGTCGGCATCAAGGTGGGGCCAAGCACTCAGGTGGATGACCTTTTGCGCCTGCTGGATATTCTCAACCCGAGCCAGATTCCGGGCCGCATTACCCTGATTGCCCGCATGGGTGCAGACAAGATCACCGAGCTGCTGCCGCCGCTGGTACGTGCGGTGAAGGCCAGCGGCCACCATGTAGTGTGGAGCTCCGACCCGATGCACGGCAACACCATCAAGGCCTCCAGCGGCTACAAGACCCGCAGCGTAAATTCGATTCTGGCCGAGATGAAAGGCTTCTTTGAAGTGCACAACGCCGAAGGCACCCACGCCGGTGGCGTCCACTTCGAGATGACCGGCAACGATGTCACCGAATGCATAGGTGGCGCCTACCAGATCACCGAAGAGGGGCTGGGCGACCGTTACCATACACAGTGCGACCCGCGCCTCAATGCTGATCAGTCGCTGGAGCTGGCATTCCTCATTGCCGACACCCTCAAGGCCGCACGCAAGGAGTAAGCATGCATCGCACCGAACAGGTATCTGTCCTGTTGCTGAAGATCAGAACCGAAATGGAGGTGCTGGAGCTCTGGCAGTCCAGCCCTCCGTCTGCAGAAGCCTTGGCCAGCACCCAACCCTTCTGCGTCGACACCCTGCACTTCACCGAGTGGCTGCAGTGGCTGCTGATACCGCGGCTGCAGGAGATGATCCGTCAGGAACTCCCTCTGCCCCAAAGCAGCCAGATTCAGCCCATGGCAGAGGAGGTGTTCAAGCAGGTACAGGCAGACACAGACCGCCTGCTTGAACTGATCGAGCAGCTGGACGCCCAGCTGTCAGTTCATCATTGACAGCAAAATGTGAGCAGTAATGGCCTTCAAACGACATAACAAACTTATGCTCAGGCTCGGCTTCGGCGGCGTCAGTCAGCATGAGAATACTCGCGCGCGTATCTGGGGCAAGCGGCTTGAATGGCCCATGTTGCTGCTTGCGCTCTGGATACTTGTGGACTGGTACATGCGAGCTGACGGCCTTGGCTCAGAACTGTCCCACCGCGTGACTGACTGGGTTATCTGGCTTGGCTTCGTGGCCGAGTTGAGCATCATGCTGCTGGTTGTGGATGACCGCTGGCGCTATCTTAGACACAACTGGATGAGCCTGGTTATTATTCTGGGCGGGCTGCCCGCACTGTGGGGAGTCCACAGCTTTTACGCCGGCGCCATTCGTAGCCTGCGCCTGCTGGTGATGCTCGGCATATTGTTCAAGGTGTCTCATGACCTGCGTTCGATTTTGGCCAGACATAACCTCGGCACGACTCTGCTGGTCTGTTTCGTTTTTCTGGTTATTTCCGGTTTTATCATTGCGGCCCTGGACCCTGCATTTGAAACACCATTGGATGGCATCTGGTGGGCCTGGGTGAGCATGACAACCGTCGGCTATGGCGATCTTGTACCAACAACCAACGAAGGACGGCTATTTGGCGCCTTTCTGATTCTGCTCGGCATCTGCATGTTTTCACTCCTGACAGCCAGTTTCTCGGTGTTCTTCATCGAAAAGGATGAAGGCCAGATTGCCGAGCGGGAGCGCCAGAACCTTAACCGGATCACACATCTGGAAAATCGACTGGAAAATATTGAAACCCAGCTGGAAAAAATGCTGCGCCTGCTCGAGCGAAGAAACTCCGAGTTGGACAGGGACGCACAGAGGCGTGACATCCCCCCCGGGGACAAGGAATCAAACTCCTGAGCCGAACGGATATCCCTGTCGGCTCAAATCACTTCCTGCTGCTTGCGCGCACCTACGCTGAAAATATGTTCGGCCAGACCCACACCGGTTTCAGCCATGGTCTGATAGGTATGGTCAGCACCGGCCCGCGTGATGGCATCAGCGTGGTCGGCAAACATGCTGTGCGCCACAATCACGCCTTCGAAGCCGGACTGTCGCAACTGACGTGCCGCAATCACCTTGGCCTCCACATCATTGGCAGCCAGTATCACATACTCCAGCTCAGGCGCTTCAAGGTTCTTCCAGAGCTGAATATCTTCGGCATCGGCAAACACCACATTGCGTCCGCTGTGCTGATGATCGGCCACCTTGGCCGGATCCGAATCAAGCCCCACCATGGCAATATTGCGTTTCTTAAGGTGATCGTAGGCGGCCGTGCCGGTACGCCCCATACCGATCACCAGTATGCGCGCATCACCCAGCGACAGCGGCTGCTCGTCCGGATGAAAGCCCTTGCGCTCGAAACGCGACAGCCAGTCACCGAAACGATCGTACAGAGGATGCGCCATACGATACAACGGCGCTGATACCAGAAACGAAACCGATACCGCAATTGCCAGCGGAATCAGCCACTGCGGCAGTACAATACTGGCCACGATCAGGCCGAATTCACTGTAGTTGGTCAGGCTCAAACCGGACAGGAAGGCGCTGCGTGCCCGCAGTTTGAACATCAGCAGCAGGAAGAAGAACAGAATCCCTTTCAGCGGCAACAGCACGCCCATCACCACCGCGAACACAATCGCATCCATGTCCGGCAGACCACCCATACCGATCTGCAGGAAGAAGCCCACCAGAAACACTTCCTTGATGCTCCAGAGCGACTGAGACAATTCCCCGGCTCGCTTGTGGTTGGCCAGCAGCGCACCGAACGCCAGTGCACCCAGCTCAGAGCTGAGGCCGATACTTTCAAAGCCATGCCCACCCACCACCAGCGCCAGCAGCAACCCCAGCAACACCAGCAGTTCATCATGTCCGCTGACATCAAGCACTTTGTACAGAATCGGTCGCAGAAGCGGTATGCCAAATACCACCAGCGCCCACATGGAAGGCGTTTTGCCGCTGGCCAGCGCCAGTACCAGCAATGCCAACAAGTCCTGCACAATCAGAATACCGATCGCCACCCGGCCGTGAAAGGCACGCAGCTCGCGCTTGGACTCCAGTACCTTGGCGGCCAGTACCGTGCTGGAAAAGGAGAGTGCAATCCCCAGCATCAGGGAGGTGTACCAGTCCAGCTCCATAAAAAAATGTATGCCGGGCATGAAAAGCAAAATTGAGATGACAAAGTGCAGCACGCCTCCGCCAATCACCTCGGGGCGCACCAGATTACGGACCTTGAGCTTCAACCCCACCGTAAACAGCAGCAGCAGAACACCCAGATGGGCCAGATGCTCAAGTACATCGGTGCCCTCAACGGGAATACCCGCGATATCACCTGCGGCCACAATGGCAAAGCCCGCCGCCAGATAACCGATCAGCGGCGGCAACCCCACCAGCTTGACCGCCATTCCCAACGAAAAGGCAAAGATAATCCAGACAGCTTCGATCACGCGTTACTCTCCTTTGTCATTCAGTGCGCGGGGGCATTAAACCATGTCAGCCAAGAGGTGTCAGCGATCAGGATCAGAACTTCAGACCGACGCGTGTAACCTGACCCGCCTCAACCGCCTTGACTACCAGTTCAATGGCGCCCAGGGGCACTCGGTCCCCCACAACCGGGGCCGTGTGAAGCCGCAAGCGGATATAGTCTGACAGGTTCTGGTCCATCTGTTCCTGCGGCACGCTCACGCCAAAATTCTGTGCCAGTGCCGCAAGCTCAACATTGGCATTGAGCTCAAAGGCGCCGAAGAAGGTACGTTCCTTCAACGCCGGGATTGATTCGACGGAACTGAACAGACGCGCCAGTGGTTTTTCCGCTTCGTCATTGCCGATCACCGCCAGCCGATCACCGGACTGCAGCTTGAGTTCAGACGTCCAGGGCAGGAGTTCACGGCCCCGCAGGACCGCACTGATCACGATGTTGTCCGGCAGTTTGACCCCTTTCAGGGTTCTGGCCGGTGTCCAGTGTTCACCATCAAGCTCAAACACCCAGACCCTATGGTTCTGTTCCACTGACCACTCCAGACTCAGGCGGCGCATCGCTTCAGGCTCGGCTGGCAGTTCAAGTTTCAGCCAGCGTGCTGCTCGCGCCAGCGTGGTCCCCTGCAGCAGCAACGACATGATCACCACAATAAAGGCGATGGTGGGGAACAGCGCCGCATTATCCAGACCCGCCATCAACGGAAACAGCGCCAGTACAATCGGCACGGCCCCGCGCAGACCCACCCAGGCGATGAACAGTTGCTCACGCCAACGAAAGCCGAACGGCCAGAGCGTCAGTGCGATGGACAGGGGCCTGGCCAGCAGGATCAACACGGCACCCAGCGCAATGCCTTCGGGCACGAAGATCAGTTTGTCATGCGGTGACAGCAGCAACCCCAGCATCAGGAACAGGCTCAGCTGGGCCAGCCAGGCCAACCCATCATGCACCTGCAGGATGTCATCCAGCTTGCGCAATCCGCGGTTGCCGATCAGGATACCCATCAGGTAAATGGCAAGGAAGCCACTGCCATCGAGCAGATAGACCACCGAAAAGACCGTCAGCCCGGCAGCGGTCACCAACAGCGGATAAAAGGCTGGTTGCAAGTCCAGCCATGGCAACAGCCGCGCCATGACCCAACCGCCGGCCAGTCCACCCAGCGCCCCCAGCGCCAGCTGTTTACCCAGCAGCAGCGCGGCTTCAGCTACCCCCGGCGGAGTCTCCCGCGTGATCAATTCCAGCAGGATGATGGTCAGGAAGATCGCCATCGGATCGTTGCTGCCCGACTCGATCTCAAGGGTTGCACTGACACGCTGATTCAGACGCAGGCCGTGATTCTGCAGCAACGCAAATACAGCGGCAGCATCGGTTGACGAGATGATGGTGCCGATCAGCAGCGCATGCAGCAGTGGCAATTCGAGAATCCACCAGGCTGCCAGCCCGGTCACGGCAGCCGTGATAACAACCCCGAAGGTGGCCAGCGCCAAAGCAGGCCGCAGCCCGACCCGGAACGTCTCGATACGGGTACGCATGCCACCATCCAGCAAAATGATCGCCAGCGCCAGGTGACCGACAAAAAACGTGCTTTCCACATCCGCCGACAGGTTTTGCCCCACCTGAGTCTGACCGGCCAGCAGTCCAACACCCAAAAACAGTAACAGCACCGGCATGCCGATACGGTTGGAAAGCGGGCTCAGGAGGATGCTGATCAGCAGCATCGCGCTGGCAAACAGAAGCGTGAGGATCATCGTACGGAATAGCCTTTATCCATATTAAGTCGGAATTTTATCACAAGCGTGACTTAACAAACGCTGGCTGGTGCAACATGCTCTGTTTCCACAAACGGGACAGACCCTGTTGATCTGCATTTGCGCGCCTCAGCTGGTAAAATGGCTGCCCGACCAACGCCAAGCTGTGTGAGCGCCATGCCTGCCAATACTGAAACTGCTCTGCCCGACTCAATCACTGAACTACTGCGTGCCAGCGGTGCCGCCCTTCGGGTATTTGATATGGGACGTCGAATCAGCAAATTAAGCCAGGACCAGTTTCGCCGCATTGAAGACTCTCAGCTGGCCTACCCGACGCCGTTTCAGCACCTTGCCTGGCTGGCGCTGCTGATCTGGAATCCGAAACGCAAACAGGAAAATGCGGTCTGGTTTCTGCGTTTGCCCCTGGACGAACAGGGGTTGATAGCACCTGCCGCCCGAGATGACCTGCTCAAGCGCCTGATCCAGAACGTAATCAACAGCAAAAATGGCCAGCTGGATGAAGATGCACTGAAGGACAATCCGTACTCTTTCACCCCGGACCAGAGTCGCATGGCCGCCTTCCATGCCCTGGCCGCTCGCGAAATGCAGTCACCGGCCTCACCGCACTATGAGCGTACCCAGGCCTGGTTCAGCGACCGGCTGCCTCTTGATGCGTGGCAGACACTCGCCTATCAGGGGTTGGCCGACTTCATTATGCGTCTGGATCAGGATGACAACGACCAGGCACTCAAACAACGTCTGCCCGCAATGCCAGCGTCCGTTCTGGAAGCCCTCTGCCCACTGCTGGAACACATCAAACCCGGCGCAGGCCTGCAGGCTGAACTGGAGCAGTTGCTGCAGGCATCTTTAATGGAAACGGACAGTAACCGTGTTGCCGCCCTGTGCCGGGCACTGTCCAACATTACGGACGAATCAGCCAAGCAGCGTCTAATGCTCGATGTGCTGGCGACTCCGCATGCGCTGGAACCGGAAGTGATTACGGTGGTTGCCACCCGCTGTGACAGTGCACTGATGGCACCTGAAGTTCTGCAGGTATTTCTGGAACGGCTGGCGGAAGGTAAGGCTGGTCAGGTCGGATTCAGCCGCATTCTGGCGGAGCTGATGTTCATGCCGGTACACAGAGCCCTGATTTTGCACGCGTTTCGCAACCCGGAACGCAGTGAGTGCTTGAGTCAGGCAATCGGGGAAATGTTCGGTCAGAGTTTTGCCACACCAACCGAAACACATTGAGCAGAAGTGGGGTGATTCAGTGCGCCTCATCCGGCAAGGTGATACCGGCCGCGCGCTGATCCAACTTCTGCTGTGACTGTTGCTGCATCCGCTGACGAATTTTGCTGCCGCGAGGCAGGGTCAGGTAATACAGCAGTGTTGCGCCCTCTTCCGGTTCCAGATCATGCTCGGCCGTGAAGCGCTGAATAAAGTCGGCGACCGTATTGGCCTGCTTGTTTTCAATCGCCACCGGTACCGGCTGCTCCAGCGACTCACCCTCGCGCACACGCCGGCACATCACATCATACTGATAGCTGAAAGCCGGCAGCACCTGCCGCTCCTCTTCACTGCGCAGCCTGAACCAGCCGGTCTCACGGCCGGCATGATACACCGCCGGATGACTCCACGGATGTTCAAGTGGATGCTCGGCGTGCATGCAGGCCTCGATATAGGCATCGCGCATGCCCGGCAGGCCATGATCACCGCTAATCTCTCGCAGCAGGGCCAGAAACTCCGAGATGGTCGGCATCCAGGCCAGGGTTTCCTTGCAGCGATTGACGGCGGCAACCAGTTCCGACTCGCCATAGCCGCGCAGACTCAGTGCCCACTCGCGCTTGGCGATGCGCAGCTCATCTTCGGTTTCAAAACAGCTTTTGAACTTGTGCCCATAGATCGCCATGAAACGGGCGAATATCATGTTCACCAGTGTTTTGGTTTCGGCGCTGATCGGCTGGGCCTTAGCCTGCTCGCGTGCGTCGTTACCAGTCGGTGTCCTTGATGTCCATGATGGCTGCGGTAATCCGTTTGCGCTTTTCCCGAGAATCCCGGCGGGTGTTTTCATCACTGCCCCCTGTTACGACTGACTGGCGTTCCTGTTCATAGCGCTGTTCCCGTGCATCACGCGTCTGCTTCTTGACCCATTCGCGTTTGACCCAGGCCAGAAATTTCTGATCCCAATTGCTTTCCTTGCGATCCTTGTCGAGCCAATACAATACAAACTCGTCCAGGCAGCCGCTGGCAAATTCCGCCGGAATCGAGTGACGCGGAAGCATGGCGTGAAACATGTCAGAGGGCTCCCAGCCCAGAAACATGGACTGCAGCTGCTGGTTGCGCTCTTCCGCCTGCTCAAAGATCGCCTGCAACTCATCCTTGTGACGGCGCCAGCCGATGCTGCCGCCAAAGGTGGGAGCAGGCCCCTTGCGCTGCATCATGGTCTCGCGCCGCGCGGGTCTTGGTGGTGGTGCATCATACACCGGCAACTGTTGTACAGCGGGCGGGGCCGGCTGGCCACTTTCGGTACGAACTTCAGGCTCAGGCGCACTTACCTGCTGCGGCAGCAGCCGCAGCCGTACGCTGCCCCCCTGACTAAGATTGGCCTGCAGGCAACCCTGCCGCTCCAGGCTTTCAGTGGCCGTGCGCAGCCGCTCTTCGCTCCAGAAACCGGCAAGCTGCAGCCAGCGGCTGTGGGGCAGAATACACTCCACGCAGCCATCATCCGCCTTCATGCCCGCCAAGCGACCATAGTCGGTATAAATGTACAGCAGTAACGCCTCGTCACTGCCAAGGCGATGCGCCAAAGAGGGATAAAACAGCAGTGGCGCTTCCGGCAGCCAGTCACTCATGGTTGATGTCTCTCGGTTTCACTCAACCATCCTTGGCAAATTCTTCCACGGCACGCAGCACATCACGCCGGCTGATCTGGCCAACCAGTTTGCCGGCCTTGACCACCGGCAGGCGTCGCCGCCCCTTGGTAATGAACTGATGCGCTACAGCGGTCAGGTCGGCGTCATGAGCAACCGTGTCAACGTTTCGGGTCATGTAGTCAGCCACATGACCACCACTGCCCATCTCTTCTTCATGGTAGGTCTGGCTCAGAATTGCCTTGAGGCAATCCAGTTCCGACAGCATGCCCAGCAGACACCCATCAACATCCACTACAGGTGCGCCGGATATACCATATTCCTGCATCGCACGGATCGCATCGAACAGGTGGGTTTCCGGACCAAATGAGATCAGGCGAGTGGCCATGTAATCCTGTGCTTTAACTGATCTGAGCATGTTGAGGCTCCTTATCTCGACTTGCCAGGTAGCGTACGGCAGCCTGTCTGTTGTTAATACTAGTTCAGACCCTGAACGGCAACCATCGGTTCAGGAGAACACAACCGTCTTGTTGCCATGGACCAGCACCCGATCTTCCAGGTGCCAGCGCAGCCCTCGTGCCAGCACGGTCTTTTCGACATCACGCCCCAGCCGCACCATATCTTCCGGCAGGTCACGATGGCTGATACGGGTTACGTCCTGGTCGATGATCGGACCCGCATCCAGATCCTGGGTGACATAGTGACAGGTTGCGCCGATCAGTTTTACCCCGCGCTCATGGGCCTGATGATAGGGCTTGGCCCCGGCAAAGGATGGCAGAAAACTGTGGTGAATATTGATGATCCGGTGCGGGTAACGGTCGCACAGGTCTGGCGGCAGAATCTGCATATAGCGCGCCAGCACCACTGCATCGGCTTCGTAATCATTGATCAGCCGGTTTACTTCAGCAAAGTGAGGGGCCTTGTCTGCCGGATCGACCGGTACATGGTGGTAGGGGATGCCGTGCCACTCCACCATGCTGCGCAGATCATCGTGGTTGGAGATCACGCAGGGAATCTCGCAGAACAGCTCCTTGCTGTGGAAGCGGTAGAGCAGATCCGCCAGGCAGTGGGACTCGCGACTGGCCATTAGTACTACACGCTTGGGACGGGACGAGTCGTTGATCTCCCAGTCCATCTGAAAAGAAGCCGCGATCGGTGCGAATGCCTCCTGCAGCTGCTCAAGCGTAAACGGCAGTGTGGCCGCGCTGATCTCAACCCGCATGAAGAAGCGACCGGTGACCGGATCGGAGTGCTGGTTGGCATCCGCGATGGAGCCACCATGACTGGAGATGAAGTTACTGACCATCGCAACGATGCCCACCCGGTCCGGGCAGGAAAGAACCAAACGGTAACGGCGTTCCATAGATGTGCTCTAATCCTGATAGATCCAAAGTCGAATCAAGCATTCTAACAGCAGCGCCCTCCTCTCGACAGCATCTCGACCCGGAGCGAGGCGTAAAGCCGAATATCCGCAATTGCTGCAGTTGGGTTACACTGAGCCAAAGGCTGTAACCGATCGGAGATCCGCAATGATGATGCTGACCCCTGAGCGCATGGCGCCCCTCAAGGCTCGCCGGCTCGGAATTGATACCCACCACGAGCCAACCCTCTACCTGCCGGCCCAGAGCCACGTCTGTCGCTCGGAAGGGTTTGAAAGCCTGTCACGCGTACTGGTTACCACTCATCAGAACCAGCACCTGATTGCCTCACTCAACATCATCACCAGCGACCTGATCAGTGAGGAGGAGGTCGGCTTTTCAGAGTCGGCCTGGCAGCGCCTGCGACTGGAACAGAACGACCCCATCTGGCTGTCGCATCCCAAGCCGGTGCAGTCGCTCTCCTATGTCCGTGCCAAGGTGTATGGTCATGAGCTGACTGATCTGCAGTTCCAGAGCATCATCAACGATATCGTCGATGGCCGTTATGCCGATGTACATCTGGCCGCGTTCATTACCGCATGCGGCGATGACAGCTTGAACGATAACGAGATCACTTCACTGACTCAGGCGATGGTCAAGTCAGGCAGTACCGTGGACTGGAAGCTCCCCATGGTGGTGGACAAGCATTGCGTGGGCGGCCTGCCCGGCAATCGTACCACCCCGATTGTGGTCTCGATTCTGACCGCCTGCGGCCTGACCGTCCCCAAAACCTCATCCCGCGCCATCACTTCACCGGCCGGAACGGCCGACACCATGGAAACACTGACCGAGGTAAGCCTGACACTGGAGCAGATGCGTCAGGTGGTCGGGGCCGAAGGTGGCTGCCTGGCATGGGGCGGCTCCATGCGACTGAGCCCGGCCGATGACATGCTGATTCAGGTCGAGCGAGCACTGGATATCGACAGCGAGGGTCAGTTGATTGCGTCGGTACTGTCGAAAAAAATTGCAGCAGGCGCAACCCATGTACTGATCGACATTCCGGTTGGCCCAACCGCCAAGGTGCGCAGCCAGGAAGCCGCCGAGCGCCTCGGGGAAAGCTTCCGAGTCGTGGCCGAAAATCTGGGCCTGACCCTGAAGATTCTTTTCACCGACGGCTCTCAGCCGGTCGGGCGCGGTATCGGCCCTGCGCTGGAAGCACACGACCTGCTGGCGGTGATGCAGAATCATCCCGGTGCCCCAGCCGATCTGCGTGACCGTGCCGCGCGGGTCGCGGGGGCCATGCTGGCGATGGTTAAAGGGATCAGTGTTGAAGAGGGTGTTGCTCTGGCCGAGGAAACCCTCAACAACGGCAGTGCCTGGGCCAAGTTTCGTGCCATCTGCCTCGCTCAGGGCGGTCTGAAGGTGCCGCCTGTGGCGCCCTACCGCTACGCCATGGTGGCAGAGCGTGACGGCATTGTTGAGCGGATCGACAACCGCATTCTGGCCAAGATTGCCAAGCTTGCCGGGGCTCCGGCCGATCCAGCCGCGGGGGTTGAGATCTGCGCCAAACTCGGCGACCGGGTTGCCTGTCAGGATGTATTGATGATGATCCACGCCGAAAATGCCGGCGAACTCAACTATGCGGTAGAGTATCTGAACGATCATCTGGAAGTGATCGAACTGACCGATTCAAGCGAGGAAGCCTGCGCATGAGTATTCTGCTGTTCAACCCTGATTCAGACCCGGCACTGGCATCACAACTGACTCGACTGCTGGATGCACAGGCAGGGGTACTGGAGCAGCGCCGTTTCCCCGACGGCGAAAGCTACCTGCGGGTACACACCGAATGCAAGAGGCGCCGCTGCGTCATTCTGTGCAACCTGTTTCACCCTGACGAGCGTCTGCTGCGGTTGCTGTTTCTGGCAGATACGCTGCGCGAGATGGGAGCCA
Source organism: Marinobacterium sp. MBR-109 (assembly GCF_040547565.1). NCBI lineage: Bacteria > Pseudomonadati > Pseudomonadota > Gammaproteobacteria > Oceanospirillales > Oceanospirillaceae > Marinobacterium > Marinobacterium sp. MBR-109. The sequence continues at coordinate 607,540 of NZ_JBEPPZ010000001.1, forward strand.
CCGAAGTGGGCCTGATCACCCCCTACCTTGCCTACATGCGACAGGACAAGCGCTTCAAGCCGGGCGAGTGTGTCAGCTCCCGCCCCTTTGCGCGACTGCTGTCCGAGGCCTTCGATTACCTCGTGACCGTGGACCCGCACCTGCACCGCTATCACTCACTGGACGAGATCTATACCATCCCGTCCCGCGTGGTTCAGGCCGCCCCACTGATTGCACACTGGATCGGCCAGCATATCCGTGACCCTTTGCTGATCGGCCCGGACAGCGAAAGCGAACAGTGGGTGTCCCATGTCGCGAGCCTTGCAGGCGTACCGTTCCAGATTCTGCAGAAAGAGCGCCGTGGCGACTATGATGTCAGCATCTCGCTGCCGGATCTGGAGCAGGGTCAGCAATGCACCCCGGTACTGGTGGACGATATCATTTCCAGCGGTCGTACCATGCTGGAAACCCTGAGCCACCTGCAGTCTGCCGGCCTGCCCAGAGCGACCATCATCGGCGTACACGGCATCTTTGCCGGCGACGCCTATACTCGCCTGACTCAGGTTGCCGATGTGGTCACGACCGCCTGCATCCCGCACCTGAGCAACCAGATCGATATCGCCCCCCCCATTGCCGAGGCCGTGCGTGAGCTGATGCAACAACGTGACACCGACTGAACTGTCACTGCCGGACGCCGAGTTGCGCTATCGCCCGGGCTTCCTTGAGCGCGGGGAAGCCGACACTCTGCTGCAACTGCTGCAGCAACGGGTGAACTGGCGTCAGGATCGGATCCGGCTGTTTGGCCGCGAGCATCTGATTCCGCGCCTGCAGGCATTCCAGTCCGACCCCGGCATTCATTACACCTATTCGGGGCTGCGTCTGGCCGGCAGCGATTGGCTACCCGCTCTGCGGCCACTGAAACAGCGGCTGGAGTCAGTGTGTGGCCAGCCGTTCAACGCCCTACTGCTGAACCTCTACCGCGATGGTCAGGATGCCATGGGCTGGCATGCAGACAACGAGCCCGAACTTGGCCCCAACCCTCTGATCGCATCCGTCAGTCTGGGTGCCGAGCGTCGCTTCAGGCTGCGCCACAACACCCATCGCGAGACTCACACTCTAATACTGGAGCACGGTTCGCTGCTGCTGATGGCCGGCCCTACCCAGCACCACTGGCAGCATTGCCTGCCACGCAGCCGGCGCTGCCATGAACCGCGCATCAACCTGACCTTTCGCCTGATCCCCCATTTTCGACAGTTAGCGTTATAAGTTATTGATTCGTATAGACAGCACTGCAAAATGCTCCACTACACGATCAGGTTATCGGTGCCAACGCTGGGTTTTTCGATACTAAGGGCCTTGAAGATATCCAGCTGCTCCCGGCTCATGCTGGACACGCCTGTCACGGTGCTGCCACCGAGGGTGGCTTGGTGATATTGGATACGCCGTAACTGCTCCAGTGCCCTCATGGGCGAGTGTTCGGAGCCTGCTGCCTTTAAGCGCATCCGCATCACGCGCTGCAGAACCAAAGCGATAAAGCAGATCATGGCATGGGCTCTGATCCGCTCAGGCAGCCGGTGGTATACCGGGCCGATTTCGATATCCGATTTCAG